>DDCZ01000042.1 GCA_002336485.1 Flavobacteriales bacterium UBA1993
CAAGGCATTCGAATATTGGATGGAATAGAGATGGATCAAGATAACCTGGATAACCTTCCATCGGTTGGAGCTTTTGGAAATTATAATGGATTCGGAATGGACGATGGTAACACGGACAATGAAAAGCTTGGCCTCAGCCATTTCATGTCGTACGCCAATGGCATTGGCCCAGTCTCAGACCCACAGGTCGCAGCCGACTACTACAACTTCATGCAGGGTCGTTGGAAGGATGGAACACAATTGACACATTCAGGAAACGGTTATGATCCAGCGAACCTTGATGCTGTTCCCGCCCGATTCATGTTTACGGATAGTTCAGATCTGGGCTACTACTCTACCTATGGAATAGATACAATGTCCAATCCCATATGGGATGAAGCATCGGCAGGGAATGCAAGCGGAGACAGACGTGGAACTGGAAGCACAGGACCTTTTACGTTTGAACCAAACTCAACCAAATCAATCACGATTGCCTTTGTTTTTGCCCAAAAAATGAATGACCGTTTAGGCTCGGTCGATAAAATGAAGACCTACTCTGACCATATTCAGAATCTATATGATGCGGGTGAAACAGAATGTGGCCCTTTTGAGAATGATTTTGCACTTGGCCAAGATGAGATGGTACAATCGAAAATTGAAATCTTTCCAAACCCAACTTCAAGCAGCTTCACAGTGGCCGGAATTCAGGGCTGGGCAGAACTGAACATTAGAAGCATAGATGGGCAATTGATTCGTACAGAATCGGTTTCGGAAAACACACCAATCGATATAAGCCAATTGGCAAGCGGCCCTTACCTATTGAACTTAAACACAAAAGGGACAGTTTCCCACACGACACTCATTAAACAGTAGAATCCCCAGATTTGGAGAGCCGTTCAATGCCATAGCAATTGGGTTGAACGGCTTTTTTTGATGTATTTCAAGGATCATAAAACAAGCGAAAAAACTAGCTTTGTTCTTTGTGAAACCCAACTCCCGCGCCTTGAAAAATCTGGTCTTAATCGCACTCGTATTTCTATCTCTTCACTCAATTGGACAAAACAGTCCTGACTTTTTTAGAAGCGTTCCAAACATTGATGACAACACGCCAAAGTGGGCCCAGCTTATGTATAGCGATAACCCAAGTGTGATTGAAGTTGAAAACCTGTATCGATCCTATTACAAGACGCACGCATTCGAAAAGAACTTGCACACGCAGAACCACAAGCATTGGATGAATCTGATTCAATCTTACGTGAATGAAGAGGGATATATCGTACTTCCAACAATCGAAGAAGAAGACGCCTACTTTGAAGAGCTTCAGGAGAACTACGAAATCGTTCCACCACTTAATGTCCCCGGATCAAACGCCGGCTGGGTGCCAATGGGGCCATTTGAGACCTTTAAGCAAAATACGACCCAGGCGATTTCTTGGCATAAGAACATTTACGCCATCGATCAGAGTTTGTCAAACCCAAATATTCTAATCTGTGGTACGGAAGCAGGGGGCGTTTACAAAACAACCGACAAAGCCCAGAATTGGGAGCTCATCTCAAAAGCAGAGGTATTTAGTGGAGGCAACGCCGCGGTAAAAATCCACCCAACCAACCAAGATAATTTCTTGGTGGCATCGAACTCCAGAATATATCAGTCGCTGAACGGAGGCACGACTTGGTTTGTGCGTCACGTGACCAGCGGAACAGGCAATGAATTTCAATACGCCCCATCAAACGATAGCTTGATATTTCACACAAGTTCATCCGGCTTGTTTAAATCAACAAATGGAGGATTGAACTGGACTCAAATTTACACCCAAACATGCTGGGACATTGACTTTCACCCAACGGACAATGCGGTAGCATACTTACTTAAATCCAACGCGTCGGCTAAGATATCAGAACTGTATCGGAGCGATGATGAAGGTGCGACGTGGGTATTGAAAGACAGCAACTACTACGAGCCAGCCAACCTTGCAAACGCGACTGAATCGGGCGGTAAAATTGCTGTAACGGCGGCCGCGCCAAATGTGGTGTATGTGTGTTTAATAGGAGCCTCTAAAACGAATGACAACGGTTGGATTGGAATTTATCGCAGTTCGAATCGAGGAGAAACATGGACGGATATGGATAGCCAAGACGGTGGGCCATATAGCAGCATTAACGGCACAAGTCCGTGGAACGTGGCGGCGTATAGCAGCGGATATCATCAAGGGTATTATAACTTCGACATGGAAGCGAGTCAATCAGATTCAAATAAAATATGGGTTGCAAGCATTCGACTGAGTGAATCCGCAGACGGTGGACAAACCTTTGTTTCAATAGGTGCTGCAAACTCCACCTCATTGTCTGATTTCCATGCAGATGTTCAAGACATTGAAGTTGTTGGTGATGAGATTTGGGTCGCATCGGACGGTGGTGTAAACTACTCTGATGACACGTTGGCCACACATGTGGCTCTCAACAAGGGAATTCTTGCAGGACATTTCTGGGGATTCAATACGGGCTGGAATGAGGACACCTACACGGGTGGTAAGTACCACGATGGAACATCGGGTTGGTCTGAAAACTATGGACTGGGAAATGCCTACAACATTGGCGGCGTTGAGGAAGCCTCGGGCTACGTTCATCCAATTGAAAGTCGAAAGCTATTGTACAGAACGCACTACGCCAGCAATAACACCTCGGTAAAAACCATCCCTGCGGTCTTTGGTGATGCTATGATCAATCACCCATCATTACCAAAACGACCAAATGAATCGTATTGGGTAGCAGAACGAAGTGGCGTCTACTTTGACCCACGATATGCCGATCACATGTTTATCGGTCTGGGCCATGTCATTTACAAATCCACAAATGGAGGCTCCAGTTTTGACACGTTGTATGCCTTTCCCGACACCAACGCTGTTTTATACGAAATCGAAATTGCACGAAGCAATCCAGATGTAATGTATGCCGTATATAACAAGATCGGCGGCTATTGGAATCCATGTGAAGTTTGGAAAACAACAAATGGAGGAACGTCTTGGGCAAAAACCACGGCGAATCCAGGAGGAAACAACCGAAGATTTCGTATTTCCATTCATCCAGAGAATGCAAATGAAGTCTGGCTTTGCACACCTCGTGGCACTAATGGAGCAAAGGTCTATAGCACGGTAAACGGAGGAACATCATGGACCAATAGAACGACTGCTACCTTAAACAATGAGAACTTAACCGACATCCTATATCAAGGCGGCACGGATGACATTGTATACCTAACATCTCAGAATGGAGTATTCACTTGGAATACCAATTCCTCTTCCTGGGACGATTACTCCACCGGGCTTCCGCTGATTGCGAAGACATTGCAGATAAATCCATTCTACAAGGATGCCGAACTACGAATGGCTACAACTGGAAGAGGCATTTGGGCGCGCGACTTACAGGACACACTATTCTCTCCGCTTGCACAACCAATAACTTATACGGATAGTGTTTACTGCCTGCGCGACACAACCCAGTTTGACTGCTATTCCATTCTACAGCACACAGGAGCTTCTTGGGATTGGACCATCACTCCTACTCCATTATATATAAGCGATAGCACGATTAGAAATCCACAAGTGTTGTTTGGCGATACTGGTGCATACACGGTTAGTCTAAAAGTGACCAACGCACAAGGCGACACCAATACAAAGACCATCGCAAACATGGTTTATGTGAGCAACGGATGCAATAGGGACACGATTCCTGGATTGGCAATGAACTGCGAGACAAATACCAGCTACACGAATGTGCCAAACTTGGAGCTGACACAAGTAGATAGCTTCACTGTATCGGCGTGGATAAAACCAAACGCCAACCAGAACGACTACACCGGCATTGTGATCAGCGATGGCACCACTGCTGGATTGAATTTCAAATCGAACAACGAGCTGGCATATCATTGGCCGGGCGGAGCATGGTGGTGGAGCAGCGGCCTATTCGTGCCGAACAACGAATGGTCGCATGTAGCCCTTGTAGTAACGCCAACAAGTGTAACCGTATATCTTAACGGAGTGAGCAGCACGCACACCACGAACACTTCTGCGGTTGACATTCCAACATTAAAAATTGGAAGCTACAAAGGATGGACTTCACGAAACTTTAATGGAGAAATAGATGAAGTATGCCTATGGAATAGATCGCTGAGCCAAAACGAAATCAGGGAACTAAGACACTTGACTAGAACCGGACCTGTAGCCTATGACGAGGACTTAGTTGTCTACTACCAATACAATCTTCCTGGCAGCGGCAGTGTCATGGATCGGGTTGGATTACAGCATGCGTCTTTGGCAGGCGATGCACAAAAGGTGCTATCGACTGCCCCTGTTGGTGGTGGTGTTAGCGATAGAGTAAACGTTTCTTCAGGCGCAACCTATACGTGGACCAGCTCCGCTACAAAAATTGATTTTGGATCAACAAACCCAAATGGGCAGGTAGTTGTAACTCGATTAAACGTGCTGCCCGACAGCCTTCCAAATACGAACCCACACGCAGCCAATTATTGGATCGTCAACAACTATGGCAGCACTACAAATTTTGCCGCCTTGAGCCATCTAAAACTTAAACCAGCGGTGGGTCAACCTTACGGTAATCCGAATGATGCAGTTTTATGGATCAGAAATCAGAATGAGCACCTGAACAATTGGACAACGAGTTGCAGTGCAGACAATTTTGATGATGGATATTATGATTACACCTCGTTTTGTGGTATTAACAATATGTCCCAATTCTTCATTCAATCTGCAGACACACAACCCATAGTTGGAGCATATCTCGTGGCCAATGAAGCCGAAGTTCTTTGCAGCTACGACAGTATATACTTGGAAGGAGCATATCAAAATGACGCGGGCACATACTATGACACGGTAAATGTTTCATATGCATTAGATAGTGTAACCGTAACAAACGTTTCCTTGGATTCGATCACCGGAATCGACACGCAAACAGCCTGTGACTCGTTGGTTTGGGTTGATGGCAACACGTATACGCAAAATAACACCAGCGCCACCTATCACACCAATGTAGGAGCCTTATGTGATAGCGTATCCACATTGAATTTAACCATCAAACACTCGAGTGGTTCTATCGATGCATTGGCGAGCTGTGGCCCCTATGAATGGATTGATGGAAATACGTATGCAACGACTAATAGCTCCGCGACATATGTGTTAACCAACTCGGTGGGTTGTGACTCGGTCATCACCCTTGACCTAGTTGTCACCAACATCGACAATTCGGTGAATCAATTCTGGGATACGCTTACGGCAGTCCAAGCAGCGGCTACCTATCAATGGCTCGATTGTGAATCGAATTTTGCGGCAATCACGGGAGAGACAAACCAAAACTATACGCTGCTCACCCCCGGAACGTATGCCGTTCAAATAACCCAAGCGGGCTGTGTTGACACGTCAGATTGCATTGATGTGTCGACCGTTGGCATTTCAGATCTTTCGCCATCGGATGATGTTCAAGTTTTTCCGAACCCTACAAGTGGGCGTTTCACGATACGATCTACCACCGCGTTTCAATCGTTCCGCATCATCAACGGACTGGGGCAATGTGTTTATGTGAACAACGAGTACACGACCAAAAACGAAGCGCGAGAAATTCAGGTTTTGCTTGCTTCAGGATTGTATATAATAGAGCTAGATGGAGATGAAGGTCTGATGAAGAAAAAGCTGATTATTGAAGCGCGGTAGTGGATGTGATTTGCAAAAAATCGCCAATCCATTCTATAGATTTTTCTCTTCAAACCCATGCCACAAAAGGCTTATAGGGAATGACGATGAAAAAAAATAAAAGCCAATATGTACTTTTACAATTGTTGTATGCCATGCGAAAAAAAGCCAGCCGCACATTTTAGCACATTTGGTTTTCGCCTACGCTCTTTGCCAATTCTGAAAACCAAAAGAGCTAAAATCTCCCCCGCGCTAGGAACGATAACAATTCGAGATGATTTTATATTGAAAAACGAGATGATTTAAAATTAAACATTATCTTGGACGTCTAATTTTAGACGGAAATGAACCGAATAAAGGAAGTACTTGATGAGAAAGGGATTAAGCAGACTTGGTTGGCTGAAAAACTGGGGAAGAGTTACAACATGGTGAATGGTTATGTGCAAAATAGACAACAACCAAGACTAGAAATACTAATGGAAATTGCAAACATATTAGACATAGATGTTAAAGAATTAATCATATCGAATAAGCCTCAAAACCATGAGTAAAAAGATGAATTTTATAGACTTATTTGCAGGAGCAGGAGGACTTTCCGAAGGTTTTATCCAAGCTGGATTTGAACCTATTGCTCACGTTGAAATTGAAAAATCTGCTTGTAACACACTAAAAACTCGAGCTGCTTATCATTATTTAAAGTCTAATAGGAAACATAAAACTTACGTATCATACCTCAAGGGAGAAATTAGTCGTGAAGAACTTTATAAAAGTGTACCTAATGAAATTTTGGAATCTGTTATTAATGTTCCAATTGGGGACGAAAACAATAAAACAATTCAAAAACAAATAGATAAATGTTTAGGTAATAAAAAAGTTGACTTAATTATTGGAGGACCGCCTTGCCAAGCTTATTCACTAGTTGGTAGATCTAGGTCAAAGACAAAAATGGAGGGCGACCCCAGAAATTATCTGTTTGTACAATACGCTGAATATTTAGAAAAGTATCAGCCAAAAATGTTTGTTTTTGAGAATGTACTTGGTTTGAAGTCAGCACAGAAGGGCATCTACTTTTATGAA
>DDCZ01000065.1 GCA_002336485.1 Flavobacteriales bacterium UBA1993
AGTGCGTTTTCGCAGGAAATTACCCTAGAAGATATTTGGAAAAAAGGGACATTCAGACAGCAATCCGTATACGGCGTCCGCTCCATGGTTGATGGGCTTCACTACACTACAATGGACCGAACCGAAACCGGAACGGAGATCAACAAATACTCCTATGAATCTGGAGAAAAAGTGGAGACTATACTCAGTGAAGAACAACTAAAAACAAAGTCTGGAGACGATGACGCCTCCATTGACGGATATCGATTCTCGTCCAACGAAAAATTTCTTTTGATCTCTTTTGACGTGGAGCATATATATCGGCACTCGACTGTAGAGCGATACTACATCGTTGACCTTGATAAGGGATCCACCCGATTACTAGAAAAGGAAGGCAAGCAGCGCCACGCAACATTTTCTCCAGATGGTGTAAACATTGCTTACGTCAGAGGAAACGATTTGTTTGTTCAGGATTACCAAACTGCCAAGGTGACTCAAGTAACTACGGATGGAAAAAAGAACAGCATTATTAATGGATACGCTGATTGGGTATACGAAGAGGAATTCGCTATGGACAAGGCGTTCTTTTGGTCGCCGGACGGATCAAAAATCGCATACTACCGAACCGACGAATCGAAGGTAATGGAGTATAACATGCAAAAGTTTACCGAGCTATATCCTCAAGACTATCTCTTTAAATATCCAAAGGCAGGTGAAGATAATGCGCGAGTCGCCATTAAAATCTACGATCTTAACTCGGCGAAAACATCCCCAGTAAAGGTTGATCCTTACGAGTACATTCCTAGAATTAAATGGACACAATCCAGTGACTTCTTAGCGGTTATGACCATGCCACGACTCCAGAATCAATTGGAAATCATTCTAGTTGAAACCAATACACTCGCGACAAAGTCGATTTACAGTGAGGTTAGCAAGACCTACATCGAAATCAGCGACGACCTTACATTTTTCGGTGACAACGCTGGCTTCATCTGGAAATCAGAGAAAGACGGATACTTTCATTTATACAAGTACGACCTCAACGGAAAAAACGAAACACAGTTGACCTCTGGAAAATGGGAGGTCCGAGATTTTGCTGGATATGATGCGGTAAACAAGAAGTTGTTTTTCACGGCCAGCATGAACAAGCCGATCGACACAGAGCTTTATTCTCTTCCCCTTGACGGCGGCGAACCGAGCTTGCTCAGTCCAGCGACGGGATCGAGTCGTGCGAGCTTCAGCAAGACTTTCGACTACTTTATTCTCTACCATAACGATGCAAACACGCCGCAACGCATTACACTGCATGACGGGGATGGCAAGGAAATCAGAATGTTGGAAGACAACAACGACCTAAAGGAAACGATGAATGGAATGGCGCTAAGCGATGTCTCCTTTTTCGACATGAGCACTTCCGAAAATGTAAAACTGAATGGTTGGATGATGAAACCAGCTGACTTCGATAAAAAGATGAAGTACCCCGTATTGATGTTCGTGTATGGTGGGCCCGGTTCGCAGACCGTAACCAACGCAATGAGTGGAAATTATTGGTGGCACCAATATCTATGTCAGCAAGGTTACATTGTCGTATCTATCGACAACCGAGGCACAGGTGCTCGGGGTCGAGACTTCAGAACGCAAACCTACGAGCAACTCGGGAAACTAGAAACCCTTGACCAGATTGAAGGTGCGAAGTGGCTGGCGAAGCAGAAATATGTGGATGCCGAACGGATCGGAATTTGGGGATGGAGTTATGGAGGCTACATGTCGAGCCTTTGCTTAATGGATGGTGCGGATGTTTTTAAAGCAGCGATTGCGGTAGCTCCGGTGACAAACTGGCGATTTTACGATAGCATCTACACAGAAAGATATATGGGATTACCGAAGGACAACCCAGATGGATACGACGATAATTCGCCTATAAACCATGTAGAGACATTGGAGGGAAAATACCTTTTGGTTCACGGTACGGGCGATGATAATGTGCATTACCAAAATTCCGTTGAAATGATCGACGCATTGGTAAAGGCAAACAAGCAGTTTGACTTTGCTTCGTATCCAGAGCGTAATCATGGAATTTATGGCGGAAACACACGGTTGCACTTATTCACCAAAATGTCTGACTTCATTTCGACTAATCTATAGAAACCGATTATCAACCAACAATCGAATACATTTCTATATTTACCCACCGTTGGCCGAACAGCATCGACCAACACCCTTAAATCAAACACTAATAATCCTCTAATACGTATCCAATGAGCGATGTAAAAACCGGCCATCCTAATGGTCTAATGACCTTATTCTTTTCAGAGATGTGGGAGCGTTTCTGTTATTATGGAATGCGAACCTTACTTACCTTATATCTTGTAAAATCCTTAATGAAAGGTGACGCCGAAGCTTCGCTCCTTTACGGTGCCTACACTGGACTAGTCTATGCCGCTCCGATTCTTGGAGGAAAAATGGCCGACCAGTATTTAGGATATCGATGGGCAGTAATCCTTGGAGCGATTTTAATGGCAATTGGTGAGTTCATCATACTTGGAGGAAATGAGACCTTCCTTTTGATTGGAATGGGAGCTTTGATCGTTGGTAACGGTTACTTCAAGGCAAACATATCGACCATAGTCGGTAAACTATACGAGGACGGTGATCCACGACGAGACTCTGGATTTACCATATTTTATATCGGAATTAACCTGGGAGCGCTCATGGCGACAACCATTGTTGCCTACGTTGGTGAAACATATGGATTTGATAAAGGTTTTGCCCTGGCAGGACTTGGCATGCTTGCAGGAAGTATAATATTCTATGCCGGTCGTAATTCTTACTCTGCCGCTGCCGGTCTTGAAATAACAGATGCAGGTAAAAAGAAGGTACTTGGACCACTGAATATGGCACATTTGATATCACTAGGTTCACTGGCCTTAATTCCACTATGCTATGTGCTTATTCTGAATAATGAATGGCTGAACTTGATTTTCTTAGGGCTGTTTATTCTAATCGCATACAGCTTGATTTCCGCTGGAATTAAAGAAGATAAACTTGAAGGGACCAAGATTTGGCGTGATAGAATGATTTCACTCGTCATCTTTATGATGATTAACATCACGTTCTGGGCTTGTTTCGAGCAGGCCGGAACATCGCTTACGCTTTTCGCCGATCGAAATGTAGATCGAGAAATTTTGGGTTGGATTATGCCGGCCTCCATGACACAGTTTTTCAATCCGTTCTTCATTATTCTCTTTGGATCACTATTCTCAATGATGTGGATTAAGCTCTCTGCCATAGGTAAGAATCCAAACATTCCCTTAAAATTCGCATTCGGGATCATCCAATTGGCCCTTGGTTTTCTACTGACATATGTTGGATTCATGCTTTCTGACAACAACCTTGTTCCATTATTCATCGTGATGTTTTTATACATGCTCCACACCACGGGCGAACTTTTTCTTTCCCCAATCGGTTTGTCAATGGTCACGAAATTATCCCCTAAAAAGATGGCCGGTACGGCCATGGGTGCATGGTTCTTAAGCTTCGCCATTGCAAACCTATTAGGAGGTCAAATTGCAGCCCTAACCGGTGGTGGACACGGCGGAGGGTCTGAAGAGTCTGGTGACTTCACATCTGAAACAACCGTCGAAGACGGATTAGCGCTCATTGAAAGTGATCAATTTGCGAGCTGGCCAGCCTTTTACGAAGTTCCTGATGGGATGGAAGTAAGCTCAATTGATCGAAGGGAAGTTGAAATATCTAAGAACATCACGGTTGGGAAATACAGTGATATCGAAGACTGGGTTCTTTTTAGGGAACATCTTGACAACAACGAATCATTTGATTCATTTATGGCTAATCGCTCAGGTCTTACGGTGGCTGCCACCGCAAACGATTGGTTGAATCCAGAAAAATGGACGGATCTACGAGACAGATATACCAAGTTGGTTGAGAATGACTTGGCCCTCGAAACAGAGGATCGATCGCTAAGTCTTTCAGATTGGAAGTACTATCGAGGCGGCATCGATGAACGAACCGCCGAGAACGTTGAGGTAGGGTTAAGCGTAGTATTGAATGAACAAATTGATAGCGTTCAGGAAATGCGATTGACAAAGTACGTCGACGTGTTTACAGTAATTGGTCTCGTACTCTTGGGCATCGCGCTAATAATCATCGTGCTAAACAAGCCGTTGGAAAAGCTGATGCACGGCGTCAAGTAATCAAGCAAAATAGAATTCCAAAAAGGCGGGTGTTAATATATAGTAACATCCGCCCTTTACTTTTTACGTCCATAGGGTAATAATTACCTTCACACTATGAAGTCGATCGTATTCTCACTGGTTTTTATGTCAATTGGCATTTCTGGATTCGCCCAAAACAAGATCAATTGGATGTCTTGGGAAGAAGCTGTTGAAGCCAACAAAACCGAACCCAAACTCATTTTTGTAGACACATACACCAACTGGTGTGGATGGTGTAAAAAAATGGATCAGACCACCTTCAAACAGCCATTCATTGTAGATTACATGAATGCGCGCTACTATGCCGTAAAGATGAATGCAGAGATGAAGGACACCATTGACTTCAATGGCTACACCTTTGTGAATCCTTCGCCTGGCGGAAAGCGCAGCACGCACCAACTGGCCGCCTCACTCCTAGATAACAAGCTCTCTTACCCAAGTTTTGTCTTTCTAAATCAGAATTTTGAGCGCCTGCAAATTGTTCCTGGATTTCAAAATGCAAAGAATTTTGAGACAATCATTCGATACTTCGTTGAAGGAGCATCTGCTGGACTCACACAGGAAGAGTTTATGAAGGATTACAAACCCTACGTAAAATAAGCTTAGTGCTTTTTGTAGGCTTTCTCGCCTGCCTCTACTTCCGTTTTTATAAAGTTAGCCGCCGGTGGAATTGGACAAGCAAATCCGTTTCCATAGGCGCAATATGGACTATAGCATAGGTTAAAATCCACCACTGCCTGCGCTCCATCTTTTGGAACTTCTAAATCCAAATAACGACCACCGCCGTAGGTAGACTCACCTGTGGTCATGTCCTTGAAAGGCAAAAACAGTGTTTCGTGCTCTGGTGCCTTCTGCCCTTCCTTATACAGACGTTTGAATGCTGTGATGGCATAGTTATTTCCATTCAGTTGTACTTCGAAATAACCGTGCGCCTTGAACGTTTTTGAATACCCCGCAGAAGTCGGAATTTCAATCACTTCTTGCGTTTGGTGTTCGTGGAATGTGGCCATCACTTTCCATTTCTCATCAACTTCGAAGTATGGTAGATCTTGAAAAGTCTTTCGATCTTCTTTCTGCAATGGCGACGTTTTCCTCGACTGCATTTCTACATCTTTTTCTGCGCGCTGCCTTTTGATCTCTTCCTTGTATCCGTCTTGGGCCACAACACCCATAGCCAGCCCGATAAATAAAATGATAAGTGTAAACCTCATGTTCGTTCAATATTATTGTGACGAATATATCATTGTCTAAGCGCACCTGCACCTTGAAGCGAATAATCTCGGATCTTACTTCTCACGTCAAATTGGATTTCAATTGGAAACAAGATGGTGTACTCTTTCTAATTCTGGGAGTCTTGATCTTTTGCAACTACTATTTTGAAGTTGAAGGGCGCTTTTTGTCTGGGTTAAGCAACTTCCAGTATCTCTCTTACTTTCTGATTCTATATCCAGCGGTGTATTACCTGGCGGTGGTTGTGAAATCTGGAACTGCTGTTTTTACGCGGGAGTTTGTTTTGATAAGTGGAGTCTTTATGTTGGCCTTATCTGCCAGCAGTGGATTCATTTACTACCGTGACTTCGTGCAAGAACTACCGATCTACGAGCAGTACTATTTGCGCAATATAATAGCCAATGCACAAGGGGCCTTTTGGATTTTCATTCCGCTCCTCGGAGTATACTTCATATCGGAAAGAAAACACATGAATAGCTTTTATGGACTCAGTCTAACGAGACACAACTTCAAGCCGTATTTGGGCCTCATAGCATTGATGATTCCGCTCTTGGTTGGCGCCATTTGGTTGCCCGGTTTTTTAGACACCTATCCTACAATGAAGGTGTGGCAATACCAACCCGTTTATGGAATGACGCGCGTGCAAATGGCCAGTCTATATGAGTTCTTTTACATCAGTGATTTCATTCGGGTGGAGACCTTGTTTAGAGGGGCACTCATAATTGGAGTGGCACGCTTTCTTGGCAAGGATTCGATTGTAATCATGGCCACGTTATACTGCGTATTGCACTTCAACAAACCGCTGGGAGAAACGATAAGCTCATTTTTTGGAGGATACCTCTTGGGAACAATTGCCTACTACCAACGAAACATTGTTGGCGGATGTATTGTGCACGGAGGAATTGCCGGCCTAATGGAACTGATCGCTTACCTGGCCTGGAATAGTCAAGGTGCGCTGAATTGACTTTTGAACGACCGAAAACTCCTACATTTCGGCTGAAAATTGACATCACATGCAGGAACCAGAATGGACCACCGTAAAGGAATTTGAAGACATCACCTATAAAAAGTGCGGTAAAGTTGCGCGCATAGCATTTAACCGACCTGAGGTAAGAAATGCATTCAGGCCAAAAACAGTAGGCGAGCTATACCTAGCATTTCTTGATGCACGCGAGGATACCAATATTGGTGTTGTGCTCTTTTCAGGAGAAGGCCCATCTGAAAAGGATGGTGGCTGGGCATTTTGCAGCGGTGGCGACCAACGTTTTAGGGGACACCAAGGCTACGTAGATGAAGAAGGAATGCCTCGCTTAAACATCCTAGAAGTGCAGCGCCTGATTCGGTTTATGCCGAAAGTGGTTATTGCCGTGGTACCGGGTTGGGCCGTAGGTGGCGGACACAGTCTGCATGTAGTTTGCGACTTAACATTAGCCAGCAAAGAGCATGCGATATTTAAGCAAACAGATGCCGACGTTACCAGCTTTGATGGTGGATACGGGTCGGCGTATTTAGCTAAGATGGTGGGGCAAAAAAAGGCCAGAGAAATATTTTTTCTGGGCAGAAACTACTCCGCACAAGAGGCGGTGGAAATGGGCATGGTGAATGCAGCTATTCCCCACGAAACATTGGAAACCGAAGCCTATAACTGGGCACTCGAAATTTTAGAAAAATCACCGACGTCTATCAAGATGTTGAAGTTCGCGTTTAACCTCACGGACGATGGCATGGTGGGACAGCAGGTATTTGCAGGAGAGGCTACTCGATTGGCTTATATGACCGATGAGGCGAAGGAAGGCCGGAATGCTTTTTTGGAAAAACGCAAGCCCAACTTTGATGACATAAAGTGGATTCCGTAAATTGAACTCGCCGCAATTCGAGGACGCGATCTTTGCTGAGGCATCGATGTTGTTATCAGAAACAGCTACTATACATCAACATCAAAAAGGATTGTTTGGCATGATGATCAAAATTAATAAAGGTCACTATCGCCATTTACAATTATTGTAGCCGAGAAGAAATGAACTACAAACACGATTATCAACTAAACACCAAGCCAAACCTTTTCAAACGGATTGTGGCGGCAATAATCGACTATGGAATTATTGCAATCTATATGGTATTCATGTTTTACCTGTATGCTGAGCCAAACAATGAAGGCGGATTCACGGTTAAAGGATGGCCTGGTTTCTCAATAGTAGTTGTATGGTTCATTTTCACCGTTGGCATGGAGATTTCTTCAGGAATGACACTTGGAAACAGAAGCCAGAACCTTCGAGTTGGACCTAAAAGTGATCCTCGAAAAGGCGTGACTTTTGGGCAATCATTGAAACGACATCTACTTGACCCTATAGATCTGTGGCCATTCGGTCTGCTGGGATTATTGACGATTAAAAACACCGCATACAATCAGAGGCTCGGCGATCTTTGGGCGAAAACCGTGGTGATCGACACCTCTGACCCCGAACAAGGGTTAAAAGAAAAAACACCGGCGGCAACGACAGAGCAATGACGCTACTTAAGCCTTAGACATTCATGAGTTTCAAACCAGTTTAATCTGAGAGCACATAAATCGACACTTGTTACGGACGGTGTGCATCTCAACTAACGTCGAGATATTTAAAAACGGGATGTTTAAAATTCCAGCTGCTTTAACTTTTTTAGTGATGATTTGGGGCTACCTTCATCCACTTCAACCCCTATCTAAAACAGAATATGCAACGTTTATTATTACTGCTGCTGCTTGGCATTCCTATGGTGGCATGTGCGCAAGTTGATCCAAATTTTTTCGGTCAAGAAGTTCGTTTTACCACAACAGATAATCTTGAGATATCAGCCGACATGTACCTGACCGAGAACGAAGACGACCCTGTCATCGTTTTGTGCCACCAAGCTGGATTTAGTCGCGGCGCATACCGAGAGATCGCCCCGAAATTAAATGCACTTGGTTTTCATTGCCTAGCCATTGACCAGCGATCTGGAAAAACGGCGCAGGGCGTCGAAAACGAGACTCACAAAAGGGCAAAAGAGAGTGGTATGGCAACAGCCTATGCAGACGCCGTACCCGACATTGATGCTGCCATCAAGTATGCCTATGAAGAAATTTCCAATGATGTAATCCTATGGGGAAGTTCGTACTCAGCTGCGCTCACCTTTTATTTGGGCGCCACACACAACGACGATATCAAGGCCATTTTGGCATTCTCTCCAGGTGAATACATGAAGGTAAAGGGCAAAAACATCGAGGAGTACGCTGCACTGGTGACATGCCCCGTATTTGTCACGTCAGCAAAAAACGAGCAAAAGCAATGGCAAGGCATTTACGATGCGGTGCAATCAGAAAAGGAGTTTTTCCTTCCCAAAACCAAGGGCTTCCATGGCTCTAAATGTTTGTGGAAATTAAGCCCGGGACATGAGGAATATTGGAGAGCGGTAGGCAAGTTCCTCAAATTGCTTTAGTTCCTAAATACGGTCAACATTTAATCAAAATGTTTAAACCATGAGTCATTACATTCCACAAAATGAAATCGAATGGTAGATAAATTTGAATTCAAGAAAAATTTATTTTTTTTTATTTAGACATTTTCAATGCATAATCCATTGATTTTCAAACAAAAAAATCGAAAAAACAATCCAAATTCACACCGCAATTCGGATCTTTTTTAAACTTTTTTTTCACGACTACTGAAGCAAGTGCATATACTTTCTGTTTAGCGTTTCAATAAAATTATTAAACAGAAAACTATGAACTTTCAATCTCTGCTTAAAATGAGTCTTGCCATCGTAGCATTCGGCTACATGGGTCATCAGGCTCAGGCTCAAACAAACGTATTTGATGACGTTATTGCTACGAGTCCTGCACACACATACCTGAAGGCTGCGCTAGAACAAGAAAATCTTGATGCAGTTTTGCAAGATGGCACAGCATCATACAGCGTTTTCGCCCCGACAAACGATGCGTTCGACGACTTAGCTGCTGCACTTAATACCAACATAGCAGGAATACTTGCGCTCAATAATCTAAGTGACATTCTTACATACCATGTCTTGGGATCAGAAGTTTTGTCCTCAGCTATTGTAAACGGAGCAGTCGTAGATCCACTTAACACTGCCAACAATATTAAGATGACAGTAACGGGTAGCGGTGACGTATACGCCAACCATTCAATGGTCTCAGGCGCCGACTTAACTACCGACAATGGAGTGGTTCACTCCATGGACGCTGTGTTGCTAGCCGACGAAACCGTAATCGATGTAGCCATTGACAACGGATTCAGCACATTAGTCACTGCGGTGACAGAGAAGGAACTGGTTCCTACTCTGATCAATCCATTATCTGAATTTACAGTGTTTGCCCCAACAAACGCAGCCTTTGATGACCTCGCTGACGCGCTGGGCACAGACATCAACGGCCTTTTGGCATTGAGCAATCTTTCCGACATCTTAACGTATCACGTTATCGGTTCAGAGGTTGATGCAAGTGCTATTACTAATGGTGATGTTGTTGACGCCGTAAGCACTACAAACACGTTGAAACTTACAAAGACGTCAAACGGTGATGTATATGTAAATCAAGCGCAAGTAACGATGGCAGACGTTGACGCTGACAATGGAATTGTGCACGTTCTTGACGCTGTTGTCTTACCGTATGAAACAGTAGTTGATGTTGCTTTAGACAATGGTTTTTCAACCCTTGCAACAGCAGTAATCACTGCCGAGCTTTTGCCAGCACTTACAGATCCATTGGCTGAATTGACAGTCTTCGCTCCTACCAATGATGCGTTTGACGCACTTGCAACCGAATTAAATACTGATATCAGCGGCATTTTGGCTTTGTCCAATCTGGGAGACATATTAACGTATCATGTGCTAAGTTCAGAAGTTGGATCTTCTGCCATCAACAATGGTGACGTTGTTTCTCCACTAAGTAGTACCAACACACTGAAGCTTTCTGCTACTGCTGCAGGAGATGTATTTGTAAATCAGGCCCAAGTTACTTCTGCCGATATTGCAGCTGATAACGGTCTGGTTCATGTCTTAGACGCTGTCGTATTACCAAATGAAACAGTAGTTGACGTAGCAATAGACAATGGCTTTTCTTCCTTAACAACGGCCGTCATAACAGCTGAATTGCTGTCAACACTATCTGACCCATTTGCAGAATACACTGTTTTCGCTCCAACAAACGAGGCATTTGACAGCGCAGCAGCCAACTTGGGTACAGACATTAATGGTCTCCTAGAGCTTGAAACATTGGGTGACATTCTTCTTTACCATGTAGTTTCAGGAACTGTATTATCTACAGCGCTGAGCAACGGTGATGTACCTACGCTCAATGGATTGTCTGTGACAGTCGATCTTATGGATGGCGTTATGATCAACACTGCCTCAGTGACATTGGCCGATGTAAGTGCAGAGAATGGTGTTGTGCATGTGATAGACCAAGTGTTACTACCTATTCCACTTTCTGTAGAAGAGGTTCAAACAATTCAAGCGAAAGTCTATCCAAATCCAACAACAGATTTCGTACGAATGACGGATATGATCAATGCAAATTACCGCATCTTCAACGCTAGCGGATCAATGATCGAGTCTGGCACTATCATGAATAATATGGTTGAAGTTCAAAGTCTACCGAATGGTATCTACACGATAATGCTAGATCAGGACGGACAGCAGTTCCAATCACGATTTGTGAAGCAATAAGGAAATCATACCACCATCACCAAAAAAGCCCGATTTCTCGGGCTTTTTTTTTGCTTCGCATTAATCCTCAATACTTGTCTTTCCAACATCCGAGAAATAATTTTCTAAGTTCTTGAGCGTCTCGGAAGATGTTTTAATATCCTCAATTACATCACCTTTTTCCAACAAGACAATACGCTCGCATACCTCGGTAACGTGCGCCAAATCATGACTACTGATGAGCATGGTAACGCCTTTGTCGTTTTTTAGTTTCTTCAATAATTCCTTTAAACGAATTTGGGTAGATGGATCCAAATTGGCGAATGGTTCATCCAGCACCAACACTTTGGGATCGAATAAAATAGCAGCGGCAATCCCCACCTTCTTTTGATTTCCCTTGCTCAAATCACGAATCAGCTTTTTTCCGCCAGTGATTTCTCCATTGAATAAGGTTTCGAATTCGGCCAGTTTATTTGCCAAATCTGATTCTGACATGCCATGAATGGAAGCAATGAAGTCAAAATACTCTTCGGGCAAAAGGTGACCCACAATAAAATTTTCATCCAAATAACTTCCAGTAAACGCCTTCCAGCTATCTGTCTTATTGGTTTCAAATTCACCTATAAAAGCACTTCCCGTTGACGGTTCAATTAGATCAATTAGCGACCGGAATAGCGTAGTCTTTCCTGCTCCATTGTTTCCAATCAAACCAAAGCTTTCACCCGAAGGTATGTGCATGCTGTCTACTTGCACGGCCGTATAGTCTCCAAACGTTTTAGTTAATCCTTCAATGCGTATGTCCATGGTTATTGATTTCTGAAGTCTCTTGAAATTTTATAACGTTGACTCGTCAGCCACTTAGCCAGCCAGCCAATCCAAATATTAGTACCGATCAGGCCAATTACTCCGAATGCTGCGATCAATCCAATGCCCAGATAAATGCTATCAAAAATTACCCCTATTCCAAAAAGGCAAAGCGGCAAACCAAGTACTGGAATGACGAGCATGAATTGAGCTGCACCAACACCTTGCCAGTTCAAGACGGTTCCCTTGCTCAGGTCAATCTTCTTTGGGTTTAACGAACCAAAAAACATGACGCAGTGGCTTCCTACTCCAATATTGAAAAGGAAAACACTAAAAACAACCAACAATATTTCCCATCCAAAATATGCGTAGGGAATTGATAGAAGCATGGCCGAGCCGCTGACAATTGCAAACAAGAGAAACTTGCTTTTATAGTAATCACTAAAGTCAACTTTCCGAGTCAATATATGATCAAAATGACTTCCCTCCCAGCCGAGCAAGTATTGACCATAGTTGAGAATAAACATGCCTGTAATGATCACACTAAACAGGACGTACATTAAATGGTTTCCGGCATATTCATCCGTTGGAAAAACCAACAGACCGTAGCCCAAAAACATGATCGTAATAAGCAAGACGGATCGTGTTCTCTTGTTCCGCCAAATGAACTTAAACTCCAATTCTGTCAATCGCCCAACAACTCCAAACCTGCTCAAAAAACCAGCGCCAACATAGGATATTTCGCTTTGTTTCGAGGTTGAAAGACGATCCATATACAAGTTCGATTTTAGGAACCTGAAGTTCAATGCATAGAATATAGCGGCTATCCCGATCGGCGCAAGAAGCGAAATTGGGTTGAGGAAGAACGCGTTAAAAACGCCCGCCGATATTTGCTGAAAATCGATCAAGTCGAACCAATCGGCAGAGACAATCCCCACCAATAGCGCCAGCATGCCCAAATACACTCGAAAGTCGACTTCGGAGGTGCGCTTAATGTAGATCAGGAGAAAGTTGTTGAGGTATACCACAGACACCAAACCAATGGACCAAAACAACGATTCGTCAAACGGAAGATTTTCGAAAAGTTCCAAGATGAATGGGACAAAAATCAACCCGTGTGCCCAATTAATTGGACTCCAAATCGATTTGCCCAGCATGAAATGAACGAGCTTCGATTTTGAAATAGGCAAATGCAACAACGGCTGCACACTTAAAGCTGGAAGTTTTTGAATAAAATACCGGAGTATTAAATCCATAAAGAAGTAATAGAGCAAGTACTGATTCAACCTTCGAAGCACGAAGCTCTCTTTGTAGGTTCGATAATCAATGCCTTCAACGGAAATTTTAATTAGAATATCATCCAAAAACACCCCCAAAAGCACGAACATTCCGATTAGATACAGGAACGAAACAGCCAATACAATATTGATAATCAAGTTTTTATTCCAAAGAGGTGATCGTCTCGCCTCTTTCCATTGCATTCCAATAAGCTGTAGAATCACCTTCATATCGAAAACGAATTAACAATCAAATTACCATAAAACGGAAAAAAATTGACAGGCGGTTGACTTTCTAGATAAGCGACTTATGAACAGAAAAACTAAGTAATTCACAGGTTATCAAAAGGCATAAATTTTCGGAGTCCAGCCCCTACTTTCGCAAACGATTTATTCAATCGTCAATTCAGAATTATGCCAAGAGATAATAGTATCAAGTCTGTCCTGATTATAGGAAGCGGACCAATCGTAATCGGTCAGGCCTGTGAGTTTGATTATAGTGGAACCCAAGCGGCAAAGTCACTGCGTGAAGAGGGAATTGAAGTTACTCTGATTAACAGTAACCCAGCGACGATTATGACGGATCCGGTTACCGCAGATCATATATATCTGCTCCCACTCGATCCTAAATCGATTCGAAAAATATTAGAGGAGCAACCTCAAATTGATGCCGTTCTGTCAACCATGGGTGGGCAAACTGCCCTCAACCTTGCAATCGATTGTGACAAACAAGGGTTATGGAATGAGTTTAACGTTAAGCTGATTGGAGTAGACATCGATGCCATTGAGGTCACAGAAGACAGAGAAAAGTTTCGACAATTACTGGATCGAATTGGTATTGGCTACGCTCCTTCTGGAATTGCTCGGTCGTTTCTTGATGGTAAGGAATTGGCTCAAAAATTTGGTATCCCACTCGTTATTCGGCCTTCGTTTACCTTGGGTGGAACGGGCGCCTCTTTTGTGCGCAAAGCTGAGGACTTCGACAAGCTGCTTGAACGCGGCCTGCATGCATCTCCGATTCATGAGGTTCTAATTGATAAAGCACTGTTTGGCTGGAAAGAATTTGAATTGGAATTACTTCGAGACAACAACGACAACGTGGTAATTATCTGCTCTGTCGAGAATATGGATCCAATGGGCATCCATACAGGCGATTCAATCACGGTGGCTCCAGCCATGACACTGAGCGACAAAACATACCAGAAAATGCGTGACATGGCCATCAAGATGATGCGCAGCATTGGAGATTTTGCTGGGGGTTGCAACGTGCAGTTTGCGGTTAGCCCAGATGAAAAGGAAGAAATAATTGCCATTGAGATTAACCCTCGTGTAAGCCGATCTTCAGCCTTGGCATCAAAAGCAACGGGATATCCCATTGCTAAGGTGGCGGCAAAACTGGCCATCGGGTATAATCTTGATGAATTATCAAATCAGATCACGGGAAATACATCAGCATTCTTTGAGCCAACTCTTGATTACGTTATTGTAAAAATCCCAAGATGGAACTTTGATAAATTCAAAGGATCGGATCGTGAACTTGGACTACAAATGAAGTCTGTTGGCGAGGTCATGGGAATTGGACGATCGTTTCAAGAAGCGCTACAAAAAGCCTGTCAGTCTCTAGAGATAAGAAGAAACGGACTTGGTGCAGATGGAAAGGAACTAAAAGATCAAGACCAAATTTTGGACAGTTTGGCACATCCAAGCTGGAATAGACTATTCCACATCTACGATGCTGTAAAACTTGGAATTCCGTTTACTACGATTTATGATAAAACAAAGATCGACCCTTGGTTCCTCCACCAGATTGACGAGTTAATCAGTATTGAGCGTCAACTTGGCAAATACACCATTGACTCCTTGCAAAAAGACCTTCTCTTGGATGCAAAGCAACGCGGCTATGCCGATCGTCAAATTGCACATGTTATGAATTGCCTCGAAAGCGAGGTTAGAGCCAAAAGAATGGAGTTGGGTGTCACAAGATCATATAAAATTGTGGATACATGCGCAGCCGAATTCGAGGCGCAAACTCCTTATTTCTATTCGTCGTTTGAAGGGGAAAATGAAAGTATTTCGAGCGATAAGAAGAAGATAATTGTGCTTGGATCAGGTCCAAACCGAATTGGCCAGGGAATTGAATTTGACTACTGCTGCGTGCACGGAATCCTTGCCGCGAAGGAATGTGGCTATGAGACCATCATGATCAATTGCAACCCCGAAACTGTATCGACCGATTTTGACACTGCAGATAAGCTCTACTTCGAGCCAGTTTTCTGGGAACACATTTTTGATATTATTGAGTTTGAGAAACCTGAAGGCGTCATTGTTCAGCTTGGAGGACAAACCGCCCTCAAGCTTGCTGAAAAGCTGGAACGATATGGGATCAAAATTATAGGCACAAGCTATCAAGCCCTCGATTTGGCAGAAGATCGCGGTCGTTTCTCAGATAAGCTTAAAGCACTAGACATCCCGTACCCGAAGTACGGCGCTGTAGAAACAGCACAAGAGGCGATTGAGCTAAGTCGAGAACTTGGATATCCATTGCTTGTTCGACCGAGTTACGTGCTTGGTGGTCAAGGAATGAAAATTGTAATCAACGAGGATGAACTCGAGAAGCATGTCGTGAATATATTTCGAGACATGCCTGATAACAACGTGCTTCTTGATCACTTTTTAGAAGGTGCAATTGAGGCAGAAGCAGATGCAATATGCGATGGCGAGGACGTTTACATCATTGGTATAATGGAACATATTGAGCCTGCTGGAATTCACTCCGGAGACTCGAGCGCTGTTCTCCCAGCGTTTGATTTAAGTGACAACGTAATTGCGCAAATTGAAGCACACACAAAGAAAATCGCTATCGAATTGGAGACCGTTGGATTAATCAACATTCAGTATGCAGTTAAGGATGAAGTGGTATATGTTATCGAAGCAAATCCTCGTGCTTCACGAACGGTTCCGTTCATAGCAAAGGCTTACCGTGAACCTTATGTAAACTATGCCACAAAGGTGATGCTCGGGGAGAAAAAGGTCAAGGATTTTGACTTTAAGCCATATAAGCATGGATATGCAATCAAATTGCCGGTGTTCTCCTTTGACAAATTCCCCGACGTATCAAAAGAACTAGGACCAGAAATGAAATCTACTGGTGAGGCCATCTACTTTATTGATGACCTGAACGATGAGTATTTCAAAAAAGTCTACTCAGAAAGAAACCTCTATTTATCTCGTTAAGTCAAGGGTTTACGAACACCTTCTTACTTAGTTCACTCCCATTTTCAAAGGTAGAGCGCACAATATAAATCCCCTGTGAAAGGTTGATTGTATTTAGTTGGGAATCGAATGTGCTTTGCACCATATTGCCCCTAAGGTCGTAAAGCCTTAGCGTGGATATTGGCTCATTTGACTGTACCTGAATTATGTCTCCAACGACTCTAACTCGATGCTGGCTTTCCACATCTTTCTGCCCCAATTGACCGCAGCTATATACTACGCGAAGTACAGGATGATTGGCTATTGTGCCATCGTCTGAGGATGCATAGGTCTGTCTTCTATAACCTTCTTCATTCACCAATCGAAAAAGGAATCCGAAATTGGAATCAGGCTGACTAACCCACTTCTGTGCAATTTGAGTCACATCAATATCCCCGGTGTTTTGTGTTGCCGTGGCTGTTTGCGGCAGCGTAACTTGAGATTCAGTGGTTATCGCGGGTGCATTGTTCCATGTAACCGAATCCGAATGCCAAGACTCCAAAACCCGCTGCAAAACACATGCGTTTGACCCACTGGTCCATTGATGCTGATTATTAACCGTTGTAGGGTGATAGGTTAAGCTAATCAAAGCCGAATCAATAGTTAAACTTGATGGTAAACTACTTAAATCGAATTTTATTATGCCCCTATTCGTTGCAATTTCACCACCATTGGTGCCGGCTTTAGCCATAAAAAGATAGGTATCTCCGTGAGGAACGTCAGCATGAGCGATACGGTTATTCAACTGAGCATCCATAAGGATAGGCGCATAAAAGTCACATAATATGGTCGGTCCTTGGGCAGAACACGGGGCTTGCCAAAAGGCAAAACAGATAAGCAATACACTTAAAATTCTCATGACTTCCGTATATGAGGGCGTTAAGAAGTCGGAAAAATTACGACATTAGGAATAGAGTTCATAACATTGCGGAATGGGTCTATTAAAATTCCTTGCCGTTGTCTTTCTAGTTATACTAGCTATTAGACTTATTGGCCGCCTAATCTTACCGCTATTAGGCAAGTATGCAATTAATAAGGTAACCGAGACCATGCGCGAGCGCCAGGAGTCTCAATCAAACGGCAATAAGATCTATCAAGATGGAGACGTCACAATTCGCAGAAAAGATGAGGGCAAAAACACTTCTAGCAGTCGAGACGAAGAGTATGTTGACTTTCAAGAAATAGATTAAACCGCCCCATTCATTTTAATTAATTTGCCCCAAACTTATTGGCTTCATGAAAAGCATTAACCTGAAGACGGCATGGCCTCATTTGGCTTCGGTCTTGATCATTATTCTTTGCGCATTTATTTATTGCTCTCCAGTTCTCAAAGGGAAATCGATGTCCCAGAGTGATATACTGAAGCACAAATCACAGTCAAAGGAAATCTTAGAATATCGTGAATCTGGAGAGGAAATACTTTGGACATCAAGGGTGTTTTCGGGAATGTCCGTGTTCAATATAAGCGCGAGCTTTAAAACCAATGTGATTTCGGTTATTAAAAAGACCACTACGTTCTTTCCAAATGGGGTCAACATCATCATCATTTCCTGCATCGGGTTCTACATTCTAATGTTGATGATGGGCCTGAACCCATGGCTAGCGCTCATAGCTGCTCTGGCCTATGGTCTATCCTCCAATTTATTGTCGTCTTTGAATGCAGGCCATAACACCAAGGTCTTGTCTATTGCATATCTGGCTCCCTCAATAGGCGCTGTGATAATGACTTTTAGGGGTAAAATATGGGTAGGTTCATTTCTAACATCACTCTTTGTCGGATTGATGATTAGTGCGAGTCACTTTCAGATAGTTTATTACTTCCTTCTAATATCCGTGCTAGGCGGAGCCATTTTCCTGGCCTATGCCATCAAGGAAAAAATGCTGGACTCCTATTTCAAATCTGTGGTTGCGCTGCTAATCGCTGGGTTGATAGGGTTTCTTCCAAATTTCAGCAAGATTTATAATGTTAGAGAGCACAGCCAAGAAACAATTCGGGGCGGACAAAAACTTCTTTCGTCAAAATCAGAAAAAGACGAAGGCGGACTAGACCGAAGCTATGCCATGTCTTGGTCACACGGAATTATGGAATCGTTCACGGTAGTGGTCCCATCCATCTTAGGTGGCTCAAGTGCCGAAGAGTTGCCAGACAATGGAGCCGTAGCAGAGTTGGTTGGAAAACAACGAAAAGGTCAACCACTTATGGGACCAACATACATTGGAGATCAGCCATTCCTTCAGGGCGTCATCTATTTCGGAGCTGCGTTTATCTTCCTTTTCTTTCTAGCACTATTTGTAGTTGAGGGCAAGTACAAAGTTTGGCTTTTGGCGGTAATCGCACTTTCCTTTTTCATTGCATGGGGAAGGCACTTTTCAATTTTCACCGACTTCTTGTTCGACTATCTTCCGATGTATAACAAGTTCAGAACTCCCAGCATGGCATTGGCTATGGCCGGGATTGCCATCCCGTTACTTGGCATGATAGGCTTGTCAAAAGTATTCGCGAAGGAATTGGACACTGTTAAATTCTCTAAGGCATTCAAACTGACGTTGTATTCAACAGGTGGACTAATGCTGATCCTGCTATTGTATGGATTAACAACTGATTGGATGGGTCCAAATGACGCCGCCCTACAAGCAAAACAGCCTTGGAGTAACCCAGAATTATTCGCGGCGCTTCTTGAAGACAGAAAGTCCTTATTTCTTTCAGATTGGATGCTATCAACCTTTATCATGGCTATTTGCGCCGGTGTGATTTGGCTTTATTCTCGAGCCAAACTATCGATGACGATGGCGCTAATTGTGTTGGCCGTTGTTACTATAGGTGATTCCTGGCGAGTGAGTAAGCGTTATTTGAACGACGACTCTTTTGTAGAACAGCGCAAGTATGACAACCACTTCGCTACAAGCGGCGCCGACAAAGCAATCCTTCAAGACACCGATCCACATTATCGCGTATTAAACTTAATGGGAAATCCTTGGACAGACGGCCCAACATGCGCTCATCATGAGAATATTGGTGGACACCACGCGGCGAAAGTTCAACGATATCAAGATATGATCGAGAACCAATTGCGTACTCAAATCCAGATAATCAACAAGGCAGTATTACAAGGTCCAGAAGGGCTTACGATGAACCCACAGGTTAGTAAGAGTATGACGGCTTACAACATGCTTAATACGAAGTATTATATCGTCCAGAAAAATGCGCAGGGCGTTGTTCGAAACCCAACCGCTTGTGGCAACGCTTGGTTCGTTTCTGATATAAAGCAAGTGAGTTCTCACGACGATGAAATGGCCGCTATTTCAACAATTGACCCGCTCGAAACGGCAATAATTCACAATGAATTTGAGGCCGACCTTTACAATTATGAATTTGAAAAGGGTGCGAACGCATCTGTTCAACTTACGGCCTTCAAACCAGATCATTTGGAGTACAAATCAAACAACTCCTCTGCTGGACTTGCCGTTTTTTCGGAGGTTTACTACACCAATGGATGGAATGCATATGTCGACAATGAACCAGTGGATATTTACCGAGCTAACTATATTCTACGGGCAATCAAAATTCCAGCAGGCGAGCACAATATCGAAATGAGGTTCGAACCCGCATCCTATGCAATTGGGGAAGGAGTTTCACTCGCTGGTTCCATACTTTTTGTACTCTTTGGAGCCGGTGTAGCGTATGCCCGTTGGAAAAACTGGAAAGGGCTCGAAATTCAACCTGAACTCGAGGAAGAAAGCTAGAGCGACTCTATTATTTGAGACATCTGTTTGGCTAAAGCCTTGAAGTTATACTTCTCCACCTCATCCCAATCGATGGTTTGCATTTGACTGTTCGACTTCCAAGCATTGAATGCCGATAGGATGAATTTCTTCATTCCTGGCTTGTCCTCATGGTTGTACATGGTACCACAACCGGTTTGTTCCAACACCTTTGCTGCAGAGCCAGTGGCGCTTCCCAGACCTAGAACAGGCTTTCCAGTTCGGATGTACTCAAATAACTTTGTGGTGAAAATTTGATCCTGCATCCTGCTTTTCCCAATGATCAGTAGCTGCACGGACGCCGTTAAAAGCAAATTTGACACCTCCTCTCGAGGCACGTAATCAAAGGTTCGAATATTCTTCTCTACCGGTGTTCTGGAATAGTAAGAACTAATTTCCTCAGCCACTGAGCCATAAAATTCCAATCGAAGCGCATCTTTCAATTCAGGGTTTTCGGCAATTAGCTCATTCATCAAATCGAAAAAGACAGGCACAAAATCATTGACTCGCATCGTACCCATATATCGAATGCTAAACCCTTCGTTTTTATCGCCTAATCCCGCTACATCTTTACCCAACTCTGCATTATCAAACCCATTTGGTAAAATGGTAGTTTTTGATTTTAGGTCGAGGTGAGGAAAGAAGCCATCGTTCACTGCGGTAAGGTGATCGCAGGTTTCCAATACGTTTTTTTCCATTCTGCGATTTATGCGATCAGAATAGCCCAATCGCTTTGCTGTGTCGAAATAGAATATTTCGGTCCACGGATCTCGGAAATCGGCCAACCACTTAATGCCGCTCCATCTCGCTAACTTCATGGCGACAAGGCTTGTGGTAGGTGGTGGTGATGTAGATAAAATGACGTCGGGCTTATGTTTTTTGATGATCCGCTTCCCCTCACGAACAGCAAATGGATACCATCCAATTTTAGCATCTGGAACAAAAATATTCAACCGTACCCACTTCGCTAATCGCGCTTTAAACCCCGTCACATCTTTTTGAAACACATCAGTCGTCACTTTTGACTTACTCGTTTTTAAGCTCGACTTTATGAATGAAGTTGGCTCCAAAATATTGGTGCGATAAACGGTGACTCCCTCCGGAACCTCATCCAACAATCTTTCATCGACAACGTGAGAAAACGCGGTCTTAGTAGTAAGCACTACGATTTCGTGGCCTTGCTCGCTGAGGTACCTGCACATCTTCAGAATTCGATGAACTCCTGTACCTCCAAATGGCGGCCAGTAATACGATACAATCATTATCCTTTTCATCCCTAGTAGTCTGCCAAAATTTCGGATTGGGTAATTCCCGTCAATCCTGTTTGCCTGCAATAGTCCAAAACAAACTTATACACGTCCAAATAGCCGTTATATTTTAATTCACTGAAGTAGTTGTTGTGCCATAAAATGGAGAGGACGGCATCATTTTTATTCTTCTCAATAAACGAAACAATCAGATCCTGCATCTCCGATTTCGGAAGCTTCATGTACGTCCAGTTCGTAGTGTCCATAACGTTTAGAGGAACCATAAGACACTCAAATGCGCGCCCTTTCACCGGGTGAAATGGGCGATATGGCAATCCATATGAATTTCGAAACCCAAAGTGTTCAGCGAAGCCCATACTAAAATCGATTTCCACTTCGAAGGCATCCAATGCATCAAAATGAGCTGGAACAGATAATTTCAAAAAATGATTTCTATTGCTGCGATGGTCCAAGGCTAGATGCCCCATCTCTTCCGAAAAATTTGTCTCCGACAGCGATTTATGGAGACCGATCTCAAAACCACGATTTTTGATTCTGTCAATTTGCTCAGCAACCTTCCTGTTTTTCAAATCATAGTCTGAATTTCTCAATGACCGACCTTCAATCTCTACCCGATGCTGATTTACTAACCAAAAAAAAGTAGACTTCACGTCATACTCGCTTGTAATATCCATAATCCGATCCAAATTGAACCAAGCTGGTCGAGCCATCGCCTCGTTCCAAAGGAGCTGTAGAAGAATATCAAATCGCCCCTTTTTTAGGGCATAGAATCCATCTTGAAGTAGTCCACCGTGAATGGTATCAATATCATGAGAAACAAAAATTCGAGAACTCTGCTGCTTCCAGCGAACACCATTTATGTTGAATTCAGTTACAAGTCTTCGAAAATGTGATAGGACTAGATTTTCCTCTACACAATTGAAATTGTATTGGAGGCTCTGCGAAAAGCCAAATCTCCCCAAGGAGTCGTGTGGTTTTGCTCCATATTCTTGGAGATAATTTACCAGATAAACTATCGTGGATATGTAGTCATTTGACCCGTTGTCATTTTTGATAATCAAACCATCAGCGAAAAGGTCGTCCCAATCAAAACGGGACTTACTATATCGATCCGTCGCTGTCGATGAAACGAGAATGGCTTCCTCGTTTTCCTTAAGAGTGAGGTGAAGGCTTATTGGTTGATCAACTAAACAATGATTCCGAAACAAGGAGCCGAGAGTATGCTCAACTATGCGCTGATAGTTCGTTGAGATACCTTCAGATACATCAACAGAGATGCTCAAATGTTCAGAACTCGATTCCACTTCTGTGTGTTAATTAAACTACTCCTTTAACCGTCTTTCGGCCATTAGCTTGATTTTACCGACTCGATCGGTCACCATTTCAATTCTCTTGTTCATTCGCTCGTCTTCCGCATCCTTGACTGCACTTAAAACATATCCTACAGGATTATACTTCAAATGATTTATACCCTCTGCATAGACCTGAAGTTTTCCTGAGACAGTCTGTCGAATTATGCTGTTTGCACGTAAAAACCGATTCGAGACTTCTTCATGATTTAAGATAACTCCATCCTTTTCATACGCAATTATTGGCTTGCTTAAAATAGTGTGATGACGAATCATAGAAGTGACCATTCGTATATCGAGATTTTCATCACTTCCGAGCTCTTCAATGATCATCGGGCAAGAAAGAATATCGCTCAGCACGTAGTCTCCTCTTCTTAGGTATCGAGTTCGCTCCATGAAGCGTTGATAGGAGCTTTCCAACCCTACTCGATCAACCGGGCTGTAGGCAACAGGAATTACCGCATCTGTATCAATCAATGATTTGTGCAACACCTCCAATTCATCGGTTTTGCTCTTTATAATGCACCTGTAAGATTCGTCCACATCAACATGTGTTGGACAAATATCACACGCCAAGCAACGAAAAATATTCTTGTCAGCTATCTCTATGATTGAGGCTTCAACCTGCTCTGAATCCACGCCTAAAAGCAGCTCTTTGATGTATTCTTTCGCTCGATCGTCCTTATCTTGTAGTAGCCAGAACGTGATTCGATGTTTTCCGACAAGCGATTTTTTCTTCGAAATCTTCATTAGTTCAGCCACACGAGCTAATCGACGACCAGTACCCATAGCCGTTTTCAATCCATATTCGTCCTTCTGCATGGTTCCAACATCACCAGCCAAACCTGTTCCGCCATACTGACTCGTGGTTTCTGAGTCATTTCCTACTCCAAGCATTCCGGAGTTAATCATATCCATCAATTGGTAGATTAGCGTGGTCTCTTGGCCACCATTCCGCTTAGCTCCAACTGCAATTCCGGCATAGACCTTGGTATCAAGGGAATCCCTTAATTCATCATCATTTCGGATCATATTAAGCAGCGACTGAGCCAATGAACTTCGATCACCGAAGTAGACTGGCGTGGCAATTAAAAAGCCATCACTATTTTTCAACTTCTCCTTAAGTGTATTTAGGTCTAAGCTTTTTTTAGATTCAGTAAAGTATTCGCTCAGAGATAAGTGGTCAATTTCAGCACCCAACATTTTTGCAGACCATAAGGCTGCAGTCAGGGCCACCTCAGAATTACTCAACCCTTTATTGCCTTTAAGCTTTTTAAGATTGGTATACATTTTATCAAAAGGTAATAACTCCTCTCGACCAGCCTCAATAAAGTTCTTCAAGTGAAACTCTGCTTCTTGAGTTAGAAACTCATTCAGCCCCTCTTCGGTAGAGATCGCTGTGATCTCATCTATCAAACTCACATTTCCAATACCTCGTCTTGCATTACGCAGACTCGCAGAAATTCCTAATATCTTCATAGTCGTAATCTATGATGCGAACTTACGATTACTCTAACTTCTTTCTCACGCGACCCGTGATGTAATTTTCAATTGTCGCATCGCTAAAATCGAAGTCTCCGCTGACTTCTGCGTTCCCTTTATTAAATGAGATCATCTCCGATTGAAGCGGTATGTGTTTTAGAAACCCGTTGAACTCCCCAGCGGTTTTAACACCACAGCTTTGAGCAAGACGAATCTCATCGAAGCAGCCAAGAATCGATTGAACGCCGTTTCCGAAAACCACAGCAAATCCTGCATTTTGAGATCGTTTGATAAGGTCAACGGTTCGCCTTATTCCTCCGTGCTTTTGCATTTTCAATTTGACATATGCCGAACATTTCGATTCTGCAGCTTTCTCAACGTCACTTGTTATCCAAATCGACTCATCAAGCATAAGCGGAACGGGTGAGCTTTCATTTAATTTTTCCATCTCCAGCCATTGATTTGGTTTGAATGGCTGTTCAAACAACTCAACTTTGTTGGGTTCAAGTGCCTGAACAAAATCGCAAGCATCCTGATACTGAAACCCCTGATTTGCGTCTATTCGAATCTTGACAGCATCGGGTAGAATTTCCTGAAGGAAACGAATCTTCGCTAAATCTGATTTGAGATTGCCCTGAACCTTCACCTTAATTGTAGAAAACCCGGCATCAATTTGAGCTTTCAATTGATGATCAATTACAGATTGATCGGAGGATGAAATAATTCCGACCAATGGGAGGCTTATTGGATTCTGTTTAAGTGGTGTTTCAATTTTGTCTAGTGCTTGGGAAATACAGCCTACCGCAAATGGATCTGAAACCTGATACTCTGCCGCAACATGCCTGAGTGACTCCAATGAACTCGAACGTTTGACTATGTTCTTTATGCAATTCTCAATACTCGCACTTGTTTCCCACGAATAACCCGGCAAAGCCGTTGTTTCTCCCCAAAACTCCACATCATCAATAGTGATTTTGCAATAAGTGCAATCAAACGCCTCGACCTTAGCGAAGGATAAAAAATAGGGCTCCAAAAGAGGGATAGCCGCCTTAATTATCTCTATTGATTTACTTGACACCTATCCAAACTTTGAAGATTAAAATGAATGCATCAACAACTTGTTTAACGAATGGTAGTGGATCATCTAGATAAAAATTCCCACGTGTCTTTGCGGCAAAATTTCTCTTGACACTTTGACCAAACTCTGAGACAAATGATCCCAATGATTTGGGTTGGGTGAAAATGGTAGCGAACTCATCGTTAAGCCATCGATAGCGCATTCCCACAACATGGGTATCTGAATAGTGGTTTTCATTACCTGAGGCGTGTTGCACAAACCAAAAAGGATAATCAAACCCCGCATCAATAGTGAGTTGAGTTGTTCCCCAAAACTTCGGGTTAATTTCTATCAAATAGCACTCCCCTGTCTCCGTCTGTTTGATCCAATCCATCTCTATGTGCCCTGTCCAGCCTAACTCTCGGAGTAGCTTATCTGTACCCGATTTCACTTCGGATTCATCTACAGTTAGGTTAACTATACCTCCACCGCCCTCAAGCCACGCCGTCATTTCACGCTTTTGAGTTAAAATAGCCTTAGGCTCACCATTGATCGAAAATGCGGTAGAATCAATCAACTCACCCTCAATCAGTTCTTGTATAAGCGGAAAATTATCTCCTTCAAATTGAAATCCAAAGTCTCTTTGATACGCCTCGTAAAAATGATTCGAGTCGGAGGTATATTTAATTAATCCTCTTGACGCATATGAGTCGTTAAACTTCACAATGACCACTCCATTTGTAGCATCGGCAACTTTCCTTAACTCATCCTTATTCGAAGCTGTAAAAGTTCTTGGAGTCCGGATTCCATGTTTTGATGCGAATGCCATGCAGGAGTCCTTATTATGAACCAACATCATTTTATCGTAGTCCTCCGATAAGACGTTCGTGTACTGACTAAACCGCTCCTTGTATTTTGAAATAAAATTGGAATAATAGGTCCCGCCGGCTAATAAGGCTGTATAGTTCCCGTTTTCCAAAATACCTTCGATTAGCTCGGCCTTTCCATCATCTGAATCTTCAGTTAGTTCAAAAACTCGACGTGCATACTTTGATCTAAAGGCTTTTTCAAATGCGGCAAAAACGAAATTTTGGTTTTTTTCTACCAAGATGTCGCAATCGAATCCTTTTGACCCTAGACTTCTAAGAATAGCAATCGAATTGCGGAGATATCCATCTAAAATGAGAACCTTATCAGCCATTTCCTGCGCCTTTTGGGTACCATTTATTCACATCAAGTTCCGGGAAATAGTCGAACAATTCGCGCGTTCCTTCTGTCCAAAGCTGTTTCTCCAATCGTGCTCTTAGCTCGTCAGAAAGCACCTCTTCTTTCGGAATTGGCTTCGAATTTAACCGAAGGTATAATGGGATTAGGACCTTCTCCTTAATTCCATCACCAAAGAAGTCCTGTGCTTTTTGAGCAAAATTGTGCAACCCCCGATTTCGAATGCCCGATGATTCATTTCGTTTTAGAAAACCGTAAGTATCATAGAAATTTGGATCAATATCTAACCTCGAAGAGAGTCGCTTCATAAAATTGACCTTGTCCTGAAATAGCTCTTCTGACTGATACACCCATACTCTGTCTCGTCCAAAAACATCAATCCACTTCTTTAAGTGAAGTAAGTAGTTGCTATGCTGAAGTACATCATATTGAGGCCCATTGTCAACCGTCCATTGAATATATTCAGGAAAGGTCATTGAAGGATTGAATCTGTTTAATCGATGTTTTGAATAAACGAATTGCGAAAAAGCCCTCTTTATGGGTTCCCGGAGCAGGAATATGATCTTTGGTTTGCTTTCCAGTCTTGGAATTTCGATCAGCGGAGTTTTTTGGAATATATACTGTGGAGTGGCCTCAATGACAATCTTCTCAGAAGTGTGATCAGCAAAATATTTCGAATACTCGTCCAATCCATGCTCGTGAATATTTGCATTCGCATTAAACTTCTGTAAAATTTCATCGTGAAAAAAGTGCGTCTCTTTTGCCGATGACGCACAGACATCTGGATGGGCTGCCATCCAAAAAAACAATGAGGTACTCCCGCATTTGGTACCTCCTCCGATGATCACATTTGGTAAAAGTCGCTCCATGGAATCGATCACAAAGATGCCTATTGTGAGGACATAAGACTGACATTATTTCACTGTTCGTCATCGATTTTCAGTCTTGTGAATGACAATCCCATTTTTCTTTTAAGTATTGGCTCACAATTGTGCAAATCATCCGTTCTTTGTTTCGATGCGCACATTCATTATAGGAAGCAAAGAGCTAAGTTGTATTATCCTAGATACACTGTTCGGCGCTGGCCATGAAGTATTAGGTGTCTTCTCTCGAGACACACAAGTTGGAATGCGCGTCTGGCATGAGATGGGGCACCGATCTTTGGCCGAGGAAGCCGAAGCCTTGAACATTCCTGTATACCATGAAATGAAGGTTAATAGCGATGCTGCCTTGAACCTCTTAAGCTCCTTGAATCTTGATGTGGTATACTCCTGTTTTTGGAGTGAAATTTTCAGGCAGCCGGTTCTAGATATTCCAAGACTTGGTGTTTTCAATTTTCATTCCGCGCTTCTTCCAAGTTATCGGGGATCACGGCCAATTCCCTGGGCCATGATCAACGGAGAAGCACGTACGGGAATGACAGCGCACAAAATGCTGCCGGGGATTGACAATGGCCCCATAGCTGGGTCAGTATCTGTAGAAATTGGGTCCAACAGCTCCGCGAAGGAGGTTTATGATAGCGTTGTAAGTCAATGTCCAGGCTTGGTCTTATCTGTCACCTCAAAATTTAGTGATGCTTCATTCAAATTGACTGAACAGGACGAGAAAAATGCTACGTACTACCCTCGCGGAGAACCTTTTGCGCGGCAACTAAATGCATGGTGGAGCGAAGCGCAACAGGATCGATTCAAGCGGGCATTTGACTTCCCTCCTTTTAAGCAAGCAAAAAGCGCTCCCGGCCCACTCAATGTGAATTTGGGACCTCAAGTCTATTTTGTAACCTCAGACGGATTACCAATCCTCGAAATTTCAAAATTCAAATTTGATTTAAAGCAAAACAGTATCGGCTCGCCTAGAGAAAGGAAGGAGATCAAAAATCATCTTCCGCCCACAACAAGTCCAGGCATAATGCTTGACTCGAGTGCCGCCGGCATGTATATGATTCATGACGTTCTAATTGGAAAAGGGATTCAATTCATTTCCTCCGCGCAAGTTTCGCCGGCTGATATAAAAACAGGATGGGGCTGCTGTCAGCCGTATCGACACGAAAATGGTTTACTCGAAATTCCTGCAATCAGGATTAAGGATGAGGGTGATCTCAATGGCCTTGTTAAAGCAGCTCAACGCCAATGTGTCCAAGCACATCTTGATATTTTCATTCATATTCAATCAACACCGGCCGGATTGATTGGACTGACCGGAATTGCAAGCAATCTCGATGTTTCTTTGATTGATATTAATTCCATTGCAAATCATTACAATGAATCGAATGAGTAAGACATTGATCCTCCATATTGGGTATGCAAAAACGGCGACTACTTTTTTACAAGAAGGCGTTTATCCGAGGTTAGCTGGCATTGATTACTTGGGCAGAATGGTCGATGCTGAGAATGAACATCAATTCACAAAGTGGACATATGAGTTTGCGAAAGACTCGACCTATGATTTATCCAATTTAAAGAAGCTGGTCGGGGGTATCGACTCGGAGGCTATACTGATTTCCAATGAAGTTATCCTTAGACCATTTCAATTTACTGAGCGTATCCAACGTCTTTCTGCATTAACAATGCACTTTGATCGGGTTTGCATTATGCTTTCCATTCGGTCGCAGGCCGATTTAATATTCTCGCGCTATATGCACGATCTTGACAGTGGGGTATTTTCGGAATATGAATTGGAGAAAGCACTAGATTATACTGGTACGAAGGAATGCATTTGGCCAACATGTGGAGATAGTATTGTAAACAAGCTTTGGAGAAAATCTCCTTTTCATGGTGGCACCTGCCTTTGCAATAGAGATAAGATAAAGTCAATCAACCTTCCATACTACAATTTGGAATTGATAAGCGATGAATTAACGAAGCACTTTGGCGATAATGTCCACTACATTGTTTCAGAGCGACTTCGAACCGACCCGCGCAGCGAACTCGACAAGATGTGTGACTTTCTTTCTGTAGATCCTCTGAGCGAATCAGACTTGGATGTTGTGACGACAATTAAATCTAATGAGCGCCGATCGAAAGGGAAATACGTTTCGAATAAAAAAAAGTATACCGAAAATGGAGTACTAGACGGGTTGAAGACTCACTTTGCAGCATCAAATGTGCAATTCAGTGCTAAAGCGAAGGTGGATTTGACCGGATTCAATTATTACTAGGACAAGAGTTTCTTCCCTTTTCTGAAAAGGTCATCGACTAGTGAATTGATATCTTCTGAAACCTTGAAGTAATATGTAGGGATGGCTATTACCAATGCCACCAGACTGCCCTTAAGCCCAATCTCGATCAGAAAGTGCAAAGAATCGAATTGAATCCAAGAACCAACCAGCAACCCCGCAACGAGAATAGCTAACCCCATTAAGTTGTTCACTTTAAAAGGATTCAGACCTTCCTTCACCAGAAGGAAAATGTATCGAACGATGTTGTATACAATCCTTGCGAGAAGCGTTCCGAATGCAGCTCCGACGAATCCATAAATTGGAATGAAAATCAGATTAAAAATTACCATTAAGACGATTAAGATTACACCAGAAGCCGTATTGAACCAGTAATGTTTCGATACCAATAGAATGTCACCATTGAGTCCGAAAGAGACCCCAACGAGTCGCGACAGCATTAGAAACAGAATTGTATAAACACCGGATGCGTAGTCTTTATTCACCAATTGCATTACACCATCAATGTTGGTCCAAACAAGGACAGAAAGGGCTCCGGTAAACACCATATTAATCACCGTGCTTTGATGGTAAATCTTGGCCACAAGATCGATCTGTTTATTTTTCCAATAGCGTGAAATCATGGGCGTCAGAATCCGATTCATGGACGTTGCAGGTATCACCACTATTCCACTGAGATGAGCAGCCACAGCATAAATCGCAACACTTCGCAAATCGTCCAGGATTAAAAATCCGATCATAATCTTATCCAGATTATTCATCAGAGCTGAGTTGGTATTATCCAATATGGCATAGGCGCCATATCGATATAAGTGTTTCAAAACACGCCACTTGTAATACGCTTTATCCACTCTAAACGAGACCTCCTTTAATCGGAATAAATAGGCCGACATGAGCAGAATTAAGACCAGATGCACCGAACAATAAAACCACACGAATGCCTCCAAACTAAGCACTTCATAATAGTAACAAAGTGCGGCGCTCAACCAGAGCAGCTTGAGAAGTACGTTATTTAAAAAGGACGTGAAGCTGGTTTTAAGTAAGGCTTTCAAATAGCTCTCTAGTACCCAATTCATAATCGTCAAAAACGCAAGCAGCGGAATAACCAAGTAAAATTGGTGAAACAATTCCGAGTCTTGTGTCGCTAAAAAGTAATCCTTCAGCACCCAGAAAAATGCGCACACAATTCCAAATCCCGCGGTCACATTGAAAAGAATAATTGGAAGCAATCCGTTGTCACCCATTCCATCAGCGCGTCGAAAGAAGGGATAGTATTTAATAATCACCCGTTGCGATCCGATTGCGCTCAACTGCGCAAAAATGATCGCCATCGACGCAAGCATTCTTGTCAAGCCAAACTCTTCTTGCGATAGCAGTATCGGAAAAAGAACGATGACATTCACATAGCCAATTACCTGTCCCAAGTAATTGAAAATTGAATTATAAAATGCCTGTCGTTTAACTATTCCCAAGGCAGAACTAAATTTTTCAGGACCATAGATTCAATGAAACGAATTACGTTTTAATAAATGCAACGCAGATGTAAAAATGAGTGAAATTTGGTTACTTGTTCGAAATATCTCGCATTGCATCAATGGTTCGCTGAACTGAATTTCCATCGATTTTATATACCCTGGCGGCTCTAAAAGCCTCCCGTTGTGTACTCAAATCTTTTTGGGTCCCCGTTTCTATTGCCTTCAAGGTAGATTCTAATTCACGGTAATCGGCACACATATGACCTACGCCAAGGGCATAATAATTGGCAATATCGGTGCGGTCATAATCGTAAACGATGAGTTCCTTATCGAAATAAATGGCCTCTGCGCCTGCCGTACTAAAATACGTAACAACCACATCGGACTTTGAAAGCAAATAGTAAAGGTCGTCCGTTTTTATCTGGGCCACTACTCCTTGCTCTTCGGCAATTTTTTTAATGTAATCCGAATCCTTGTACTCTCGGGGGTGAGGCTTTATGATGACATTGAGATTAGGATTTCGCTTCTGGAGTTTGAAGACATCCTCGAACATGCGTTGCCGCGCTTGAGGCATATGAAGAAGGGGCTGACTCGCGAAAAGAACGGTCTTCGTTCCAATAGTCCCTTCTTCCTTTCGGGCATTCAATACCGGGATCACATCGGCACGCATCTGGCCCGTAATGATTAGGCCGTCTTCCGAATAGATCGAGTTTGTAACTAGTCTATCATACACGTAAGAGCCCCATGTGAAAGTGAAATCTGGAATCGGCGATATTGCACGGTCCTCTTCCGTAAAAGAGTAAAACGCGTTTTGATTGCTTATTCCGCCATGCTGGATGCCGAAGGTTGGGACCTGGTTCTCTTTTGCGGCGCTGATGATCGGATACTTGGTATAGGAATGCTCGTTTCCAGCACCGAACACGCGTGGTTGTATGCTTTTCACGTAAAGGTTGGCAGCTCGATACCTGAGATACATTAAGCCGAATTGCTCTACTTCGGATGAAAATGCCATTAGTATTAGCTTATCCAAACCTTCGGCCTTGGCGATGCAGTCCTTAAAGACAACCTTGCAGTGATGGAGATACTGCTTCCAATTTTTTCTCGTCTCCGAATTAAACAAAGCCCGCAACATGAAGTATTCAAAGAACAAGCCATTTTGAGTCTTCATTTCGTGAATAAACAATTTGCGAATGCTGTACTTATCAGTACCTGCAAAATTCTTTAGAATAAGCAACAAAGAGAACTGATCCTCTTTCTGGACACGATCGCATAAATACCCAAAGACGGGGTCGCCCATTTGCATTTCTCCGTTTAAAGAAAAGACTGGAATTTCATTTACCAGAGTATATCCCAATACGTGTTGTTGCTTTTTAGCTCGAAAAGATTGGAAGAACCCCATTATGGAACGCAATCCAAATATGATGGCATATTTAAATGCTTGCTTCTGCCCAGCCTTCTTTGTCTGCAGCCCCACTTTTGAGTCGATGGTCACATCTTCGGCTACCTGGGTTTCTTGGAGTTTACTCGAACTTGAAAAAACTGTTATCGGAGCGTTCTCGCTTTCTCTCCTAAGCCAATCTATCACTGCTATTTCGAAGGCTGGCTTTATCAAACCACGAAATACTTGCGTTCTGGAAACATAATGAGGGTAAAGGCCTTCCATTCGCAACGCTTCATTTAGCATTTGGTCTTTCCACCTTGTGCGATGCGGGGCAGATACGACCTGTTTCAATAGGTCTATAGAACTATCCGAGGCAATGTTGGTCGGAATAGGCTCGTAATTGAGTTGATGATCTAAATTATCAACGGAATAAACCACCACCTCGTCTTTTTCTTGTCTGGCTGCAATGTCCAGAGCCTCAGCATCAGAAATTGCTCGAAGAATTAAGATGTACGCCTTTTCGGGCATGGAATGGGGATTAGATTTAGTAGTTGCGAAAACCGACCTTCGGATACCGCAAAGCTATCAGTATATTTTTCCAAAGAAAGTTTAGTCAGCATTCATGCTTCCGCCGATGATCGATTGATTAAGTGAACCACACCTCCTCGAATGAGTAGCAAATTTAGAATAGCTGATTGTGGTCAGTTTGAATCATTAAAGTGCCTTCGGCATCACTCAAGATGTCTTTATTTGCACAAGTTTTTAAAAGCGTAATGACAGATTTCGAAAAAGCGATAACATCGGGTGGCGATGAGCGAATTGAGCTTAAAGGTTCGGGCCTAAATAAGTATTTCGTAAACCCATTTCAATCGGAAGGATTGTTGAGCCGGGGTTCGTGTACATGCTCCCCGCTGTCAAAAGATGTGAGTGCTCGGGTGAAGGCTGCGTTCAAAATGATGCAATCCAAAGAAGCGACGGTTGAAGACATCCGGATCAAGCAGCGTTATAGGATGAAGGCCTTACTGCAAAACTCATATACCAGTGACTTCAATATATTCTTTGCTCCCAGCGGAAGTGATTTGTGCTATTATCCGCTTCTTTTCTCTCGATTGATTCACGGCGACAAACCTATAATGAGCCTAATTACCTGTCCTGAAGAACTGGGAACAGGATCAATTTTAGCAAATACAGGTCACTACCATGCAGAAAAAACACAGATTCTGGATAAGGTGGAGAAAGGCGGAGTGATTAAGGAAGGATTAGATGTAGATCACATATTGTTTCCTGCAAGATCAGAAGATGGTTCGGTTATGGACCACAAGCGTAAAATATACCAAGCTATTGACACCTATCGTGACACGCATCATGTGATCGTTAATCTGGTAATTGGAAGTAAATCAGGAATTGAGGATAGTGTGTCCATTATTCAAGATGGCCCCACCGATGTAACGTACGTTGTGGATCTCTGTCAAATGCGCGCAACCCCTAAACTTTTTAATGATTTATTGGCGGCCAATTGCCTGCTCATGATAACTGGCTCTAAGTTTTACCAGAGTCCACCTTTTTCTGGGGCATTGCTCGTACCTGAATCTTATGCTGAGCAGATCCCACGTAAAGAAATTGCCCCAAGCATAACCGCCGGGTTTGACACTGTCTATTCGAAATACGACATACCACCATCTTATAGGGACTTAAGGGCGCATTTTTCGGCTGAAGAAAACATAGGTTTAACCTTGAGGTGGGAGGCTGCTATTTGCGAATCTGAAAACCTCAGCAAGTACACAGAGCGCGAGTCCACATTTGCAATAAGCAATTGGAATCGCCACGTAGTTGAGTATTTGAACTCAAAACCTTGTTTCGAGTTATTGCCAGACCAAAACAAAACCAACAACTCTATCCTTTCTGTAAAAATCAATGGAAAGGTCGACTACTTTAATTCAGAACAATTAAGGGAGTTGTATGAGCAGCTTGTATTAAAAGGGCATGAATATCAAAACAAGTTTGAAAAGCTCACCATTGGTCAGCCTGTGAGTTATGAGGAGCATGCATTTGTTCGATTCGCACTGGGATCTACCAATGTTCGTAAGCTCATAGAAACGGATCATGACTACAGCGACGACAAACTTCTAATTGATGTGGTCGAGAAAATAGCGGTTGAACTAGGGGCCAAAGCTTCAGCCTAGAAAGCGCGATCTATTGCCAATATCCATCTGAATTGTAAAAACTCTTGATTGGCCGGTGGTCGATTTAAAAACAGCGGAAAATCAACTCGAACGGTGGTCGGCCTTAAGTCAGACCATTGTCCCCATTGCTTTATATCCAGCGCCATCCCAACGCCTGCATCTGCACGCAATCCACTCAACTGATACGCATCGGATTTGAGATCTATGAGCCCAGCATCTGCAAACAAATAGGTCTTCAACTCGATCCAGCGTTTAAAGCCAGGGAGAATCCGAACGAGGTTGTCGAACTCAAGCTCTGTATTCACCGCCAAGCCAGATCTGCCGGCGTAAGCAAAGCGCACCAGGCTATCTTCATTCAGTTCGGGCAATACGTAACCGCTGTACCCTCTTAAATTAAGTCCACCTCCGGAGTGAAACCACCCCGTTTCTATTCCATATCCACCCGCTGTGGCAGGAACAAATCCTGCGGAACGAATGAATGGATTGTCTTGCATTTCTTCGGGATTGGCGCCAGCAGCCATAAGCTGCGACTCAGGCGCCCAATTGTCACCAAAACCAATTTGGCCAAAAACACGCGTCCGAAGGTTGAGTTTTTTCGTTCTGTTTTCATTTACAGAAGACAGGTTTACAAATCCATAGCTGTAATCCGATCCCAAAAAATTGTTTCGCAAATTCGACCGAACCAATCCACGGCTCCGCTTCCCATATCGATATCGATGTTGCAACTCCGTTTGCATGAAATTATTGAACTTCTCTACTCCCCACTGGCTAGGCATTATCGCATAATTGAGCGACTTTTGATCAGGGCGATAGAGGCTCGAAACTGATTGATTCACTTTTGTTTTTCCATTTGAAAATTTCTTTTGCCAGCCAATTTTATTTATGGCCACGCCATCCAAAAACCGAGTCCCTATCAGAACATCAAAATCCTTGGCAATTCCTCTTAATGGAGTCTGGTAATTCAAGCGGTAGTTAAATCTGTAGAATTCACTTTGTGTGGATATATCTAAGAGCGAATTGGTTTGTTGAAGCAATCCAGAATTGAACCAAAATCCGACGTCTACTTTGTGATATGTGTGATAGTAATCCCCTTTTGCCTCTACCCCAATTTTAAGACCATCATAACCATTGTACCAAATGCTCGGGTGCCACTCAACGGCATAGGCCCTGATTGGGTATGAATAATTTAGGTCATCAAATTGAACGTTTATCGGGAAGGGTAGTTTATTGTCTAGATGATACACATCGGCCAAGCGATTACTGGCATCTATCTGCACCGTTTTGACCTCTGGTATCGAATCTAAACGGGCTCGATACACCTTATTGTTATCGCCCCATCCGACCCATTGAGGTAAGACGTTGTCAGAGCTAGCTTTGACGAAATATGAATTCGGGATCCAGTATTCCAATTCCACGCCTTCTTTGGTTGTTACCGTCAAAGCTATTGGCATCTGCATTTCTCCTTTACGCTCTAGCTCTATCTCATAACTGCCTTCACTTACTCGTTTAAACGACTTTATGCCGTAGTCGATATCAGATTCCGATTCCAACCATTGGTCAAAAAACCAGTTTAGATCAACACCCGTGAATTGAATAATACTCGATCGAAAATCATTGAAATATGGATGACAGAACTTCCATTGGTTAAAGTAGTTCTGCATGGATGCCAGAAAAAATGAATCGCCCAATACGTATTGCATATTGTAAAGCATCGTTGCCGTCTTGTAATAAACCTGCCCATACCCTGTTCTGTCTTTGAAATGATCACTATGGGTATTTAGATTCGGATCTGAGTTATTCATCAATGCCGCCCTATAGTATCCCTGGAATATTTGAGCATCACGCGTTCCACGCTCATCCTGAAACATTTCATCCAGTTTTGATGAAGCGGGTGTCCAATTAATAGTGTCACCCTCAAGGTGTTCCATGGCCCAAGAAGTCAAGAACTGCGTAAATCCTTCATCCAGCGAAGCCCTGTAGGTTTCGTTGTTTCCAACCATTCCGAAAAACCAATTGTGTCCGACTTCATGCGCAATTAAATCTCGATAGTATGGATCGCGGCCACCATCGAGTGTCAACATGGGATACTCCATTCCATCACGAGCATCAGCTACAATCATTTTCGGATATGCGTACGAACCAAAGTCTTTCGAGTAAAGCTCAATAACACGTGCCGTATATGCTGCCGCATTTTGCCAACCACTGGCATGCTGTTCTTGAACGAGGCTGTAACAATCAACTTCAGAACCATCTTCCAATGTAGCCTTTGCGAGTCCTATGCGGTACGTTGGATCTGCTGTCCAGGCAAAGTCATGCACATTCTCAGCTTTAAACTTCCACGTTTTTGGCTTTGATGAGGCCGCCATAATCTCAGACGGTGCTTCACCCCAAGGTTTGTCCGCGAAATTTTCAATCCGCACCTTTTCCATGAGCGATTCGGGGAGCACCTCTGATCGATTAAGGAGCTTACCTGTTCCATCCAAAATGTAATGCTCTGGAAGGCTAATTTCTACTTCGTAGGTTCCGAAATCACCGTAGAATTCGTGTCCGAGATGCTGATCGGTGGTCCATCCAAACTTGCGGTCATAGACCGAAATCCTTGGATACCAATGCACCACATTAAAGTGTTTCTGTCCATTGGAGCTGTAAACCTTCATTCGTCCTCCTTGAGAGCCAAACTGCGTAGTAAACGCACACTCAATCTTGGCAACCGATCCGGGCATTATGGGCTCCGGAAGATCTACGATGAGCATCGTATTGTCCTTTGTAAACGCAACCTGCCTATCATTAACACGCATGTTGGTTACATCTGTTTTTTGCCATTCTTCTGCCTTCGCATCTGAATTGCCGTCGAATTGGTTCTTATAGGAATTCGGCTCAAACATGTTTTGGTAAACATGAAAATAGAGCTGCGTTAATGCATCTGGGCTATTGTTTGTGTACTGAAGGATCAAATCACCTGAGATCAGCTCCGTCTCATCATTCAGTGATGCATTGATGGCATAAGCTACATCTTGTTGCCAATAACCCTGAACGGGGGTGCGATTTTTCCAGTAGAGTGAATTTTCTTGTGCAAGGGATAGGGATGCGAGACAAAGACAAATAACGAAGGTTAATAGTCTCATTACAGTTTAATTTTTAAGCTGATATCCAGTGATCGCACTGAATGCGTCAACGCGCCTACGGAGATAAAATCCACGTTTGCTTCAGCGTAACCGACTATTGTTTCTTGGGTAATTCCACCTGAGGATTCTAGTGGAACGCTTCCGTTGCAAATACCGACGGCTTCTCTGGTCTGGTCTACACTAAAATTATCCAGCATTATTCGATCAACTCCACCAATATCAAGCACGGTCCGCAACTCCTCGAATGATCGGACCTCTATTTCTACAGGAAGCTTTACTCCTCTTTCGCGCTGATACTTGGCGGTATTTGATAATGCCTGGTGGATACCTCCTGCCGCATCGATATGATTATCCTTAATCAAGATCATATCAAATAGGCCAAATCGGTGATTTGTGCCGCCCCCAAATTTCACTGCGTCCTTTTCAAAAAGCCTTAATCCTGGAGAAGTCTTTCGTGTATCCAGAACTTTTGCCTTCGTGTGGGCGATTAAATCGACATAATGGGCCGTAACGGTCGATATGCCACTCATGCGCTGCATTAGGTTTAAAACCAAGCGTTCCGAACTGAGTATGGAGCGCGCTGGACCAGTCACAAAAAAACCGACATCGCCCCGAGTAACTCTGGCACCATCGGTTATTTTAAAATCGAGTTCTAAAGAGGGATCGACATGTTGAAATATTTTTTCGGCTACCAGAAAGCCACTTGCCACTCCGCTTTCCTTAAATAGTAACTGGGCCTCTGCCATTTTCCCATCTGGGATACAGGCCAATGTTGTGTGATCACCCTCCCCAATATCTTCCTTGAGGGCATTTTGGATGAATTCTATCATAGACAAAAAGTGATTCTAGTTTGCTTCTATTTCGATGCTCTGAATTTCGAACGTCTCTCCTTTCTCAACCAGATAGGTGGTAATTCTGCTTCCACCTTTAGAGGTGGTTAACTCTCCTATCATATAATGGACGTTTTTTCCAGAGACTCCATTATGCACCATTTTAAAGGACTGAGGAGTGTTGTTCATGAAATAGGTTCTTAATTCCTTTTGAGAATCAATCGCTGATTCGCTTACCACATCATTTTCAATGGATAATTCAACTTGTTCAGCAAACATATTAGCGATTGCCGAAGCATCGCCATGTGAAAACGCTTTTGTAAGCCCTGCATAATCTTGTGAGAAGAGAGAAAACGGAAGCGCGATTAATAGAACTAGAAAGAACCTTGTCATAGTTGATACATTTGAAACCATCGACCTCAAAGATAAGGTCAAATGAAGATTAGAACACTTTCAATAGGAAAAACGAATATGTCCTTCGTTCGCGAAGCGATTGACCTATATAATCATCGCATTGGACGGTATGTCAAATACGAATGGGAGGAACTTCCCGATGTTCGCAATAGTAATAAGCTGAGTAATGATAAGCTCAAAATGGAAGAAGGGAAAAGCATCTTAAAACGACTCAAGCCTGGCGAACGATTAATATTACTTGATGAAGGTGGCATGCAGATGACAAGTGTGAAATTTGCCAATTGGATTGAAACAGGCATGAGCCTTAATGGGAGGGATATCTGTTTCGTAATTGGGGGTGCCTATGGCTTTTCAAGTGAAGTTTACGAAAAGGCCGAGATGAAAATCTCGTTATCCAAAATGACCTTTAGCCATCAAATTATTCGTGCGATATTCTCCGAACAACTATATCGCGCTTTCAGCATCATTCGGAATGAACCGTATCACCACGCTTAGTATTCAATAATTGCTGCCACTGCCATGCAGAAATCATTGCATCGGCAATTCCGTATTTCGGATTCCAACCCAGTTGCCTATTAGCCTTTGAGTTATTTGCATAGATACACTCTACGTCGCCAGCTCTCCGGTCAGATATCGTATACGCAACGCTTATTCCTGTAGATTTCTCAAAAGCCTTAATAACTTCAAGAACCGTTACTCCATCACCTGTCCCCAAATTATAGACGTCATAGTCAAGCTCATGCTCTGATTCAGCCAGTTTTTCCAGCGCCAACACATGCGCATTGGCGATATCTGAAACATGGATATAGTCTCGAATGGCTGTTCCATCTCTGGTTTCATAATCATCTCCAAAGATGTTTAGTTCATCTAACCAACCCGATGCAAACTGCGTGACAATAGGAACAAGGTTGTTTGGCCTACCCTTAGGTAATTCACCATGCTTACCGCTTGGGTGAGCGCCTACAGGGTTAAAATAGCGCAAGGAAAGGGCGTTAAACCCAATTTTGGTGGCACTAAAATCTTTGAGGATGTTTTCTCCCACCAACTTCGTGTATCCATAAGGAGATTCAGGAGGTTGAACAGGGGTTAACTCCGTAACGGGCTGCGTTTTTGCGTTTCCATAAACAGTGCAACTAGAGGAAAAAATGAAATGTTTGACATCGTATTTCTGGCAGCACTTGAGTAGGTTGATGAGCCCATTTAGATTATTGTGATAGTACAATACCGGTTTCTCCACCGATTCGCCAACCGCCTTCAGCGCAGCAAAATGTATGATTCCGTCAATAGGGCCTTCAACATTAAAAAATCGCTCCTTCAAGGAACTGTAGGCGGTAAGGTCTAGCTCATAATTCTTCACACGCTTTCCCGTAATTTCCTCAATTCTATCAAATGTCTTAGCATCTGAATTTGAAAAATTATCGATAGAAACCACATCATGTTCTGTGTTCTCTAGAATGTCGATAATGGTATGCGAGCCGATATATCCGGCGCCGCCGGTAACAAGTATTTTCATCTCAAAATGTAGCCGCTAAAGATATTATTGATTTCATAGCCCTTACGTAATTTCCTAATCGATCATTTAATCCAGTAATTCAAAAGAGATAAATATCCTTGTACAGAAGTTTAAGCTTTTAGATTATTTCAAATCTCCACAACATAGAATTTGCATATGCAAAATAGTCTCCTTGAAATATGGGAGGTTGTGCTTGCGCCATTGTATCTGATTGTCGCCTATTCGACGGTACTGATGATACGCAAATCGGATCGGCGCATATTTACGCTCGGTTTGAGCGCCAAAATGATTGGTCTTTTTGGTTTTGTGTTCGTTTACTTAGTCTACTACGGAGGAGGCGACACGGTATCCTATTACAAAGCTGCGCTTCCAATGCTAAACTTGTTCTACTCGGACTTTAGTGCTGGACTCTCTGTTTACATGCATGATTATAATCCTGCTGACTTCTCCTATTTCACACAGGAAACTGGATACCCACTTCGATACATCTTTGCGGATAGGGGAACGCTTATGGTGTCGAAAATTGTAATGCCTTTCTTAATATTTTCCTTTAAAAGTTATCTCCTTGCCTCAATACTCATCGCCACTGTATCATACTTGGCATCCTGGAAATTATTCGGACTTTTTCGAGTTCTGATAGTTGGAAATTCGAAATTGGCCATGATCGCAGTGCTGTTTATTCCGAGCATATTATTTTGGGGCTCAGGTATATCCAAGGACACTATTTCCTATGCATCCATGTGCTACTTTATTTATGGCATGTATTGGATCGTGATACGAAGACGATTCGCATTGGCAACAATTCTTTTATCGGTCCTTTCGTTGACTTTAATCATAGTTATTAAACCCTATATTTTTCTGGTGTTGTTTCCTGGGGCCCTAGTCTGGATTTTTAATTCATCCATTCAATCTATTCGAAACAAGTTCATACGAATAAGTATGATCCCGTTCATTGTTGCATTATCACTAGGTGTTTTTGCAGTAACATTTTCGAGCATCTCAGCAACATTGGGCGACTATTCGACCGAGAAAATCATCAACAAGGCAGTCGTTACTCAGGAGGATTTTAAGCGGGAGTATTATGGCTCAAATTCATTTGATATCGGCACTATTGAACGAACACCTCTTGGGGTGATCTCGAAATTCCCTATTGCCACACTATACGGATTCTATGGCCCTTCGGTGCTCTCGATCAACAATATTGTGATGCTCTTTTCGGCCTTGGAAAACACATTTCTCTTGCTGCTGACATTCGGTGTTTTATTCAGAAACAACCCCTTAAAGTTGATGAATCGGATTATATCAGAACCATTCCTTGCATTCTGCTTAATGTTTTCGGTCTTCTTCGCTTTTGGCATTGGGCTAACGACACCAAACTACGGCGCATTGGTTCGCTTCAAAATCCCCCTTATTCCCTTTTTCACAATCCTGCTTCTGGTTCTCTATACAAAAGCGAAAATATTCAATCCGAAAAATGAAGAGTGACTCGTTGAAGGTCCTTGTGTTTGCGAGCGGCAATAAGCACAAACTTTCCGAAATTCAAGCAGCATTCGATGGTCAACTGCCCATTGTCTCTATGCGTGATCTTGGCTTCACAGGTGAGATTGACGAATATGGAACTACACTTACCGAAAACGCAAAAATCAAATCGACGTTTATCTATGAAACGTACAAGCGAAATGCCTTTGCGGATGACACCGGACTAGAAATTGAAGCCCTAAAAGGTGCTCCAGGAGTCTATTCAGCAAGATACGCGGGTTTGGATTGCAGTTTCGAAGACAACATGAACAAAGTCTTGCAGGAATTAGACGGAATCGAAAATAGAAAGGCCCAGTTTCGGACCATTATGAACCTTTGGTGGGAGGGCGAAAACTATGCGTTTGAAGGAATCGTAAAGGGCGAAATCAGCTCTAGTCCCAAAGGAAAGGACGGTTTTGGTTACGATCCAATCTTCAGACCTGAAGGTCATACACGAACATTTGCCGAAATGACTGCGAACGAAAAAAACTCCATGAGTCACCGATCAAGGGCAATGAAAAAGCTTGTAGATTTTCTAACCGATCGGCTCCGATCAGCGCAGTGACTCTTTGACTGACATCTGAAAGAATTCACTTAAGGTGTACCCAGAATAAATTGCCTGTCTTGGAACTATACTCGCTTCACTTAAACCAGGCGTTGTATTTACCTCTATCAGGTAGATCCCATCTTCGCAAATCATATAGTCGACGCGAATCATACCCTTGCAGTGCAGCCATTCGTAAATATTCTCTGTAAGCTTTTCAACTTCGGAATAAACATCTTTTTCGATGCGTGCTGGGGTAATCTCTTCGGTTTGATGATGATTGTATTTCGATTCAAAATCAAAAAATTCGTTTCCAGGTACAATTTCGGTCACACCTATTGATTTAGGAGATCCTTCAAGAGTTATGCAACCGCAAGAAACCTCCGTTCCAGACAAAAATGATTCTATAAGTGCGTCGACTCCTTCTTGCTGAGCGTGGCTAATTGCTTTTCGCATTTGTGTAACATCCTTGACCTTGGTTACACCTATGCTTGACCCGCCGTCATTGGGCTTCACGAAACATGGCAATCCAACTCGTTCCACAATTTTGTCCACATCCACATCATGGCCTATACGCGCAATGTAGGAATCGGCCACTAGCACGCCAGAGGCTTGTAGGTATCGATTACATGCTGCTTTATCAAAGGTGATGGCCGAAGCCAAAACACCGCAATTATTATATGGAATTCCTAGAGCGTCAAAATAGCCTTGAATCTTTCCGTCTTCGCCGGGTGTTCCATGTATTGCACAGAATACGGCATCAAAAGATATCTTACCAGAATCTGTGGGTATAGAGAAGTCGTTTTTATCCACTTCAATCATCCCCGAGTTGGTTTGGCATTTCCAAGATTTGCGATCGATGTCTACCAAGAAACACTCGAATTCTGGACTTGATAGGTGTTCTCGCACAACATTGGCGCTCCTTTCAGAAATTACGCGCTCGCCTGAAAAGCCGCCGAAAATTATGGCAATGTTTTTTTTCATTTTCTCTCTATCTCAATCAAAAATAGAGAGACTACAAATCGATAAGTACAAGAAGGGTTTGGCTTATTAACAGCCGAGTACTACTAAACCTCTTTCATCACAATCGAGAGCCCTTCTTGAAGGCCAGTTGAAGGCTTATAACCAGTATGAGTTAACAGTTTCTCGCTGCTACCGTACCTTCTACCCACCTCGTAGTCGTAGCGCTTTTTCGGGGCTTCAATGTGATGAATTTCCGATTTCGAATTAAGTAGACGAATAATTTCTTTCGCCAACTCTTCGATGGTCGCTTCCTTTTCATTCGCAATGTTGAATATTTCAAAACCCTGTACGTTTTTGGCCAAATTAATCGTGCAATTAATGGCATCTTCAACATATGTAAAGTCACGTGTCTGCTCACCCGTACCATAAACAGTAAGCGGCTCGCCCTTCATCGCCTGCTCTATAAATCGAGGAATAACCATTCGGTTATCTTGTCTTAAACCGTAGATATTAAAGAATCGAAGTGCGATCGAGTTGATCCCTTTTTCTTCAAATAAAGAAGCGAGATAAATCTCGTTGTATCTTTTGGCCATTGCATAGCTCGTGTGTGGATCAACCAATATTTCTTCGTTTACACTTTGTTCAAGTGCAAGATGTCCGTAAACACCACTTGTGGATGCGTATATCAATTTCTCTATGCCATTTATGGCACACGCATGGGCAACACTTTGCATTCCATTTACCTCAGTTTCCATAGTCTCAATCGGGTTGTCGGCCACGATATCTACTCCCAAAATGGCAGCAAAATGAAAAATCACGTCAGCACCTTTAGCAAGCTCGGCAACTTTTGCGCTGTCACACACATCCACTTGATGAAACTCAACTTTGGAAAAAACATCTTGTGGAATTTTATTTCCTCTCAGCAGCGTATCAATGATTACCACCTCATTTCCTAATTCAACAAGTTTACTTGTCAAGTGTGATCCAATAAAACCTGCACCACCTGTAATTAGAATACGCTGATTTGTCATAAGTACCTTTTCGCGCAAATGTTGTAATAATTGATCAATATCCTATGCGTCAAAAGAGGAGCGTGTCCTCAACAATTTATCTTTGTGTCAATGTTGAAGTTTATTTTCTCCCGAACCTTCGTAATTAATGTGTTGCTTGCAGGTGTCTTTGTGATCTTATGCTTGGTGGGCGCATACTACTTCCTGAACTCCTATGCAAAAACAGGTGAGGCTGTGAGTGTCCCTGATCTAGCTGGTTACGACCTAATTGAAGCCGAGGCATTTTTAAAGGAAGCGGAGCTCGATATAGAGATTATTGATTCGATTTTCACTCTTGGTAAGCGCGGAGGAGAAGTTGTCGACCAAGACCCTAGACCATCGTCTCTGGTGAAGAAAAACAGAAAAATATATCTGACAATTTCACGTTATGAAACTCCAAAAGTGAGTATACCCAACGTTTTGAATCAGACAAGTGCAATTGCAATAAGCAAATTGACCCGCCGTGGGTTTGAAATTGGGGAACTTATTTCGAAGGCTGACCCATGCGAAGGCTGTGCAATAGGGCTCCAGCTAAATGGAGAAACCGTTGAAGTTGAAAGTAAACTGCCGCAAGGAAGTAAAATTGACATTGTGATTGGTGAGGTGAATGCAGGTAGCGTTACACCCGTGCCTGAACTCTATGGTCTTTCATTCGACGAGGCTACCGCATTGTTGCATATGAAAGGGTTAAACAGAGCCGGATTTTCAATCGAACTTGCTGAAAATGAAGGAGACTCTCTTGCGTCAAGAGTGTTTTGGCAATCTGAAAAACCAGGAGAACTGATAAAAACTGGATCGCCAATCATTATTAATTTGTCGACGGATATTACGAAAGTTCCACCGTCAAATATTGACTCTGTTAGAGCATCATTGAAGGGTTCATGAGGTATATAATCATCATATTGACCCTAACCGCTTTGACAACCATTTTTGGAGAAGCCCATGCTCAGGAAGGGTTATACCCATTGATGTACAATGAGGTGCTGCGATCAAATTCGGCAGAACCACAAACGGCACATCGATCTATTACTCGTAATCCATTTGTGTATGACATAGACACAATTGGTCTTCCATTTTTTGATGATTTCACACAAAATCGAATCAAAGTATATGACGCCGAGAAGGATGAAGATCGAATCACGTTAAAGGTGCTTTTCGGATTTGAGGTCAACGACCAACACCCAGTTACCATAGATCTAGTATTCGAAGAAACGTATTCAGTAACAAAGCCGATCAGCGGCGCCCTTCAATATGATGTGAATCCAACATTATATGTCACATATTACGATTCGGCTGGCGAACCAATTGGTCAGGACACGGGATGGACTACCGTGATTACTGAATTTGATCAAAGTACTGGACTGGTCACCTATGACACAATTGCCGCGGAAACCACCTTGGTAAATACGTTTGACACCCTGTATGTAGTTGATGATGATCCATCACTCTGGGTCACCCCGGCCAATGAAGCAAATAGAGGTGGTGCATTTGTAAATAACTCTTTTTCGCAAAACACAATTACCTACGGTGTTGCAAGCTTCGATGGCACTGACGCGTTGGGCGTTCCATATGATATTACTTCCTCAACTTCGCAAGGCCCAGCAGACACGCTAGAGTCTAAACCTTTGCTTTTAAACTCAGAGATGGAAGATGTTTTTCTTACGTTCTTTTATCAAGCGGGAGGCTTTGGAAATGAACCCGAGGAAGAGGACACCTTGATGGTCGAATTTTTCAATGTTGAGACCGAACAATGGACGCATGTATGGAGCCGCTCAGGTGAATTAGATGAACCCGATGCTTGGAGTAATCAGGTTTGGTTGCGAGTTGACGGAGCGGACTACCTTCAACCTGGATTTAAATTTCGATTTAGAAATTACGCCACACTAAGCGCTCAGATGGATTTATGGAACATAGACTATGTGCGCCTGCATGATGGACGAGACAGCACCTTAGCTGACACCATTTCGGATGTCGCCTTTGTCGAGCCAACGTCTTCCTATACTGGAATATATACAAGCGTGCCTTGGAAACATTATCTAGAGGACTATGCATCCTTGCAAGGAGCTGATGTAACCCAAACGCTACACAATCTCCATTTCGAAGAAACATATGTCCTTAGTCAGAATTTTGAAACCGTTGACGCAATAGGTCAAGTAGTGCATTCTTACACCACACTTGATCCAAACCTACCTGCCGAAACGGTCAAAACTCGAAGCTTTGGACTGCCAAGTGAACAGATATTCCCTGATAATGGTGATGATTTCGCCTTGTTTGAAACAATGTCTTGGTTTAAAATTCAGGGTGGCAACGACGAGTTGATTAACGATACGGTAACTGCGACGCAGGGCTTTTACAACTACTATTCGTACGATGACGGAACAGCGGAGCAAGCCTACGCACTGACTGGCGCTGGACTTCAACTGGCCTATGGATTCACAGCACCGGTTGGAGATTCGATTCGTGGAATTCATTTCAATTTTCCACAAGTACTGGAAGACAATGCCGAGGAGCTTTCCTTTGAAATAATGGTTTGGGAGGACACCGGGTCAAACCCAATTTACGTTTCGAGCTTCACAAGTGAGCCCCGATATTCGAACGGTAATGACTTCGTTCGATATAACTTGGAAGAGGCAGTGTATGTGGAAGGTGACTATCTTATTGGCTTCCGACAGATTGAACCGGAAAAAATCTATATCGGCTTTGACGTGAATACCGAGTCAAGCGATCGGATTTATTACAAAAGTGGCAATCGATGGTTCGGTTCATCCTTTCTGGGATCGTTGCTGATTCGACCAGACTTTGGCGAGGACCCAACACTATCCGTTTCCGAGAAAACTAAGGAGCAACTAAACCTGAAAATATATCCTAATCCCTCCGACGGAATAATCCAATTCGAGGCTTCCAGTCCAGCAGAAATCAGCATTTACAATTTACAAGGTGCAACTATATGGTCTGGACGAATAACTGGAAGTGAGAGATTAGACCTAAGCAACCAAGCCGCGGGCATTTACCTGATTCGCGCAATTGATGAGCGCAATGGCGCGCTTAAGACCCAAAAACTAGTCTTAACGGACTAAGATTCATGACAGACTCAATAACGAATTCCGACGACGATCAAGATGATCAGTTCGAGCACCACAGTGTTGTTGCAGATCCGGGTCAGGCCGTACTAAGAATTGATAAATTCTTATTTGATCGATTGCCCGATACCTCTCGAAGCAAGATAGCGATAGCGGCAAAAAATGGCAGCATCATCGTTAATGGCGAAAAGGTCAAGTCGAATTATAAGGTAAAGCCACACGATAAAATCTCGATTGTACTGCCCTATCCTAAGCGAGAATTCAAACTGATTCCAGAAAACATTCCGCTAAACATTGTGTACGAAGATGACGCCGTTATGGTCATCAACAAACCAGCAAATTTTGTTGTGCACCCAGGCCACGGCAATTTCGCTGGCACGTTGGTTCACGCGCTTGTTTATCATTTTGAAAACTTGCCGAAGAACAAAACAAATGAAAACTCGTTTCCCGGCTTGGTGCATCGAATTGATAAGGACACCACAGGTTTGCTCCTTATTGCCAAAACGGACGACGCGCTTTCGAAGATGGCCGCTCACTTCTTCAATCGAACCATTGACAGGCATTATCTAGCCATCGTTTGGGGCGATGTGGAAGAAAATAACGGCACCATTGAAGGACATATCGGAAGGTCTATAAATGACAGAAAACGGATGGCTGTATTTCCGGATGGATCACATGGAAAGCACGCTATCACGCATTATGAAGTACTGGAACGGTTAGGATACGTAACCCTGATTCGTTGTAAACTTGACACGGGTCGAACACACCAGATTAGGGTGCATATGGCTCATATCGGTCATCCCATATTCGGTGATCCGAGATATGGTGGAAACAGAATTGTAAAGGGAACTACTTTTTCGAAATACCGCCAATTTATCGACAACTGTTTCGCTATTCTTCCAAGGCAAGCGCTGCATGCAAAAACACTCGGATTTGAGCATCCAGTTACCGGTGAGATTGTAAAGTTTGAAAGTGAACTTCCAGAGGATATGGAATTAGTTTTGGAGAAATGGAGAACGTATACTAAGTATACAAGCATAGAGCCTTAGAATTTTGCGCACGGAATGAGAAACTTACTCCTCCTTCTCTTTCGTTTCTTCTTCTCGCTGGCTATCTCCCATTTAAGAGAAATTTCATGTGACCCACCGGAGTCGGTAATCAACTTGGAAATGGTTAAATCGTAAGAATATCCAAAAGCCAAATCCTTGTATTGAAATCCAATTAATGCTGCAATGGCATCGTGATTTGGCTGGGCATATGTGTTGTTCTTAAAGAGAGGCAGCCCTCGATAATAGAATCCCGCAGTGATGATCTTATATCGATAATACGCCCCAATATCGACTTGATCCCACTTTCCTTGAGCCTTATAATGAGCCACAGCCGTTACGCTCGAAATCTGCTGCTTTTTAACGTTTTGACTAATCACGAAATTGTACCCACCGTGCATAGAGAACCTCATCGGCAACCGGGCTTCGCCTTCTATCAAGCTTTGATTAGGCCGATTCAAATGATGAAATGCCATGCCTGCCCACCAATTTTTCATGTAACCTACGAGCCCAGTGCCGAGATCGGGATAGCGTACAGGCTCTGCCGAGAATGACTGATTTGAGTTCGACACTGGATTATCGTAAATGAGTTGATCACCAAAAACCAAGTCAGTCTGATCTACGTTCCGAAATGTGTACGAAAAGTAGACTCCAGGCTTTAGTGCAAGCTTCCGACTCACACGAAGCGTATATGAATAGTGCAATGCAATATTGGAAGATCGAAGCGCGGCGGTCCCAGCCCGATCTTGTTGAAGAGCCACTGCAAATCCACTATTGAGGGCATCAAGGTTATAATCAAATGCAGCTGCATAAGAGATAAACTTACCGGGCATTGCCGGCCATTGATTTCGATAGTTGATTGTGGCCCTCGCTTGAGTTGTGTTCCCCGCGAACCCATGATTCAGGTAAATTGGCGCCGCATAAAACTGTGTGAATTGAGGGTCTTGAGCCATCGAATTCAAAGCGCATAGAATGATCAATATGTTCGCAATCCACCTCACTCAGCGTCTGGATTCAAATCAATTTCGATGCTCGTTTCCCAAATTCCTTCATGGGGTTGATACTCTAATTCACGCTCAATTGCACCGGTTTCAGATCCGATAATCTCGAGAATCCCCATCTCTCCTGGAAACATTACGATGATTATTTCTCCGTTTTCATTCACATTATAAATTCCAGTGGTTTCGCTAAAGTCTGGCAGAAACATCGCGGCCTCAACTTCCTGGCCTTCGTATGACTCCAATTGGATTCGAACAATATTCGCAGAAACATTGAACCCGGGCAAATTGGCCTTAAACAAGTCGATATCACCTAGATTATCGGCTTTCGGTCGACTGAAATAAGCCAAGCCTCCAGACCAAGAAATGCTGATGTGCATATCGTCATCCGTGGTGCATAGCGGACGTGCAAGATTCACCGGCTGCGACCAAATCGTATCGCGAATATGTTCCGACTTAAAAAAATCAAACCCACCTATGCTAGAAGGCCCGTTGCTTGAAAAGTACAGTGTCCGCTCATCTGGAAGAATAAATGGGGATATCTCATCATATGGACCATTCACCGCGCTCCCAAGGTTTTGCGGCTCACTGAGATCTCCATTTCCGAATCGGACAATTCGATAAATGTCGAATCCTCCAAAGCCTCCTGGTCTATCGCTTGAAACATAATAGACGCCGCCATCAATATTCATTGATGCGGAGTTTTCAATGGCTTTACTGTTTATAGGGGAAGCTAGTTTTTTTCCCACTTTCCACTTGTTTTTATTGAAGTTTGCCGTCCATAGATCGCTCGATTCTAAGTCTCGGCTGGTACGAAAGAAGAGCATCTCACTAGCGTCAGCCTTTAAACCCACAGTAGCATCATTAAGCAACCCATTTACATCACCATCAACGGGCGTGGCGGCTGTCCAACCGGCTTCTGCTCTATTGGATACATAAATATTTTCATCAAACTCATCTTTCAGATCTTTGATCGAAGACGACTTCAATGGCCTGCGTGAAGTAAAGAACAGGATCGAGTCCTGAATCGGCACCAAGGGCGTGTGATCTGAATAGTCGCTATTCACATTAGGCCCCATTGACTCTATCAACACAGCTTGGGGTACCTCTTGAGATATTAATGCATTATCCAGGTATGATTTTAATAGGTCAACTTCGGCCGGATTCTGATGGCTATTAACGGCGAGGTCAAGATACTTTTCTGCTTCGTGCAGGCGGTCCAGTTTTAAGAGCAATGCGCTATATGGAAGGTATGCAGGCGGGTAAGATTGTTTGCAAGATCTGGCCAGGTAAATTTCAGCATCCGCCTTATATAACGAAAGGTGCAAGGCAGACGCCCCCATGAGATAGTTGATCTTTGGCTCATGCGTATGAACATGGGATAATGGTTCTAACAACTTCCAGGTCATCAAATAATCTTACACCTCATAAAAAGCCTCCGCTTCCTCCAGCACGCCTTCATCATTCTTAGACATTTGAGCGAAGCTCGTCTGAAACAAAAAAGTCAATATGAAAATTATACCCCCTGTTTGTCTCATCTAATAAGCGTTACATCTCCAACCTCAGAGAATTTCTGGCCATTCACGTATTTACCTTTCACTTTCCACACGTATGCGTCTTGCGCGCATAGCTTACCTCGATAATAGCCGTCCCATCCTTGAGTAATTTCATGTGTTTCAAAAAGTAATTCTCCCCATCGATTGAAGATGCTAAGTATATATTCTTCCCCAACTACGCCAGTGAGAACGGGAAAGAAAATAGCGTTGTCTGCTGCCAAAGGATCGTAATACCCTCCAGAAGACCCACCTAGACCTGGAGTGAATGCATTTGGTATTTCAATGGCCCCGACTTCCAGCGCAACAATCGGCACGACGGACTGAAAAGTATCAGTACACCCAAATTCCGTGAATGCGATCAAAATTGGATAGTATTCACCTCCGCGCAAGTAGCTTTTTTGCGGGTTTGCTTCAGTGGACTCTGTGCTATCACCAAAATCCCATAGGTATGAATCGGCAAACAGTGAGTAATTGATAAATGTAACCGGACTCGGCACGGAGACTTCGGATGGGGAAGAAACAAAATTTGCCGTTGGCTGACTCTGAATCGAAACCGCCGCGACTATCTCTTTGGTATCTATTTCACCTCCTGGTCCTGTAACAGTTAGCTTCACGTCATAGGTTCCCGCAAATTGATAGGTATGTGTTGGCTCAAAACTGCTAGACGTTCCCCCATCACCAAATTCCCATAAGTATCCATCACCATAAATGGAATAGTTTGAAAATGTAATACTCACCGGAGCACAATCATCAATCAGGGTATCAAATTGGGCGATTGGCAATGGCGGTTCAATAATGACCCGCTGAGAAGTGGTATCTTCACAATGTGGCGAATACGCCCTCAATTGAATTCGATATTCTCCCCATGTACTATAGCTATGCGATACGGGAATTTGTGTTACGGCGGTTTGTCCATCGCCGTATTCCCAATTAAAAATCCAAGGGCCAGCAGCCGTCAAGTTCGTAATGGACACCGTTGAATCTGGATAGCGTTGCGAAAACGGAGTAGCCGTAAAAAGTGGTTCTGGCGTAGGGTGGACTAGTATATTAAATGTATCAGAATCTTCACAACCATAGGGCGATGTCGTTGTTAGGGTAACCTCAAAGTTCTCGTCTGCAATACCACTGGTTTCAAATTCATGCATTGGTTCATCCTCAAAGCTTATGTCTCCATCCCCAAAATCCCAGGAGTGCAGGGTTCCTCCTGTTGACAGGTTCGTAAACGTAACTTCAAATGGGCTGCACCCTTCATCTAGTCCAATAAACTTCGCCTCAACTTCCGGAAAAACTGTCATGGGCTTATCTATTGAATCAAGACATCCATAACTATTCTCGACGACAAGGAAGATTTGAAACGTTTGCGGCGCTCCTCCCGAATTATTGAATGCGGTATCAATAATCGGATCGTTTATAATCGTCGGAATGCCCGAGTTAGTAAATCGCCATGTATTGATTTCATTCTCTTCTGAGCTATTCGTAATGGCCACGGTCTCATTATCACATGATGGACTATCGTCAATCGTAAAGTTGGCATTTGGCTTAGGCAAAACATCGACAACAATGCTTGTATCATCCTGACAGCCCTCAACAGATTCAACGACGAGTTCTACCGTGCGCTGAATCGACGTCGTACTTGCGTTATAATATGTATGACTAGGGTTCTGAATCGACGAGACAAACCCATCATCAAAGTCCCAATCCCATTGAATTGCGTTGACCGATCCATCAATAAAATCCGCATTAAATGGTTGACATCCAGACTCGTTTACGCTAAATGAGGCGTGAATCCTTCTGTATACATCCACCGTCACTTGCGCTGTATCGGAGCACCCGAGGTTGGTTGTAGCAATGACCGTTGGATTGTAGGTAATGGTATCGTTAGATGCATTTACAAATGTGTGCGTCTCGTTCACGTTTGTCGAGGTCAACACAGTGCCATCGTCAAAATCCCAGGCATAGCTATTGCCTCCAGTGGAACCGTTTGTAAACGTCACATCTAAAGGCTGACAGCCGGCAGAAATTGCTGGAGTCAAATTGGCTGTAGGTTTTGGGAATACAGTAAATACACCAGAGACAGTATCCATGCATCCGAACGATGAAGTAGCAATAAGCGTTACGGTGAATTGCTGATTGTTCGTTGTATTGTTTACATATACGTGTGTTGGATTCGTGCCCGTTGATGTGGTATTATCTCCAAAGTCCCAACTATATAAGACAGCTCCGATTGCTACGGGAAACTGAACGGTAAGTGGGCTGCAGCCCGAATCTGGCACAATGTTGAAACCAAATAAAGGTTCGGGATATACGGTTATGGTTTCATTGGCACTGTCTACACAACCGTTGCTTCCTGTAACCGTGAGGGTCACGACATAGTTTGAAATAAACAAGGTTTGATTTTCAAATACATGTGAGGGGTTTTGCAGGGTACTGCCTAAGCTATCACCAAAGGACCAACTCCAAGAAACCGCATTTTGAGATGAGTCTGTAAATTGAACCATCAACGGAGCGCAGTCCAGGGTGGCATTAGACGAAAAACTTGCAACCGGATTCCCGAGGACATTTATTGTATCGAAGGTGCTATCGAGACATCCAAACGCGGACTCAGTAATAAGCTTCACAACGAACAAGGTGTCCGTCAGCCCTGAATGGTTAAACACATGACTTGGCGAAGTTTGGGTGCTCGTATTACCATCACCGAAATCCCAAAAATATGTACTTCCAAAAACAGATTGATTTGTAAATGTGACAGACAGCGGGGAGCAACCAATAGAATCAGATTCTTGAAATTGGGCAATCGGTCTTGGCTCAACAATAATTGTATCCGAAAGGGTATCAGAACAATAGGAAGTTGAAGCCACCAGTTGAATAATGAAGGTCCCCGAATCTATGTATGTAAAAAATGGATTTTGAATCGTATCCGTTGAATTAAGCGCGTCTCCAAAAGACCAGAACCACGTGTTAATAGGTCCACCATAACCTACGGTTGAGCTATCCGAAAACATTGCCAACTCATCTTCACAGACATTGTCGGCAGTGAAATCAGTAATAGGCGTATCGTAGACCGCGACGATTGCCGTGGTGGAATCGACACATCCATTGTTACTGGTTACCGTTAAAGTAATCACATGCTGCCCGGTCGTAACAAAGGCCACGGGCGGCGGATTCTGAAGACTGCTTGTATCTCCAGTACCAAACTCCCAAAAATAAGTTGCGGCCCCACTACTTGTATTTATAAACACAGCGTTGACGGTATCACAGCCCACACCAGGGCTAATATTTGCCGTAGCCGTAGGACTCGGAAGAATTTCAATAACCAATGTCATGGTATCGGTGCACGAGGCTGAACCGCCGGCCACGCTGGCAACAACGCTTACGGTGAAGGTGCCAGACGTAGTATATGTATGTGTTGATGTGGCTGGAAATGCCATTTAGCCTCCACCATCGCCGTAATCAATTAGATGGTTCGTGCCTCCAATACTCAAACGGGTAAAGTTTACCGGGTCTCCGGAGCAGCTTGTGTCTGTGCTCATTGAAAAGTTCGCCGTAGGTGGGTCGGTAATTTGTACAGTAATAAATGCCGTATCAGGCCCGCACATATTACTATCGATCATCATGACAACATAGGTTCCGACGCCTGGGTAGGCAATATCATATCCAGGTTTGGCTGGCGGATCAAATGGCACCCAATCTATAATTGAATCGGTACCCGTGCCCCAATAATTTCCAAAGTTCCAGTATTCAAAACGTTGTGCCGTATTTCCCTGAGCAACACAATTCTTTGCCGTTGTGTTATCAAAGTGGACGACCGTATCTGGATAGCATAATATGATATTTGAAGCCGTAATCTCGGCTTCGTCCAAATCAAAAATCTGTATTGGATTGAATGAGGCGGATGTCGGTGTCCCAAAGCTGCAGTAGTTCTCAGCTGTAAGTGTCACCTGCGTAACACAATTTACAGTTCCTTGCAGGTATGTATGAGACACCGTCTGATTGACGTTTGTATCGCCGTATGTCTCAATGGGCGATCCATCGCCAAAATCCCACGTAAACTCAGTATTAGAAGACACATCGGTACTTGTATTTGTGAAGAACAATGTTCCCGGCGCACAAATTTGAGTGACACCTCCCAGGGGAATTTGCATCGACGCATTGACCGGTTCCTCTAATACAACAAGTCCTGTGATTACGCACCCACCGGTTCCAGCTTCGGTAATTGTAACTGTATAGTTTCCAATTACGGCTGCATAAACGTGGGAAACAAACGCTGGCGAAATCAAAGACGCCACCGTAGTATTCGCACTACCATCTCCCCAATTAATGGTGAGCGCGCCGAAGTTGTTTGGTGATTGTATGTACAGCGTGTAGGTTCCGCCACTGCAACTTACCCAAACAGGGTTGCCAGATACATTTCCTCCACCATCGTATACCTGACACTGTGAATAGGATTGAAGCGTTACTCCAACAAGTAAGGTGATAATAAGTACTAGGATTCTCATTGCTTGGCGCGAAGGGGCGCTCAAAGGTAAAACAGAAGAAAGGCCGAAAAACACTGAATTAAACATAGGCAAGTAGATTATTTTGGAATTAATCCGTTGCTAGCAATTCGAGTTCTAGGAAAGATAAAAGGTAGAAGGGGTTTCATAATAAAGACCACCAAAACTTTGAATACGTTGCCTGGTCCCTCAGCTATTTCTCATCCAGCTACGAAATTTCGCTATTTTAGCCTAAACTACGTGAGTCTGTGGAGAAATTCGATGTATGTGTAATTGGGGGAGGCCCCGCTGGTTACGCAGCTGCAATGAGGGCAATTGACTTTGGAAAAAAAGTCATTTTAATAGAAAAGGGGAAAGTTGGAGGAGCCGGCATCTATGATGGCGCTCTTACATCAAAGACCACCTGGGAGCTTGCCCAGAAAGTTTCAACCATCAACGAAATGATGGAAACAAATGGTCGCCCAAGGTTTGAAATCCCATGGGTAGATGTGCAACAAACGGTCAAGGAAGCGATTTTTGACCGGAAGCAGCAATACTCGGCCCATATCAAGCTTCTTCAAGAGGAGACTTCTACTGTGCGTTTCACGTATGCGCGTGGTAAGGGTAAAATGCTCAATAATCACGAGGTACAGGTCTCTGGCAAAAAGGGTGAATATGTCATTTATGCAGAAAACATTATCGTCGCCACAGGAAGTAGACCTCGAAGGCTACCGCATATAGAAACAGACGAAAAAATAATCATGACAAGTGATGGTATCCATCACATTACCGACTATCCAAAAAGCTTGGTGATATTAGGTGCGGGGGTAATCGGTTGTGAATACGCCACCATATTCTCAAATTTCGGCAACACGAAAGTTTATTTAATTGATCGAGCCGATCGGATTTTGCCTTTTGAAGATGAAGATGTAGCAAAAGTAGTCAGCGACAATCTCCACGAAAAAGGTGTTACTATTCACAAGACGGCCAAGCTCGAACGGATGGAAATTGTGGATGGGGAAGTTGAATATGAAATAAGTAATCCAGATGGAACCAAAGAAATAATCCGTGTGGAAAAGGCCCTACTCTCCGTAGGCCGAGTTCCAAACACTGAAAATATTGGATTGGAAGAAGCAGGAGTGACGTTATCAGCTAGGCACTACATAACAGATAGTAAAACAAGAACAAACGTTGATAATATTTATGCGGTTGGAGATGTTTCTGGACACATCGCTTTAGTGAACATGGGTGAAATAGAAGCTCGATTTGCTGTTGAGCGGATGTATGCGAGCAGAAAGGAAGAAATCTCTTACGACAACGTTTGTACCATCATGTTTTTAAACCCGGAGGTGGCTGCAGTTGGGCTTAATGAACAACAGGCAATCGAAAAGGGCTTGTCTTGTAAGGTTGTGAAATTGGATTATAGCTGCATTGCTCGTGCCATTGCCATGCGAAAAACCCAGGGATTCTTTAAAATTATCGTCACTGACGATGATGAAATGAAGATTCTTGGAATGCGGGCGGTAGGAGAACACGCCTCGAGCGCCATTCAGGGAATCGCGTTATTGATAAAGATGGACCAACCCATCGAAGTTTTGGCTGATCTTATTCACCCACACCCTTCCATTATTGAGGGAATTCAGGAATGTGTAAGAATGCTACTGAACAAATCCATCTTTAAATCTGCCGTATTTAAAGACGCTATGCAATGCTATCGACGATCGCCTGAAAACGAAGAAATCGAGCACCTCCAAGAATTATAAGGGTTACTTATTAGGGTCAGAAAAGTCTGGGTTCGTAAGCAGACTGCTGTCAGAAAGGGTAAGCAAGAATGCGACAAGGGCTTCCTGATCTTTTTCATCCAACTGTACACCGCCTTGAAAGGCCTGTTTCATAAAGGGATCGACGGTCTGATTAACATGCAACCCGGTGCTATAAAACTCAATCACCTCTTCCAGCGTTTCAAATCGACCATCGTGCATATAAGGGGCAGTAAAAGCCAAGTTTCTGAGACTCGGAGTTTTGAACTTGCCAAAGTCTAAGGCCCGTCCCGTGACGTCAAAATATCCTGGATTCAAATCGATGTCATTGTCTAGTCCATTGTTTCGCATTTCAAAGCTTCCAAATTGACCGTCTGCCTTGTTATGGCAATGAAAACAATCCGATGTTTCATTATCAAAGATGAGCGCGCCTGCTTCCTCTAGCCTCGTAAAAGATTCCTCGCCTCTTTGAACTCGATCATATTTTGAATCGGCACTAACCAGGGTATACTCAAATTGAGCAATGGCATAGGCCACCATATTAGAGTCAATGTTGTCAGAGCCAAATGCAGCTTCAAACAACGCTGGGTATGTCTCGTGGTCATTCAAGCGATCCTCCACCTCAGGCCATGTCATGTCCATTTCGAGGGGATTCGCCACGGGCCCAAATGCCTGTTGTTCAAGTGACGGCGCTCGACCATCCCAGAAAAATAATGGCTGCCACGCTAGATTAAAAAGTGCCATGGAATGCCGAGAGGAGAGCTCACCGTGGGTGCCTTCACTTAGTTTACTAGGGTCCGAAAAAGCATTCTCCTGTTTGTGACAGGAGGCGCAAGAAACATTTCTATTTCGCGATAATATTGGATCATAAAACAACTGACGACCCAACGCTACACCTTCAACAGTGAGTGGATTGTCCGGCGAGATAGTGTAATCTATGAATTGGTCTGGCTTTGAAAGATAAAAGGGCTTGGGACCCGTTTTCGGATCAGAGATAAAGCCATCGTCCTTGAACTCATCTTTCACACAGGAAGCAAACAATGCAACACAGCATAATAGAAACAGACTAATTCGCATTCGATAGAATTATTTTTTCGGTTCTCCTACCCCCTTCGTTCTCTACTACAAGAAAATATATCCCCATTTGCAAAAACGACAGATCAATTTCGGCTTCGCTCCCAACGGATTGAATATCCAGACAATTTCGACCTAACGCATCAATTACATGAATACCAGAGATCGAAGATGGGCTCGTAATTTTTAACATCCCAGTCGTAGGATTTGGCCAAACAGAAAATTCAGATTGAACTGATTTCAAGCTATTTAATGGATATCCTAGACGCCCTGTATCCGAGAAAACACATCCATTTAAATCTGTTATCGTTAGTCCATACAGACCATGAGACAATCCCGTTGAAGTCAATGTCGTATCCCCATTTCCCCAGGCCAGGCTATAAGGAGGTGAGCCACCTGAAATCGCGACGCTTATTTCTCCATCGTTCGAAATAGAATCAGACGGTTCCACAAATGCAAACTCGACGTAAATATAGTCGGGCGCTAAAACCCGAACTTCAACTGCGGTGGTACAAGCTTCGGCACTATCTGTGGCGAGCAAGTAATATAATCCTTCATTCAAATTTGTCCGAACGCTCGAGGTACTCCCATTCTCCCAGAGATAGGTCAATCCGCCTGAAATAGATATTTGACCGTCACTCAAATCCACACAGGAGGCATCAATCGTAGCCACTTGAATATCTGGGCCCGATGAATCTGACAACGCATAGAATGCCACCGTGGAATCACCGCTGGTTTCGAAGACCGTTATACCGTATATACCAGCGCATAAATTGGAAAGGGTATCAGCCGTGGATCCATTGCCCCATTTAATCGTGTAAGGTGTTTCTGCTCCGAGTACCGAAGCTGTGAGCTGGCCATTACAAGAATCACATCCAGGTTCAATTGCGTCAAAAATGACATTGACACACAGTGTTGACACACTCAAAACCGACTTATAGAGATTTAATCTACCTCCACTGGAAACTAGGCCATCCAAACTTGAAAGCTCATCGACCCCTTCGGTGAGCATTTTCTCTTTGATGAGCAAGGCCAACTGATCCGGACTAGAATACCCGTCGGCAAACGTTTCGTTGCATATGGCACTATACATAAGGCCAATGGCACCCGCAACATGAGGAGTGGACATAGAAGTACCGCTGCTGTTCGAATAATTGTCGTTAACATATGTCGAATAAACAGCAGACCCAGGAGCGCCAAGATCAATCGACTCAACGCCAAACCCCGCGTTGCTATTCAACACATCCGTGGATCGGGTATTTGTTACAGATATTAAGAAATCGCTCTCGCAGGCAGTAGGAATATCCCCGACCTCATCCACATTCACATCATCGTTAGCGGTTGCTCCAGCACTTAACACCCCTTGATATCCTAAAGAATCATACATAGCGCACCAAATTGGATATTCCTGTGGTTGACCATTATTTACACCAAAAGAGGAGTTAGTTGCGACGATGTACGCGCCTCTTTGCCCACCTGTTTCATTGTATAATTTGCGCATGTTGTGCACGTAAGCATAGGACTGAACCACCGTCGACTCCAACGTGGAAGACCCAGTAATCGGTAAAATTTTCACATTCCAATTCACACCCGTGACACCGATATTGTTGTCGCCACGAGCGCCAATCGTTCCTGCAACATGCGTCCCATGACTGTTTGTTGGTTGCACAGGGTCGTTGTTATAAAAATCCCATCCCTGCACGTCATCCACATACCCATTCCCGTCATCGTCCATGCCGTTGCCATCAATTTCGTTGTAATTGAAAAACATGTTTTCAACCAGGTCTTCATGATCTAAGTCAAACCCCATGTCTATGACAGCTACAACAATGGTGTCTCCAAACGGGGTTAACCCTCCCGTTGTTATATCCCAAGCACTTTCGGCATCAATATCGGCGGTGCCTGCGCCACCATTTGTACCATCATTTAGCAGCGCCCACTGTTTGTAAAACAGCGAATCATTTGGTAGACTCCGTATATCCAAATTGGTGTGATTAAACTGCGATATCAGCACGCCCTTTTGCCTCGAAGCTTGGTGGAGTATTTCTGCATCTTCAAGAAATACAGGGAACTGTAGAAGCCAAATATTCATGGAGAGCGATAGCGGTTTGGCCCATTCAACCTCGGCCCTAAGTGTTTTGGAAAGATCGATAGATACTACCTCAATTGAGGCTTCCTTTTCAAGTAGTAAAATCACCTGTCCCTGAACATGATCTGCGACCATTGGCACTTTTGCGCAGATTCCAATGGGAAAAAGAACGACCAGTAAGAAAATGAAATGCTTCATGAAACTTTTACTCCTGTTACTAAGACGAAAGTCGCAGAATAAAGTTGAATATTGTATCAAATCAAATGTCAAAGAATTTTCAGGCATATAAAAGCTCAGCTGGTTCGGGCAAAACGTTTACACTGACAAAGTTCTTTCTCTCCATTGTCCTTAGCAATTCCGATCCCACGTATTTCAAGAAAGTACTTGCAATAACCTTTACGGTAAAGGCCGCAGCGGAGATGAAGGAGCGGATCATTTTCTTCCTAAGTCAATTTTCAAACTCACATTTTGAGAATGCAGGAGTTAAAACCATGGCGAACCTTCTATCCGAAGAATGCAATATCAGTAAGGAGCAAATCGGTCAAAGAAGTAAGGTGATTTTGTCTCACCTACTCCAGAACTACGGCGACCTCTCGGTGCTTACCATTGACAAGTTTATTCATCGAATTGTCCGATCATTTGCTTCAGACCTCGGCTATCAACCTGACTTTGAAATCGAAATCAATGGTTCCCAACTTGCCGACCAAGTGGTTGAAGGCATTATGGCTGACGTCGGCATCGATGATCATCTCTCCAAACTTCTAATAGAATACAGCCTTGTTCAATCCTTAGATGACAAGGCTTGGGACATCACTTCAGTATTATTAAGTCTCACCAGGGAGCTAAATAGTGAAGAATACTTTCTATCGTTTGATCAAAAGAAGAAGTTACAGATGGCCGATGTTCCAGAGACCAGCGCCTGGCTCCATGAGCAGATTCGAAATACCGAACAACTTCTCTCAGAATTTGGAAAAAGGGCGATTGATTTGATATCGGACTCTGGTTTGGAATCAACAGACTTTCATCAAGGAAAAAAAGGTATTGCAGGGTTTTTCGACAAGTGCGCCGCAGGCAATCTTGAATACGCAGTAAATCCGAACTCGTATGTAAATAAATCAATCAACGAAGGCGTCTGGCAATCAACTGGTAAGCATCCAATGGTGCTAGAAATACAATCTGAGTTAGAACGTATTACGAGAGAGATTTTAAGTTTGACGAGCGACATAAGAAACGCGATTTTCTATTCGAAACTTACGTCCCAACTCTATTCAGTGGCGCTTATCGGAGAAATCCAATCACGGCTTACCTCCATTAAGTCTGAACACAACAAGCAGTTGCTCTCTGATTTTTATCGAAGCATTAGTGAGAAACTAGGAGACGAGCTGTCCCCATTCATCTATGAACGACTGGGCAATCGCTATGCACACATTCTGATTGACGAATTCCAGGACACCTCCATATTGCAGTGGTCGAGCCTCCAACCGTTACTCATAAACTCCCTCGCCGAGGGCAACTCAACGCTTGTGGTTGGGGACGCGAAGCAGTCAATTTATCGTTTCCGTGGTAGCGACCCATTTCAATTTGTTCAATTACCAAGCGGGTCGACCCCTAACTTTCTTCTTGAAAGCGAATATGAAGAGCATATTCTCTCTCAAAACTATCGATCCTCGGCAGCGGTTGTCAGTTTCAATAATCGATTTTTTCAAGAACTATCGACTCGATTTCTCCCAGCACAATTTGCATCGATTTATAGTGATCTAAGGCAAGACGTGACACAGGATGTCGACGGATGTGTCCAATATATTGGTGTTGAAACACAGCCGGGAGAGGTCGCCTCCGAGAAAATATTCCACGAAATGGAATCCTCGATTTCTAAGTTGCTTAAAACCAACAATCCAAATCTTGACCTCTGTGTATTGTTCCAAAAAAACAAGGACGCCGCAAATTTCGCGGGCCACATGATTGGGCTAGGTTATGATGTTACATCTGATGAAAGCTTGTTGCTCTCTTCCAGTCCGAAGGTTCAGCTTATCATTGATACACTAAGGGCTATGCAGAGACCAACTGATGTGTATCATACCCAAAAGGTAATTTCAAGGCTTTATCAAAACGAACTTATTAAAGGGGATTATCACCAATTTGCCAATAGCTCAAAAGTGGATCGACTTAATATTAAACAAGCGCTTCAGAAAGTGGGGTATGATCCAAAAAAGCTTAGAGAACATGCAAATGCGTTTGAAGGTATCGCCCATATAAGTTCCTTTTACAATTTCTCGATATCAGATCCCTACCTGCGTAAATTATTAGATTTCGCACTACTATTCCATGAAAATGGCGGTTATCTTGATGAACCTTTTTTAGATCGCTGGGATAAGGAATCGGGCACTTTGAGCATCGACTCTTCAGCTAGCTCGGGATCTATTAAAGTTATGACGATTCACAAGTCGAAAGGGCTTGAATTTAAGAATGTGATGATCTATTTACCCGAACTCAAGGTTGGTCGCAACACGAAAGACTACGCACATTTGGACAATCTTGATATCCCAAATTTGGATTCAGCGATCGTCCCTTTTAACACACTGAAAAATTCGCCTTATGAGCACGTACTAGAAAACGAGCAAGACAACTCAGCATTAGACCTATGCAATCAGGTGTATGTGGCATTCACAAGGGCCTCTGAAAACCTAAGCGTATTCTCAAATTATAAAAAAGGCCATTTCCAATCAGAGCCACTTCGATTTATTGAGGGTTGGGAAGAATGGACCTCTACAGAACAATCGCTTATCCTATGCTCCTAAATCTATCAATGAGCATTTCCCTACGATAGTCAAATATTGACTTCAATTTTTGCTTCACGAAAACAGCATGGGCGAGTCGCCCTAAAACCCCAAGTGGCAAGGCGTAATCTACCACATCAACCATCTTAACGCCATTGCCATCGCGCTCGAAAAAGTGTTTATGGTGCCAGAAGGAATAGGGTCCAAAGCGTTGCTCATCTGCAAAGTATTTTTCATGCACGCACTGGCATATTTCCGTGGTCCATCGAATCCAAATCAATGGAAAAAGGTTGATTTTGTAGTTGATTATTTGACCTGGGTATGCTTTAACTCCAGCAACGTCGCTTAAAATTTTGAATTTCATGTCTTCCGGCGTAAGCTGTTCCAAATTTTCAGGGCTTGAAAAAAAGTCCCACGCATGATCTAAACTAATTGGCAAATGCTGTTCTTGGCGGAGTTGATATATCTTCATACCCCATTAACAAATGCAATAGGATGAAGTTCACCGAGTTCGACATTTCAATACTCCCATTCAACAAAATTGAAACCACTGACTGGCATGGAATACTGAAGCTTAGGAGCGAGATTTTTGTACTAGAACAGGCTTGTGTCTTCGTGGATCCAGATGTTCAAGATAAATCCAGCCTTCATCTATTCGTAAAATCAGGTCACGAAATTGTAGGATACGCCCGCGCTTTTAAGGATGAAATCTGGCACATTGGCAGGATTATTTCTGATAGGAATCACAGAGAAAAAGGCATGGCCTCTGCCCTACTTAACTCGAGTATACAACACATTACAAGCAAGGAAAAAGATCCGATCATTGAGCTGTCTGCACAGGTCTACCTTTCGGACTACTACACCTCGAAATCTTTTAAACCAAATGGCAAAATGTATTTGGAAGACGGCATCCCACATTTAAGAATGGTTTATTCACCGAATGATTAAAACTAGTGTTTACAACTTCTCACAAGTCGTAGAAGGTCTACCCTCATTTGATTGACTCAATTTACCCGCTTTAATTACGGTTTATAACAATAGGTGATTTCGGGCCAGCTCAATTCCATGATTTCTACCTTTGTGGAATGGAAGAACCAAAGCCCCGAAATGGTAAAAAAGATAGCGGCCTCAGTGTCGTTAGAGGTGCAGTTAACACTCCTGATTACGGAAAAATCCCACCTCAGGCAGTTGATCTGGAGGAGGCTGTACTGGGTGCTTTAATGCTTGATAAAGAAGCCCTTACCGATGTCATTGACATCTTAAAAAAGGAGAGCTTCTACAAGGACGACCACAAAATGATTTACGAGGCAATTTTGGATTTATTTCAAAGATCAGAGCCTATTGATATTTTAACTGTAACGCAAGAACTCAAAAAGCGTGGTGAGCTCGAAATAATTGGCGGTCCATTCTATATTGCTCAGCTCACAAATCGAGTTGCTTCAAGCGCCAATGTTGAATTTCATGCTCGTATAATTTCTCAAAAGCACATTCAACGTGAGCTCATTCGGATTTCAAGTGAAACAATTAAAATGGCCTACGACGAAACCGTAGACGTTTTTGACTTGTTGGATGGTGCTGAAGCTAAGTTATTTGAAGTTGCAGAAGGAAACATTCGAAGGAGTTATGAGGATATGAATAAGCTCCTTCATAAAGCAGTAAAACAACTTGAGCTTATCAGCAAGTCTGATGGTACCAGCGGAGTTCCAACAGGATTCGCAAATCTCGATCGTGTGACTGGAGGTTTTCAAAAATCAGACATGATAGTCCTTGCGGCTCGACCTGGTATGGGTAAGACTGCATTCGTTCTGTCACTTGCTCGAAATGCAGCCGTAGACTATAAAAAAGGGGTAGCCGTATTTTCTCTGGAAATGTCTTCGCTTCAACTTGTGAATAGATTAATCTCAAGTGAGACGGAGATCGCCGGTGAAAAACTCAAAAAAGGAAACCTTGAGCCTTACGAATGGGAACAATTGAATTCCAGAATCGGAAAATTGACCAATGCTCCAATATATATCAATGACACTCCTGGTCTATCCATTTTCGAACTCCGTGCTCAGTGCCGTCGTCTAAAGGCTGAAAAGGATATTCAAATGGTTATTATCGACTATTTGCAGTTAATGACCGCCACCGTTGAGGGAAAAGGAAATCGCGAACAAGAAATTAGCGCTATATCTCGTGCCGTAAAGGGTATAGCTAAAGAACTCGAAGTTCCAGTAATTGCACTTAGTCAGTTGAGTCGAGCCGTGGAAACGCGAGGCGGAGACAAACGTCCGCAGCTTAGTGATCTTCGTGAATCTGGAGCTATTGAGCAGGATGCGGATATGGTTATGTTCATTTACCGGCCTGAGTATTATGGCATCACGGCAGATGAAGATGGCAACAGCACCCAAGGATTGTCGGAATTAATCATTGCCAAGCACAGAAACGGGTCTACCGAAGACGTTAAAATTCGTTTCCAAAATCACCTTGCGAAATTTGTGAATTGGGAGAATGATAACTTTGATTTAAACGGCCCTTCTGTAGATGTTGAAGATGATTACGGAAGACAAGTACTAAGATCTAGCAACTTCGACAACATTGATGATAAAGCTGAAGAACCACCTTTCTAGCATACTTTTTCTCTCCATAATTCTACTTAGTTCAGCAGAGGTTAGAGCCAAAAAGATTCTTATCCCTATGGATGATGAAGGTCAACAAGACCACCTAAAGGCATATGGGATCGCCTATTGGGCTTTAGAACGAGAAGTCGAAGTCCAATGGCTTTTGAACTATAGAGGTGGAAGTTTTCTGCTGGATCAGTATTCTGAAGTTGAATCCGAACTGGTTATTCGAGGAGTTTCTTTTGAAGTTATTCCCGATGCACGAGCTGCTGCCATTCTGCTCGAAATATCGAATCCAGAAGTAAATATGGATGCTGTGAAGCTTGAAAAGGTTCCGAAAATCGCAGTCTATTCGCCGAAGTCTGCCCAGCCTTGGGATGACGCCGTCACATTGGTATTATCCTATGCTGAAATCCCATACGAAGTAATCTATGATGATGAAATAGTTCACGGAGAACTACACCTCTATGATTGGCTTCACCTTCATCATGAAGACTTTACGGGACAATACGGAAAATTCTATGGCTCATATCGAAATGCCAAATGGTATAGAGATCAGGTGGAAGAATTTGAGGCAACAGCAAATCGTTTAGGTTATAGCAAGGTATCCGAGCTCAAACTTGCAGTGGCTCTAAAAATTAAAGAATATACAGCAGGGGGTGGGTTTCTCTTTTCAATGTGCTCAGGAACAGATTCATACGACATCGCCATTTCATCTGAAGGGATCGACATCTGCGAACGAATGTTTGATGGTGATCCAGCGGACCCTAGCGCACCAAATAAAATTGACTTTTCCCGCGGATTTGCGTTTGAGAATTATGACTTAAGCATGAACCCAAGGGAATATGAATTTTCCAATATTGACGGTACACCTCTGCACTCTAGGGCGGGTCAAAAACAAGATTTTTTCACCCTGTTTGAATTTTCTGCGAAATGGGATCCTGTGCCGACAATGCTATGCCAAAATCACGAATCAATCATTCATGGATTTATGGGGCAGACAACCTCTTATAACTTAAAGTACATTAAGCCTGAGGTTCTTGTATTGGCTGACAGTAAGGGTATTGGAACCGCTAGATACATCCACGGTGAGTTTGGAAAAGGTCAATGGACTTTTTATGGAGGCCATGATCCAGAGGATTATCAGCACTTTGTTGGCGATCCACCAACCGATCTAAATCTGCACCCCAATTCTCCTGGTTACCGGTTGATTCTGAATAATGTCCTCTTCCCGGCTGCGAAGAAAAAAAAGCAAAAGACTTAAGTCTAATTCCTGAAAGTCCAGTTGATTTTCAATGAAAAGTACCTCGGAACTCTCACGTAATTTGGCGCAATCAACGGGTTATCATTGACCAATCCATAAAGTGTATTCATAGCACCGATACCAACTGTAACGGTCTTGATTTGAAGATCTACAAAAGCATCTAACTGAAAATAGTCGTCAAATTTGTGTGCTCCTTGGCTATATCCAGCATCGTAAAATGGTATATAGCCAGGTGCATTATATCTGGAAAAAAATATTGACTTCAGTCCCGCAGCAACATGCAATCTGTTCTCAAACAATGGCCAATTTGTACTTAAAACTGTAGAGTTCACCCACTCCGGTAGGGCGTATTCATAAATCCTCTTATTCCATTGATACGTCAAACTTGATTCAAAGAATAAATGATCGAGCTTTAAACCAAGCCTCGTGGTTCCCGCCGCCAAATCGATATCGCTGGTCATCTGATTTACGTTTCCATATTGATCAAAAAACACAAAATCTTGTGTTCTCTGGTATAAAAACTGATTTTGCCAGTGCATCTTTCCAAACCTAATTGCTGCTCCAAATCGGATGTCCGTATATATGGATGGAGCAACATTATGAAGGCTTGTTTTGACCGTTGACAGATAATGTTGTGTAATAATACTTTGTCTTGACTTTTGAAATCGGACACCGCCAAAAACCTCAACACCTACTCTATGAAGCGAATCTTGCTTTGATAAAGAATAGTTCAAATGTGCCTTATGCTTATAATCCCCTTTATTGAATCCTGTAATATAGAATTCTGAAGTACTCACTAAAAACAACCGCCTTGACTCTAGTTGCACAAGACTATAGGCCCGCTGATTCATAGGACGAGACTCCCTCCCATTATTTCGCATTACATACCAGGCCTGATCCAGACCAACATCAACTTCTAATTGATTCTTAGTATTTGTATCACCCCAAATTAAATTTATATGAGGCTTTATACCTAGACCGGTCAATTCAAATGAGTCTAAAACCACATTTGCAACTGCAACTCCATACTGACTATAGTATGCAGAATCCGTGACGTTATCCGTATAGTTGAATTTTGAGCTTGAAATTCTCGCTCCTAATCCAGCTTGTATCTTCGTCTTTCCCGCTTTAGCTGCTTTATATTTCCATTCATTCCCCAGATTCTGGCTGGATAATCGACTATAAGCATCTTCGAGGAATACATTGCTTAATAAGCCAAGCCCTGTTGCACCATCAATTGACAAAGAATACTGTGTTGTGTCTAAGATCCCACCATTTTGCTCCCTATCCAGAATACTAAGATCATAATAAGCATTGGTGGTGATTGACTTCGATATATCTAGGCTTAACGCTAATCCCAATTGAGTTTCACGCACAAACGAACGCGGCACCCAACCAGGATTCGAAGTTCGTTTAAGGTTAACCCCAAATCGGCCCGACTTCGATATGGGGCGTAGCATGTCAAAACTTATGTTTTGCGTTGCAATAGAGCCGATATTAAACTCAACAATTGAATAGGAATTGGAATCGACTATATATTGATCGATGGAATCTAGCAGCAATATTGATACGTTGCCACGATCTCTATCATTGAACCTCAAACCGGCCTGAACATTTGCATAACCGACCAAGTTCTTTGGATTAAACTTAACGTTTCCTTGATCAACTGCCTGTGGAAGCAGTTGCACCTGAGCCTTAGCTTGGATGCAGTTGAATAAAAGGAATATGCCTAGTGTAATATGCTTCATATGGTCAAAAAAAAAGCCCCGTAAAAATACGAGGCTTTTAAAAATCGGCAACGACATACTCTCCCAGGTGTTACCCTAGTACCATCTGCGCTATTGGGCTTAACTTCTCTGTTCGGAATGGGAAGAGGTGAACCCCAATGCAATAGTCACCGTAAAATCTTCGATCTCTCATCGAGTGAGGAGATCATCAATATTAAAAAATCTTGAATAATATAATGGAGTCAAAAAATCTACGGGTAATTAGTATCGCTCTGCTATGACATTTCTGCCTTTACACATGCGACCTATCAACGTCATCATCTCTAACGACCCTTAAAAGAAGTCTCATCTTGAGGTGAGTTTCGCGCTTAGATGCTTTCAGCGCTTATCTCGACCGAACGTAGCTACCCTGCGGTGCGGCTGGCGCCACAACAGGTACACCAGAGGTTCGTCCCCTTCGGTCCTCTCGTACTAAAAGGAGGTCCTCTCAAACTTCTAACGCCTGCAACAGATAGAGACCGAACTGTCT
>DDCZ01000032.1 GCA_002336485.1 Flavobacteriales bacterium UBA1993
TTCTGATTTACCTTAACAGAATGGTTGTCAAGGTATTGCTCCATAGCGTTGCGCGTAGCTGACCCGTGTTCTCTGAATATCAAAGGAGCCTCGCTTAAATCAGATGGAGTCATTTTCTTTCCCTTTATTGCCTTCACACTTTCTGCGCTTCCCACCAGATGCAAAGAATTTTCCATTAGCGCTACAGTTTGTAACGGAAGGTCGTTTGGAAGAACGGAAACAAGCGCAAAATCGGTTTCATTTTTGGCTAGCGCCGCTACTACCAATTGCTTGTTTGTAACGTCCAAAACCACATCAACGCTGGGAAAACGTTTTGTAAATCCACTTAAGAAATAGGGCATCACATATTTCCCCGTAGATACTACCGCGATTTTTAAATGGCCAGAAATCAAACCCTTGTATTGGTTAACCGTCTCTTTTAATTCTTCAGAGGCCAGTAAAATACGTTTGCACACTTCGGCAATCTCTTTTCCAAATTCTGTAATAAACAGCTTTCTTCCAACAACCTCTGTTAATGGGATGTCGAATTGATCCTGCAATTTCTTCAACTGTGAACTCACGGCGGGCTGAGTGAGGTAAAGCTCTTCAGAGGCTTTTGTCACACTTTGATTCTTAACAATACAGACAAAAACTTTTAATTGGTGGAAGGTGTAATTCATAACTAAAAGCGAATGTATATCATAAAAATAATAGATAATAATGAATGAATTATCTACCTAATCTTTGCCGCATAAAATTTACAACCATGGAATTAGCCTCAGAAAAATCTCAAGTAAAAACGAATGGCGATCACTTTATGCCAAGGATACAAAATCAGTCAATGATGAATCAAAACACAACGGATATGATAATATCAATAGAGAAGAAAATGCCGCAGCCGAGCTGCACAACGCACACAGGAATGGAAACCAAGGCCGCCGATTCGGAAAAGCTTAAATCCTTGTTTCACAACGTTTTGATTGAAAAACAAGAAATGGAAAGGTGTAACATTGACTGGGTAGATGATAAAACGGTTGTGGTGGATCAGCTTTCAGGGATGGCTTTGCACAATTTTCTCCTTAAGGTGGAAAAATTGGGAAAGAGCATCACACTGACTAAGAAGACCGTAATCGAAATTCACTAAAGATGAATATCTTAGAGCTTACCGATAATTTGACGAATCCTGCCCTAATGTTTTTTCTATTGGGGATAATAGCTGTTCAGCTTAAGAGCGACCTGAAAATTCCAGAGAGTTCATCTAAGTTTATCACGCTATACCTCTTATTATCCATCGGATTTAAAGGGGGACAAGAGTTGGCACATAGCGCGTTGAGCTCAGAAATCATTTGGAGTTTAATCTTGGGAGGTTTTTTGGCCTCTGCTATCCCCGTATTGGCTTTCTTTCTGATTAAGAGAAGAACGGGCATATCAAACGCTGCCGCCATTGCCGCTTCTTATGGATCTGTCAGTGCGGTCACATTTGTTACCGCTATTTCATTCCTGGAGATGGAAGAAGTGTTTTTTGATGGGCATATGATTGCGGTAATGGCCATAATGGAGGCGCCTGCGATTATAATTGGGGTATTGCTGATGAAACGCTTTGGTGATTCCGAAAGAGTAGAGGGTGATGAAAAACCAGCAACATTGGGCCACGATATATCACAGCATTACCAATGGAAGCGTTCTAATGCTTTTAGGAAGCCTGATGATTGGTTTGCTGGCCAGCGAATCTCAAGCGGCGGGAATAAAACCATTCACGACGGATTTGTTTAAAGGGTTCTTAGCACTCTTTCTTTTTGACATGGGCATTACAAGTGGAAAGCAGCTAAGCGTTGTTTTTCGAAAGGGAATATTCGCATTCATTTTTTCCGGTCTTATGCCTTTTGTAAATGGTCTGATTGCACTCATGTTAAGTCTTCAGATCACGGACTCTCCAGGAAACCAACTCTTGTTTGCGATATTGGGAGCGAGTGCCTCATACATTGCCGTACCTGCTGCGATGAAGCAAGCGGTTCCCCGGGCGAACCCGAGTTTGTATCTGCCAATGGCTTTAGGCATTACCTTCCCTATCAACGTGATGATTGGGATCCCATTTTACTATTTCGTGATTCAGTTTATGGCGACCCCATAGTCGTTTCGACCCCATCATGTTTTTACCATATTATGCCCAGAATCTCCGAAAATTCTGGGCATAATTATTTTCGTTGTGTATTCCTCATACCCGTATAACTTTGATGTAATATTCCGTCCAACTACATGAGGTTATTTACTACCCTATGGTTCTTCATACTGTGTTTAAATTTATACAGTCAAGACTCCACCAACGTTGACAAACAAGATTCCACATTAGTTGCCAATCAGGAGCAACGTAAAAAGTTATTGGCCGATGCCGACTCGGCTGGAATAGCTGATAGCTGAGAAAAGGTCGCTCTTCAGAGACAGATTGAAGACCTGCAACTATCCGATAAGTCGGAGCGTGAACGACTTCAGTTTCGACTTGATTCTATCAATACAGCAAAAACCGCTCGAGATGAGAAAACAAAGGCGGCCATCGATTCCTTGCGCGCTTCAACCATTGGAGTTCCTGTTGTTTTTTATCAGGACACGTTATTCCTAATCTATTCCAAACTTGGCCCATTTTCTCCTACGGAAAGGGCCCTTAGAATAGCAGAAAAACTGGAAAAAATCGGGGATGATTCATCCTATGATCCGGTACTATTTAAGATGTTTAGCGGAGACAATAGCTTCGATCTCATGTACGATGAGCTGATCATTTTCAGCGTAAATGACAAAGATGCCTTTTGGTTGGATTTACCCTTGGCTGAAACCGCAGAAATGCATCGAGTTTCAGTCATCGAATCCATTGCTAGATACCGTGAAGACACGAGTGTATATAAGGTAGCTTTTCGGATAGGCCTCATTTTCTTGGTTGCACTTATTTTATACATCCTTGTTCGGCTATTGAACAAAGGCTTTAGCGCTCTTGTAAAACGGATAGCGCGCTCCAGCAATAAATACATGAAAGGGATTAAACTCAAAGAATATGAGTTTCTCTCGCCAGAGCGCCAACTTCAGCTGGTTGCATGGGTGCTAAACCTAGTGAAGTGGCTCGTGATCTTGCTTATCGTTTACTTGTCTCTTCCTGCTGTATTCAGCATTTTCCCTACCACCGAAGGGTTTTCACGAAAGCTAATTGGATACGTGACCGATCCGCTATTTAACATGATCAGATCATTGATTGCGTTTATACCTTCACTTATTACCATCATTGTTATTGGGGCCGTTGCGCGGTATGCTGTGCGGTTCTTAAAGTTCCTCACCACCGAAGTCGAACGTGGCAAGCTGGTCCTCCATGGCTTCTATCCCGATTGGGCGAAACCAACGTTTAACCTGCTTCGCGTTCTTATTTATGCGTTTTCCTTCATCGTAATTTTCCCCTATTTG
>DDCZ01000011.1:0-30230 GCA_002336485.1 Flavobacteriales bacterium UBA1993
TGATCGATCTCAACCAATATCTGTGGGTCGGCTTTTGGAGTTTGCATCACGGCTTTCTCCATGTAGTCTGCCTGTTTTTTCAACGCGCTTACGATGCCTCCTGAGGCGCGAATATTTCGCCGCGCGTTGTCCACTTCATTAATGAATGCCGCAAGGTCTTGTTTGTCTGCCTTCACAATCTGCTTGTCGTGCAGCATCTTCACCTTGAAGTTTGTTGGTCCTGCCATTTGAGTCAACGCTCCGCCCTGCATCTTATGAATGGTCACCGAATACGTTCCCGGCAATACCAGCGCACCCCAATCAGGTGAACCATATCGGCCGGGCTTTCGCTCCTTAAGTTGAACAGGAGAGGTGGGCTCCATTCGATAGTTCCACACGCTTTTATTCAATCCCTTCTTGCCTTTATCGGTGTAGCGACTTACCACGTTTCCTTTGGCGTCTTTAATCTCGAATAGGAGGTAGGGCTTCTGTTCTAAATCTTCCTCACGCAAGTCATCCATTGGCGGGTAAACCACGTCGCCGCCGTCCTTACGGATCTTCTTTTCGGCCTTGCGTCGTGCCTCGGTCAAGGTCTCTATGTTGTCGGCCAAGTAGAAGTTTATCACAGCTCCAATTGGTGGGTTATCTGCGGTGAAGAATGCCTCACCTTGAGATCCTTTTCCTCGCGTACCCATCGGGTTGGTTTGGTTGAAAATCAAGGCGTCTTTAATTGGAAGAATGTGGGCATCCTTTCCAGTTGTGTCGGCCATATTACGTAGTGGTGCAAAATTGTCTAAGACGTAGAATCCGCGTCCGAATGTGGCCAAGACCAAGTCGCTTTCTCGTTCTTGAATTTCCATATCACGCACTGCTATGGTTGGTAATCCACCTTTAATTTGAACCCACTTTTTGCCTCCATCCAGCGTGAAGAAAACGCCGTACTCGGTTCCAACAAAAATCAAATTCGGATCCACTGGGTCTTGCCGCAGTGTATAGATCGCACCCTTTTCAGGTAGGTCGCCAGTAATGGATGTCCACGCCGCGCCCTTGTTTGTGCTTTTCAGAATGTATGGCTTAAAGTCGCCTTGCTTGTGGTTGTTGAACACCGCGTAGACCGTACCTGCATCTTTTACATCCCCTCGAATGTCCATCACATACGTGTTGGCAGGAATGCCTGGGAAGCTGTTCATCTTCTTCCAAGAACCGCCGTTGTCTTCGGTCATGTGAATCAATCCGTCGTCGGTTCCTGCATAAAGCAATCCTTCCTGCACCGGCGATTCGTTGATCGATACGATGTTTCCATAAATGGTTGTGCTCTTGTGCAAGGCCACCGCATCTGGTCCCCAAGTGGTGCCCATTACCTTGAGCGTGTTTCGGTCTATTTGCTGACTTAAGTCTTCAGAAATGACTTCCCATGTGTTTCCACGATCATCGCTCTTAAAAACCTTGTTTGCGGCGAAGTAGAGCCGCTTATTGTCGTGTGGACTAATGATCAATGGGGCATCCCAGTTCCAGCGATAGGCGTCTTCGCCCTTGCGTTCCATGGGTTTGATGTTTACGCGCTCTCCTGTTGCTTTGTTGAAGCGCACCAACCAACCATACTGCGCCTGGCTGTACACAATGTTTGGATCTGTTGGATCTACTTGCGGCTCAAAGCCATCGCCACCGCGTGTGATGTACCAGTCGAAGTTGCTGATGCCGTGCGCATTTGTGGTGCGTGATGGACCACCAAGGGTGTTGTTGTCTTGCGTGCCGCCATACACATTGTAAAATGGCAGGTCGTTGTCGATGGCCACGCGATAAAACTGCGTGATGTTCAGGTTTTGGTGAAACTTCCAGTTTCCAGCTCCATCCCATGTTTCATACAAACCGCCGTCGCACCCTACCAACCAATGATTGGTGTTTTTCGGGTTGATCCACATGGCGTGGTTATCCACGTGCTTGCTTTTTTCACCGGTCTTCTTGAATGTCTTTCCGCCGTCTTCGGTGTGGTGCAACCAAGTGTCCATAGAGAACACTTTGTCCACGTTATTTGGGTCTGGCACCAACTCCACATAGTAGTTTCCACTTGTGAAATAATCGGACTGTCGGTTCCAGCTTTCGCCGCGGTTATTCGATCTGTAAAAGCCACCATGCTCTTTGTCAAATCCTTCGACCATAGCGTAAACCACATCTGGGTTGGCCGGTGAAATGGCGAGGGCAATTCTGCCGAGATCAGCCTTTGGTAATCCACTGTTGATTTTGCGCCAGTTGGCTCCACCGTCTGTTGTTTTGTATATCGCCGATTCCGGCCCACCGCTCAAGTATGTCCAAGTATGTCTTCTTCTCTGATGCGCAGAAGCGTACATCGTGTTCGGGTCGCGTGGATCCATCCACATGTCTGAAAATCCGGTATTGTCGCTCACGTGAAATATGCGCTCCCATGTAGTGCCGCCATCCATGGTTTTATAAATTCCCCGATCACCGCCTTCGCTCCAAAGTGGACCGTATGCCGCAACAAATACCACTTCTGAATTTCCCGGTTGAACAATTATTTTAGCAATGTGCTCCGAGTTGGGAAGGCCCATATTCTTGAATGACTTTCCGTCGTCAACACTTTTGTAGATTCCATCTCCGTATGCAACACTTCGCTGGTTGTTGTTCTCTCCTGTGCCCACCCAAACGGTATGCTCGTTGTTCGGATCGATGGTTACACACCCAATGGAGTAGGAGCCATAGCTGTCGAAAATAGGGGAGAAGGTGTTTCCATGATTGGATGTTTTCCACACACCACCTGAGGCAGCGGCAATGTAAAACTCATCGCTGTTGTTGGGGTTAACCGCCATGTCGATCACACGTCCAGAAACCAGTGCTGGCCCAATAGCCCGAAAAGACATGCCGCTCAGCGTCGCTTGTTTCTTTTCATCCTTGTTGTCTGATTTCTTCTGTGCAAATCCAACAAAGGACAGCGATGTAATGGCGAGTAGGGCAATAGCTTTTTTCATAGTCTGAATTTCAGGGGACGGCAAATATAACAGGCAACAATTGGCTTGGTTCGCTCAATGGGAAGATTGGCCTGGAAAGGGATGAATGGGAGCAGTTTTCCTTCATCGTCTAGGCCCGATTTAAAACAATCTGGGGCCTTCCATGTTTCATCCAAACATCCTATCCTTGTCGCCCCAAGCAAAAGACAATTAAAGACAAAACAACATGGCTACTATTACATTCAAAGGCACTTCGATAACTACCGTAGGTTCACTTCCAAACGTTGGAGATCAGGCGCCAGACTTCTCGCTTACAAACAACAGCGTGCAAGACATTTCAATGGCTGACTTTGCTGGAAAGCGCGTGATTCTAAACATCTTCCCAAGCATTGATACGGGCATTTGTGCCATGAGCGCACGCCACTTCAATGGAGTTGCGTCTGGTTTAGACAACACCATTGTGATGAACGTAAGCAAGGATTTGCCTTTCGCGCAGAAGCGATTTTGTGGTGCAGAAGGGTTAGAGAATGTGCAGAACGCATCCGAGTTCAAAAACACGGGATTCTCTTCAAACTATGCTGTGATCATGAATGAAGGTCCGCTTGCAGGGTTGTTTAGCCGAGCCATCGTTGTCATCGACGAGGCAGGAAAGGTCATTTACACAGAGCAGGTTCCAGAGATTGTACAGGAGCCAGATTACGATGCGGCGCTTGCATCGTTGAAGTAATTACTTCACTTCCCAACGGACGCGGTGCCACGTCTTTCGACCCTTTCGGTTCTTAAACGTCCATCCAACCAATCTACTTTGTTTTGATCCGGTTGTCATTTCGATCACCTGAACATTCAATGCCTCCATCTTTTCGAGTAATCGAAGGGCTTTGCCCACGTTTTCCTTTTTGGAGATCAAAATGGTGAACCAGAGCACTTGCTTTTCAACCTCTTTGCTCTGTTTTATGTATTGCGATACAAAATTCAATTCTCCGCCTTCGCACCAGAGTTCCGTGTTGACGCCGCCAAAGTTTTGACTTGGGCTATCTATGAATTCCCCCTTGAGGTTTTGAACCTTCCGTTTGTTTGCAGCCTCCGCCTCTTCTTGTGACGAATGAAATGGTGGGTTGCACACGCTTACATCGAAGTACTCGTCTTTCTTTATAACGCCCTTAAACATCGATGCTTCGTCGTCTTGCTTTCGAAGCTCGATGGTGGAGCTTAGCTTATTTTCATCGATTATTTTCTGAGCCGAGCTCAGTGCCTGCGTGTCAATATCTACTCCCACAAATGCCCATCCATATTCCTTCTTAGCGATAATCGGATACACACAATTTGCACCAACACCAATATCTAAACATCGAATCTGCGTGCCTGTTGGAATTGGATCTGTGGTGCGTTTGGGATAATTCCCTGACATCAGATCGGCCGTGAAATGAATGTAGTCAGCGCGGCCTGGGATTGGCGGAACCAAATAGCCTTCAGGGATATCCCACCAGCCAATGCCATAGTACTTCATGAGTATAGCTCGGTTCAATTCCTTCACTGATTCAGGATTAAAGAAGTCGATGCTGTGCGTGCCGGCTTCTATCGTCACAATGTGTTCCTCAAGCTTTGGATTGGCAGCGACGAGAGCCACGAAATTGTATCGACCTTGATGCTTGTTTCGTGGATGAAACTGCGCTTTGGTGATCTCGTCGATGGAAGGTTTTTGAATTCTAGGTCGCGGCATTTTTTTCTTGCGATTATTGACTTCAAAGATGCGGGTATTTCCAAGCCGTTCGCAGTCTAAATTCGGATGAGCGGTTTGCTGGATTATTGCCTATCAAATATGTTTGTCTAAAAGAAAATGAGATGGACATACTTCCAAATACACACGAAATAGATTACCGAATAATCGGTGAAGAAATGCAATGCGTCGAGATTGAGTTGGATCCGGCAGAAACGGTGATCGCCGAAGCGGGCAGCTTAATGATGATGGATCAAGACGTGAAAATGCAAACCATTTTTGGTGACGGATCAAAGGGCGAACAGAATTTTATGGGGAAAGTGTTTTCAGCCGGTAAACGCGTGTTAACAGGAGAAAGTCTGTTTATGACTGCCTATACGAATTCAGGAAATTCGAAGAAACACGTGCACTTTGCTGCCCCTTATCCGGGTAAAGTAATCGCGCTTGACGTGGCCCAACTCGGCGGAAAAGTAATTTGCCAGAAGGATGCCTTTTTATGTGCAGCCCAAGGCACGGCGATTGGAATCGAGTTTCAAAAACGCATTGGCGTTGGACTTTTTGGTGGTGAAGGATTTATCATGCAAAAAGTGGAAGGCGATGGATTGGCATTTGTGCATGCCGGAGGAACGGTCATTGAACGCGAATTGCAGGCGGGCGATGTATTGAAGGTAGATACGGGCTGTATCGTAGCGTTTACTCAATCCATTGACTACGATATTGAATTCGTGGGTGGAATAAAGAACACTTTTTTTGGTGGCGAGGGATTGTTTTTTGGCACGCTCAAGGGGCCAGGAAAGGTTTGGATTCAGTCGTTGCCGTTTAGTAGGCTTGCAGACAAAATCATCAGTTCGGCTCCAAAAATGGGAGGCAAAAGAAAGGGAGAAGGCAGCATTTTAGGCGGCTTGGGCGACATCATCGATGGCCGATAGATTGAAGGCCAGTAGGGGCGGTTAGGTCAACTCTGGATTGAATATGCTGTATCGGTGCACCTCCAAACCGTCCTCTATTAGATCATCGCGATACTCCATACCCAGCTTTTTCAATACGTTAGAAGAAGCTGCATGTTCTGGTAACACAAAGCCACTTATTTCTTTTAATCCCAACGTTTGAAATCCAAATTCAAGAGACGCTACACCGCTTTCTGTGGCAAGACCTTGCCCCCAATAGTCAGGGTGAAATCGGTACCCTAAATCAACAGCATTCCATTCCTCCATATTCTTGAGACCTGAAAAACCGATAAACCGTTTGTCTCGTTTGTGTTCTACTGCAAATCGCCCATATCCATGTGTTTGGTAATCTCCTAGAACGTTGTTCTTGATCGCGTCATAGACTTGTTGATATGTCTTTACACCGCCATCATTCGTATACTTCGTAACCTCAGGATCTTGATTGATCTCAAAAGACGGATCTATGTCATCCATGGTGAAGGGGCGAAGTATCAAGCGCTCCGTTTCAATAATGGTATCAAATGGTTTCAAGACAGGTGTTTTTTTGGTTATCGAAGAATGTTCTAGTCGGTCAGTTTCACAAATTTCAGGCTTCGTTGACCTTCCATAGTTGAAAGTCGGACCAAGTAATATCCTGGAGCGTGGTGCTCCATTGGAAGCGTGATCAGATCCACGTCCTGCTCCTTCCATGTTTGGATGAGTTGCCCCTGAATGTCGAAAAGGTCAATGGATACGTCTTTTTGAACCGAACTGAAAGAAATGCTGTATTGTTCGCTCACCGTTGTTGGATAACCCCGAACATCGAGCCCAGTTTTGTTGGAAGTGTTGGCATGGTTAACGCAAACCGAAGTGTCGTTACACGTCGCTGATTGATTTATAAGCGCAAAGCTACCGCTGTATCCAGGCATCATGTATCCAACTCCGGTTGTCATAATCACAGTTTGACTGTTGCAGTCATACCATTGGAATGGGCCCACGGATTGATTTGACTTTAACCAAAGACCCGAAGAATAGATCTGCACGGAGTTAAGATCTACAACAATTTCAGTAGAGTAAATGGTATCCTGACCGAAATTATTCCCGACAGTATCGAGGTAGAACCCAGCATTATATTGGTATGCGCCTCCAGCAAATGCGCTGTCACCGGCGCAGAGTGCAACCGTGTCGTTAATGACAAGATACGTGACAACATTTACGGTGAGCGTGGTGCAAATTACGGAGTCGCAAGACCCGATTGTGTCGCAGTAAGTACCGGCCGTAGTCCGCCAAGAACCAGCGATGTAGGCACTATCGCCAGAAACGATCGACATGGAATTACTCACCTGGGCAGGAACACTGATAAATAGGGTAGTGCTATTGATAATTGCAGTGCCGCCTGAAAAGGTCGTGTCGGCATACGTTCCAGCGGTTGAGCGGAAGATGCCTCCGAGAAGGACGGAATCGTTTTGACATATGGTGATAGAGTCTGTTCCAAATTGAACAGGGTAAACCCAAAGAAGCGTTTCAACAACGCTATCGCATCCATTCGAACTCGAGAACGTATCTAGGTAAATATTAGATGTGGTTTGAAATGCGCCACCAAGGAAAACAGAATCGCCTTGATAAATCCAAGTTAGGAAGAAGGAATAGGCATTAAGTCCGTTTTGTACCACAATGATTGAGATGGAATCACAACCGCCAGATCCGGAAAGGGTATCCGTGTATGTTCCAGGTTGATTCACCATGTTTCCGTGCACCAAAACAGAGTCGCCGTTACATATTGAAACGGTATCAATGGTGTTTATGGAGGAGCCAGAGGACGTTATTGTTTGATTTGTTGAGTCGGTACAGCCATTTGCGTCGGTCGCAGTCACGGAGTATGTGCCTGCAATCAATCCTGTAACCGAGGCTGATGTTCCGCCTGTATTCCATACGTAGGTCACGGTTCCTGTGCCACCCGTGCTTGAGGCTGTAAGTCCTCCGGTGGTTGAGCCGCCACACCCAGCATTGCTATCAATCGTGATTGAGACTAAGAGGGCCGTTGGTTGAGTGATTGTGACCGATTCCGTATCCGTGCAACCATTTGCATCGGTAGCAGTTACAGTATAGGTGCCTGAGGTTAATCCAGAGAGGGTCGATGAGGTTGAGCCCATGCTCCACGCATACGTGTATGTTGCCGAGCCACCAATCGCGGAAACCGTCAGAGATCCGTCATTTCCGCCGTTGCAACTCACATTACTCGCCGTAATAGAAACTATTACAGCGGAAGGCTCAGAAATGGTTCCAGTTGCTGTTGTAGTGCAGCCGCCGTTTTCAGTGACAGTTACCGTATATGATCCTGCAGACAAGCCTGTAACTGTTGCTGAAGTTGCTCCCGTACTCCACAAATAGGAAATTGGGTTTGCGCCTCCTGTTGACGATGCTGTAAGACTTCCATCACTGCTTCCATTGCAACTCACGTTGCTATTTACGGTTACAGTGGCGCTTACGCTGCTTCCACCAGAAGTTAGACTTTGAGATAATGATTCTGTGCATCCATTGGCGTCAGTGACAGTTACAGTGTAGGTGCCGGCAGAAAGCCCTGAGATAGATGCCGAGGTGGCGCTTGTGCTCCACGCATAAGAAAACGTTCCAACACCACCAGATGCGGAAGCAGTTAACCCGCCTGATCCGCTACCGCAGCTTGCGCTGCTGTCAACATTTATGGAAAGACTTATCGCTGAGGGCTCACTCAGAGTAGCTGATTCGGTATCCGTACATCCGTTTGCATCCGTGACAGTAACGGTATATGTACCTGCGGCTAGTCCTGTTGCGGTCGCAGAGGTTGAGCCGGTATTCCAGGCGAATGTATAAGATGTTGTTCCTCCACTTGCAGAGGCCGTCATTGATCCGTCGTTTCCGCCATTGCAACTAACCATATTCACAGAAATGGACGCCACAAGTGCCGTTGGTTCTGATATGGTACCAGTGGCGGTAGCTGTACAACCACCGTTTTCTGTAGCAGTAACGGTGTATGTTCCGGCAGTCAAACCAGTAATTGTTGCTGTCGACGCCCCGTTGTTCCAAACGTACGTAGTAGGATTTGTTCCTCCAGTTGCCGATGCTGTTAGGCTTCCATCGCTGCCACCGTTGCAACTTGCATTGCTATTCGCTGTTACGGATGCACTTAAGCTGCTTCCACCTGTGATACTTTGTGAAAGTGATTCGGTGCAGCCGTTAGCATCCGTTACGGTTACCGTGTATGTTCCTGCAGTGAGACCCGTTATAGATTGCGTTGTAGCACTTGTATTCCATGCATAAGACAACGAACCGACTCCGCCAGATGCAGATGCCGTTAGGCCGCCAGATCCACTGCCGCCGCAGCTGGCATTGCTATCAACCGTAATTGATAGGCTGATGTTTGTGGGTTGAGTAACGGTGGCCGATTGTGTAGCGGTACAACTATTTGCGTCAGTTAATGTAACGGAGTATGTTCCTGCGGATAGCCCAGTAATAAAGTTCATAAAGGTTCCTGTAGACCAGAGGTAAGCATAGGCCGTTGTTCCTCCAGAAGGAGTGGCCGTAATTCCACCCGTCGCCGACCCATTGCACGAAGCATTGCTGTCAACGTTAAGCGCAACACCCAAGGCAGCGCTCGGCTGATTCACGGTTTCTGAATCTGTATCGGTGCATCCATTCGCATCCGTTACGGTAACCGTGTAGGTGCCCGCAGTTAAACCAGTATTACTTGCAGTGCTTGCTCCATTACTCCATGCGAATGTGAATGCCCCCGTTCCGCCAGAACCGGAGGCGGTCAGGCTTCCATCACTTCCGCCAAAACAGGCAACTTCTTGCGTCAATGTTATGGATGCGCTCACCGAAGTGGATGGCTCACCAATAGTGTAAGAAGCTGAGACGGTCGTTGAGTTAGCGTCGGTAACTGTAACGGTATATGTTCCTGCAGCTAAGCCGGTAACGGTGTTGCTCGAAGAGCTAGAGTTGTTTGTAGATGATCCGTTAGACCAGCTGTAGCCATAATTAGCTGTTCCTGACCCTACAGTAACAGTTACGGAACCGTCGTTACCTCCGTTGCAACTTACATCTGTTCCAGACATGGTGGCTGTCATTGAGCCTCTCACATAGATGGCATAGTCCTCAACTTGACCGTATTGAGGAGTATAGCACGATCCAGCTGTATTCATGGCCGTTGTATTGCCTTGCCAATCACTGATAACGCGCATTCTTAAGGGAGTAGTTAACGTAGGATTAGAAGGAATGGCAATTGTTCCCGTATGCAACGTATCCGTATCGCTTGTGAATACAAATTCTCCGTTGTCTAGAAAATCTCCATCATCGTTGTAGTCGATGTATACACGTGCATCTTCGTTGTTCACAGAAGCCGATTTTATACTGATGCTGTATGATGTGGACGGATCCACTTCTGCCATATGATGGCAGCTATAGTCTCGATATCCACCATCTCCAACGGCGCCATCAGAGGTCACATCAATGTCTTCGAAGGTTACGTTGCCAACCCCTAGTCCAAACGTGTTTGATAGGTTGGTTGTGTTTGGCGAACAGCTCGCTGAGGCAACTGTGTTCGTACTTGGAGCCTCCGTTCCGAGAGAGGATAAAAGGCTGTGTCTTGGTCCCAATAGTGCGGCACGCATGCGATCGGATTGATTGTCGGTAAACATATCAGCACATGACTGACTTGAATAGTTCATGTAGTTGTGCTGTACATCATCCCATGAGGTACTTGTGCATCCATTCGTTCCAGTTGGGCAATTACTTGCAGCTCGAATATGTGGCTCTGTATCTCCACAGCAATCTCCAGATCCGCTTCCGCAGCCATTGGTAGTTCCAGGACAATTATTGCCAGAATTATCGCCTTCAAATGTGTGATATAGGTTGAAGTAATGCCCTACTTCATGCGTCAAAGTTCGGTTTAGGTTATTCCATGAATTCACAGTTCCAGTGGTTCCGAAACATGTATTCATTATTACAACACCGTCGTAGCTTGCCGAGACACCTGGGAAATATGCATAACCCTGAATACCAAAACCTCCGCCGTTGTCTTCGATTTCCGTAACAACCCAAATGTTTAGGTAGTCGGTAGCTGGCCATCTACTCAAGGCCTTAACATCCAGCTCTACAGCGCCAGAACCTTGTCCAGCAGTAATTCCTTCGTCTGCATAATCCGTTACGCTAGAACCGTTTACACGAACAATTCCCGTGGTGGAGTTACAGTCTGGATCTCGCTTGGCAAGTACAAATTGAATTTCAGTGTCCACGCCATTTGCATCTCCATGCGTGTTTGGCGTTTTTCGATAGCGGTCGTTTAAGACGGTTATCGCGTCATTTATTTGTGATGTTGCAATGTTTGCACCAACACCCACGCTTTGTCCGGTGTGGATAACGTGCACCACCACTGGGATTTCGAGCGTGTCACCGAAAATCTGGGCCTGAGCCCCATTTGATCCGTTGATTGTAATGTTTTGTAGAATTCCTTGAATCTGCCGTTCGGCGTTTTCATGGTTTCGCTTGTAAACAGGGTCGGTAATTAGCAGTTTCTCATGACGGAGATGCGCTGCGCATTGCTCTTCATTTCCTTGCTGTGCGTTACCAAATAGGCTTACTAAAACAAATAGTAGGGTGAGTAGTCTTTGAGTCAATTGATTCGATGGGTTAATCCGTATTTGCGAATGTACAATTGCGTTTGTACATTTCAAAAGGTTTGAAACAATACGCTAATGGAACTGTTCGGGTTGGGAAGAATGGAAAAGGTTTTCAATCTCTTTTCATCTAGACCAAGCTCTATTGAACTAACATTGCAAATAGCAATTGAAAGTGTATGAAAAAACTCGGTTTTGTATTGGTAATTATTTTCCTTGGATTCAATGTAGTTCAGGGCCAAGAGCTTGAATCCTATAGGATTTACGACTCAAAAGGAAAGCAGGTTGATTTTGGTTCTATGAATGCCGGTCTGGAAAAAGCCGACGTCATTCTATTTGGCGAAATGCATGATAATCCAATCATTCATTGGCTGCAACTCGAAATGTGTAAGGCACGCATTGATGGTAACGAATTGGTGTTGGGTGCGGAGTGGTTTGAATCGGATAACCAGGTTGTAATGGATGAGTATCTCGCCGGTGTAATAACGCACGACCATTTAAAGAAAGAGGCGAAGGTTTGGCCAAATTATAAAACGGATTATAGTCCCATTATCGATTTTGCAAAGACAAATAACCTCGATTTTATTGCCACCAACATTCCCCGTCGATATGCATCACTGGTCTCAAAGCAGGGGCCGAATGCGCTTGATAGTTTAGGACAGGATTCGAAGGTGTTATTGCCAGCGCTGCCATATAGCGTAACGAAGGATGACGAAGGCTACGAACGAATGCGCTCAATGATGGGCGCGCATGGGCACGGAATGAATATCGATTACTTAATAGCAGCTCAGGCGCTAAAGGATTACACCATGGCTCAGAATATTCTTTCTAATCGAACCAAGAAACAGCAGTTTATACACTTTAATGGAACCTTTCATTCTCAAGGGCACGATGGAATCGCAAACTATTTGATGGCTGCCGACAAAAAAATGAAGGTATCTGTTATTGCTACGGTAGAAGCGGACGCACTTGATTGGAATGAGGAATGGAACGGATATGGCGATTTTCTAATCGTTACACCAGCATCAATGACAAAAACGCACTAAGCACATGGAATTAATATCACAGCGACTATGCATGGAAAAGGATCTCGGCATTCACGGGAACCTATTTGGAGGAATTATGCTGTCGTGGCTCGATGAGGCTGCGGCTACCATGGCATATGAAGTGTGTCATTCACCAAGCATGGTTACTTTGAAAATAGAAGAGGTGATTTTTGGAAAACCGGTAAAAATTGGATTCCACCTGAAGATCTATGGCCAAGTAGCCCGGATTGGAAAATCGTCGATCACGCTCGATATTGAAGCGAGAAAGCACAATGTATATTCTGGGGAAGAGACGGTGGTGTGCTCTACGAATTTCACGTTTGTCAAAATCGACGAACAGGGCGGCCCAATCCCAATAGCCGAAGAAATCCGCAAGGAGTACGCTCATTTAAACTAAGGCCTTGCAATCGCATAACATTTCGGTTCAAAAAACGGCCCGCTATTATACACTTAGGCCAGAAGGCGAAGTGAAGGCAGTTGTATTTGCCTTGCATGGATATAGGCAACTGGCAAGATACTTTGCGCCGTTGTTTCAACCGCTGGTAGATCAAGGGGCACTAATTATTGTCCCAGAAGCTCTGAACAGATTCTATATTGAGGGATACTCAGGTCGAGTAGGGGCTAGCTGGATGACAAAGGAGGATCGAGAAACGGATATTCAGGATTACGTTAGATACTTAAATACGCTCTACGAAGAGGTTAGCGCCGAGTTATCAGACCTACCCATACATCTACTAGGGTTTAGTCAAGGAGGCCCCACAGCATGCCGCTGGTTGGCCGGATCGAACATTCCGTTCAAGTCTCTTATGCTCTATGCGACAGTTTTCCCAAACGACTTTGATTTTACCATTCATGGCGACAGGCTTAATGCGTTGAAGTGTGTAATGGCTTTTGGCGATCAGGATCAATTTGCGTCAGAGGCCACCATTGAAGAGAAAATGAAGTGGTTAAAGTCGAAGAATTTTGAGTTTGATGTGGTTCGATTTATCGGTGGTCATGATATTCAGGCCGACGTCCTTTCCGAGATCTGGAAAAAAGTGACTTGACATTAACTTTTGTTTAGAATCGGCGTGAAACTTTTTGCCTTCTCAGGCGTCTTCCTAGTAGTTCTTTTCTACACAACTAAGGTTAGGTTAGTTAGTTAATAGGGTTTAAAAAGGCGGATGATCTCAAAAGTCCGCCTTTTTTGTGTCCAATTTTCTCGCTACTTGATACGTAGATTAAGGCACTTGTCTCCTTCAAGAAACGCTTCCAGCAAGTCGTTTTGTTTTACTGGCCCAACACCAGCTGGTGTTCCTGTAAATAGCACATCTCCAATTTTCAGAGTAAAATATTTTGAGACCTCCGCAATCAATCGATCCACGGAAAAGAGCATATCGGACGTGTTGCCACTTTGCACAACTTCTCCGTTCTTCTTAAGTTCAATCTTTAGGTTTTGAATGTCGCGCTGACCTAGGTCAACCCAATCTCCTAGCGGTGCACTACCATCAAATGCCTTGGCCTTTTCCCATGGTAGGCCTTTTTCTTTGCATTGCTTCTGAACATCGCGCGCAGTGAAGTCGATACCTAGCGTTATTTGGCTATAGTAGCGTGAAGCAAAACGCTCTTCAATATTTTTCCCAACTCGGTTGATGCGCACCACTAATTCCAGTTCGTGATGTAAGTCATCCGTAAAATCAGGAATGAAAAACGGGTTCCTTTTGGGAAGCAGCGCAGTATCTGGTTTTAAAAAGATGACAGGTTCGCTCGGAACTTCATTCTTGAGTTCTTTCGCGTGTTCCGCATAATTACGTCCGATGCAAATAATCTTCACCTCTAGGCACTTTTAGATTTCATCCTGGCCATAATGTCTGAAAAGACCTTCTTGGTCGACTTTGGGAAATCGCCTTTCATGAGCCAACCGTAGTATCCAGGTTCCTTGGTAAAGACTTCTTCCACGGGCACCCCTTTGTGCTTACCGAAGTTGACGCATTCAATACCATCCGCATTATAGACGATGCGCCCCATAATATCTGCTGCATTATGGAAACGGGAAAATTCACTTAAGAATGGAATGTCTCCCTGCAGATCATCGTATTTCTCGAGTTGGGCTTCCATTACCTCGTAGGTCGCAATGATATCTGCCTCAGCGCTGTGGGCGTTTTCAAGTTCTTTCTCACAATAAAATTTGTAGGCGGCCTTTAACGTGCGCTGTTCCATTTTGTGAAAAACGTTTTGAACATCTACAAAACTTCGTTCTTGAAAATCAAACTCAATTCCAACCCGGTAGAACTCTTCTACAAGCATGGGAATATCAAACTTGTTGCTGTTGTATCCAGCTAAATCACAATCAAACAGAAATTTGAATAGGGAAGGGCCTAGGTCAGCAAACGTTGGTTCGGTTTCTAAATCGGCATCAGAAATGCCGTGTATCGAAGTCGATTCTTCCGAGATATGCATCTCAGGGTTCACCCGATGTGTTCGTGTTGTTTTGCTTCCGTCAGGATTTATTTTGAGAATGGCTATTTCAACGATTCGATCACTTCCGACACTCAGGCCGGTTGTTTCAAGATCGATAAAAGCAATAGGACGTTCAAGGATTAACCGCATAGTGCGGCCAAAGTTAAAACGGATTCTAAGCTTAGAACTTTAAAACAACGTTTTCTGCTGTACCTGATTGATCAATCTTAAACTCACATCGTCTGTTGAGCTGTCGACCATCAGGATTGTCACTTCCATCTGCGTTAGCATTTGGAGCAATCGGAACTGCCTCACCAAAGTACTGATAGGATAATCTGTTCTCGCTAATATTCTTGTCCTTGGTTAGATACCCGTATGCCGCTTTGGCTCTTCTTTCTGAAAGATCCATGTTGTACTTAATAGTACCTACCCAGTCAGCGTGCCCATCAATTTGAACCTCGACACCTGCAGTCTTATTCATATATGAAGAAACCTTGTTAAGTTCATTGATGCTTTCCTTTCTCAGGTTAGATTTATCGAAGTCAAAGAGGATGTTACGAAATACGATTGTCTCTTCCTGCACTTCTTCCTCCACGTTCACTTCTTCTTTCTTTTTCTCCTCTTCAGCCAATGCAATGCGATCGTCATATCGAAACTCCACCTCATCACGTGTTTGGATTTTTGATACGGGCACATCTCCAATTTTTTGATGTGCTAATCGAACGCCGTTTGGATCAACAATGTCGATCAACTGAATGTAGTTCGTGAGCTCAACTGGATTATAACCTTCCGCAACAATTGATCGCAGCGAGTCTTTCTCAACTACGCCTAACGACGCGATATCCATACCCTCAAAATCTTCTTCTAATTTCTGGTCAACATTAAAGAATGCATTGTTTATGGAAGCACGCTGGGCGTAGACTCTTCCGTTAGAATCTTCCAAATTTTCGATCTTAATTTCTTGGAATAGAGAGAAATAATCACACTGCTTTGGAACGGTAAAGTCACCGGAGTGTGGAAGGTAACCCTCCGCGTCAATCATGAATCCATAGGTGGTTTCGGTCTTCAAACGCATTTCGTATCTACCGGTAATTGAGTCCGACTTAAACGTTCGGATCTTAACATTGGTAGCAGGATCGAAAATAGTTATGATTGTGGCCACCGGCTTTTGTAGGTCTTCGCTATAAACAACACCATTAATCATAGTGGCAGAAACTGCCTTACAGTCTAGAATAATGCGGTAAATATCCGTCTCACCATATCCGCCGTCTCTATCAGAAGCATAGTATCCAACAGCTCCGTCATCGCTCGTAACAAAGTATCGATCATGACCAGGAGTATTAATTGGAGGACCTAAGTTCTCAACTTCACTCCACTCGCCTTGTTCGTTCAATACGGTTTTGAAAATATCGTAGTCACCCATGGAGTTGTGTCCGTTCGATGCGAAATACAATGTGTTTCCATCAGGGGTTAAGAAGGGTGCGTCTTCGTCAAACTTTGTGTTGATCTTTTTACCCAGTGACTCAAGTGGTTTCCATTGTCCATTTTTTTCATCCTTGGTTGTAACGTAGATGTCTCGTCCTCCCATACCAGAAGAGATCTCACTGACGACAAAAATTGTAGCCTCATCTTGAGTAATAAAAACAGATGGCTCGAATCCCTTTTCTGTGTTTATTCGTCCTTGAGCCTTAGATGGGATCGTCCATAGGCCATTATCTAATTTACTCACCCAAACATTTAGGTCTCTATATATGAAGAGCTGCGTTTCATCTCCAGCATAGGTAATGGCGGCATCATGAAATTCCGTGTTTACATCGGCATTAATTATGCGATTTGTGCTGTCGTAGTTTGAAGCTGGAGTGTATTCACCATCAACATTGAGTGAATAATAGACGTCTTCAAAATACTTACCATCTACATCCATGTTTCCGCCGGTTGAGTTATCCCTTCTTGAGGTAAAGAGTAATATGCTCTCGTCATTCGTTACAACCGGTGAATAGTCTGGAAAAACGCTGTTAATACTTGCTCCCATGTTTTCAATTCGAATGAAGTCTTTGTTGTTTTCAAACTGAACTTTACCGTTTTGGCACATCTCGATGTATCGATCTACATCTTCCTCTAATTCATCTCTTTCAAACCCTTCCTTGTCCATAAAACCGAGGTAATCCTCATAGTATTGGATGGCCAAGTCGAAATTCCCACCGTAGTGTTCGGACTTTCCTGCAAAAAGAAACATCTCCGGAAGCGTGTCATTTTCGGTGTTTTGTATTGCTTTTTCTAGGTATGGAGCAGCTTTTCCACGGTGAATGCCCTCTTCGTATATAGCAAGCCCCATTTCATAGTTGTAGTCTGAGTTTTCAGGGTTAAGCTTAAGAAGGTCAGTATAGATCTCCTGAGCGACATCAAACCGTTCTGCTCGAAGTGCTTTGACAGCCTGGACTCTTAGTTTCTTCTCCTCCTTAGTTTGCCCAAATGCGGTAATGGCGGATAAGAGGCTAAGAAAGATAATTAGGAGGAAGTATTTCCCGGGCTTGGTAGAATCAACGATTCGTTCTGAGTACCGCATAAAACAAGGAGATTTTAGATTATGACAAATCTACCCCCCTTTGATCGGCCGAAAACCCGCCTATTTTGTTGTTACTAACACGGTTTTGTTAATGTAAAACCACCTTAAAGTATTGATAATCAGTAGGTAGCTTATATGTAAATCCAGCAAATTCTTCCGGTATTGGTACGTGTACGGAACTTTTTCTTCGATTGTCGATATCTTGTTAATATCTAATCCAAGATTTGCCAATTCCCTTGTTAGCGCCGCTTTCCCATTTATTAGGCGCAGTCGGGCCAGTTCCTCATTTCCACCTTTCCTACTTGTTCTTAAATGCGAAGCACTACCAATAAGTTCAATTTGAAGTTTGCCAGATTCCTCGTATTCTTTTTTTAATTCCAGTGCGATTTCTTCAATTTCTTTCTGAGGAATGGTGCTTACGACATTGAAATTAAATCGAATCAATAGTTGTTCATCTTCCTCTTTTTGCTCGGTATTCTTAGCTGCTCCATCCTTTGTAGTATTCAATTCATTCTTTGCTTCATCCAGTGTAGATGATTCATTCTGAGAATCTGAAGTATCATCCTGGCTCGCCTCCTCTGAATCCGATCCATCGGAAACAGCATAAAATATGGAGTTAGATTCAGTCATAGACAATTCAGGGCTGTCCTCTGTTGAATTTACCAAGAGAATATCGAGCTCGGAATTGTCAATGTTTTTAAGTTTTGGAAGAAGTGCGTAGTTTTCGTTCATTAAAGGTTTGTACTCAAAATACCCGTCCTTACTCACGAATACACTGTCAACAATGTTTTGATTTTCATCCAAGTAATATACCACTGAACCAAGTGGGATTAAATCGGTTGAGTTAGCCAGTTGAATGCGCCATTTTAGAACATCGCCTAGAGCTTCATCTTTTAACGCTGCGATAACTGCGACCGAAGATCCTTTTGGAGCAAGAAATATTTCTCGGTTTAATTCCTGATACGTTTGGTCTTTAGGGACTTCCACTTTCTCGGAATAAATCGACTCGGTTCCAATTTTAAAATTGATGTTATAGGTAGATCCAGAAGGAATAATGAATACAAAACTGCCATTCCGTTTAACTGGTTTCGCTTCTCCCTTACTTTCTCCTGTTTTTTCATCGACAATAAAGATTTTTAAATCTGATGGCAAGGAATCGCCAGGAGCAGGGAATATCCAGCCCTTCAATACGGCGAAGCTCGCTAGATCAAGAATTGGCAGTGACTCCTCATCTGGAGAATATTCTACAATGTAGATGTCTAAGTTGCCTGTTCCGCTATTTGTTCTAGATGCGTAATACCCTTTTTTTCCGTTTGGAGTGGCAATGTAGCTATGATCATCATCGGTGGTATTAATTGGATAACCGATATTTTTCGGGGTGGACCATACACCCTCGTCATTCAATTGAGAGTAAAATATATCATAGCCACCCATTGACGCATGACCATTTGACGAAAAATACATTGTCCTGTCATCCGGATGGAAATATGGAACGTCCTCGTCGTATTCAGTATTGATAGCAGGGCCGGCATTTATGGCCTCCGCCCATTCGCCGGTTGGTAATTTGCGGACGAACCAAATATCTTTACCGCCATATCCACCCTTTCGGTCACTAACAAAAAACAACCGTTCGCCAGAGGGGGCAATGTTCGCATAATATTCATTCGCTTCTGTATTGACATCTGAGCCCACCATTTCGGGGGTGCTCCATTCATCTGCAGAAATAGCCTTGCACTGATATAAGTTGCCATTACCTTCGAAGGCCCTGTATAGATATAGTAATTCTCTATCCACGCTCACACTAACAACCGAAGAGTGTTGATCAACGATGTTGATGTTTAATAGTTCGGGCTCTAACCAATCACCCTGTTGGGTCTTGTAGCTAACATAAATATCTTCAAAATGCAGGCCTGTTTGAGATTCAAAGGACGATTCATTGGATTGGTCTGGACGAACTCTACGTGAGGTGAAATAGAGTGTGTTTTCGTCAAATGCCACGAGGGGCGTGTAATCAGAAAATGTTGAATTAATCGGGGTGCCTAATGGAGTTATTACAACATCAACAGGGTTTGCAATTAGCTTTCGAGCAGTCGCACACATTTCGATACCTCTTGTCGCCATAGGCTTGAGATACTGCTTTTTGCTCGCCTCATCAAGAAACTTTTTATAGTAAAACTCTGCCGAATCAATTTCGGTTCGCAGATGAAATGCATTCGCCAGGTAATAATAGGCCTCGATTGGAGCGCTCTTAAAGTCTGAGGAGAATGGGTCGTAAATCTTTTTGACGTCTTTGACTGCATTTTTCAAATGTGGCAATGCTCGTCCTCGTTGATCTCCGTAATTTAAATAGGATCGCCCTAGTTTGTAGCTAATGTTTGCATTTGGCCTTTCCTTTAAGAGTTCTTTCAAATAGGGATGGCCATACGGTCGTAACCGTCCTCCATCAACAAATTAGCCTCCGTAAACCTCGCTCTAAAAGATTGCGCATTTAGGTCAACCCAACCCAAGACAGTCAAAAGGAAAACCAATAGATACTTCATTGTCAATTTTACAGCCAATATAGAGCATCGAACCCGCAAACATGGAGCGATAATATCTACTTATGAATAAGTCTCCCTTAATTAAACCTCCCGGTTCATGTCCCAATTCTCCAAGTAATCGGCAACGCGACGTACAAACATGCCACCTAGTGCGCCATCCACAACACGATGATCATATGAGTGAGATAGGAACATCATCTGGCGAATTCCGATTGTGTCTCCTTGAGGTGTTTCAATAACCGCGGGTTTCTTGACAATTGCGCCAACGGCCATAATCGCTACCTGAGGTTGATTGATGATCGGAGTTCCCATGACGTTTCCAAAGGTCCCAACATTAGACACGGTATATGTTCCACCTTGGATTTCATCTGGTAAAAGTTTGTTGGTTCTCGCTCGATTCGCAAGATCATTCACCGCTTTCGTAATTCCAACTAAGTTTAAATGATCGGTGTTACGAATAACAGGAACGATCAAGTTGCCACTCGGAAGGGCCGCAGCCATTCCAACGTTTATTTCCTTTTTCCGAATGATTTGATCTCCTTCGATCGAGATGTTAATCATAGGGAAATCCTTGATTGCTTTGGTAATGGCTTCGATGAATATTGGGGTGAAGGTTAGCTTTTCACCTTCCTTTTCCTGCAAAGATTTCTTCACCTTGTTTCTCCAGTTAACAATGTTTGTAACATCTGCTTCTACGAAGCTTGTTACGTGCGCAGATGTAGACTTCGACATTACCATATGGTCAGCAATAAGCTTTCGCATGCGGTCCATTTGGATGATTTCTACATTACCAGAAACAGATTTAGCGGGTGCAGATTGTGCTGGTTTTGCAGCTGGTGTTGGCGCTGCAGCCGGAGCTTCAATAGTAGCTCGCGACGATGGAGCAGGTACGCCATTGGTTCTGGATTCTACGTGAGCCAATATATCCTTCTTTGTCACCCTGCCATTTTTACCAGACCCCGAAAGGGTATCTAGCTCATTTACAGGTATGCCTTCTGCTTTTGCAATGCTTTTGACTAAAGGGCTGTAGAACTTATCAGATCCCGAAAAATCAGGTGCTTCAGCGACCATTGCCACAGCATCAGCTACGGATTGTTCCGCTGCCATTACCGGTTCAGATACGGCGGCTGCCTGAGGTGTGGATGCTGGGGCTGGTGTCGCGGTAGTTTCACCTTCGCCTCCTATGACTGCGATTGCCTGGCCAACTTGAGCAACAGATCCTTCTTCAACAAGAATTTGAAGAATGGTTCCACTCACCGGAGATGGGACTTCGCTATCAACTTTGTCTGTAGCGATTTCAACAATTGCCTCTTCTGCTTCAACCGTGTCACCAACGTTCTTTAACCATGTGGTTATTGTTGCCTCAGCAACACTTTCACCCATTTTAGGAAGAATAACTTCTGTTTGCGCCATGCCTTTTTTCTTGTCTAATTTGCGTCGACGAAGGTACATTAAAGATCAGAAGTCAAAAATCATTTGATTCGAGGAACAAATCCGAATACGAGTTGTTTCTTCGCCATGATGAAAATGACCACCACTATTCTTTTCGTCCTTCTTGTTACAATCTCATTTGCTCAGAATGGCAGTATCAAGGGACGTGTTTTTGACCCCATTAACAACGAGGGAGTTCCTTTTGCTAATGTTGTTATTCAAGGCACAGCGACAGGGGCAGTCACAGACTTTGACGGTAATTATGCGATTGAAAATCTTGAGCCTGGCTTATACAATGTGGAGGCATCATCAGTAGGGTATGAGACAAAGGTTGAATATGAGATTCAGACTTTCAATAATAAGCCCGCATTTGTCAATATCGAATTAAGCCCTGCTTCGGAACTATTGGAGGCGGTAGAAATTGTCGCTTCGCCGTTTAGCAAGCGAGAAGAAGCACCAGTATCAATGCGAACTATCGGTGTATCCGAAATTGAGAGAAATCCGGGTGGGAATCGTGATATCTCACGTGTTATTCAGTCTCTTCCTGGTGTAGCGTCCCCACCAAGTTTTCGAAATGACATCATTATTCGTGGCGGAGCGCCCAACGAGAATAAGTTCTATCTAGATGGCGTAGAAGTTCCAAACATCAATCACTTCGCCACTCAAGGGTCTTCGGGAGGTCCAGTTGGTTTAATAAACGTCAACTTTATTAAAGAAGTTGATTTCTATTCGGCAGCTTTTCCCGCAAATCGGGGCAACGCAACAAGCTCCATTTTCGATTTTACTCTAAAAGACGGGAATCCCGAAAAGATCAAGGCCAACATTACCGTTGGTAGCAGTGACTATGGATTAACGCTAGATGGGCCAATAGGCGAAAAAACAACCTATATATTTAGCATAAGAAGATCCTATCTACAGCTTTTGTTTTCCGCTCTTAAACTTCCTTTCTTGCCTATATACAATGATGCCCAGTTTAAAGTAAAAACGAAAATCAATGCAAAGAATGAAATATCTCTGATTGGATTAGGAGCCTTAGATCAATTTGAAATAAACACGGGAGTCAATGATGGTGTGGATGACCCTGTAACCCTCGAGCGAAACCAATTTATCTTGGGTAATTTGGTTTCAAACGATCAATGGAACTACACGATCGGGGCTGCATACAAGCATTTCTCTGAAAACAGCTTTCAACAAGTTGTGGTGAGCAGGAATCACCTAGATAACCGAGCGGTGAAGTACTTTAATAATGACGAGAGCATCGAGGCAAACAAAATTCTGGATTACCGAAGTCAGGAAATCGAGAATAAAATTCGATTGGAACATACATGGCGAGGAGAAGGATGGAAGTGGAATGTTGGAGTGGGTTATGAGAATGCACTCTTTACAAACAGGACTTACAATCGATTCGTTACAGCAAGCGGGGAGCAGTTGGTCGCAGACTTTAGGTCGGAGCTAAACCTGAATAAATACTCGGTTTTTACTCAAATCTCTAAAGGGTTTATTGCCGATAGATTAAAATTCTCACTCGGCGTGCGCACGGATGTTGCAGGATATAACGACGCCATGGAGAATCCAATTGATCAATTATCACCGCGCTTGTCTGCTTCTTACCTGTTTGCGCCAAAGTGGAGCCTTAATGCCAGTGTTGGAAGATTCTTTCAACTGCCTCCATATACGATATTGGGATATCGAGACAATGCCAACAATCTGGTTAATAAGCAGAATGGCATTACGTATATCCAGGCCGATCATGCAGTGCTTGGTTTAGAGTACTTGCCATTCACCAATACAAAGATTAGCCTCGAAGGTTTCTATAAGGTCTATGACAACTATCCATTCCTTACTCGCGACAGGGTTTCGCTTGCAAATCTAGGGTCGGATTTTGGAGTTATTGGAAACGGTCCAGCTGTGCCGCTTTCGGGTGGAAGGGCCTATGGACTAGAGTTTTTGATTCAACAGAAACTTACCAAGGGCTTCTATGGTATTTTGGCTGCAACCTTGGTAAAAAGTGAATTTGAAGATAAGAATGGCGACTTGCGTCCATCGGCTTGGGATAATGGTCAGATTGTAACCCTAACAGCGGGTAAGAAATTTAAGGGAGACTGGGAGGTCGGCGCACGTTTTAGATACTTAGGCGCTTCGCCTTACACGCCTTATGATACTGCAGGTTCGAGCATTAGGGAAACGTGGGACCTGAGAGGAGTAGCCTTACCGGATTATGAGCGCCTAAACGAGGAGCGAACTGGAGCCGTTCATCAGCTTGATATGCGGGTTGATAAACGATGGTTTTTTGCGAAATGGTCGTTGGACTTGTACCTCGACATCCAGAACGTGTACAACTTTCAAGCTCCATTAGCGCCGTCATTAACAGTAGTCCGTGATGACAATGGTGATCCTCTTGTTGATCCAACAGACCCAACAAGATATTCAACCAAGGAGATTCAGAATTTTTCCGGAACGATTCTACCCTCCATAGGAATAATCATCGAGTTATAAATTGAGAGGTATAACGGTGATTAGGGCATCACTTATTGGTTCTTCCCAAAAGGCAACAGGGCACAATAGGGTAGGTGCGCCAGGCACACGTATCCAAGGCTTCCAGTCTATCTATTCAACGAGTGTAATCACAAATAAGTTACCTAAAGGAGTGGCTCAATAGGTGCAGACTTGTGTATCTGATGTATTAAGTTACTGACCTGATAATAGGTTCAGTTTTACAAAAGAAAAGGGGGAGCGATACTTTTGGAATCTTACAGTATAAATGTGAAGGAAGTGGACTTCGCTTAGAAACGAATACCTACGATAAGGATGTCATCGATTTGCTCCTCTTCCACACCCATCCAGTCTTCAATGCGATCGTTGAGGATATCTCGTTGATGCGTCATTGTCTTATCGTTTACTTCGACAAGAAGTTTCTTGAACTGTGAGTACTTGAATTTCTTACCATTCGGTCCACCAAATTGATCCGCATATCCATCAGAGAAGATGTAAACTACATCGTTGGGTTGAACCTCGATGATGTGGTTGGTGTAAGGCGTGTTTAAGTTGTCGCCGAAGAAACCTACGGGTTGTCTGTCTGCTCGTGTCTCTAGAATTTCTCCATCACGGATCATCCAGAGTGGGTTGTTGGCACCTGCATATTCAATCTTATTTCCTGAAGTAGGAATTGAGATGATCGCGATGTCCATTCCGTCTTTGGTTTGTTCTCCAGAAGATTGCTTATTCAGGGCGTTAATGACACCGTGCTTCAATGCCAATAGAATCTTTGCAGGTTCGAGAATCCCCTTTTCATTCACAATTTCGTTCAAAAGGGAACTGCCAATCATAGACATCAGTGCGCCTGGCACACCATGGCCCGTACAATCTGCGGCAGCGATAATGGCACGATCGTGCTTTTCTGAGAACCAATAGAAGTCACCGCTAACGATGTCCTTTGGTCGGAAGAGCACCATGCTGTTTTTAATACCGCTATCAATTTCTTCACGAGAAGGTAGAATCGCCTCTTGTATACGCTTGGCATATAAGATGCTGTCCTTAACTTGTTCGTATAGCTCAGCGATTTGCTCACTTTGTTTTTCTATTTCTTCCTTTTGACGAACTACCTCTGCTGTTCGTTGTCGGACCTTTTCTTCCATGTCCTCCGCATATTCCTGGAGGTTTTTACGCATGAGAAGCAGTGATTGGCCAAGTTCATCTTGATCACTTAACGGAGTGTATTCTGAGTTGTAGGTTCCCGATCCAACGGCGCTCGCAAAATCCTTGGTACGCCTTAAACCAGTAACTACTGTTTCTAGGGCGTTTGCCATTTCACCAATTTCATCACCGCTAGTTGTAATCCATGATTTAGGGAAAATTCCCTTACTAAGATCAAGTAGAATCAATCTCAGTTTACGAACTGGAGAGACAATCGTGCGCGTAGTCAGGAAGGCAATAAGAATTCCAGCAAGCGCTAAGGCAACCCCTAGATTCCGAATTAGTGTCTGGATTCCCTGAAATTTACTCAGCATCTCAGCCGTGATAAGGTCAGTTCGTTCCTTTTTTAAGGCAATTAACTGATTCAATACGCTAATGATGTGATCGGTCTGTAGATCTATATCGCCAGCCTCCTCAACCATTGATTGAGCAGTAATTAAGCTGAATGCATCGTTATAGCTTTTTACTCCGTAAAGCGTTTGCTTCACAAAATCATGGTGCATCCAAAGTTGTTCAATTTCGTCGTACAGCTGGCTAACAGTGAACTTCGAGGAGTCTTCCCAAGTATCGGTAAGTGATTCTAACTGCAACTTTAAGCGAGGGTATTCGGAAGTGGTGAGCTTATTCAGCGCAACCTTGTCCTCGTTTTCTGGTGGGGTAGACTGGTATGCCCAGTTGTTAATGAGCATTTTGGAACGAACGATCATCAGTTTTAATTCCTCTAATTTTGCAATAGAAGGATTGTGATTATTCGTAATCTCTTCGTTGATTTTCCGGCTCTCAACGAAGGTGTTGTTGGTAATAAAGAATGCAACAATGGTCGATAGAATCACTACCGCGAAACCAAGGCTAATCTTGCGTCCGATGCTAAAATGTGAAAACATAATCTCGACTCCCTGTTATTGGTTGCTATCTAATTTCTCAAGTTCCTGCTGATAATACTCAGACTTCTCGATATCGTTAAGTCCGAAATAAATACCAGATAGGCCCTGCAAGGTAGCTTTTCGAGTTGGATCTAGCTCATAAGCCTTAAGCATGTATGGTAAAGCCTTACTAAAGAGCTCCATAACACGTTCTTGAACCATGAATAGTTCTTCAAATGGAAGTTCGTAATCCATGTTGTCAATCATGTTTACGCCCTGATTGTAGTAGTGTATCGCTAAATTGTAGTTAGCACTTATGTTATTACTATCCTTCTGAATTACCGCTTCGTAAAGACCAATAATTTGAGATCCTGTTTCTTCAAGGTCTACGCCTTCGCCTGCCTTCTCATAAATGATAGAAAGCTTAGAGGCTTTATAAAGCATAAATTCAACATCGCGACCTTTAAAATCCATTGTGGGATTTGTCAATCGAGTCAATCGTTTGTACTCGTCGTAATAATTCTGTGCAGATTCAAACTCGTCTCGATCAAGAGAAGTTGCTGCGTCGTTAAATAGGGTAGAGGCCAAAAATTTCAGTGACTGAGTACAGTCATTCGTGAATTCATTGGCTGTGTCTAACTCAATTGTCTTTGAAAAAGAAGAAATGGCTTCTGTGCGGTTACTGTGACCTTCAGGGCTCGATCGGTCCAGTTTATACATATCCTTATAGATATAACCACGAAAACACCAAGTTCTCGACAAGTCATTATACTTTTCCTCCGCTACAGCGATATCAATGAGCTCCTGCGCTTTAGGATAGTCTTTGCCTTGGTACGCACGCAGCGCCAGGGATACCGGATCGAGCTGAGCCCTAAGACCGAACGGTACCATTAAAGTCAAGACTAGTATGGGGACTAAGAGTCTTTTCATTGTTAGTTAACCACGCGAGTGGCAAGTTTTTCTAAGCTATTACTTACGACCAATTCTTGGTCCTTGAATAACTTTCGGTTCATTTCATATTTTATCAAGTTACCGGAAACAATAAAATTGATCGCGGAGTATTTGTCCACCATTCCCGGTCCTTCCGTGATTATTAGACTACTGTAGCTTAACGCCTTCTTTGCATAAGGCTCAACTTCAGAAGCAGTTTTACCAGCAATGTAGATCACGTGACAGCGCTCAACATCAGCCGCGCTGGTATATGTCTTCACCACCACCTTTTGACTGTTGATGCTCTTCGTGTTTGCCATTATTTCTAAGTTCTTCGCCAATGCATCATCGTTTATAACGGCCATTATGAAATCGCCCTGTTTGTATGCAGCTGGCCATTCGATCGAGGAGGCGAACTTTGAGATAAAGAGACTCTTGAACTTGGCTCGGGTATTCACCGATGTGTTCATGGTCTGAGAATTGGCCGTTATTGCCAATCCCATAAAGAGTGATATGATTAGGAGAAGTTTCCTCACTTTGTAATTCCGTGCAAAAGTAGGTGTTAGGCAAACACCATTCCAATTTGCGAGAGGCCCAATTTATGAATAATTCGAATTGGAAAACATTATATGATTTGATATGCATCATCTTCTAACTCGAATTTCGACGCGTCGATTTGCCTTTCTCTCTGACAATGGGCACGGGTATTGGGTTATACAGCCGCCTTGCGGTGAGCTTTCTCCATACCAGATTAAATCAATGCGACTTTCATCGATTCCATTAGCTTGAAAAATATTTCGAATATTAGTTGCACGAAGTTGTGAAATGCGATTATTTGCTCTGAATGACCCATATGAATCTGTGAATCCTGCAATTTCAACACTGTAATCGGGGTTGTTCTTGAGCAGTTTAATTGTACCAAAGACCGCATTACCAGAACCGGGAGGAAGCAACCACTGATTGAACTCATACATGAGAATACCGTCGGGTTTGGTCGGGAATTGATCCGCTCCAACTACCTCAAGCTCCGATCTTCGATTTTTTGCACGATCACTTTCGCTGCAGTCGTCCGCTACACTGCATTCAATAGCCAATTTTTCGGCCTCCCAGTTTCTCACGCTTACTCTCTCCATATTCACATCAGAGGATTCGAAATAGGTCGCAACCGCAGCAGTTCGAGCAGCAGAATATGACCATTCACCCTTTGTTTCAGATGGATCTATGTGTGAATTGATGCGCAAGAATGCATCGGCATTCGCTTCTAAACTCGCTAGAATCGGGCGCAGTATGGCACTATCTTCCGCTGTGAGTGCTTCTGATCGGTAATCAAAGTAGATTATCTCGGCATTAGATGGAGCTACATTCTTTATTGGTTTGGCGGGTTTGTATTTCTCAGAATCCAATGCGGCATCGTTGGCATCAATCAGGGCCATCGAATACTGGTCATGTGCCAGTTTATCGAAATTCCAAGTTCCATCTTCGGTGGCTTGCTCTGATATTGTATTTCCTTGTGCATCAAGAAGGGCGAACGTTGGGGTTATGTCCTCTTCATCCAACCTGATTGAATACGCCTGATCTGCACCCAGTTTTTTGAATTCAAACTTGCCGTTTTCATCCACAATTGCAATATCTATAATGTTGCCATCCTCGTCGTAGGCATAGACCTTCGTGCCTTTTTCAATGTCTCCAGGAAGCTTTTGAAATACTTGCCCAAAGACCAATTCACTCAGGTCTTCTTCTTCCTCTTCACCTAGGAGCGCTGCCGCCTCTAACACCAGCTTGGAGTATACAAACTGGTTATCCGCATCCATTTTTGCCATCCCGGCAAACTTGTTGTCGTATCCATAGAAACCAATATTCAGCTCGGAATCATCGGAATCTTCAAGCGCCAGAGTGAACTCCGCCTCGCGTTTAAGACGTTCGAATCTGAAATTACCTTCTCCGTCGGTATAAGCTGAGTCTAGGATGTTGCCGTTTTCATCGACGGCGTAAACCTTCATTCCAGGTTTGTAATCGCCAGGCAGCTGCTTATAGATCATTCCTGCGACCATGTCACTAGATAACATGCTCTCGTCAGATTCGTGAATTTTGAAACGATCGGCCTCTTCAGATTGAAGCGTTTCGTAGAAGTACTTAGACATCTCATCCAATCGGAGTTGAGCAACCAACTTTCCATCCAAGTCAAATATGGAGACGTTTAGATTCGTTTCATTGGTTTCAGCAACCTTGAATTCGTAGTTAACACCGCTCTTCAGGTGCGAAAAGTCAAAGACGCCATTTGAATCTGCGTAGACCGTTTCGACAATTCTACCATCATCGTCGATCGCCATTAATGACAATCCACTATGATAATCTCCAGGTAGAGCTCTGAAAACTTGACCGTGTAGTCCGAAAATGTCCATTTCGGAATCGTCTACACTCATTAAGTCTGGATAGAATTCTTGGGCTTTAAGTGAGGTGAAATTGAAGAATGGAATATCACCTTCCTTAGCCATGGCTACTTTTTCTCCCTTGGCATTAAACAGAAATAGATCTGCTTTAGCAGCTAGGTTTATTACAGAATCTGGCATGATGACCCTAAAAGGCTGACCAATTGGAATGTTTCCAAAATCAAACTTTCCGTTGGCATCTGTCTCCACGGCACGCAAGTGAATATTGTTTGAATCAACAAGCATTAATCGCGGCATTCACATAAGCACTAAGGTCGATATCAAAGGTTCCACCAGCGTCAGTAATGTGCAATGAATCGTTCGTAATGTTGGCACTAATGAGTAATTCGTTTGTGGAGTCATTGTCATTGTTTGCGGATGCAGAAGGAAGTACGGCGAAACCACCATCGGTGAGGTATACTGTGTCGTTGCTAATGGAAACGGTTTGCAACTCATTTGTAGAGTCGTTGTCATTGTTCACTGCGTTGACATAGGCACTGAGGTCTATGTCGAATGTTCCACCAGCATCGGTAATGTGCAACGAATCGTTAGTGATAGTTACACTAGTCAGCAATTCATTGGTAGAATCATTGTCATTATTTGTAAAACCTGCGGGTAAAACGGCGAAACCACCATCGGTTAAGAATATCGTGTCGTTACTGATGGAAACTGTTTGTAATTCATTGGTTGAATCATTGTCATTGTTCGCAACCGCCCCTGGCAACACAACTGATCCACCATCGCTAAGGAAAATCGTGTCGTTGCTGATGGTCAATATTTGAAGCTCATTCGTCGTGTCGTTATCCAAACTGGTACCACCTCCAATGAGGGCAGAAACGTCGATATCAATAAATCCACCATTCTGATACAAGCGAAGTGTATCCATGGATGCGCCTACAATTTCTCCAGAATCAACTCCGGTGGCACTTCCTGCTAGTGCACCAAGGTTTGTGGTGTCATTTCCGTTGTTTGTGTAAATGATGTAGTCCGTTCCATCCAACGAAGCACTATCAATCACCAAGACATTTCCTGCATTTTCCGCATACATCGCATA
>DDCZ01000011.1:30244-62631 GCA_002336485.1 Flavobacteriales bacterium UBA1993
TGTCAACTCCATCAATGTTGACATTCAGGTACAATCCACCGCCGGCCCAATCTACGGTCGTGAAATCATCCACGGTTACTCCTCTACCAATTTGGATGGTGAACAACCCGAATCGGTTCGTTACAACATCATCCCAGGTTTCTTCATAAACGGTGGTGAAAACATTGGAGTCGATGATCGAGATGACCACGTCCAAGGTTTCTTTAGCCAACGGTGTTCCAGAAGTGTCTCTGGCCACGGCTTGATAATTTATCCCCTGTGGTACTTGTGCTTTTGCTTCTTCCGGGAGAAGAAATAACATTGCGAATGCCGAAAAAGCGGCGATCGTTAGGTGTCTTAATTTGAACATAGACTAAGATTTGATGGATTGTGCAAGAAACACCAACGTCGAATACTAGGCACAAAAATGCGTGTGGCATGGCCAATGGCCGCGCCCTTCCTCAATTCCAAGGTAGCATGATTGATCTTCGTCAGCGGGTTAGCGTTAAGCATCAAAAGTAATTTTTGACACTGGGTTTACCTAGTAAATACGTGATTTCTTAGACAAAGGTTTAGTTGCGTTGAAAAAACTTAAAACGCTGGGTTTAAGCAAAAAAAAAGGACCCGTAATTGGTCCTTTTTTTTGATTTCGATTTCGCTATTGCTGCGGAAAACTTGGCGGAGCTTCTGCGCCCTTTGCCTTCTTTTTTTGCTTTGGTGCTTGTTGGCGTTGTTGCTGTCTTTGTCCCTGTTGTGGAATGGCACCAACAATTTCAGTGTAATAGCCTTCAGCTCGATCGTATAATGGATCCATATACGCGTTCATTTCCTCCATTTTGTATTGCTTACCCATTTTCTGAAGCTGCTGAATAACCGCAACCCCTTGTCCTGTTTCTCGGTCAAGGGTCTTCTGATACTCCGTTTCAAGTGAAGCATAAAATTCGAGATGATCAATGTAGTAGTCGGCAAGCTGCTTCGCAAGTGCAAACCCGGCTTCCTTTTCATCGATTTGGAAGTAGGTGTCAACCACTTGAAGTAGCGTCACATCTTGTGGTGTGTTCGCATTCACAGTTTGCTCTACACACTTGTCCAATACAGCCTTGGCACGCTCTGTATCTCCTTCTTTGGCCAACACGTCGGCCAATCGAGAGAAGTTCAATCGCAGATTTGTTACAAAACGCATGTTGTTTTCATCCAGGAAGATATCTGGATCATTCATGTTTCCGAACGAAAATTCATTCATCATGTTTTCATACATAATGTCAGACTGAACTTCACCAAAGTATCCAAACTGATTCCCGTCGCTTTTCACTTCGTACGGTACCAATCGATACGTAAATCCTTCGTGCTGCATGTATTTAGTCAATCCGAAATAACTATCTCTAGGCATCGTGTTCGCGTAGTAAATTGGACGTTCCCAATTATTGTTTGCAAGTATGTCAAGCATGAGCAATTCACTCTTTAAAATGATCGATCCCTTTACTTCCCATTCAATGGCCGGCAACACGCGTCCCATATCTTCGGGAGAAACAACATTGAACTCCTTAACAGCCTTAATATCAATAGGTAATCTAAATTTCCGAGTTGGAATATAGCTGAGTTTCTTACCCGTCATCATCGGCTGCGTATTGCGATTATCCAATGCAAATGCAACGATCTTATCGATGTTGACAAAGTTGTCATTTTTGGTTCGCTCAACGATCGGTAAATAGTCTCGCGTGCCTTGACGATAATCGTCTTTGACCATGGTCAATTTCACCGGCAGTCCATCGTCATACGCCTGACGCTTAATCATGTCGATAAACCAGTCCGTGCTTCCAAGTGTGAGGTTAACCACACGAACATCTGTTCTGTATCCTTCCACTTCTTGAAGATACCAGAGCGGGAATGTGTCGTTGTCACCATTGGTAAATAAAATGGCATTCGGTTCACAAGAGTCGAGGTAGTTTTTCGCGATGGCACGAGCGGTGTATCTGTCAGATCTATCGTGATCGTCCCAGCCATCCTTCGCCATGAGCACGGGCGCAATAAGACACAACACGGTGGCGAGTACTGCATGCATTTTTCCATCGGAAACGACTTTTCCAATTCCATGCATGATTAACAATAGAAGGGATGCTACAACAGCCATATATAGCATCAACAATGCAAATGCTGTATTTCCTCCGAAGATCGCTCCCAGTATGGCAAGGGCGACTCCACCGCCCACAGCGTATCCCACCGTTTGTCCGAGTTCTTTTGTGTCAATATTTCGAGCTGCGTCGTACAGTGCCAAAACTCCAAATCCAATCCAAATGGCAAACGCATAAAATGATCCCGCATATGCATAATCCCGTTCCCGCGGTTGGAAGGGATACTGATTGAGGTATAGTACAATGGCTAATCCAGTGAAGAAAAAGAGTAGGAGGACTACCCAAGCATTTTCCTTGTTTTTTCTGAAGTGAAAGAGCATGCCAAGCAATCCAAGTATAAATGGAATGGCAAAGAAAAAATTCCGAGCTTTTTGGTTCTCGGCATAATCGGTAATGCTCTTCTGATTTCCAATATGTGCTTCATCTATGAAGTTAATTCCGGTCATCCAGTTTCCATCTTGAAAGCTACCGTGGCCTTGATGGTCATTCTGCCGTCCTGAGAAGTTCCACATGAAATACCTGAAATACATCCAGCCAACCTGATAGCTGAAAAAGAAGCGCATATTTTCGCCAAAGGTCGGTTTGTTGATGGTCGATGTCCTACCGGAGGGGTCTCGATACTTGACCGGCTTTCCTTTAAAGTCTGACCACCGCTTATAGGCCTTAACATGGTTCTTTTTTGTACTCCACATTCGTGGAAAGATTGTCTTGAAATCCGAGTGATAGTTTGGCTTTGACCCTTTACGATCGTCGGCTAACTCATACTTGCCTGTTTTTTCACTTGGGTAATAGACCGGGCTCCCATCTAGGTATTGGTTAGAAGGATCGAGCGGGGAGTTAAATTGTTGTCCGTAGGCTAGGGGAGAGTCTCCATACTGCTCACGATTCAAGTAAGCAAGCAAGTTAACTAAGTTCTCAGGGTTGTTCTCGTCAATCGGAGTGTTGGCGTTTGATCGAATCATGATCAACGCGAAAGAGGAGTACCCAATAATCAAAACAAGCAGCGATAACAACGCTGTGTTCAACGTAGGTCGATGTTCTTTTCTCGTGAAATAGATTCCGTAGACAATGGCACCCATTAAAAGGAAAATGAAAATGAGGGATCCAACATGGAACGGTGTACCGAAGGAATTCGTGATGACGTATTCAAATTTAGCCGCCAATGAGACCAAGCCAGGTATTATCAAGCCTTGGATTCCACCCAGTGTAACAACACCGATACCTCCAGCTATGATCATTCCACGCATACTTGGCTTGAATTTTTTGAAATAGATTACATAGGCAATGGCTGGTATGGCAAGTAGGTTCAGCAAGTGAATACCAATTGACAGCCCTATGAGGTAAGCAATAAGTATAATCCAACGATCTGCTTTGGGTTCATGGGCTATTTGTTCCCATTTCAGAATGGCCCAAAACGTTATGGCGGTCATCATGGAAGAAAGGGCATAAACCTCGCCCTCCTCGGCGCTGAACCAAAAGGTGTCGCTAAATGTGTATGCTAAGGCGCCTACAATGGCAGAGCCGAATATGGCTGCCTCGTCGCCAGCACTGATGTTTTCTTTGCCATTTGTAAGGCTAAAGACTTTGCGTCCAAGTGCACTGATGGTCCAGAATAAGAAGAGAATGGTGAATGCGCTAGAAAGGGCACTGATGAGGTTAACCGCATAGGCCACATTCTCTGGCGCCACGAACATGCTAAACAAACGACCCACTAAAAGAAAGGTAGGAGCCCCAGGAGGGTGACCTACTTCAAGTCGGTATGATGTTGCGATATATTCACCGCAGTCCCAAAAACTTGCCGTTGGCTCCAGCGTGCTTATGTATGTATATGCGGCTATTGCGAATGTTAGCCAGCCAAGTATATTATTCCACTTTTGGTAGTTCATGCGATTCATTTAAGAAACACTTGCAGTTTCGCAAGGTGGCGCGAATTTAAAATTCTGAACTGATGCATTTAGTGAACATTGGTTATGATTTGCAACATTTTATTAATCGCAAGATTTTTTTTGTTTTAAACCGCATGATATCTAGAAAAAATATTTTTGGCACCGCAATTGTAATTGCACTCTTAAATCTTTAAATCCTATAAAAATGATGACATCAATTAACACCAGAATAATCGCAGCCGCCGCCTTGATTCTTTTCAGCGTAAGCTGTCAAAACCGCAAGGTCACTCGAATTGACCCAGAAGACAGAATAGATTTAAGCGGTCGATGGAACGATACCGATTCTAAAATGACTGCCGGAGCAATGATTGAGCAAATCTTAACTGGACCTTGGTTGGCAAACCATTTACAAAAGAATGACGGCGAAAAACCTGTTGTTGTAGTTGGATTAACTCGAAACAAGTCGCACGAACACATTACTCCAGAAACTTTTTGCAAGGATTTAGAGAAGTCTTTTATTACATCACAAAGAGTGCGGTTGGTACAAGGCGGAGAAATGCGTGATGAGGTAAGAACGGAGCGGGCTGACCAGCAGAACTACTCCAGCGAAGCCACCATGAAGAAATGGGGTTTGGAAGTTGGTGCAGACTATATGCTTCAAGGCGTTATTAACTCAACGGTTGATGAATACAAGAAAGAAAAGGTTGTTGAATACCAAATTGACCTTCAATTAACCGACATGGAAACCAACGAAGTGGTTTGGATCGGCGATAAGAAGATTAAGAAATACATCAAAGACTAAATTTAAGGTTATCATTTAAAAGCTCGGACCAATAGTTCGGGCTTTTTTTACATCTATGAAAAAACTCTCCTATATATTGATTGCTATGTTGCTTTCGAGCTGCGCTTCATACTACCAGCGCAATATAGAATTGCAACAAATGATCTCGAAAGGGGAGCTGGAAAAGGCGGAAAAAAAGCTTGAGTCCAACAAGCGAATTCAAAGGGACAGAAATAGATTGCTCTATTTATTTAATATGGGATATATAAACCATATGCAGCAAGACTTTTTGGCGAGCAATATCTATTTCAATGAGGCAGATTTCCTTATTGAGGATTACAAGAAAAAGTATGGATTCGAGGCACTTGCCTTGATCAGTAACCCAGAAGTAAAGCCTTATAGAGCCGAGGATTTCGAGTCGGTAATGATTCACTATTATAAATCGATCAACTATTTGTCGCTAAAGCAATTTGATGCTTCGCTGGTGGAAGCGCGGCGTATGAACTTGAAGCTTAATCAGTTGAACGATAAATACAAAGACCATAAAAACCGCTACCAAGCGGATGCGTTCGCCCACGTATTAATGGGGTTGAGTTATGAAGCTTCCGGCCAGCTAAATGATGCATTTATTGCATATCGAAATGCATACAATGTATTTGATGGCGAGCATGGATACTTTGGGATAAGAGTTCCCGAGCAACTCAAGCAAGATTTGATGCGGACGTGTTATTTGTTGGGGTTCAGGAGTGAGTTGGAATTATACGAAAAGACCTTCGCCACCACCTATGTGCATCGTGAACTCAAATTTGGAGAAGCGATTGTAATTTGGCAAAATGGAATGGGCCCGGTAAAAGACGAGGTTAGTTTCAACTTCATTGCGATACCTGGCCAACCGGGATATATCATTTTTGAGAATAAGGAATTGGGAATAAGCTTCCCATTCTACATTGGAAACGATGCGCAAAAGAGAAAGGACCTATTGGCATTACAAGTTGTTCGAGTGGCATTCCCTAAATATGTTGAGCGACCGCCATATTATAAAGAAGCTCTTTTGGTTCATGACCAAACCGAGATCAAACTTGAGTTGGTCGAGGATATCAACGCGATCGCATTTAAAACACTTCAAGATCGATTTGTGCGGGAAACCAGTGTTTCGCTTTTGCGGTTGGCTCTAAAGAAATCTACAGAGCTGGCATTGGCCAATGAAAACGCAGCCTTAGGGGCTGCGGCAACTATTGCGAATGCCGTGTCAGAAAAGGCGGACACCCGAAACTGGCAGACGCTGCCCCACAGCATATACTATGCACGTGTGCCGTTAAATGAGGGTGAGAATATAGTGGGATTGAAGATGAAGAATCCAAAAGGATCATATGATCGGGTTGGGTTTCAATTCGAAGGCAAGCCTGGGGCAATGCATTTTATGCCATACCATAGTCTGGAGCATCTACCCCTTTGGCCTGGAGACGCCGGCGCTAGTGTACACGTCCAGAATAAGTAGTCTACTCCGATCGAAAGAAGTCGATCACGGATAAGTTGACCAGGTGCACATTGTTGTAATAATAGTGCAGTATGTCATCGTACGGATGCCCACGTTTTGCCATATTCATAGCCCCTTCTTGGCACAGCCCAACTCCGTGTCCATATCCATGTCCTTCAAGAATGACCGTGTCATTAAGTTCCTCAATCGAAAAATAGGCGGATAAAAGCTTTAGGTCGTAACGGATCGTTTTAAAGTCAATTTTATCAATTCCGTCGTTGCTTGGGTCGAAGGTAATGTGCCTTCTTTCTGGGCAATAGTTTAAAACGGCTTCCCTAGCAATTGGATCATTTATAGGATAGTCATGCTTGGTTTTGAGATAATGGAGCCATTCGGACTTTGGAATTGTGTGCCTCCAATATGAGTGAGGTTCTTGAATGCAATTTTCATCAATTCGGGCCCGGAGGTAATCTAAGTATCCGCTCCAGACATCTTCGCTATTACAGGTATAACCGCCGCAATTGCTATGAAAAGCAGCCGTTACCAGCTCGATGTCACTGTCTACGATTACAATTCCAATTGTTTCTTGAGTTCCACGCTGTATGTCTTGGTTGGCTCTGCTTCGGCTATGGTAGACTTGGCAGTGCACTTTATCGCATAGTTGAAATCCTTCTGCTTCATGCCTTCTCCGGTTGTTTAGCGCGTATGTTCTGCAAATAACGGATTGCACCTTATAGTACTCTTTGGGCTCTTTTGACCCAGCCTCCGACTCGACTACCCCGGCCACATAGTGTTCGATGTAAACTTCATTGACAATTTGAAGTTTTTGTCCTTTGGGTTTTATAATGAAGTCGTCGTTGTACTCGCGCTCTTTTTTGTCTCCGTCTATCCGTTGGATGCGCATTGAACTGCCCCAAGTGCTTCGTTTTATCTCAATTAGAGCAAAACTTCCCAAGTCCTTGCCTAAGGTTCGAAGGTGGATTAGTCCATTTTTATTTTCAATACGTACGATTGATTTTTGGTCAAGCTTTGTGACCTCTTGTCCGTTACCATAAATAGTGTACGATCCATCTCGAGCCTGAACGATAACCTCAACGGGTTCGTTCTTATTATAAATCCCAATTTTTAAGATTTTAGTCGAGGCCGAGACCTGAACTAGAAATAAGAAAAGTAAAGCGATGGTAAGGGAATAACGCATCGAACAAAAATATTGTCACTGCGTCTTTGTCTGATTAGGTGGCCTCCATGCTTTTCAACAATCGTGTCGCAACAATTTTTGAAGCCCCACCAGACCCCAGAATTTGCTGCAGTTGCTGATATTTATCAAGTACATGTTGCCTTTTATCTCCTCCAGTCATAATTGAAAGCAATTCTTTTTCGAGGTTAGCAACACTTGCTTCTTCCTGAATCAGCTCACGAACAACCATCTCGTCCATGATAAGATTGACCAATGAAATGTATTTAATTTTAATCAACCAGCGTGCTATTCGAACGCTTATTGGATCCGATTTGTAAACGACCACTTGGGGAGTGCCGATTAGGGCAGTTTCTAGCGTCGCTGTTCCTGAGGTTACAACACAAACTTCCGATGACCTGATTAAGTCATACGTATCTCCTTCTACCAATTTTATGTTATCCTTCAGCATCAATCTATACAGCGACTCAGGATGCCAATGGACTTTTGAAACAACAAATTGATGACCTGAAAGTTTTGTCGCCAACTCGTTTGCCAACGGCAGCATTCGTTTGATTTCTTGTGATCTACTACCTGGTAAAAATGCAACGACTTTCATGTCCGGATTTAGCTCATGATTGGCTTTAAATAGATCGGTGTCATAATGGTGCTTATTGAGCTCATCTAACAACGGATGACCCACAAATTCAGCTTCAACGCCATGCTTTTTATAGAAATCGCTTTCGAAGGGTAGAATAACAAATACGCGTTGAATATATGCTTTGATCTTTTTGACACGCGATTCCTTCCAAGCCCAAATTTGAGGAGATATATAGTAATGAACCGGAATGCCCATTTCATATATATGCTTCGCCATTCTAAGATTGAACCCAGGGTAATCTATGAGCAATACCGCATCGGGGTTGAAGGTTGAAATGTGCCCCTTGCAAAGTTTGAAGTTCTGGAGAATGGCTCGGATATTTAGCAGCACCTCGACAAAACCCATGAATGCCAATTCGTCGATGTGTTTCATCACCCTTCCTCCGGCGGCGGCCATTTTATCACCGCCCCAGCACTGAATTTCAATTTTAGGATCGGATTTCTTCAGTTCTTCAATCAAATTGGCGCCATGTAAATCGCCACTTGGTTCGCCGCATATGATGAAGAGTTTATGCGACATATTTGAAGTAGATGACAAATGGGGCGTAAACAAAGACGCCGAAAATCACGCCCCGCGCCGCTTGATACCAGTCTTTGTTTAGGGCAAGGAAAAAGAAGGCAAGATTGAATATCAGCGACACAGAAATCAAAGATGATTGGGCGGAGTTAGAGCCCTGAATAACGTCGATAAACGTGAGCAAAGGTTTGTGATTAAACATAACCAGATAAAAGGCCAGCGCGCCAATCCATGGGCCAATTAAGCCAGCGATCAATCCAGCAACGATTGTATTTAGTTTATCCAACTTTCAATCTCTTTGAGGTCAGCGTAATTGGTTAGGTCATAGTTCACAGGGACGATGGAGACAAACCCATTTTGGAGCGCCCATAGATCGGTGTCTTCCTCGTGGTCATCAAAGGGCATAAAGTGCCCCGTTAACCAGTAATAATCTTGCCCAGAGGGATCTTGCCGTTGGTCAAACTCTTCCTGCCACTTTGCCTTGGCTTGACGGCAAACTTTCATTCCTTTAATCAGGTCAAGGTCTAGTTTAGGAACGTTGACGTTTAAACAAAAGTTCTTGGTCTTGGATCGTAAGGCCAATTCAATGACCGTTTTAGCATAGTCCGAAGCGGCGTCAAAATCGGCTTCATGTGCATGATCTAGTAGACTAAATCCAATTGAGGGGATGCCTTCGATATATCCTTCTAATGCAGCACTCATAGTTCCTGAGTAGATCACATTGATACTTGCATTGGAACCATGATTGATGCCGGATATTATTAAGTCGGGCTTTCGGTCAAGAATAACATCCAGTGCGATTTTCACACAATCAACCGGGGTTCCGGTACACTGATATGCTTCATAATCATCGCCCTTCTCCATGGTTTGAATTCGGAGTGTCGAGTTTATGGTAATGGCATGCCCCATCCCGCTTTGCGGTTTGTCCGGGGCAATTTTTATTACACGCCCAAACGTGCGAGCTACCTTGGTCAGGGCAACAATTCCTGGAGCGTGAAAGCCATCGTCGTTCGTGACAAGTATTAATGGTAGGTCGGGCATGTTTTATTTACGGTTCAATATGGGGTGCGAAGTAAAAGAAGCCTGCCGACATGCGTTCATGTATAGCCTTAAAAATCTTAATTTCACACCACAATAATCCATTAAACATGAAACAACTTTACATTATTGGAGCTGCACTCTGCATCTCTTTTGGAATTCAAGCACAATCTACCCGCACCGTTTTGCTTGAGGTGAGCGAATCAGCTTGGACGGAAAATAATTCATCAATTATCTGTGCCAAGGAAGATGTGAAGTCTCAGTTTGGTGATGATGAATTGGCTGTTATCTCCTACCACTGGGATGATTTGCAAAATGGGGGCGACCCGATGTATAAGAATTTCTCAAATGAGTGGGCGCAAACATTTAATGTTTCTGTTTGGGGAAGAGGTGCAATTGACCGAACATCTTATAACGGGTTAACCATGACATCGCTCGCTGAAGATGTCTGGGCCGATACTGTATCGGCGCGAATCAATCGCACCACAGATGGGCTTGTTACACTTCCCGAGGTGCTTTATGACCCGGATGAGGATGAAATTTTTGTACGAGTAAACATTGAGTTTACTGATTCAGTCTTGGGTATCGTGAATCGTGAAATGCGCTTTTTCTGTTATTTGGTTCAAGATGGAGTTGTTGCAGATCAGGTAGTGGATGTAGCCAACTTAGGAACATGCACCTTGTTTCCTCCACCATACGGCTTGGATACGGTCAATTCTGTTCAAGTAATTACGAAGCAAAACTATGTGCATAACGATGTTGCCGTCTCAAACCCATCGGGAGTAGGAGGGACGGATAATGTTATTTCACAGCAGGTAGAAATTGGCAACAAATTCAGTAAAAACTATACGTTTTCTAAGCCAAGTGGAATAAGCATGTCTTCACTCCGCGTGGTTGCCTTCGTTGCAAATTATGACAATGGAGATATTGAAAAGAATGAGGTTATTAATGCAGCTCAAACGGAGACGTTTGTGGAGTATGATAGCAGCGACGAGACAGATCCGAATCACCCTAACAACATTGATAATCCCAATAGTCAATTACATCCAGACAATTGGCCAACGGCTGTCCGCGAAATCAAATCCTTTGATCCAGAAATATCCATTTCACCTAATCCTACATCTGATTTAGGAATTATAGAATTCAATGTTCCGCAAAGGGAGCGAATTGCAGTTTCGATATACGACATGTCGGGCAAGTTGGTGTTACCAGTCTACAATCAAATGCTAGCGCCAGGTGGGCAGAAGGCAGCTTTTAGTGGTCGAAACCTGGAAAACGGGGTGTATGTGGTAAGGGTGAGTTCAGCAAGCTTTGTTGGACACAAAACACTCGTTATCGCGAAATAGAAATTCCATAGTGGCCGAAAGCGGAGTGGATGTTGCACAATAAATGTTGAAAACCCAGCAACCATGACTTGATTAAAGCAGTCTAATTGATTAGATTCATAAAACTTACTTGAACTACGCGATATGAAAAACATTTACATTTCTCTCTTAGCTGTGTTTACTGCCCTTGGAGCTTCAGCTCAAAGCTGGGACGTTCCTGAAACAAACGCAGGACTAATCACGAAAATTACTGCCTCATGGTGTGGGCCTTGCGGTGGATGGGGTTGGGATGGTTACGCTGAACTAATTGATAATCATCACGATGATCACATTTGTATGGCGCTATACGCTTCTTCATCAAGTTTGTATTACACACCTGATGCAGATGTAATCGCGGGTGAAATTGGATTTGGCGGATATCCAAACTTTGCGGGAAACGGTGAAGATGTTGGTACATCATACGCAAGCGTTGGAGGTATTATAGATAACTATGAAATGGAAACAGTTAAAGCTAACGCGGCTTATGAAATTGTTGAAGTGACTGAAGACAACATTAAAATCAACGTAAAAGTTGAATTTTTTGAGCAAATGGACGGTGAGTTTGTCATTGCTGCCTACATGATCGAAGATGAGATTGTTGGATATCAGAATGGCCAAGGAGATTCAGCCCACCACCACTTAGTGTTTAGAGGTGCTTTCACGCATTCAAGCAATGAATATGTTTTAACAACTGAAGGAGCAAATGCAGGAGAAGTATTCACTAAGACATTGAGCATTGATCGCTCTGAGGAGTGGAATTTAGATAACTCGGAAATTGCTACCGTACTTTGGGTCAAGGATGAGACGGACCCGACTGATTTGATCTATGTGAATGGAACAAAAGAGCCTCAGGCAGGTGAGCTAGAGCAAGGTGGTGGTAACGGTGGCTCTGGCGGCGGAGGCGGCGGCGGAGGAACTACTGGAGGATCGGATGATCCAAATGATTGGACTGTCGGAATCGAAGATGACATCACTGAATCAATGGAATTATATCCTAATCCAGCGAAAGATGTTTTGAATGTGAAACTTACAAGCGCTAGTGACTTTAACGTTGAGGTGTCTGACCTATTAGGTAAGGTTGTTCTTCGTAATCAGATCTCTGGTAAGCGCAATGCGGCCATCGACGTATCTGCTCTTCCAGAAGGACTCTACATGATCCGGATTGAGACGGATAACAATAGTTTCCTTGATCGAGTGATTGTGAAGTAAGACAGAATAATATTTCAAAAAGGCCCCAACTTTAGTTGAGGCCTTTTTTTTTTGCCTTAAAGTCATTTCAACCCTATGAATGGAGTTTGGAATGGCAATTGCCTCTGTATTGAAAACGAATAAATTTGAACCATGAATAAAATTGTAATCGGATTAAGTCTTTTGCTATACGCTAATCTAGCGGCAGCCCAAGATCCAATCGAAGTGAGTTCGACAGTTAAGAGTGTCACAGTATATCCTAGAGGTGCCCAGATCGAACGATTTTCGAGCAAAAGCTTATCAACCGGGCGGCAGTTTTTAGTTTTCCCAGGATTGGCATCTGAACTTGATGCATCCAGTATTAGTGTATCTGCGAGCGATGGAATAAGCGTTATGAGTGTTGCCTCTCAGGTTAACTATCTCAAGCTAGGAAAGCGACCAAAGAACGTGCAGTTATTAGACGATTCATTGAAAGCATATGAGTTTGACCACAAATTCAACCAAAACATGCTCGCTGTATATACAGAGGAAAAGGCCATGATTTTGGCCAATAAGAGTGTTGGCTGGAGTGGACAATCTGGAGACTTCTTAATTGAAGATTTGGAAGACCTAAGCGATTTTTATAGAGACCGATTGGCGGATATTATGTTGAAAGTGATGCAACTGGAACAGAAGCAAACAAGGCTGAACCTTCAGATCAACAGAATGCGAAAGCAACTAAATGAACATAATGCCAAATTGAATCGGTCAACGGGTGAGGTTCTAGTTGAGGTGAACGTTCCAAAAACTTCGACTGCAAAGTTTACGCTGAGCTATATGGTGCGCAGCGCTGGCTGGGTTCCTTCATATAATGTTAACGTGACCGACGTAGATAAGCCATTGAAGTTTGCCTATAATGCCAAGGTGTATCAGAATACGGGAATTGATTGGAATCAAGTCGACATTACATTGACGAATGCCAACCCGAACTTAAGTGGTAACAAACCCGAGATTCACCCTTGGAGGTTATACTTCGTCGAAGGATTCGGCGCGTACGGAGGTTCAGGAGGGTCAGCAGGGGTGTTGTCGAACAAGATGGAGTCAATGGAAATGGATGGTGCCACGAAGACACGGGCCTTTGCCGTGGCTGCAGACGATATGTCGGGAGCTGACTTGGAATACCCTGTGAATGATGCGGTTACGCGGTTTAAGATTAAGTCGACGCAAAATATTCCTTCAAATGGTAAGCGTCAAGGCCTGAACATCGATGAATTTGAAATTCCTGCGAAGTACGAATACTACTGCGCACCTAAGGTGGATCCAACCGCATTCTTAATAGCACGTGTCTCGGATTTCGAGAAATATGATTTGTTGCCTGGGGAAGCAAACCTTTTCTTCACCAATACATACGTTGGAAAGGTCTATATCAATCCAAACTCCATCGCAGATACCTTTGATTTAAGCCTCGGTCGAGATCAGAGTATTATAGTGAAACGAGAGAAGATCACAGAGTTTTGTGAGACAAAAAAGATCGGTAACTCGACCAAAGAAAACCTTGGGATAGAGATTTCTGTCCGAAACACGAAGGGGACCAAAATTCATCTGATCATAGAAGATCAAATACCCATTTCGTCTAATAAGGAAATTGAAGTGAATTTGGATGGAGCCAGTACAGCCAAACATACAGAGAGTACAGGAAAACTTCGATGGAGCAAAAATATCATGGCAGGATCGACCGAGGTAATGACCTTTCGGTATTCAATAAAGTATCCTTCAGGTAGAAAAATCAATCTTTAATCGAAAAGACGCAACTTTTGTTGCGCAAGCATAGTATAAGATTCTGTTAGTGGTTCATTATTGAATCGATAAATGGTTTAAGGGTAAGGAGCGGTGAGGACCGCTCCTTTTTTTGTGCCCTTTTTCATACTTTCAACCCATGTTACCCTCTGCTGAAAATCTGATTATCCATCCTTATTTTGACGCCTATTTGAAACTAGTGCAGCTTCCTGAATTGCAGGGCGAATTAGCAGCGTCGACTAGTTTGGTCTTAGATACTATGAATTCGTTGGAGGGTACCGATCTCTCGTTTCAATATTCACCTGGAAAGTGGACTATCGCTCAGTTGGTGTTGCACTGTATTGAAACAGAGGCGATCTTCAATTATCGAGCGCTTACAATTGCTCGTGAGCCCTCTAAGCCCAATCTAGCAGGGTTTGATGAAAACCTCTATACTGAAAATGTGAATTCCGAAGGGTTTGATCTTGAGGCGCTGATATCCTATTTTCAAAGCGTTCGCCAATCCACGATGCATTTGCTTCAAGGGATGCGGCCAGAGCAATTAGTTAAGGTTGGTTCGGCCAATGGACATGATGTGGAAGTGAAAGCACTCTTCTATGTAACCTCCGGACATTGGCGACATCACTTGAACGTATTAACCGAAAGATATCTGAACATTGATAAATAGAGAGCGACTAATATCAGCACTGTACTTTGTAGTTACTTCATTGATTGTTATAGCGCCAGCTTTATACAACCGTTATCCATTGATCTACTTTGATAGTGGAGCTTACATGGAAATGGCGGCTAATCTTGAACCAAGTTTTCATAGATCGATAGGCTATCCTTTTTTAATGCGCATTACAGGATTTCTTACAAGTAATTGGCCGATCATAATTATTCAAGGACTTGCGGTATCCATATTACTCTATCGTGTATTAGCTCATTTTGTAGAACGAAACCTCAAGTGGGTACACTTTTTCACCGTTGTGGTCTTGGCATTTTCTACCAGTATGAGTTGGTATGCAGCGCAGCTCATGCCCGATGTTTTTACGCTCATTTTGGCTTTGATTTTCATTTTAATCGTCTTGGAGAAAGGGAGCAGAAAATCACTCTTTGTTGTTTATGGAGTTGGTTTGTTTATAGCACTGACAACCCACTTAAGTCATATTCCAATTGTGATTCTTTTGTTGGGATCCTTTGGTATTGCTCATGTTTTGAAACGCTTTCAGCTTGCTCTGAATCAATGGTTGACACTAATTCTGCCACTGGTTGTGGTTATCGTATTTACAATGAGCTACAATGCAGTATGGGGTCATGGATTTAGGTTAAGCATGGCGTCGAACGTATTCATTACGGCCAACCTAGGTGAGATGGGACTCTTAAAAGGCTATTTGGATGAACAATGTGCTGAAAAGAATTACGTCCTGTGTGAGATCAAGGATCAACTGCCCCTTGAAACGGGTGGTTATCTATGGGCGAAGGGAAATCCAGTGGATGCACATCCGGATGGTTGGGCGGGAATGAATGAAGATTGCGCACCTATTGTACATGACTTTCTTACCAAACCGAAGTATTTGATTCAGTTCGTTTTTGCCGCCACAAAATCCACGCTTGAGCAAATGTTTCAGATAGAGCTGGGAAGTGGGCTTGAGTATTCATACGTAGATGGTTCACCGCCATCGTGGCCAATGCATAGTCACTTCAGTCTAGAGTTAAACGAGTACCTGACCAGCGTTCAAAACAAGGAATCAACCACGTTGCCCATATCTTTTTTTCAATGGATGAATTACCTCAGCCTCGCCCTAGCGTTTTTGATTATTGGATGGGCTATTCTCACGAACCAGATGACTCCCCAATTGATGCTGGTACTGTTAGTTGCTTTTGCCTTTTACTTTTTTAATGCAGCCGTTACTGGCATTTTAGCAAATGTCTACGAGCGCTTGCAGTGCAGACTCTTACCGTTGATTCCTCTAGTTGCCATTTTGGTCTTTGCTCAACTCAAGAAGTTACCTGGGCAAAACACGGGCATAGCCGAATAAAGATCAATTACTATCTTTCTTGGGAATCTGTTGATGAAAGGCATCCAAGAAAAATACATCTGGAATCAAATTCCACTTTTTAGGGTATTGTGGCCCTATATCCTTGGGGTTTTAATCGGAATTTTCTATCCATTTGTAGTCCCGGCAATCGCTTCTGGTCTTGCGCTATCGTTGATAATTATCTTCATTCTTGTTTTTGAGAAGGCAAGAAAGAACTGGGTCGTGTTGCTTCCGGTTATAGTTGTTTTGGCTGGGTACTGCATCGCTGTGCTAAACACCGAGGGCTTGAATCCCAATCATTATACACAACAAGATTTAGATCAAACAGATTGGATTGTTGGAACACTTCAGACGGATCCAATTGAACGATCGAGAAGCGTCAAAGCAGAATTGAGACTTGAACATGCGTCTCATATGCGCGATACAACCGCGCTGCTTGGAGATGTTCTGATCTATTTTGAGAAAGACGAAAGGCTCAAAACTCTACGCTATGGAGATCGCCTTGTGCTAAACGGGAACCTCAATGAGATAAGTGGACCAAAGAATCCCGGCGAATTTGATTATCGGCGCTATTTAAAGATGCACCAGATCGAATCTCAGATATACGTCTCTTCAGGTCATTGGCGTTTGATGGAAGAGGGCGGAGGCTTGAGAAGGTGGATAAGTGATGTGCAGCAAAAGTTCATATCGGTATTGAAATCAAACACACGAAGTAACCGGGAGTTGGCGATACTCTCAGCATTACTCATAGGTAACAAGCAGTTTTTAAGTGCGGATCAAGTAAGCGCCTTTGCAGGGTCGGGGGCCATGCACGTGTTGGCTGTGTCTGGCTTGCATGTCGGAATAATTTTCTTGCTCGTAAGCTTTCTGTTAAAACCAATCGAGCGCATACGCTGGGGAGGCTACCTAAAGGGACTTTTGCTCTTAACAACATTGTGGTTATACGCTGGAATCACGGGCTTGTCTCCATCCGTGACCAGAGCGGCGACAATGTTTAGCTTCATCATCGTTGCGAACCAATTTGGTAGGCATACTGACATTTACAACACACTTGCTACCAGCGCCCTGTTTCTTCTTTTAGTCAATCCGTTTCTGATCCTAGAAGTTGGTTTTCAGCTATCCTATTTGGCCGTGCTCGGCATCGTCATCCTTTACCCAAAAATCTACGCGTTGTGGAAACCGAAGCGGTGGATCCTGGACAAGGTGTGGTCCATATCCGCTGTTTCCATTGCTGCTCAACTTGCTACGTTTCCCTTGGCCCTGCTGTATTTTCATCAGTTTCCAAACTACTTCCTGTTAAGCAACCTCATCGTAATTCCTGCGGCTACGGTAATCATTCCTCTGGGAATTGCCTTGCTTGCATTTCACTGGGTCCCATTCTTAGGCGATTGGATCTCTTTTCTCCTGAATAAAGTGGTGCATTGGCTGGATCGCGCGATGGTTGGGATTGAAGGGTTGCCCTTTGCCGTCTTAAATGGGATCGACATCGGCGCTTTTGAAACCGTGATCATGTATGCATTGGTCATATGCATAGTGACTTATCTGGTAAGAAGGCGATTCATCTGGCTTCCCATGTCCGTCTTGCTGCTTTGCTTTCTTGAAGGGGTGAATGTGCATGAATACTACCAACAAATTGGGCAAAGGTCGTTGACAATTTACTCCATAAAAGGGGCGGACGCCATTGATCTTCGCAGAGGACACACCCATCTTTTTATCTCCAATTTTGGGGACGTTGACAGGGAGAATAAGCTTTCATATAATGTCAGGCCTAGCTGGTGGCAAAACGGGCTGGAAGAGCCCCTTGAATCTTCGCTGCGGCCAGGCCTCTATGGGTTCGAACAACGTCAATTGTTGGTGTTGGATGAAACACGCGTAGATATTGACTGTGTCGGGGCAGTTGATTGGCTTTATATCTCAAATCGCACCGCCATGCATCCACTTGAAATATTAGAGAAGGTGAATGCTAAGAGGGTAGTGCTATCCGTAAACTTGGATTGGAAAACACGTCGTTATTGGCTGCGTCAGTTGGAAAGAAATAATATTCCACATCACGATATGCGCATAGCGGGTGCATTCATTGAGGAAGTCTAAGAGATAAAAGTGAATAGGATGGCGCTGTGAATGCTAGACCGCCGATAGCGGGAATGTCTCCAATAATCGAACGCCTTTATCCGTGTTTTCAAGGGTGCAACATTCGTTTACTGGATCGTGCTGAAAGAACAGCGTGTATTTACCTTGAACTGCAGCCTTAAGAAACCGTTCTTTTTCATCCAGCGTGCGAAGCGGTCTCGTGTCATAGCCCATCACATATGGAAGTGGAATGTGACCAATGCTTGGAAGTAGATCGGCCATGAACACGATCGTTGTATCCTTATACATGATGTGCGGAATCATCTGAGCCTCCGTATGGCCATAGACGAATAGAAGATCAATATCCGGAAATGCATTCATCCTGTATTGCTCGTCATCATTCAATAAATTGAGCTGGCCACTTTCCATTAATGGCAATATATTCTCGGAGAGAAATGAAGCCTTTTCACGTTTGTTTGGCTCGGTTGCCCATTTCCAATGCGCACTATTGCTCCAATAATGTGCGTTTTTGAATGCTGGCCTGAACGCGTCCTTAGATCGATCATACTCAATAGCGCCGCCGCAATGATCGAAGTGGAGGTGCGTTAAAAACACGTCAGTGATGTCGTCTCTGTGAAACCCCTTCTCTGCGAGCGAAATATCTAGGCTCACATCTCCATGGAGGTAGTAATGGCTAAAGAACTTCTCGCTTTGCTTGTTTCCGATGCCGCAATCAATAAGCATAAGGCGCTTTCCGTCCTCTATGAGGAGCGATCGCATGGCCCAGGTACACAAGTTTTTGCTGTCGGCTGGGTTTGTTCGAGACCACAAGGCCTTAGGAACAACGCCAAACATGGCGCCACCATCCAACTTGAAATAACCGGTATTTATTACGTGCAGTTTCATTTACATGCGGTCATATGCGCCGAGTGAATTTAAGTCTTCAAACGCTTCCAACAAACGGTTTACCGTAGCTTTTTCTCCCTCACGTAACCACTTCCGCGGGTCGTAATACTTTTTGTTCGGCTTTTCCGCTCCGTCTGGATTGCCAAGTTGAGCTTGAAGGTAATCTCTGTTTGCCAACTCAAAGGCACGAACACCGTCCCAAAAAGACCACTGTGTATCTGTATCAATGTTCATTTTAATAACGCCATACTCAACTCCCTCACGAATCTCTGCTCGAGTTGAACCAGACCCACCGTGGAATACAAAATTCACAGGGTTTGATGCTTCAATGCCGTACTTGTTTCGGATGAAATCTTGGCTGTTTTTTAAGATTACTGGTGTGAGCTGAACGTTGCCAGGCTTATATACGCCATGCACGTTTCCAAAAGCCGCAGCGATAGTGAAGTTCGGACTGATCGCATTGAGTAGTTCGTATGCGTATGCGACTTCCTCTGGCTGTGTATAGAGCTTAGAACTGTCGATGCCTGTGTTGTCAACGCCATCTTCTTCGCCGCCAGTGACACCTAATTCAATTTCAAGGACCATGTCAATGGCCGACATACGCTTGTGGTACTCAACACATGTAGCAAGGTTATCTTCAATCGGCTCCTCGCTTAAGTCAATCATATGACTTGTGTAAAGTGGTCTGCCCGTTTCCTTGTAGTGTTGTTCGCCTGCCTCCAACAAACCATCAATCCATGGAAGTAGTTTTCTGGCGCTATGGTCGGTGTGTAAGATTACATCAACGCCATAGAATTTCGCCATTTCGTGCACGTGCTTTGCACCAGAGACAGCCCCAGCAATCGCAGCCTTTTCAGCCGTGTTGTCCAAGGACTTTCCGGCATAGTACAAGGCGCCACCGTTACTGAATTGAACGATCACTGGTGAATTGGCTTTTGCCGCCGATTCCAGAACAGCATTGACTGATGGTGTACTAACCACATTCACGGCCGGATAGGCCATTTTCAGTTCTTTAGATTTTTCAAAAAGTGCGAGCGCCTCTTGCGCATTTAATACTCCAGCCATACATTCTTATTGTGAGAACGCAAATGTATGATTTGCCCTCTAGCTGCGATGCAAGAGAAACGAATTTGGGTACAAACGTCTATCTGTTTGTATCTCTTTTCTTCATCGAATTTGTTTGTACGCGGCATCGATAGATTTGAGTAATCCAAAAAAGCAAGACATGAACGTTCATTTTATCGCAATTGGCGGTGCAGCCATGCACAATCTGGCATTAGCCATGCATCAAACGGGTCATAGTGTGACAGGCTCCGATGATGAAATTTTTGAGCCAAGCAAAGGACGTTTGGCTGCAGCAGGATTGTTACCTGAAGCCATGGGTTGGAATCCCGATAGACTAACAGCAAGCATTGATGCGGTTATTCTAGGTATGCATGCTCGAATTGAAAATCCGGAGCTGTTGAAGGCTCAAGAAATGGGTTTGCGTGTCTATTCTTACCCAGAGTTCATCTATGAACGGTCTTTGGATAAGACGCGAGTGGTAATTGCAGGTAGTCATGGAAAAACAACTATTACGTCCATGATTCTCCACGTGCTTAAGAAGTTGGATCGTGATTTCGACTATTTGGTGGGCGCTCAAATTGAAGGTTTCGACACCATGGTGCGTTTGAGCGATGCGCCAATAATCATTTTGGAAGGAGATGAATACCTAAGCTCGCCAATTGATAGACGCCCAAAATTTCACCTCTATCATCCGCGAATTGCGTTGATTTCTGGTATTGCATGGGATCACATTAACGTGTTTCCAACCTGGGATATTTACAAGGAGCAGTTCAGCTTATTCATTGATGACCTGGAGCCTGGCGCGCATTTAGCATATTGCTCAACCGACGAAACATTGAGTGAAATGACAATCAAACATGGAAGTGAGATAAATACACATGCCTATGAAACCCCTCCACATAAAATTGAAAATGGACGTACTATAATTCTGGATGGTGGCGAATATGCGATATCCGTGTTTGGAGACCACAACTTGCAAAACATGAACGGTGCTCGCATTGTATGTGAGTCGCTTGGGATTGAGAAGGACTTGTTTTACAACACGATTGCTGACTTTACTGGCGCCAGCAGACGACTCGAAATCATTCGAGAAATTGCTGATGGTGCGGTTTACAAGGACTTTGCTCACTCGCCATCAAAGCTGAGTGCCACGGTGCGTGCAGTGAAAAAGCAATGGCCTGATCGGAAGCTAATTGCCGCCATGGAGTTGCATACGTTTAGCAGCCTCACCAAGGAGTTTCTAAAGGAATACAGCGGTTCCATGAACGATGCAGATGAGGCCATCGTGTTTTACAAAGAGGAAACCATCGCGCATAAAAAGCTAGATCCAATTTCCATCCAAGAGGTAGTCGCGTCGTTCGGTCGTGCTGATTTAATCGTCTTTACAACAACGGCTCAGCTTCAGAAGCATCTGGAGAGCATGGCATGGAAGGATGCCAATCTCTTGCTCATGAGTTCAGGAAACTTTGGTGGAATGAATGTGGACGAATTTGGCGCGAGCCTCCTTGACTAAATCAACGAAACGCTTCAGGCTTGGCTCGCATTAGCAGCACCAATACAAGCGTATAGAAGAATCCGATGGTCATGATCCCAAAAAGGGTGATGGTGCTGTGCGTGAACGCGCTGAAAATAAACTCGGAGTTTGCTTTAATGCTATCCACCAGCTCAGGCGGAGCAATGTCTACATTCTCTTGGATTTTAGCAGCAAAGAATGCCGGGTTGACCCATTTGTAGTAGATAAACGTGAACGTGGAGATGACCAGTCCGTAGACAGAAGCTGTCTTCATTCCAGTCTTTACATCGGTAGTGAAATCAGAAGCAGGTTCGGCAATCTTAAAAGCTCGTAGACCCATGAATAGGGCCGCCAGAAAAGCAAATAAATAGAAGAAACGGATATAAATATCCCAAGAATCGTCCGGAGATAAAGTCAAGAAATAAGACATTTTAGCGATGACGCTGAGCAGCGCTGCGGTAATGGCGTATTTGATGTAATCCTTCATGCGGCTAAAATAAAAAGTGGCCAACTCGAATTGCTCAAATTGACCACTTGAATTTTTAATGAGCTGGAATTAACCGTTCATTGAGATTAAGAATTCCTCGTTGCTTGTAGTGTTTTGCATTTGCTGCTTTAAAAACTCCATTGCCTCGATTGTATTCATGTCTGTAAGGTGCTTTCGAAGGATCCACATGCGTTGTAACACATCTTTCTCCATCAGCATGTCGTCTCGACGTGTACTTGACGCTACAAGGTCAATTGCAGGGAAGACACGTCTGTTGCTCAACTTACGATCCAACTGAAGTTCCATGTTACCCGTTCCTTTGAATTCTTCAAAGATCACTTCGTCCATTTTAGAACCGGTATCAGTCAATGCTGTTGCGATAATGGTAAGCGAACCTCCATTTTCAATGTTACGAGCAGCTCCGAAGAAACGCTTTGGCTTGTGAAGTGCGTTTGCATCTACACCACCAGTTAACACCTTTCCAGAAGCTGGGGCAGTGGTATTATAGGCACGGGCCAATCTCGTAATCGAGTCAAGAAGAATAACCACGTCATGGCCACACTCTGTAAGTCGCTTTGCTTTTTCCAAAACAATGTTTGAAACCCGAACGTGACGCTCAGCTGGCTCGTCAAACGTGGAAGCCACAACTTCGGCTTTCACACTACGCTCCATATCCGTAACTTCTTCCGGACGCTCATCGATCAATAGAATCATGAGGTAAACCTCAGGATGGTTTTCGGCGATTGCCGTAGCAATGTCCTTGAGGATTTCTGTCTTACCTGTCTTAGGTTGTGCAACGATTAAGCCTCGTTGACCTTTTCCAATTGGTGTGAACAAGTCGATGGCACGTGAAGACATCGTTTGTGATCTGTGACCTGTCAGTTTAAACTTCTCTTGTGGGAAGAGGGGAGTTAGGTAATCAAAAGGAACGCGATCTCTTACTTGTGCAAATGGCAATCCGTTGATCTTGTCAATTCGGATCAATGGATAATACTTCTCTCCTTCTTTAGGAGGACGAATAGATCCGAGGATCGTATCTCCTGTCTTAAGGCCAAAAAGTTTGATTTGACTTTGGCTAACGTAAATATCATCTGGAGAAGAAAGGTAGCTGTAGTCTGCTGATCGCAAGAATCCGTAGCCTTCTTTCATTATTTCCAAGCAACCTTCCGCTGTTACAATTTCATCAAATGAATACTTGTATTCTGCTTTTTCACGGCGATTGCGGTTTCTGTCGTTTCGGTCGTTGCGATCGTTCTTGTCGCCACCGTCCTTAGAATCGTCAGACTTGTCGTTGCTTGAGTCAGACTTAGAATCTGATCTCTCGGATCCTTCAGTACGCTCTTTTTTATTGTCGCGTCGATTGTCTCGTTGGTTATCCCGTTGGTTGTCTCGCTTGTTGTCGCGGCGCCCAACTGGTTTTTCTGACGAATCTGAGCCATCTTTTTTGGTCTCTTCTGAATCCTTTTTGACGTCGTCTCCTGCGGCAGCTGGTGCCTTTTTCTCTGTTTGGGCGCGAGGCTTTCGATCTCGTTTTACCGGTGCTGGTTTTGAATTGGAAGATGACTTGTCTGATTGCTTTGAATCGGATGATCCTTCTTTCGCAGGCTTTGCCGCTGGTTTTGGAGTTGGCTGCATGGCCTGAATGTCCAAAATTTGGTAGATCAATTCTTGTTTTTTCAACTTGTCCGCTTTGGGGACATTTAGCTTTTCTGCTATTTCTTTTAGGTCTGAAACTAGTTTTTCGTTCAGTTCTGTAATGTCGTACATATAGTTTGTAAAATATCTGACTAGGCTTCGGCTTGGTGGCCGATAAAATCAATACGTGTTTTTGATTGTGTTTTCAATAAATGCGTTAGGAACGCAAGAAGGGAAGTGTTAGCGAGGAATCGCTTGTGCAATAATACTAACACTTTTGTGAAAGTAGTCTAAAGAATGCAATTTTTGCAGTATAATTTCTGAATATGATTCAACGTATCCAATCCGTTTACATTCTAGTAGCGATCGCGCTTCAAGGGCTTTCACTCATTCTTAATTGGTCAACCTACATTGCCGACGACACAGCATATTACCTATCTGGCCTCAACACATCCTACGATAAAGTCGATTCGTCGCCGTTGACCTTAGGGATACTTCTGAGTCTGGCGCTGATTATTGTAACGCTTTTCGTGTATAAAAATAGATCGCAACAGTTGCGGATCGCCAATGTGTCCATAATCCAACTGGTTGTCACACTTGGATTGTTTTCATGGGTGCATTACCAGTGCATCGAGGCGTTGAAGGTCGACTTCTCAAGTTTGGATATTGGATATGGTATTGCCGTTGTTTTTCCGATTATTTCAGGTATCCTAATTTGGCTGGCAAAGAAGGCTATTAAGAAGGATGATGATTTGATCAAGTCAGTCGACAGACTTCGCTGATCGAGGCCCAAGTTCAATCACTTGAAGGTCCTTTAAACTTCCATTTTCTGCCTTTACTTTCAGCAACGTGCGCACTTTATGAAACCCATGCCTGCCCGCCGCGCCGGGGTTGATGTGTAGCAAGTTGAACTTATCGTCTCTAGAAATTTTCAGTATGTGTGAGTGTCCGCAGATCAGCACATCTGGCAAATGCTCCTTGATTAGCGCTCGGCATTTTTCGTTGTAACGTCCTATGGCGCCAGCAATATGAATGATCAATATTTTAACGCCTTCAAGATCCAATAACTCCCATTCGGGCAATCGCACTCGGATTACAGTAGAATCGATATTCCCATACACTCCTTTTGTTCGGGCAAGCGCATCTAACTGATCGAGGACGAATACATCTCCAACATCGCCTGCGTGCAGAATCAAATCCGAATCCTGAAGGTGGTGCGAAATCCGTTCGTCCAAGTAGCTGTGCGTGTCGCTGATTATTCCAATGTTCACCCTGCAAAGGAATAAACTTGATGGCGTCCTTCATCTTTTCCACAAATTCATTGTCGGCAACTCCCATTCAACTAGAGTCACCCGAGCATACATCTGGTTAAATTTGTATTTAATTATGGAACCAATCGTATCAATTAAGGACTGCAATATTTTCATTGATAAGCATCTGATTTTAAAGGATGTAAATTTCAATATCAATAAGGGTGAGTTCATCTATCTCATTGGTAAAACTGGTACAGGAAAGAGTAGTTTACTCAAGACATTGTACGGTGAATTAGAGATGACCGATGGAGAGGGCAGTGTAGGAGAGTTTAACCTTCGAAAGTTGAAGCGCAAGCAGGTTCCTTACCTCAGACGGACGCTTGGAATCGTCTTTCAAGATTTTCAACTGCTGACGGATAGGTCGGTTGCGGAGAATTTAATTTTTGTAATGAAGGCCACAGGTTGGAAGGACAAGGATAAGATGAAGGCGCGGATACAGGAAGTTCTAGAAAAGGTTGACCTAGGAACAAAAGGCTTTAAAATGCCACACGAACTAAGTGGTGGTGAGCAGCAGCGCGTCGCTATTGCCCGGGCTTTGATTAATGACCCCGTATTGATATTGGCAGATGAGCCTACAGGAAATCTTGACCCAGAGACTTCTGATAATATTCTTCGATTGTTGTTTGATATTAGCCAGTCTGGTAGATCGGTATTGATGGCTACGCATGATTACGTGCACATGAGCAAGTATGGAAACCGAACACTTCGGTGTGATGCTGGTGGAGTAGTGGATTCTCGGTTAGAGCAAAGTGCATCGCAAACACCAACTCCGACGAAACCACAAACTGTGGTTCAGGAACCAACACCTGAGCACAAGATAGTCGAACAGCCGACTGTGAAACCTGCTACGGAAGCAGATGCCACGTTGGGATCGCTTGACACGCCGCCTGCACCTACCAGTGAGTCAGATTGATTCATAAATGCTAAGCATTTTAATACCCGTTTTTAACTATGATGTTCGAGCATTTGTAAAATGCCTGTCTGATCAAAGCGTGGCTCTAGAAGTCTCCGTAGAGATTATCTGTTTAGACGACGCGAGCGCGGCAACTTTTCAAGCCCTTAACGCAGAGGTGGCTTCACTGCCGAATGTGGAGTACAGCGTATCAGAAGTAAACCTTGGTAGAAGCGCTATTCGAAACGCCATGGTGGAAAAGGCTCAATTTGAACATCTCTTGTTTCTAGATTGCGACGGTCGTTGCGCGTATGATGATTACCTGAGTCGATATCAGCTGGCTTGGAGTGAATACGATGTGATTTATGGTGGACGCATCTACAACGATGAGGCACCAGACGATCACGATTTATATTTTCATTGGTTTTGTGGACACAATAGGGAAGCGCTATTGCCAATAGCTCGGCAGGAAAATCCGTTCAAGTCGTTCATGACCAATAATTTTTTGGTGCGACGTGCGGTCTATGACAAAGTGAAGATGGACGAAGGTGTGGTGGGTTACGGACACGAAGACAGCTTGTTCGCGCAAGAATTGAAGCGGGCTGGATTCAGCATTGACCACATCGACAATCCCATTGAGCATGAGGGTATAGAGCCTTTTGAAGTTTTCCTTGCCAAGAGTGAAAACGGCGTGCGAAATCTTGCTCAGTTGATCAAGTCGAAGAAGGTCGATGATTCCATAAGACTAGTGCGATACTATCACAAATTGAAGCGCCTTGGTGCCTTGCCCATTATCGCCTGGGCAGTGAATCAAATGGAAGGGAAGATCATTCAAAATCTACGCGGCCCAGCACCCAATTTGCTGTGGTTCGATCTCTGGAAGCTCGCGAGGCTTCATCGGCACCTGGCCTAGCGCACAATTAATCGCTGATGCTCCGTTCCTGAATCGTTCAACACCGTAACCGTATACACGCCTTTCGCAACATTTCGTAGGTCGAGATAGGTGTTGCCGCTGTCAATGCGCTTCGATTGAATCAACCGACCGTGCACGTCTCTGATCTGCACTTCTTCCGTTCCAGTTAAGGCGTTCAGCTCAATGACCAAGACTCCGTCGGTAGGGTTGGGGTAGATTTTGAAACCCTCGCTAATTATGGGCTCAACACCCACAAAGGCAATTTCCACCTTGAAACTATCTATCGCCGTGCAGCCGTGTTCATTGGCCTCGGTTACGAACAACGTACCTATCGGACCTGCATGCCACAGTACATTGGCGGCGTTTGCCACCGACGATTCTATCTCCCCACCATCCGCTGTCCACACAAAGGATGATAAAGCAGTGGTGCTCGTGGTGTAGTTAAACGTGTTCCATGATTGCACTTTTTTCGGACCCTGAATAGGGGCAATGATGGGCGTGTCGTGAATTCGATTTTCTAGCACTTCTACATTTTCTGTGTGGACAATGGATGCGCTATCAGTAACTGTAACAGTGTATATCCCAGGACTTAGATCTGTGAACGAAGTGGCCGATGAGCCATTACCCCAAAGGATAGAGTAGGGTGGGTTACCAGAAATAATGGTCAAATCAATTGACCCGTTGTCATTTGACATGCATGTAACATTTTCCTTCGAAATTGAAACAATCAAGTCTTCCGGAACAAATGGCGGATCATAAATGGTGTTGAGGGTAGTGTTGGTTCGTATCGGAGCGTTGTAATCAAAGTAGATGTCAACGTTATTCATTATTTGGGTGCCAAATGGTAGGCTGTCTTTAAGATTAACCGAAAAAATAAACCAGCCTTTTGAACCTTCAGGGTCGCTGGCGCTGTCTGGTAAATTAATGTTTTCAAAATCAAATCGGAGGATAGGGCCATCATAGTAGGCAGTTGTCATTGGGTCGCTGCTTTCTATCACCCTCAGCGACGCGATATCAAAGTACTGGCTTAAACTGTCGATAATGAAAACATTCTTAGCTGGAGCAGTCCCCGTGTTTTGAAAATTCACGGTATAGGTTAATTCATTTTGTTCAAGCGTAACCTTTCCATCATCATCCAATCCTTGTGGCGACACCGTTTTATTGTTAGGGTCATAGGGGCCATCAACCAATAAGGACCAGTTCTCCACATTGTTATATGTGGCCGTTTCAACCAAGCCTGATTCAATACTGGCGGTGAAGTACACCTTTGAAAGTAGGGTGGCGTTTGTATTTGTAATTGTCTCAAAGGAGGCATAAACGAGCGAGGTTGTTTTTGGTGTCCCAACACTTGATGAAAACGAAACGGTCCAGTAAATTGTTTGTCCCACAATGCTATCAGGAGTTGGACCACTTATTTGACTTCCTATAACCAGTTGCGAATCGACCGTTAGTTTAACCAACGCAGCGCCCGCTTCGCATCCTCTTACTCTCGATCGAATACTGACTTTTCCGGTGTCTCCAGGAGCTCCCACCCCAGATATACCATGATGTGCCACTAAGTCAATAGCTGAATTACAAAAGACAGCAAAATCTATGGTGGTGTCGTTGACTGTAGGGAAAACATATCCATTTGGAGAACATTTTTGATTCGCTAACCCGATACCGATTCGAGCTGTGGCGTCTACCATACCGCTGGGAATGTTGGCTTTATATTCACCATTGTCGTCGGAGAATCCCACGCCCGCTATACTTCCAATACTATCTCTAACAACAATTGTGGTGTTCTTGACTTTAGGTTCTGATGCATCCAATTGACAATTGTTGATGCTATCATAGAAAACAACGCCCTCAGCGTGGATACAATTTGGATAAACCTGAACAAGAGTGTCGCTCCATCCTCCGTAATAATAGAAATTAGTATAGGTGGGTTCGATAGGTCGGATTAGAACTCGGAATTTCCCTGGTAGCTGATAGTTGTGAGTAAATGAATAATCGAAGTTATTATAGTATCCAGTCATCTCGAATTTGCCCGTATCCGAGGTGCCGTCACCCCAAAGCACAACCAATGTAGTTGAGTCCAAACTTCCAGAATAGCCCTGAAAAGCGTTATCCTCACCATACATTGTAACCGTGGCTGGCAATGGACACACGGAAAAATTGGCAAGGTCGATTCGCTGTCTGAATGCTAGGTTTTGTCCTTTTGCGAATAGCGAACATAGAACCAACAAGACGGACAATGCCATCATTGATGGGTATTGGGATAAACATGATTTCATTGGAGAGTAGAGTTGGGGTCTATAAGCGGTTTATTAAGGTTGTTCTCGAAGATACATTTATCCAACAGAAGTTGCACTAACGCACAATTAATCGCTGATGCTCCGTTCCCGATTCGTTCAACACCGTAACCGTATACACGCCTTTCGCAACATTTCGTAGGTCGAGATAGGTGTTGCCGCTGTCAATGCGCTTCGATTGAATCAACCGACCGTGAACGTCTCTGATCTTCACTTCTTCCGTTCCAGTTAAGGCGTTCAGCTCAATGACCAAGACTCCGTCGGTAGGGTTGGGGTACATAGAAAAGCTATACTCCTTAGGTTCGTTGATTCCTACAAACTGAATTGGAACCTGAATCGAGTCATTGCCATAACAACCGTTTCCATCTTTCTCTACTAGATAAAGCGTACCCGTCGGTCCGGCTTGCCAAAGCACCTCCACTGAATTTGCTGTTGTGGATAAAACCTCGCCTCCAGAAGCCGCCCAGCTAAACTCAGATAGGCCAGAAGTTGCCACTGTGTAGGTGTATGATTGCCACGATTGAACAGCCAGCGTTCCACTAATTTCTCCAACTTCTGGGGCATCATGAATTCGATTTTCAGTCACTTCGATGCTGCTTGTTTCTTCTTGAAATTCCGCATCAACAACCGTCACAGAATAGCTTCCGGGGCCAATTTCGTCTTGAGTAGAAGATGTTGAACCGTTATTCCAATTAATGCTATACGGCGGATTACCGCTCGTGATATCAACCGCAAGCCCACCGTTGTCGTTGCCTATGCAAGTCACATCTTCGGCACTTAGCGAAATTTCAAGTGGGTCGATGACCACGGCTGGTTCGTAAATGGTGCTTAATGCCGTGTTTGTGATGATCGCAGCATTGTAGTCGAAGAATATGTGCGCGGTATTCTTTATTTGAGTGCCTACGGCAAGTCCTGGTTGCATTTCAATGGAGTAGGTCACAAACCCTTTTGATTCGGGTTCGTTGGTAGCGCTGTCGGCCAAATCGATGTTGAAAAAGTTGAAACGCGCCATCACTCCATCATAAAACTTAGTTTCCATTTGGTGGCTCATTGCTTCCAACCTGAATGTAGCGAGGTTGAGGTTGGAGCTTAATGTGTCAATTAAATAGACATTTCTAGCCGGAGCAGTTCCCGTATTTTGAAAGTTGATGGTATAGTACATCCGCTGATCGCGTTCTACATAACCTTGATCACTGAAACCCTGTGGATCGACAATAATGTTGTTTGGATCGTAGGATGAATTGACGTCCATATATCGTTGCCAGGAATTGTTTGTGGGATCTATATCACCTAACGTTGGGTCAATGTTGGTGATGTATAAGACTGAATCGTTGAGGGTAGCACCCGTGTCCATGATGAAAGAAATGCGATGCATAGTTCCAGCTAAATTATAACCGTGCAGCTGCCCAGTATCGCTTAAGGCGTAGCTCCAAAAGATGGTGCGACCAACAATAGAATCCGGTGTCGGTCCCATTAAAATGCCGTTGTATTCCAGTAAGGAATCAAACGAAAGGGTAACTATTGATGAGACGCTATCTAGGTCGCATGTTCTGCCTCTGGTTAGAAATGAAAAGTGCCCGGTGTCTCCCGGTGCTGCTGTTTTTGTGCTGCGCGTTAGGGTGAATATGTCAAAGGAATCCAGCGCATTGCATTCTTCGCCAAAGTCAAAGCTTTGGTTTAGGTTGGTCACCGTGTCAAGATCGAAATATCCGCTATCAGGGCAGTAGACCTCAGTCATATAATCGAATACTGTTTTTGTAAGTTCTAGGCCAATTTGACTTGAAGGGATTTGGCAAGAGTAGTTGCCATTAATGTCCGTGATTGCCGCGTTCATTGCCGTTCCATTCGAATCCCTCAGAACAATAGTTTGTCCGTAAAGCAGATCATCACCTAGATCTATTTGACAATTCGAATTGCTGTCTTTATAAGAGCGGCCTGAAATTGAATCACAGCCATTCGAAACAAACGTTGCCAGGTTTTTAACGCAAACAAAGGTGTAATAGGTCTCGCTAAGGGAAACTTCAATAGGGGCAACGCCACTTAGGTTATAAGTATGATAAACAGTGGTGTCATATAGAGCCGAGTTGAAGCTGATATAAGTTAAAGGAAGAAGCATCGTGAGAGAATCTCCATAGCTCCATTGGATGCGAACTTTGATACTATCGGCAGTGGTATAAGAAGCTTTACCGTGCACGTGCAGTGCTACAGTTGCCGGCAAGGAACAATATGCGAAGGAGTCGAGTTCCGTACTATCTTGATTGTAATAACACTGTGCGTTTGCATCTAGGCCCGTGAATGCGATGCACAGAAGCAGCGCAACCTTTGCCAAGGTCGCTTGGGGATTCAATAAAATTTTCATGGAGCGTAGAATTGAGACTTATAGATCGAGGTTTTTGTTCCTCTCGAAAATAAGTAAATTCATTGGCCTAGACGCACTTCCCTCTGTAAATTGCCAATATCTCCTTATGAAATCCAGTTTAACCTTTGTCGTAGGACTAGTTGAAGATCAATTTACGGTTTGTTGTTCCGTTCTCATTCGTGAGAATTACGTTGTAAACACCGGAAGCCATGTTGCCAAGGTTTAGCTGGGTTGAATTGCTGGTAATCGCACGCGACTGAATTAATCTACCATGCAGGTCTCTTACCTCAACCTTTTCGTTACCAGTAATTTCTAATACTTCAATTGTTATCAGTCCATCACTTGGATTCGGGAATATCCGAAAACCCGATTCAACCGCTTCATCGATGCCAACAAAGAGAATTGGCACTTGGGTTGAATCGTTTCCATAACAGCCATGCTGATCTTTTTCTTGGATATATAATGTACCGTCTGGTCCGGCATGCCATAAGATCTCTGCAGTGTTTGATGTGGTTGAGAGAAGTTCTCCACCAGAAACCGTCCATTCAAATTCGGATTGTCCGGGTGTTGTCACTACGTATGTATATGGTTTCCATGATTGAACAGATAATGGCCCTGTAATCGCGCCCACTACTGGATCTTGGAATTGTCGATCTTCTATGATTTCGGCCGTTGCGGTTGCGGTTAGCAAGCTGTCGTCTGTAACCGTAACTGTATATGATCCGGCCGGAAGGTCTGATTGATCCTCCGTGGATGCACTATTGCTCCAAGCATAGGTGTATGGCGCGTTTCCAGATACAACAGATAGGTCAAGTGCTCCATTGTCGGAATTCAAACACGTCACATCTAGAGCCGTTAATTGGAGAACCAAAGGATCTGGCTCGTTTGGCGCTACATAGATTGTATTCACTGTTGTGTTGGTCACGATTGGGGCGTTGTAGTCGAAG
>DDCZ01000050.1 GCA_002336485.1 Flavobacteriales bacterium UBA1993
CCGCCTCCAAATCATTTATTGGCCAAAACGACCTTGTTAGCAACAACATAATTGTCTGAATTGTTTAGGCCGCAGCTGGAAAGATCTGGTTTAACACCTCCAGTGTCGACTGTAATAAAAGCACTTTGATCCGGAACAAATCCGTTTATGGTGTTACGTGTTATATATGCCATTGCTTGCGCTGAGCTTATTGGCAAGGTCGGTTGATGATTTGGCATAAACTCGACAGACGGACCGTCGATTTTAATTCCGCCAACTACATATGTGTATTGGACTGTATCAACCGTTATCCCATTTCCGGTAATGGTGCCAGTTGCTCCAGTCAAATTGGTGAAATTTTGCGCTGAAAGTTCCGCTGCAAGCGCAAATATGAAGAGGCAGCTGATTAGTCGAAATAGATTGTTGATGTTATGCATGGAATTGATGATTTTGGGGTTTTTTGCGTACCAAAGTCTAACTCTTACTTAACAGCCACAATAGCTATTAGTAGTCATTTTTCTTTTCGCTGTAATTTAGATATAACGGCGTGTACCACTAAAACATAACAGCCTTAGGATAAGTATTTATTGAATTGTCAAGCTCAATTTTTCATTCTACAGGGTCCTACCCTTTTAAAAAAATCCCGAATACTTATCCGCTGCCATTTCAGAATCAATCTTTAGGTAACGCATAAAGGTTCGTTCAGATTTATGGCCACTAAACTGCATGATGGCCTGCACCGGCATTTCTGCTAAAAACTTATTCGTACAGAAAGACCTTCGAGCAGTATGCGATGTCACCATTTCCCATTTTTGGAATACTTGACTCACTTTTTGATGTCCCTTTTGCCGCTCACGGATTGTAGAATCGTTGATTCCAACAATCGAAATGATCACAAACGCATTGAATTAGCTCACTATCAAAATTTTACAGTTAAACACAGCTAAAATCAATCAGGATGAATTAAGCCAAAATTGCGGTCCTCTAAACAGCCACCTTTTTAAGCGTGATTTTCACCAGTTTGCTTGTTGGGGTGTTGCTCTTCACCGCAACAGAATCGATCGGCACAAGCACATTCGTTTCGGGAAAATAAGTGACCGTACACTGTTCAGGTATATCATATGGCACGACTAAAAAGCTGGGAGCACAGCGTTTAATGTTGGAGTGTTCGTTCCAAATGTCTACCACGTCACCCTTTACCAAACCCTGTCGATCGATGTCAGATTGATTCATTAGGATGACACGTCGTTCATTGAAAATTCCACGATAACGATCGTTGAGGCCGTAAATGGTTGTGTTGAATTGATCATGCGTGCGTACTGTTGTCATGATCATTTCATTTTCAGCAAGTTCGTTTTTTGGAACTTCGTTTATTGTGAACTTGGCGGTGCCGCCAATTACGTCAAAGTTGCCATAGCGCGCGTTGTTTGGAAGTTCGAACCCTGTAGGTGTGCGCACACGTACGTTGTAATTATCAAATCCGGGAATAGTCGCTTCAATCTTATCACGTATTAAGTCGTAGTTGGAGCCGAGGGCTGTCCAGTCGGCCTTGTCGTTCGGTTTTAGAGTGGCCATGGCGAGTCCTGCAACAATCGCTGGTTCGCTCAATAGCTTTTTACCAAGTGGTTTCAATCTGCCTTGACTTGAATGCACCACACCCATGGAATTTTCAACCGAAACGAATTGCTTAACTCCATTTTGAATATCCTCATCAGATCTACCTAAACTAGGTAGGATTATCGCTCTTTTTCCTGTTACAAGGTGAGAACGATTTAGCTTGGTGCTAACATGAACGGTTAGCGAGCAGTTTCTTAAGGCGGCTCCGGTGAAATCAGTGTCTGGCGCGGCAGATAGGAAATTTCCTCCCATAGCAAAAAACACCTTTCCGCTTTCATCATGCATTCGTTTTATGGCATCCACAACGTCTAAGCCATGCGCCCGAGGTGGGGCAAAGTCAAATTCAGACTCCAATTTATCTAAAAAGGCATCCTTCGGTTTTTCCCAAATACCCATTGTTCTATCGCCCTGCACGTTGCTATGACCACGCACTGGACATGTTCCTGCTCCAGGTTTGCCAATACTTCCTTTAAGTAAAAGCAAATTCACAACTTCCTGAATGTTTCCGACTCCGTTTTTATGCTGGGTCAGTCCCATAGCCCAACAGGCAATGATTTTTTTGGACCCCGACAGCATCTCCGCTGCTTCATCAATTTGTTGGCTGGAAATTCCTGAGGCCTTGCTTAGCTCATGCAGATCGTGACTATCGATGTCTTCAATAAGCGCATCAAAACCATTTGTTTTGGCCCGGATGAAATCAGCATCGAACACAGTGCCGGGGTTTTTCCTTTCTCTCACGCACAGCTGTTTCAATATCGCCTTCATCAAGGGGACATCGCCGTTTATTTTAACCTGAAGAAACAGGTCTGTGAGGGCAGTTCCATCACCAAGCACATCTCCAACGCTCTGGGGATCTTTAAATCGTATCAAGCCAGTTTCTGGAAGCGGGTTTATGGTGATGATCTTCGCGCCGTTTCGTTTCGCCTTTTTAAGTGCGTTTAACATGCGCGGGTGATTTGTTCCAGGGTTTTGACCAATTACCAAGATGATTTCTGTTTCGTAGAAATCTTCCAATGTCACAGACCCTTTGCCGATTCCAACGGTTTCAATTAAAGCAACACCGCTGCTTTCATGGCACATGTTACTGCAGTCAGGCATGTTGTTGGTGCCATACATCCTTACGAATAATTGATAGAGGTATGCTGCCTCGTTACTGGTTCTGCCAGATGTGTAGAATATTGCGTCGTCGGGAGTTGGAAGTGCATTTAGCTCATCGGCAATGATTCGAAAAGCAGCTTCCCAGTCAATTTCTTTGTAGTGCGAAGCTCCCTTTTCGAGGAGCATGGGTTGCAAAATTCGGCCCCGTTTTCCAATCCAATAATCACTCTGTTGGCCCATCTCTTCAATGCTGAATTGTTCAAAGAAGTCCGCTTCGAGTTTTTTGGTAGTCGCTTCTTCGGCAACCGCCTTGGCTCCATTCTCACAATATTCACCAAGCTTAGATCGATGATCTTTAGGGTCGGGCCAAGCACATCCTGGGCAATCAACGCCGCCCATTTGGTTTAACTCAAACATGACCTTAGTAGCCCGAATCGGATCCATCTCATCTAAGATGTGACGCACAGCACTAAACACAGCTGGTAAGCCCGCCGCAGTTCCTTTAGGCTCTGTCAGCTTCATGCCAGTAAAATCCTCTGGCGTCAGTGCGTTGTTTTTAGGGTGGCCAGACACTAGCAGTGGGAGAGGGGATTTGGGAAATTATCGGACTCATCCTCTTCAACGCGTTCCGTGAGACAGGCAAAGTCCTTCTCAATTAAAACCCTTAAAGATTGATCCTTTGGTAGATTCAGGTTTGTTTCCATTCCAACTTCAGTTGGCTCGAGCCATTTTTCGCCTGCTGCATTGGGTACAACTATGTTGATGGTGTTAGCATCAAAACCGACCGAGTAGTCCTCAGCCAATCCCCAATGAAGCGAATAAATTAGACGTGCGTTATTCGGAAATGTAATGACCGATTCGACACGTTTATTGCTTTTGAAATTGTCGACTTCCGACTGTGTTAAGCGAAGTCGCAGCGAGTTGTCCTTTATCCTGATTTTCACAATCGCAAGATATAAATCAATCATTTCCATAGATCAAAAGTTACCGATCAATCTATATGAGCAATTGTGGCATTCTACTGTGGTATTATGCGTTGAACACCTGTGTAGCAATTAAAGCGCTCACCATTTGCGAATCCAGCCAATGTAACGTTGAACTTTTCCGCAGTTTCAACCGCGAGGCTAGAAGGGGCACCAACCGAAACAATCATGGGCAATCCAGCCACCACAGACTTCTGGATTAATTCGAAACAACTTCGACCGCTTAGCAGAACGATGTGTTCCGTCAAAGGAGTCATGGATTTGAATAAAGCGGCGCCAATAATCTTGTCCAAGGCATTATGTCGACCAATGTCTTCGCGCAAGAACAGAATGTTTCCGCCCGAATCGAATAGGGCCACAGCGTGCAAACCACCTGTGTGGTTGAAGACGAGTTGTTCCTTTCGCATTGTGGTGCTTAGTGAATTAATCACATCGACATGCACTCTTATTTTCGATGTTATGGGAGTAGGGCAAATGGTTTCCAAACTTTCGATACTGGCTTTTCCGCAAATTCCACAGCTACTATTTGTATAGAAATGTCGCTGAAATTTCCCCCAATCAAGTTTGATCTCAGCCGATAGTTCAACGCGTACAATGTTGGGTGATCGTTCGCCTGCGTCATCAGTGCAATAATCGATATGGGTTACGTCATCCATTTTTTGAATGATTCCCTCCGTAAACAGAAAGCCTAGCGCCAATTCAAAGTCGTGGCCTGGGGTGCGCATGGTAATAGATAAGCTCTTTTGAATGCGATCTGATTCTGGCCCGAAACCTAGGCGAATTTCAAGTGGTTCCTCAATGGCTAGTATGTCTGGCTTCGCCTCCGATGAGTTGGATGTGAATCGATGAATTAATCTGGGCTTTGCGCTTGCTTTGCTCATAATCGCGAAGGTTAATTTTTTTTACCAGCCTTGGGTTAATTTTGCTTCATGAAACAGCTTTGGCGCCGATATGGAAGCTACTTCCTAGACATATGGTATTACCTTCTTTTTATCGTTGTGGTGATTATTGGTCTCTTAGTCGTTTTGTAAGTTCCGAAAAGTCCTCTGGCGAGTTAATATTTGATGCGCTTAAGTTGCTGATATTAATTGTTTTAATATCACATTTGCTCAATGTTTTGATGAGGCTATATTTACCCAATAGGTGTTGCTGCAATAGCAGCGATTGGGCCACGCGATTCCAGATAGAATAAAGTGGTTCAGGGTAGTCCGATCCAACGACCTTGGCGCAGGTAGCTGCAACGCTGGAATCATTTGCTGCAATTAGTTCTAACAGTGTTTCATGCCGCACCAATGGATTGTCAGATGCGAGAAAAAGGATGCTCGGATACTGCAATTGTTCGAACGACGATAGAATTCCACCCATTGGACCTATTTCTTCGTATTGGTCAAGTATTACAGGAGACTCGAATTCCGTCTTCTGATCTTTCCTACATGAGATAAAAACATTGTCGCTGACCATTCTTGCAACCTTTACAATTCGTTCCCATATGGGTTCGCCGTCGATGATAAGCTGGTGCTTTGGGCTGCCCATGCGCTTACTCTGGCCACCGACAAGGATGACAATGGGTATGTCAAATGTTTGTGAGCTCATCTTTGGTTATGACTTTAAACTTCTCTAGTCCATAATGCTGAATCACATCTTCTAACAAGCTTTCTCGTACTATAGCAACTATGGTCGTTTCATTGTTGTTTTGAAAAAACTCAAAGACACCCTTTACGGCAGGTTCAAGTCCGATATTCTTCAGCTCGAGCTTTCCAATTTCGTCGATTAAAAAGTAGTCGTAACGCCCACCCAGTTCGGGTTGTAGCAATTCTCGCGCCCAGGCGAATGCCGCCGCAGAAAACCTGTATTTACCTATGCGTACAGCCGGCTCGTCATCAGTGGCATTCATCTTTCGACTTGACTCGAACTCTGCAGAAATGAACCATTTCTCACCGTCTTGTGATGGATTTGTTAACCCACCTATTCTTGCGCCTTGCTCACGTTTCATTTTGGCCCAATTCAAGAGACTGTTGGATTTACCGGAGTGCACGGGCCCAGTTAAAAGAATGATCTTAGGTTTCAGGCTCATTTGTTCGAAGTATTGATGCCTTGGAATAGAAAGAGTAAGAACCAGTTGTAAATACGAAGCCCTGTCATTGTTTTGGAGACATGCCAGGCATACTTTGAATAGGATAGTATTTGCGGAAGCTCATTCTGAAAGGTGGCTATCTCTGATTGATACTTCTCTTTTCCGGAAGATTTTAGTTTACTAAGAACCAAACGCACAAAAGGCCGAAAGAGTAAAAACCAGATAATAAGTACAGCTAATGTTCTTGCCAGTTGCCATACGGCTGCTTCTTTTGAATTAAGAATGAACTGCACCAATATGGACAGCGAAATCATGAGCACGATCAGCCAAGGAAACCAAGCCTTCTTTTTGATCGATGGTTTGGGCTGAGTATCTTCCTCATGGGATTGAATGAGCCTTGCGAGTTCCTCTGATTGATGTTTGATCGATGATGGAATGCGGCTTGCGAAATACCCAATCAATAGTCCGCCAAAGGCGTAGATAGCCAGAAATACGATCGCCGCAGATTCTGAAAGGGAAAATGAATCAGATACGAAGACATCCAACCTCTGGGCTGTTTCAACAAAGAATAAGTCTATAGAATCAAACAAAGACTTGCCAAATAACACCACCATGACAAGCACCTTTTGCAGTGCCGAGCTGAGCATGCTCAGAAGGGCCACGATTAGTGTTGAAATTTGATGGCTTCTAACTAAACTATAGATTACAATTCCTATCAACGCCTGAAGGCCAACGGCAAAATATGCTCCTATCGGAGAATGCGGACTCACTGCGGCCTTGATTGCTAGGACAAACAAGACAGAGGCGAATATTGTCTGACTTACTTTTCTAAATCTTGGGAGAAAGGATAGTTGGGGATTACCTAGCACAGTGAAGTGGGCAATTAGTGAGATATAAACCACTGAAAGACCACCAACGATAAGACCAGTGAAAGGAGATTGCATGGCGTGAAAAAAACCACCGAGACCACATTCGGTTGCCGCCCACAAAGTGGTTATGCGAGAAATGATCTGACTTGTTTGCTGCACCTCGCAATGTTATCTGATTTAATTCAAACATTTGCCAAATGGCTGAAATTGATAAACAATCTATGATCGACTGCATGATGAATCATCTCGAATCAAACTTGAAGACGCTATCTGAAGAATTAAAACAAATGAATTCTGAGGGATCAAGTCAAGGGAAGAGCTCGGCTGGGGATAAGCACGAGGTGAGCGGGACGATGCTTTCTGCAGAGATTAATCGGATTGAAGGAAGTGTTGTGAACCTTGATCGGCAACTAAAGGAAATTCAGGAAATCAGGATCGGCAGTGGTGCGGAAGTAGGGCAGGGTAGCGTGCTTGAAACAAACAATGGTATATTCTTTATTTCAGCAAGTTTGGGGAAGTTTCAGCTTGGCGATTTGGAATGGTTTGCAATCTCTAGAAAAAGTCCCTTGGCCCTTTCATTTCAGGAATTTGGACGAATAGGTGAGATGCCCTTTAGGGATATTAAATATCAGATTAAGGGAATCAGCTAGTGGACTTCGATTAGGTCAATTTCGAACACGAGGACGGAGTTTTTCGGAATATCACCTACGTCTCGGCTTCCATATCCTAGTGCGGAAGGAATTAGCAGAATGCTGCTGCCGCCTTCTTTCATATAAGGAAGCCCTACTTGCCAACCATCAATTAAACTTCCCAAAGGAAAATCGGCCGTATCGGTTTTGGTTTCATCAAAGACCTCTCCGGTGGTGAGGTACCCTTTGTAAAACAATTTTACATTATCATCCAAAGATGGAGAAGCGCCGACTCCTTCATTAACGTGCACAATGAAGAGGCCATCTTCCTTTTCTTCCGCGTCCAAGTTGTTTTCCATTATGTAGTGCTCGATGATCTTTCGATCTTCCTCTGCTTGGTCTTCGGATTTGTCGTTGCACCCTGCCATGAGCAAGGTGAATAGGAGTAGGGCGCCAATTCTGTATATCATTTGAGTCATTTTTATGCAATAGTATTCGATGCTCAGATCATATTAGATACAAGCCTTGAAATTCATGAGAGTATGTTAGACCACATTTAAGACTACTTTCGCGGCCGCTTAAACACACGCTTTGCAATCAATTCGAAATATCGCCATTATCGCGCACGTTGACCACGGAAAGACTACTCTGGTTGATAAGATAATCCACTACGCTAAAGTCACTGATGAACGAAAGGAAATGGGGGAACTCATTCTGGACAGCAATGACCTTGAACGTGAAAGAGGAATTACGATTCTATCTAAGAACGTTGCTGTAAACTATAAAGGAGTCAAGATTAACATTATCGACACACCAGGTCACGCTGACTTTGGAGGTGAGGTGGAACGTGTCTTGAGAATGGCAGACGGTGTCATTTTACTTGTGGATGCTTTTGAAGGAGCCATGCCACAAACACGTTTTGTGCTTGGGAAGGCAATTGAGCTGAACCTTAAGCCAATCGTGGTGGTGAATAAGGTTGACAAAGAGAACTGTCGTCCAGACGAAGTGCATGAGCAAGTTTTTGATCTCATGTTTAGCTTAGATGCTAGTGAAGATCAGTTGAATTTTGAAACCTTGTACGGTTCCAGTAAGCATGGTTGGATGAGTCCTGACTGGAAAAAGCCAACCACTGACATCAGTTCGTTGTTGGATACAATTATTGACGTTATTCCTGAGGCAAAGTATCATGAAGGACCAGTGCAAACGCACATCACTTCACTAGACTTTAGTAGTTTCAAAGGCCGTATTGCCATTGGTAAAGTATATCGAGGTGAATTGGAAGTTGGAAAGGATTACTACCTGATTAAAAAAGGAGGAGTGCAAAAGAAGAATAGAGTTAAAGAGCTTTATGTCTTTGAAGGCCTCGGAAGAATTGAGGCCAAGAAAGTGCGTGCAGGTGATCTTTGTGCAATTGTTGGAATGGAAGATTTTGAGATTGGTGACACAGTTGCTGACCTTGAAACTCCAGAAGCACTTCCACGGATTAAGGTTGATGAGCCTACTATGAGTATGCTATTCACGATCAATAACTCCCCATTTTTCGGAAAAGAAGGCAAGTTTGTGACGTCGCGTCATATTCGTGACCGTCTGTATAAGGAAACAGAGAAAAATCTTGCATTGCGTGTTGAGGATACAGACACGGAGGATAAGTTCAATGTATTTGGTAGAGGTATTCTCCACCTAAGTATCTTGATCGAAACAATGCGTCGGGAAGGTTATGAACTCCAAGTTGGAAAGCCTCAAGTTATCATTAAGGAAATTGATGGTGTCAAGAATGAGCCATTTGAAACTCTTGTTATTGATGTTCCTGAACCTTTCAGTGGTAAGGCCATTGAATTGGTTACACAACGTAAGGGTGATTTACTGATAATGGAAAGCAAAGGAGATATTCAGCACCTCGAATTTGATATTCCTTCTCGAGGACTTATTGGTCTTCGAAACAAGATACTTACAGCGACTGCTGGAGAGGCGGTTATGTCTCACAGGTTTACAGACTTCCGTCCGCACAAGGGTGACATGAACAAGGTAGAAAAAGGAGCACTGATTAGCAGTGTTGCAGGTCAGGCCTTAACGTTTGCCATTGATAGACTTCAAGATCGTGGAAGATTCTTTATCGATCCAAATGAGCAAGTTTACAAAGGTCAGGTAGTTGGAGAGAATTCCAGAGACAATGACCTAGAGGTAAACGTAATCAAGGGAAAGCAATTAACGAATGTCCGCTCATCAGGTACCGATCGAGCATCTAGTGTTGCGCCAAAGGTTAAGTTCTCACTTGAAGAAGCGATGGAATACATTCGGGGAGATGAATATTTAGAGGTTACTCCACTAAGCATTCGGATGAGAAAAATTGGGTAGTCAGTATTGACCAACTACCCATTTTATTCTTCTTAGTTATTGTTCTTGTTCTTAACTGCCCAAGGCCAATCTGTATCCTCACATGAAGGGTATCCAAGTCCTGAACCGCCGCCAATCTCGTCGTCGTTGCATTCACCTGCTGTGCCATTATCACATGAGAAATTTTCTGCACCCGCTACAACTACATCGCATGGGATAGAAGATGAAGTTTGACACATGGCTATGTGCGCACCGTCTTCCCAGTAAATATCTGATCCATCAAGAGTCAATGCCACCTTAAACGATGTGGTTGACCCTGTGCTAGAACCTTGTCCGCTTAAATAGTATCCAATTCCGGGCTCATCAATAATGCTCAAACCAGTTGCTGAATTTTCGGAAACACCACACGCACAAAGTTCCTCAAGCTCTGCCATGTTATACGTTATCGAAACAACACCATTACCATCTACTTCACCTACGATGAAGGCATCGGTAATACTTAATTGAACCTCATTTGCCTGGTTCACGTCGGTCATGACCAACTCTGATTCTTTAGAACAACTTAATAGACCTACACTCAATAAAACGATTGCTAACTTTCTCATAACTAAAAATATTTGGGGTTTTAAAATTTGCGCGAAAGTATTGGCAATGGATTCAGTTTTTACCTCCACTTCACTTTGCAAGGCGTTATTATAGGTGAATGACCACCTTAAGTAGGAGGATGATCATATTGAAAAATCGAATTTCCCTACATTGCCGCTTTCATTTTTAGTTGAAATCTAACCTAACAATACATAGTCTATTCATCGCCGTTATTGCGGTTACGCTGATCTTGGCGGGCAATCATTGTCATGCTCAGGATAGTTACACTATTGTCATAAATGCGCTTACGGATGAAGCGGAAGAGTACATCGGCAATGAACCATACAAGCTAGATTCTATTGCTGAAGTTATTGCTCGAGCAGCAACCAAAGAGGGCGATCCAAAAAGTCTTTCAATGGCTAAAATGTATGATGGCATCGCTAGTGCCATGACTGGAGACCATGGGCCTGCATTGGAGGGCTTTCAAGAGGCTTGGGTTTATGCCATTGACGCAAATGATACGGTTCTCCAGGTTAATGCCTTGACGAACATGGCTGGGGTGTACAAATTCGCCGGTCAACCAGACAAGGCCGAAGAAAAACTTGCCAAGGCTTTGGAGATATTGGATGACCCTGAAATGCAACCATCTCGGGCAAACACGCTCCTTGCCCTCGGCATATTACAGGAAGAAACAGGTAGATTCTCGGAAGCATCCGAAAGCATCTCTTATGCAATGCGGATCTTCGATGAAGTTGAAGACGTTTCGCTTTACCTCTCATGCGTCGAAAGGTTGGGTGGAATTATGCAGCATACCGGAAATGTTGATGGGGCCTTATCATTGTATTCGTTCGCATTAAAGGGAAGGGATGAAGCCCATCAACAGGGAATGACAATTCCCATTTATCGAAGTTTGGGTGATGCCTACATTCAGAAAGGCCAATTCGCTAAAGCCAAGGTTCATTTAGAAACCGCACTTAGCATGGGCGACAGCCTAAATTATTTGCTGATGATGGATTCTACCTTAGTTAGATTGATTCGCGTTTCGGCGGCATTGGCAGATCCGAGTGCGATCAACAAATACACCAAGAGGCTCGTGCAGTATCATGACGCTCAGGAGGATAAAAGTGTTAGAGAGACACTAGCCTCTTTGGAAAACGAGTATTTACTCAATGAACAAAAACTGATTAATCGAGCACTCCTCGCGGAAAGTGAGCAAGCGCGATTAGAGGTGACTAATTCAAGGCTTTACACCATTGGGTTGATCATCATTGTGCTCCTTCTATTGGCTATTGCCATTGTTGCCATCGCATTCATTAAACGGGTTCAAGGATTCAATAAACAACTTGAAGTTAAGGTGGATGAAAAGACCCACGAAGTCATAGAGCGGAATAACAAATTGAAGGAAACTTCTTTCAAACTTGCTCGCGAACTGCGTTCTGGTGTTTCAACCTTACTCGGTGCGAAACAACTATTAGATGAAAATGGAGTTCCCCCTGAGCTTGATAAAGAATTGTATGATGCCATCGGAGATTCCACCGAAAAGTTAGATCATACCATTAAAGCGATGATCAAGAACTTGGACGAGTTTGAGTAGTGAATAACCTATAGATTTTTATCACTTCAGCATTGTAGCTACGTATTCGTTCTACATCTTCGCAGAAAAAGGAACATATGCACGATTTTTCCGCCGCCACTATTAAAAAGGCTGTTATTCACGTAGTTGGAAATAAAGGACTTGATGAGCCCTTAAGATTAAGTGAAAACCATCTGAGAACGCTGCTTGTAGAGGAAGAAGAGAGCCTAAGACATTTTTTTCTAAAACCATTCAAGACCGAGGAATACAATCAATTTCATCATCACACTAACTTGGAATTGAACGAGGCATTCAATTATATCCACGAGTTATTCCTGACCCCGATTAACTTCATTGAAGCATCAAAAAAACTAGCCACGCACTTATTCGAGAGCTCTATTCATCAGCGAATTAAAGGCGGTGAATTTTATGTCGTGAATTTTGAAAACGTCGTATTCGAGGATGAAATAGTTGATGCGGTTGGTCTGTTTAAGACAGAACATAAAAGCACCTTTTTAAACATTGAAGATGGCAACGAAACAATTGATATTGCCCTTCAAAACGGAATTGACTTGAGCAAGCTTGATAAGGGCTGCATCATTTTCAAAACGTATGAAGAGGATGGTTTCCGGGCATTACTTCACGATCAAGCGAGTAGAGGTGAGGACGCCCAATATTGGAAGGAAGAGTTTTTGGGGTTAAAACCAGCGAGTAGCGAGTTTGAAATGACCAAGAACTACATGAGTCTTTGCAAATCATTTGTCATGGAGAAGATGCCAGAGGAATTTGAGATTGACCGGACCACTCAGATAGAACTGCTGAATCGATCGTCAGGTTATTTTTCGAAGAGTGAAGAAATTGATTCCAAGGAATTTGCATCAACTGTGCTGGAGCAACCAGATCTCATAGATTCCTTTGAAACATACAAGGAGGCCTATTCCAATGACCATTCTATTGAGATAGATGACCACTTTGAAACATCAAAATCTGCAGTTAAACAGGGGAAGAAGAATTTCAAGAGCATTCTTAAACTAGACAAGAACTTTCACATATACGTGCATGGAAGCCGAGAGCTGATTGAACACGGATTTGATGAAGATCGCGGAATGAAATTTTATAAGGTGTTTTATAACGAAGAACGCGGTTAATCACAACATAATTACGAGGGATTATCTCTCTATTTACTTTTATGAAAAATCCATTTTAATGAAAAGATTCGCAACATTTTTAATAGCCATGTCATCTCTTACTTCGCTCAATGCGCAGTATACGTTTGTTGAGGAAAAGAAGTTGGAATGTACAGAAGTGAAGAGTCAGGACAATACAGGTACATGTTGGAGCTTTTCCACGTCTTCCTTTATTGAGTCGGAATTACTTCGGATGGGCAAAGGAAATCAGGACTTGTCTGAGATGTACATTGTTCGAAACATCTATCGCGATAAGGCACGGAACTATATTCTTAGACAAGGTACATCCAACTTTAGTCAAGGAGCCCTTGCGCATGATTTAATCCGCATGATGGGCCAGGTTGGGCTGATGTTTGAGTCTGACTATTCGGGACTCGTTGGTGAGGACTCCACCCACAATCACTCTGAAATGGAGTCAGCATTGAAGGGGTACCTTGACGGGGTGCGGAAATCAAAAAATGTAAGCGACAAATGGATGGCGGGTTTTGATGGTATTCTTGATGCCTATTTAGGGCCTCTCCCAGCAGGAAAAGATCCACAGAAATTGGCAGCTTCATTTGGGATTAAGGCCAGCGATTATGTGAGTTACACTTCGTTTACGCATCATCCATTTGATGCGCCATTTATACTTGAATTGCCTGATAATTATTCCAACGGTTCGTTTAACAATGTGCCCCTTGATGATTTGATGAAAATTATTGACGAAGCGCTTGCTAACGGATATAGCTTGGCGTGGGATGGCGATGTAAGTGAGAAGGGATTCGCAGCTCGATCAGGATTAGCCATTGTTCCAAAGGACCCAAAGAGAGATTCGCTGATGACGATTCCTGGCGAGGAGTTGATAGTGAGTCAAGAGCTGCGTCAAGAACAGTTCGAACGCCTTAAGACGACGGATGATCATTTGATGCATATGATTGGCACCGCCGAAGATGAGAATGGGACCAAATACTATATCATCAAGAATTCTTGGGGTGCGATTAGTGACTTTGATGGATTCCTCTACATGTCCGAATCCTATGTTCGATTGAAGACAGTTGGCATTTTGCTCCACAAAGATGGCGTACCTAAAAAGCTTTAGTCGATAAAGAGCTTATGGGTTTCCATAGCGCCCGAATCTCCTTGCAGTGTGAGAAGATAGATACCCTGCGACCAGGATGAGGCATCGATTAGATATAAATCTGATACGACATTGTCTTGATATAGCAACTTACCTTGAACGTCACGAGCTAATATCTGACCTTTAAATTTCGAGTTGAAAATCAGTTGTATTTCATTGCCATTAACCCGAATGTCGTGCGTGATTGAAGCTTCTAAGTCTTCGATGGCTAAACCATCTACACTCACTGAGTTTGAAATACCTTCACAGCCAGTCGAGTCAGCGACCCGAAGATAAAAGGTTCCATTCGTAAGCGGCGTATGTTGCATACTATCCGCACCTACTATAAGTCCCGCACCAATCGAGTACCACTGATAACTATTCCATGTAGAAAGAGGTGACAGCATACTTCCGTCGTAGGAAATTATCGGTGTTGGGCTCGGTATCAAAGTTACCGACGAAGCGCCGGAAGTGTCGTAAGATTGGCTAATGGAAACACGAACCTGATAGTTCCCGTCTAGTGTCGGTTTAAATGTGTTGGAATCTGCACTGGAAATGACAACTCCATTCCTTAACCATGAATATTGATATTGACTCCCAGTAGGAGTAGCCGTCAGTTTCAATGAGTCTGAAGCGCAAACCTCAATAATCCCAGCTGGGTCAATCTCAGCCTCCACAAACTCAACGTATAAAGTGTCAGAATTTCCATAGCAGAAATGACTATTTACCATACTTACAAAATAATCTCCGTCCTGTGAAACTTGAACAATATGCGAGTCAGCTCCGGCAATTATTCCGTTTTGCACACTGTGCCATTGGAAGGTGTCGGCGGCATAACCGGTACTGATCAGATCTTCAGTTAAGGTTAACGGACCTCCAGGACGTGAATGAGAGGTCAGTAAAAGCGTCGGAGATGTTCCGCTGTCACCGTTGAAGTAAATACGTACTTGATAAAATCCAGAGTCGCTTGCCCAGTGAAAATAGTTCGTGTCGTCAGGAATTGGCTGCCCATTAAACATCCATTGATAGGATTGTCCCACAACTTCATCTGTGTGTACAAAAAAGCTGTCTCCATCGCACTGAATGTGTTCACCTTCAGGATGAATTACCGCAGGAAGGTTCCCCGCCCCCGCCGCAACACTGAATTGATACATGCTGCTGTCGCCAAATGAAAACGAAGTACATTGTGTTTGGCTACCCGCTAATCCACCGTAGTACATCGTGTAATCGACTGTTTGAACCCCAGGATTCAGAAGGCCCAGAAAAAATGTATCTGATCCACTGCAAACTGTTTGAGCCAATCCTGAACAATGCGCGCCAAATAAGCTGTGCGTGCTGCCAACCGTCGAAATGCTTGAAGTTGTTACCCAGCAACCACTTGTTGGCATTGAGGTGTTTACGACAATGCTAACGTTGTCATTGGTTGTAGGATTTGCGGGGACATGCGTAATACTCGTTATGCTTTGGCTTTGCCCAAACTGAAACATAGACAAGCAAAGGATAAGTATGGTAATTTGTTTCAAGCTCTAAAGATATCTATTCTTCAATAAATCCACGCCTGTTTTGATGTGGTATGGTAGAGCAAAAACGAAAAAAAATGACCCATTATTGAAAGTATTNNTATTTGCCACCAATGCCTGAAGCTAATATTTTATCGAGATTTCGTCAAGTTAGAAACCTGACTCTCAAAATATGTGAGCCACTGAAGATAGAAGATTATGTGCCTCAGCCTATAGAGTTTGTGAGCCCTCCAAAGTGGCATTTGGCCCATACATCTTGGTTTTTCGAGGAATTTGTCCTCAAAAAATACCTTGATGGTTATCGGGAATTTCATCCCGATTTTGGGTTCATGTTCAATAGTTATTATAACACGATTGGAGACAGAGTTCGAAGAGCTGATCGAGGGAATATGACACGTCCAGAGTTGGACGAGGTGCTTAACTATCGCTCCTTTATAGACGCTTATATTGAAAAGCTATTGCATTCAGAGGTAAGCTCAGAGGTAATGACACTTCTAGAAATTGGGCTAAGTCACGAACAACAACATCAAGAGTTATTGATCACAGATCTTAAGTTTATCCTTGGAACTAATCCGATTTTCCCCACCTATGATCTTAACGTAGATTTCGAAGGAGTTCGAAATAAAGAAACGGGCTGGCTTGCCATGAAAGAAGGTGTCTATGAAATCGGTTCTGAGAGCCTCGGTTTTTCATTTGACAATGAGCATGGGCGTCATAAGACCTACATTCAACCCTTGCACATTTCCAAGGCTTTGGTTACAAATGCCGAGTACCTAGAATTTATAATTGATGGTGGTTATCAAAACCATGACTTGTGGCTCGATGAAGGTTGGGCTTGGGTGAACGAAAATGGGATCAAGGCTCCACTATACTGGCACCTATTGGACGGAAAATGGTCATCATATACACTCTCGGGACTTAAGGAAATTGAACCACGTGCCATTTTATCTCACGTTTCGCATTATGAAGCTGCGGCCTTTGCTGAATGGAAAAAAATGAGATTGCCAACCGAGCAGGAATGGGAGGTCGCAGCCGATCAACTGAGTTGGGGCGATAGGTGGGAACATACTGGAAGCGCCTACTTGGCCTACCCCGGATACAAGAGGCCTGCTGGGGCAGTTGGCGAGTACAACGGAAAGTTTATGATAAATCAAATGGTGTTGAGGGGTGGTTCAGTGGCCACGTCTCCAGGCCATTCTAGGAAAACATACCGAAACTTTTTCCATCCTCACATGCAATGGCAATTTTCGGGAATTAGATTAGCGAAAAATGGATAGAGTGGGATTAGCGGTATTTGCGGAAGAGGTAATACAGGGGCTTAGCACAGAGCCAAAAAGGCTTTCATCAAAATGGTTTTATGATGAGGTTGGAGACGATCTGTTTGTTCAGATCATGAAGCTGCCCGAGTATTATTTGACGGACTGTGAGTTCCAAATTTTTGAACAACAAAGGCAAAATATCATCGAAGGCTTTGATATGAGCGGAAAGGACTTTGACCTCTACGAACTTGGAGCAGGGGATGGTACAAAGACGCTTGAACTGCTAAAAGGGCTTCGGAACGTGGAGTTTACCTATAAGCCAATTGATATTTCCATTCATGCGATTAACAATCTTGAAAGGCGCGTTTCAAGAGAGATGCCCAACATTCAAGTCGAAGGAATCCAAGGAGAGTATTTCGACGTTCTGGCAGAACTCGATTCCTTAAAACCAAAAGTGATCCTCTTTATGGGGTCAAACATTGGGAATCTTATGGATAGTCAGGCCAATGACTTCTTGAAGAGATTGAGCCGGGTAATGAATCCAGGTGATAAACTTCTTCTTGGTGTCGATCTTAAAAAACCGTCGGCTATCGTTTTACCCGCCTACAATGATGCGGCGGGAATTACCGCGAAGTTCAATCTGAATCTGCTGACGCGAATAAATCTTGAGTTTGATGCAAACTTTGATTTGCACAGATTTCGGCATGCACCCGAATACGATGAAGAGCGCGGATGGGCACTAAGTTATATTGAATCATTGGTTGATCAGGAAGTGCATGTAAAGGCGTTGAGCAAACGGTATTCGTTTAAAAAAGGAGAGAAGATTTTCATGGAGGTGTCAAGAAAATATGACGATGACACTATTTCAGCTATTACACAAAATACTTCGCTTGATATCGTGTCAAAATTCTACGATCAACAGAAATACTTCTGTGACGTGCTCTTCGAGAAGCAGTAAACAAAGCGTTCGAAACCCATTTTGAATTTCCTTGCATTTGGATAACAAATTCATCTCTTTGCACCATGATCAAAGCGGAAGTAATTACGGAGGTGGCCGACAGAATTTGGAAAGCTTCCGTTGAAAAAAATGTATGCGAACCTGTGAGAGATGTGCTTGGTACCGAAGACATCGAAGCGGCATACAAGGCGCAACAAATTAATACGGACCGAAATACTGAAAGAGGTGCTCGCATCATAGGGAGAAAAATTGGCCTCACTTCCTTCGCAGTTCAAAAGCAACTGGGTGTGGATCAACCTGATTTTGGTGTATTAACGGATAAAATGCAGGTTGACGAGATTGCTCCAGTTCCCATGAGTGTGCTTATGCAACCCAAGGCAGAGGCGGAAATCGCCTTCTATTTGTCAAAGGATATTGAGAATGAAAACGTTGATATAACTGAGTTAATCGCATCCATAAGTTACGCCGCACCGGCTATTGAGATAGTTGGTAGCAGGGTGCGCGATTGGGATATCCGTATCACTGATACCATTGCGGATAATGCTTCTGCGAGTCATTTTGTGATTGGAGAAAACCGAGTGGTCATCGATGGATTAGACCTGGAAGGGTGTAAAATGAAAATGACGCGCGGTGGAGAAGTTGTTTCTGAGGGGCAAGGAAGCGCTTGCATGGATAACCCATTAAACGCGGTCTTGTGGTTGGCAAAAACAATGATCAAATACGGCAGTCCGTTGAAGGCTGGCGACGTTTTGTTGTCGGGAGCCCTCGGACCAATGGTAAGTGTCAATCCTGGCGATGAATTCTGCGCTGAGATTGAAGGGATAGGTAAAGTGAATGTATCTTTCGGAAAATAGAATCAATCAGAAATGTCAAAGACAAAAGTTGCTATAATCGGCTCGGGAAACATCGGAACAGACCTGATGATTAAGATCCTTCGGACTTCTAGTGAGTTAGAAATGTCTGTCATGGTTGGAATCGACCCTGAATCTGACGGTTTAGCCAGAGCAAAACGAATGGGCGTAGCCACCACACACGAAGGTGTAGATGGGCTGATTAAAATGCCCGAATTTGAAACGATAGAATTGGTGTTTGATGCAACATCGGCCAAGGCCCATCACTATAATTATGGTAAGCTGAAACCACTCGGGAAACGAATGGTTGACTTAACACCCGCTGCAATAGGGCCATACCTGATACCACCCGTCAACGCGAACGAAAGCTTGGATTTGGATAATGTAAACATGGTCACATGTGGAGGTCAAGCTACCATTCCAATGGTGGCTGCAGTATCAAGAGTTGCTAAGGTTCATTATGGCGAAATTGTAGCTTCAATTTCCAGTAAATCTGCTGGCCCAGGAACGAGAGCAAATATTGATGAATTCACCCAAACCACTGCGGAGGCAATAGAGAAGGTAGGCGGTGCCACGAAGGGTAAAGCCATTATTATACTCAATCCAGCCGAACCACCATTGGTGATGCGAGATACAGTATTTACATTAAGTGAAATGGCCGACAGGGAGGCAATTCGAGAGAGCATCGCGCAGATGGTGCAGGAGGTGCAGTCTTATGTGCCAGGGTATGAGTTGCATCAGGAGGTTCAGTTTGAAGAAATTGGAAAGGATCAACCCGTTTTTATTGAAGGTGTAGGTCACGTTTCTGGACTAAAGACTACGGTATTATTGAAGGTAGTTGGCGCGGGTCATTACCTTCCGGAATATGCAGGCAACTTAGATATAATGACCAGTGCGGCGTTGGCCACTGGAGAGCGTATGCTCAGCCATCGAACTACAAAAACCATAGCCTAACTATGAAGCTGTATATACAAGACGTAACACTAAGAGATGGTATGCACGCCATCAGACATCAGTATTCGAAAGAGCAGATTCGTGAATTGGCCATTGATTTAGACACCGCTGGTGTGGATGCCATTGAGGTGGCTCATGGAGATGGGTTAAGCGGGTCAAGTTTCAACTATGGCTTTGGTGCCCACACCGATTGGGAATGGCTTGAAGGACTTGCATCTGAGCTAAAACACGCCAAACTTACCACCTTGTTACTTCCAGGAATTGGAACAATTGAAGACCTAAAACGTGCGCGCGAATTGGGTGTTGAATCCGTTCGAGTTGCCACGCACTGCACCGAAGCGGATATTTCTGCTCAGCACATTGATGCGGCCAAATCCTTAGGCATGGACGTTGGAGGGTTCTTGATGATGTCACACATGTCTGAGCCAAAAAAACTTGCTCAGCAAGCAAAGTTGATGGAAAGCTATGGTGCCGATTGCGTTTACGTGACAGATTCTGCTGGAGCATTGTTGATGAATGATGTTGCGGATAGAATGAAAGCGTTTAAAGATGTGTTGGATCCGAAAACGGAAATTGGAATTCATTGCCACCACAATCTGGGATTAGGCGTAGCAAATACAATTGTAGCAATGGAGCATGGAGCCACTCGCTTAGATGCTTCCCTTGCCGGGATGGGGGCTGGTGCTGGAAACTGCCCCCTTGAAGTGCTCATTGCGGTGCTTAACCGAATGGGGGCGGATCATGGCAGTGACTTGAAATTATTAATGAATGCTGCAGATGATAAAATTCGCCCTTTACAAGAACGTCCTGTTCGTGTGGATCGCGAAACGCTTTCTTTAGGTTATGCCGGAGTTTACTCCAGCTTCTTATTGCATGCCGAGCGAGCTGCCGAGAGATATGGTTTGGATACAGCGGATATACTTGAAGAACTTGGTGCTAGAAAAATGGTTGGCGGACAAGAAGATATGATCGTCGACGTGGCGTTAGACATGAAAAAGAACAGCAAATAGATCCCGATAATTTAGAATTAGAAAGAGAATGAACTTAGAATCGTTAGCACAGAGGGTAGATGAGGCAGCTGAGAATGCCAAGCCAATAAAACAATTAAGTCATCGCAATGCTTTCGATCTTGATCAGGCATATGAGATCCAACGGCTCGCTATTCAGCGCAGGATTGATCGCGGGGAACAATTAATTGGGTTGAAGATGGGGTTTACGTCAGTTGCCAAAATGGAGCAAATGGGCGTGCACGATATGATTTGGGGCAGGCTTACGGATTCTATGTTGATAGAAAACGGCGGCAAAGCAGCCCTTTCAAAATACATACACCCACGCGCCGAACCAGAGATTTGTTTTCGAATTTCAAAAGATATTGATGGAGAAATAGACCTCAAGGATCTAGATGAATATGTGGATGGAATAGCGTCGGCAGTTGAAATAATTGACTCTAGGTTCGAAAATTTCAAGTTTAGCTTAGAGGATGTAGTGGCTGACAACTGCTCATCGATTGGAGTGGTAGTGGGCGATTGGAAAACTCCTTCGCGTGAGATTTCGAACTTGAAAATGATCCAATCATTCGACGCTGAAATAGTTGCAGAAGGTTCAACTCAAGCAATTTTAGGAGATCCATGGAAATCATTGCAAGCAGCAACACGCTTAGCAGCTAAATACAATGAACCGATAAAGGCTGGGCATATTATTATGGCAGGCGCCTCAACGGCCGCAATTTTTCTAAAAGCTGATTCTGAAGTGCACGTGAGTGTTGAGAAGCTTGGTGACGTAAGGTTCGAGGTTATCTGACTATGAACCATGCGGCTTTGTTTCGCTGAATCATTATTTAGTCCTGTTCTTTGGCCAGTATCGAATGAAAATCGCAACAAGAAATTGTAAGCTTTCGACGTAATAAAATTCATAGATGTTATTCAATCAAAAACCACTTTTAGTTTAGCACGAAGCGTTGCTAAAGGTGAAGGAGAATTAGAAAATAAAAGGAGTATGAAAGCGATTTGGAATGGAGAAATTATAGCAGAGAGTGATAACACGATTGTGATTGAGGGGAATCATTATTTCCCTGCTGATTCGCTCAAGAAGGAATACTATTCAGAGTCTAGCACGAATACCGTCTGTCATTGGAAGGGCACTGCGAGCTATTACACGCTCGAAGTGAATGGACAGAAAAATGAAGATGCCGCCTGGTATTATCCTGAAACCAGTTCAATGGCGAAAAGCATAGAGGGGCATATTGCATTTTGGAAAGGGGTGGAAGTCACCAATTAAGATTATACATGACACAGTACGAAACCATGCACATAGCTGCGCAATATCTAGCGATGGCAGCCAAGAGTTTTCTTCCTGCACAGGATGATGATAGCCATACAAACCTCGGATGGAATTCGAAGGATAAGCGAATGGAATCAAGGCCGCTGAATTCAGAAGGATTGATCCTTGCCTTGAATTACTTAGATTATAGTTTAGACTTTGCACATCCTAAATCTGGGGTAGGGGCGTCCTATCCACTGGGCGGGGCCAGTCACTTGGATATTCTTAATTGGATCGGTCGCGAGTCGAAATTTGCAGGAATTGACGCAGAGTTCAAGTTCGATTTGCACTATGAGCTTCCATACGAAGGCATTTTCACAGACGAGTATAAGTACGCCGGGAAAGATGAAGATCAGTTGAATGCATTGATTCAGTTACGCTGGTTGGCCGATAAGACATTATCGATGATCAATACTCATTTTCACGAGGTCAGCGAGGTGCGGATTTGGCCACATCATTTTGACACTGGGTGTTTGGGATATTTTGACACAAAGAAGAACGTGAGCGTAGGGCTTGGTCTGGCTATTCCTGACAAAAATGTAGATGACTGGTATTTCTATGCGAGCGGTTACCATGGTGAAGAGCCAATTCAAACTGAAATGTTTGAGCCCTTGAAAAACGGTGAATGGCGCAGTGGTGAATGGAATGCAGGGATTTTGAAAGCCTCAGGAAAGTCACTTCCAGTTGTCAGTTCATTTTTTAACGAGGTGATAAAGGCGTTTTAAGCTGGAGATATTTGGTATTCGTCTGCGTAAATTATTACCTAATTCATAGTGATTTGGGCATTAGTTGCGCACACCCATTGTGAATAAGATTCAAACGTAATTGATTGATTAGGCCAAGGAGAGACTACCTTGCGACGAAACCTCTCGGCCTATGCGACGCACCCAAATCATTGGAACTGGAAGCTACATTCCAGAAATCGTGAAAAAGAACCTCGATTTCCAGCATCATAATTTCTATACAAAGGAAAACACGCTAATTGAGACGGAGGCCGCGGTCATCGCTCAAAAATTCCAAGACATTACAGGGATTGCCGAACGACGTTACGTTACCGACGATATGCGCAGTTCAGATATTGCTTTTGAAGCGGCAAAATTGGCAATAGAAGACTCAGGGATTGATCCAGAAACATTGAGTCAGATCATTATTGCACACAATTTTGGAGACGTAAATAAACACAGTAACCAAACGGACAATGTGCCGTCTTTGGCCGCTCGGGTAAAACACATGCTGGGCATCAAAAATCCTTTCTGCGTAGCTTACGATGTCTTATTTGGTTGTCCAGGATGGCTGCAGGGCGTTATTCAGGCGGATTGTTTTTTCAAAGCGGGTGAATCCGAAACAATTCTTGTTGTTGGAAGCGAAACACTCAGCCGTGTTTTGGACGATCACGACAGAGATAGCATGATTTTCTCGGATGGGGCAGGAGCTTCCGTTCTTTCCTACAAGGATAGCGATCGAGATCAGGGCATCTTGTCAACGGCGAGCATGAGCCATTCGGTCGAAGAGTTTGATTTCATTAGCATGGGCAAGTCCTACATTCCGGATTCAGACGATCGAGTGCGGTTTATAAAGATGAAGGGCCGCAAGGTGTATGAATATGCGTTGACCAACGTGCCTGCTGCCATGAAGCACTGTGTAGAAAAGGCGGGAGTAGACATTTCAGAAGTTAAGAAGGTCTTCATACATCAAGCAAATGAAAAGTTGGATGAAGGGGTGATTAAGCGTTTCTTTAAATTGTTTGGAGTCTTGGAAACACCAGAAGGTGTTATGCCTATGAGCGTGCATGAATTGGGCAATAGTTCGGTCGCCACGGTCCCTACATTGCTTGATCGAGTGCGGAGAGGTAAAATTGATGGTCAAGAGATAAAGGAAGGTGAAGTTATTTTGTTTGCCTCTGTCGGTGCTGGAATGAACATCAACGCTGTTTGTTACAGGGTATAAGAGAAAGACTCAGAGCTAATTACTTGTATATACAAGTATATTCATTATGTTTGATGTATGTCAAATACATCATTCGATGATATTCAGCCGCAGTTCTGTGTAAACGCTAAGATTCGCAGGATTCATAGGTTAATGAATTCACCCTATCAAGATCTCATAAAACCCTATGGTTTGAAAGGGAGCATGCTCAGTATCCTATTCATGATCGGAAAAACAGACGCCAATCAGAAACTGATTTCTCGGCAATTGGTACTAGATGAGTCTACAATGAGTCGGGACATGAAGAAGCTGGAATCCATGAATTTAATAGAACGCGAAAAGGGCTCGGATGCAAGACATAGCATTTTGTCCATTACTGAGGCGGGTATGCGATTGCTCAATGAATTAGCGCCAAAGTGGCAAGCCTTGCATGATAGCATGGAAAAGAAGTTGGGAAGTGAGAGCATCGTTGCCATTGATCAGATAATGGCGTCACTCGAAAACCAGGAACCATGATTGAGACACCGATCCCCCTTCAGATTTCGTTCATAGTTATCACGGTGCTGGCTGTTTTTGGTCTGTACCGGGCTACGCGTAGCTATATTGTGCTTGGCGCTTCTCTAGCAATTATGGGACTCACAGCTGCCCTTAGTTTGGTTGGCTTCTATCTTCAACCAGACGCCATGCCACCGCGATTGCCTTTTGTGGTATTACCTTCATTGCTCGGAATAATGTGGCTTCTCTTCTCTCCCAAAGGCAAGGCCATTCTAGACAATGTTCAACTTTCTACACTGACTTACATTCATACAGTTCGAGTGCCGGTTGAACTATCCATTCTAGCCCTGTTTATGCATGGATTAATGCCTGAGTCTATGTCCTTTAAAGGGCGAAACTTTGACATCTTATCCGGGCTCACAGCACCATTCATTGCATACGTTGGCTACATTAAAAATAGACTGGGTAATGGCCCTTTAATTGCTTGGAATATAGTGTGTTTGATTCTCGTACTTCAAGTTGTAGTTACGGGGTTGTTTTCAGCTCCAAGTGTGATGCAACAGCTTCATTTTGATCAGCCAAACGTGGCTGTTCTCATATTCCCATACGTATGGTTGCCAGCTGTGGTAGTTCCTATTGTCATACTTGCACACATTGTAGCGTTGCGAGATCTATTTCGATCATCAAAGGGCTAGATGGCAGAGGAGGCCTTAGCCATGAAAACTAGCTAGAATTTCCCGGCGTTAAGCCATTCGTGTTTGGGCGGAATTTTTTCTGATGCGTCCCAGTGCTCCACTACTTTTCCATTTTCGATTCGGAACAAATCGGCTTGCGCATGCTCGTCCCCATGCCAAGTGGCTTTGGAGAGCGTAGCAACATAGTTTCCGCTTCCAACACATAAGACTACTTCTTTATAATGCAGAGGGCATTCAGGGTCTTTAAGGAAAGATCGATGGGCCTGAATACCATCAGCACTGTTTGGTGTGTGTTGAATGAATTGATCTATCGAAACATACTTCTCCAAACTGTCCATACCGGTTCGATCAATGTACAGGTCTCGAATCATGGAGCGTATTAGGGCCTTGTTTTCGTTGCTCCTGTCAAGGTCGATTACGCGAAAACCTCCGTCGATAGAAGAGTGGCCGCCATAGTTTGATTCGTTGAATTCTGAGATCACGTCCCAATGCTCGATGAGTTTGTCATCGTTGTCTGTATCAAAGAAGTCAAGGGTCACCCATTTGGCAGCGCCATCATTCAAACTCTGATACACATGAAGAAACACCATGTTTCCATCTTCAAAACTTCGAATAACCTGTATATCTCTTTTTGGGTTTCGAACTACGAACTCCTTGAAGAATTCGGAAAACCCTGCTTTTCCATCCTTTACATGCGTGTTGTGTTGGGTGTATCGATCGCCTGTGTAGCGCTCAATTGCCGTGGTGTCACCGTCGCGAATTCCGTCAAGGTAAAGCCCAATTGCATTATCGATTTTCTTACTCATTACTGCCAACCACCTTGTTTATGGTTTTGATTAAATCATCCGATGAGGTGTACCCATTCGCAACCATAAAGAGCTGCCCGTCATGGCGAATAACCACAGAAGGAAATCCGCGCACTCCCATTTCTGAGCTGAGCTGAAAGTCCGCGTTGGTCTCATACCGGACATCCTCAGACTCAAATAGTTTCTTGTATTCAGTTGTGTCAAGACCGAAATCCTGAGCGATGGAAATGAATGTTTCAACACTGCGCATATTGGCGCCATCAACGTAGAATGCCGTTTGAACCGCTTTGAAGAAGTCAAGCTCTATTTCTGGATTCATTTTTCGAGCAACAACTACCGCACGACACGCGGGTTCCGTGTCGTATACCAGTGACTCATCTTTTAGGATATCGTAGTTGAATGGTTGATTCGTCCTTTTCTCCACATCTTTCCAATGGTGAGCTAAGAATTCGCCTAAGTCTTTGTTTGTCTCTGTTCCGCCAGGACGCAGACCTCCCATGACCAATTTGAATTCGTAATCGGGTAGGGCGTCTTTCAATTCAGAGATCTCCGGTGCAAATCCATAACACCAGCTGCACATTGGGTCGCCTATATAAATGATCACAGGGTTTTGAGCTTGAAGCCAAGAGAAAGACATAGCGAGGAGAAGAGTTAAAGTGAGTTTTTGAAACATAATGGAGATCAAAGTTGTGAATAATCAACACATACTATTCATGTTTTGTTGGGATTTCAAATCGATAAAAAAGACCAAGGCTGACAAACTGATCCGCTAATGGCCCCTCCAATCTCGAGTATTCTCCAAACAGCGTGAACGACTTGATGTTTCTGTGTATTCCAGCACCCCACATCATCCCAATTCCCTCGTGGTTTCCATGGATTTCAGAGCGCTCCCAACTGTAATTAATTCCCACTAAAGGGTAGACTCCAATCAGTGGAACTTTAATGATGTAATGCAAAATAAAATTCGTTTCATAAAGGTCGGCTTCGTCGGCTGGCGTGAATGAAAATTCGGACCCAAAACACCACTTCTCCATTACGTTGTAATAGATTCTTGAGTTAATACCCACCATCGATTCCTTTATGGAGTAAGGGGTTGCCACACCTACGGAAATGGAATTTGGCTCTAAAAGGCAGTGATCACTTTCTTCCTCCTGCGAGAGTAGCGGCAATGACAAGCACAATAGGCAGATAAACAGCAGGTTGCGCTTAATCATGTTTGACTCCCGCGAAGGGTATTCCAGTTAACTGATGCATGCTATAATCAAGTGTGGATAGATCTGATGAGCTAAACTTGGTTACATCATCATGCCCGCAAGAGCGAGCAACAACTTTCATTAAGTCCGCAGTAGCGCCAAAGAAGGTACCCAATTGTTTTGCAGATGATTCGATCATCAACCTGCTCCTTAGGTTTTCCTTTTGGGTTGCAATTCCGACCGGGCAGTTATTGCTTCCACAGGCTCGCATTCCAAGACAACCTATGGCCTGTAACGCCGAGTTTGAAACAGCCACGGCATCGGCTCCCATCATCATTGCCTTGGCGAAGTCTTCTGGTAATCGTAGGCCGCCTGTAATGATCAAGGTTACGTCTTTGGCGCCAACGGCGTCCAAGTGCTTTCGCGCGCGTGCTAGGGCCGGAATAGTTGGTACGTTAATGTTGTCTCTCAGTATGGTAGGAGCGGAGCCTGTGCCACCGCCACGGCCGTCTAAAATGATATAATCGACACCAACTTCGAGTGCGAAGTCTATGTCTGCCTCTATGCGACTTGCAGCGATCTTAAACCCAATCGGAATTCCGCCTGTTTTTTCTCGGACCTCTTCGGCAAAAACTCTAAAGTCTGATGCGGTATTAAAGTCGGGAAATGCAGCCGGTGAGATTGCGGTTTCGCCTTGTTTAAGTCCACGGACCTCAGCAATTTCCTTTGTCACTTTATGCCCTGGAAGGTGTCCGCCAGTGCCTGTTTTAGCACCTTGACCTCCTTTGAAGTGAAAGGCCTGGGCCTTTTTTACTTTGTCCCATGAGAAGCCAAATTTGCCAGATGCCAGTTCGTAGAAATAGCGCGAATTACTGGACTGCTCTTCAGGAAGCATTCCTCCTTCACCACTGCAGATTCCTGTTCCCGCCAATTCAGCTCCTTTACTGAGCGCAATTTTAGCCTCGCGAGACAGTGCGCCAAAACTCATGTCAGACACGAATACGGGAATATCAAGCTCCAGTGGCTTCTTGGCTCGTGACCCAATCACAACCTTGGTTTTCACGTCCTCATGATCTAAGAGTGGTCGGCGCGAAAGCTGTGCCGGTAGAAACTGGATATTTTCCCACTTTGGAAGTAGGTTTCTATCCACACCCATACTGGCAGATGGACCGTGGTGTCCGTAGTTTTTTAGGCCATTTCGCGCAAGTTCTTGAATGTATCCTGTAAACGGTTCGGTCGCTGCAGGATGCGTGTCAGCATATTGACCTTGATATTGATCCCGATTGAATGGCTGTGGATGTGCGACTTTATACTCTTCAATTTCCTCCTCATTCACCCAAACCCAACCATCTGTGATTTCAGTGTAGAATTTATGCAAGACTTCTTTGTTGTTGTACTCGCTCACGCCAGTGTCGTATCGATAGTCCCAACCGTGAACTCCGCAGATTAGGTTTTCTCCTTCAACATGGCCGTCCGCCATCAAAGCTCCTCGATGCAGACATCTACCGTATAGAACGGAGACTTCGTCATCGTAGCGAACAGAAACAAGATCCAGGCCGCTCACCTGATGCGCCTGTGGTAGTTTATTTTCAAGTGAGTTGAATTCAACGAGTTTGATTTTCTTCATAGTTTATGATAGAGGTTTAGATACTAAGACGTCATATTGCAACAATCATTACAGCTATTTCGAAATGCTTTGGTGAAGTGAATCCGAAATATACGTGGCAAAAAGAGAGCCTTGCGATTTTATTGGTTCGCGCCTCGAATTGAATGTTAGCGTTGGTGCGCTGGCCTCAAACCCTTGACATCACTAGAACCAAAGCCAAAGCGATAAGCACGACAACTTTGATCCACTTGGTTATTACCCAAAACCTTGGGTTTTTAATTACAGCAGCTAGACTGCCTGCAACCAATGCGATTCCTGAAAAAACTAAGAATGAACAGAGTATAAATACAAGTCCGAGAATTATCATCTGAACCATTGGACTCCATGCATTTACATCATTAGATACAAACTGAGGCAAAAGCACCATAAAGAAGAGGGTGACCTTTGGATTCAACACATTCATCCAAAATCCTTTTCGCACCAGTTTCAGAAGTGGTTCTCGATTTGAAAGCGGACCTATCTCGACGTTCATGGCTGGCTCCTTAAAAGCACCGTAGGCCATGTAGAGTAAATACAGGGTGCCAAGCACCTTTAGAATATTGAATGCCATTTCTGACTCGAAAACAATGACGCTTAGTCCTGTGGCCACCAAGGTGGTGTGAATCAACACGCCACTAACCAGCCCAGTGGTGATCCCGACTCCTTGTCTCCAGCCTTTGGAAATGCTTTCGGTCAACACGTAAATATTATCTGGACCGGGCATGAGAGCCAAGGCGACGCTAGCCGTCAGAAAACCAATTAGTAGTTGTAAATCCACCCTCAAGGTTAGTTCAATCATTATTATTGACCGTACTCCGCGTAAATTATTTTCAATCCATGAAACGAATTGAGCCAAAGGTGTTTTTGCCTCCATTCATTCTATTGATTGTTGCGCTGCTAATCAGCTTTTGGATTCTGGGATTTTCAAAGTGCGATCCGCGCTGTGAATGATTGGATCCTCAACCGGTTTGAGGGGTTGTTTATTTGGATTCTGCCATCGGGATTCAACATCGTAAGGTCGTCCGTTTTAACGGTACAGTGTTGAGTCAAGAACAGATGGGGGCGAGGTAAGTGGCCACGTGTTGTACGTGATGTTGAGCTTTTCCGGCATAGTTGGTGTGCAAATGCTGAGCAACCTAGGAGGGTTGCCGAGCCTTTTCTTACTGACCGTCACATATGATTCAATGATTATCCTTCTACTCCAGAAAGCTCGGTAATATCATCTTCTGCACCATGACTGATTACTTTCAGCTTCTTGACAAACAAGAATATCAGAATTCCAACGAATAGACAGGCAAGCGCAATCACACTAAAGACCGCCATTTCTCCTGCCTCCTGAGCCGCTTCACCTAAAATGCCCGCGGCTTTATTACCCAAACCTGTAATGGCAAAATAGGCTCCCATCATTAAACTGGCATATTTAGCCGGGGCCAACTTGGTTATAAATGAAAGTGCCACAGGTGAAATGCTCAACTCGGCAATAACATGAAGGAAATACGAAAAGAGAAGCCAATATATAGGTGCCTTGCCCAGCATATTTAAAGACGCGTCGTAAACAGCTCCCATTAGAGCTAGGAAGCTGATACTCATGATTATCATACCAACTCCCATTTTGAATATCGCGCTAGACTCTTTCCCCATGTTCCCCCATTTTAACCATAGCCAAGCCATTGGGGCACCTATTAAGACTACGTAAAAAGCATGTAAGGATTGAAACCAACTAGTAGGAACCTCAAACCCAAAAACGAATCTGTCCACGCTATCTCGAGCATATAGATTCATCAATCCACCGGCCTGCTCGTAGGCTGCCCAGAAAACAATCACAATTAGAAAAGACAGCAGGAGCACCACAATCCGATCCTTTTCTACCTTAGTCAAAGGCTGATCTGCTAAATGACCGTGCGTAGGTGAATGCTTGAGTAAATTTCCCACAGCTTTCAAATGTTTACCACCAAATACAAAGACTGCCTGGCCAACGATCATTCCAAATCCAGCGAGAGAAAAGCCAAGGTGCCAATCTACTTTTTCCCCGAAATATCCGACCAATATTGGTGCAGCAAGCGCTCCGATATTAATCCCGATATAGAATAAGGTGAAGCCGGCGTCGCGCTTAGAGTCTCCCTTTGGGTAAAGGCCGCCAACCATGGTGCTAATATTTGGTTTAAGCAAGCCTACACCGCATACTAGCAGTAACAAGCCTGAATAGAACATCATAATACTATCCACGGCCAAAGAGAATTGCCCGAGTATTATAAATACCCCGCCTACAACGACAGATTTCTTTTGACCCAACCATTTGTCCGCAATGGCACCTCCAAAAATTCCCATGAAATAGACGAACATCCCATACCATCCGTAGAGCGCTAAGGCCTCTTTACTGGTCCAACCCAATCCAGGGTTTAATTTGTCCGTCGTTTCGGCAGTAAGGTAAAGCACCAAAATGGCCCGCATACCGTAGAAACTGAAGCGCTCCCACAACTCAGTGAAAAATAATATAAAGAGTCCCTTTGGGTGACCGAGAAAGGTTTCTTGCGATGTTTGATTCATGCGATGAAAATAAGATGATCATCGGACTTCAATTTTGAATAATCTTGAAATGTGATAAACAACGTTTCAATTCGCCCTGCATTTTATGATGATGAGTCTGCTATTGTGGAGATCATGAACCATGGAATTGAAGAAGAAACGAATGCTTATGTCAAGCCATTTGATTGGGTGCAGGGAAGTAATTGGTTTTCTAGTCTAAGAGAGAATGCCACCGCATTGGTCGTTGCGGAAATTAATAATCAGATTGTGGGTTGGGGGGGGCTATCAAATTATAGGGGCGGTCGAGAAGCCTTGAGCTCTACAAAAGAAATCACCTTTTACGTGCATCATGACTTTAGACGAATGGGTGCAGCATCCAAACTAATTCTGAACCTCGAAGAGACTGCAATGGACTTGAATGCGAAGCATCTTGTTGCAATCCTTTTAGATGATAATGAAGGAAGCCGGGCGTTGCTTGAGAAACATCAATACTTTGTTTGGGGACTTTTTGAGGCAATCGCAGAATTCGAATCGGGCCCCAAAGGGCACCTCTACATGGGGAAACACCTTTAGATAAATTGTTGATTACTTTGTCTTTGTCAGGCCAATTAGTCGTTCTAATTTCGCGATTGCTATGAGGTTGTTTATCGGAGTTTCAGTAATCTTCCTGAGTTTGTTATGTCCAGTCGTTTGCGAAGCCCAGTGTTATACACTTGAGTTGCAGGAGGAATATGAGATTGCGCATCCATTTCCGCATCAATGCATGACGGTCATTCATGACAATCAGGATCGAGAATACCTATACACAGCCGCCATTAAAGATGGTGTGCGCATATTCTCCATCGATGGTGAGGCTTCCATTGAAATAAACGGAATCGAAATGTATGACATGGAAGGTCTGAGCGTAATGAGTTTAAGTCAAACCGGCGACTTTTTATATGTTGCCTTAGGCGATCATTTCTCAAACGATCAAAATTCAGGACTTGCGATTATTGATGTGACAGACCCTGAGAACGCATTTGTAACAGATGTTTGGAAGAATGCCCCATCGACTGGAGGGGCCGGAATTGTGAAGGTAGACGGCGATTACGCTTTTCTAGGGGCAATGCAACATGGATTAATAATTTTCGATATCTCGAACAAGTCAAATATCAGCGAGGTTTCTCGAATTGTCCCCGATGCCAACCCAGATCCCGATAAATACAATGCGCGTGGTGTTGATGTAAAGGATGATGAAGTATATCTCTGTTACGATGCTGGTGGAATTCGAATTATTGATGTTAGCGATATATCAAATCCTGTTCAATCAGGAGAGTACAGCTTACCGGCGCTTGATGGCCTGCCGAGGGCGTATAATAATTGTGTTGTGAACGGGGATCGCCTATACGTTGCGATTGACTATTGTGGTATGGAAATCTTAGATGTTAGCGATGCTGCAAATATTACACAGATGAGTTGGTGGAACGATTGGGCCTGTGAAACCTCTTCAAACAATTGGTTTAACAGTCCTGGACATACAAACGAAATGGCATACATAGCCGATTGTCAGGTTATTGGTATGTCCGCAGGGAAGAGTGAGCTCGTTTGTATAGACGTGTCGGATCCAGAAAGTCCGTTCTTGTGTACATCCTTTGGAAATCTCTCGAATAGCGAAGGAACGTGGGGTATAAGCGCTTATAAGAACACGTTTTATCTTGGTTACATCTATGTGCCTCTTGGCATTCCATTTTATTCAAATTATGGCGGCGTAAAGGCGGTGTCGATCAATCACACGTGTGCCACAGGAATTGATGAAACGGTAGATTCATCACCAGAAAACGCGGTAAACATTGTATACAATAGTGGATTAAATCGAGTGCTTGTTCAATCTAATGAGCGCCTAATTGGGAAAGCTGTACTAACAATCAGTGAAGTGAGTGGTAAGGTCATCCAACGATTTACCACTGATGTAGCTGGTTCGAAATTGATCTCTGTTCCGGTGGTTGACGTCCCGACGAATATCTATATGATTTCACTTTCAATTGATGGTTCCTCGCATAACAGTATGGTATACATCCAGCGCTAACCGTCTTCCTTTTTAGAGTGAGTCATCCCTTGGGGTGCGCCTGAAAGAATTCCCACATCAATTCATTTGCATTCATCAATGACGAAGGATCGTCTCCTTTTTTGGTGGGTTTAGTTCCCATTGGCCAACTATGGCCTCCATCTCTGCTCATAAACCACTTAAGTTCAACCGAATCTGAACAATTTGACCACGATCTGTATTCAACATCTTCGAATATCTCATATGCGGTATCTGAGCTGCAACCGTAGATGTCAGACAAGGCCGATAAAACGGAGTCGATCGGTGAATTGTAGTGATCCGAAATGCCATTACCCACACCTCCTAAATGGGGAATGCTCGTGTCTTCAAATGAATGAAAGTGAATAATGCTTACTGGTGTAGATGGAACACAAGGTCCAAAGTTCATGGTGCCTGCAACGGGCGCAATTGCCGCGATTTTTTCGCTGAGTTCACTGCCAATCGATAGCTCATAAATGCCCCGTTAGACATTCCTGTCACGTAAACTTTATCGGGTGAAATGTTATAGTCATCAAGCATTTTGTCAATCAAGGCAGAAATAAACCCTACATCGTCCACACCGTTTTTTTCTGCTTTGCCGCAGCACCAGCCAGCATTCCATGTTCGATTCAATCCATCGGGCGAGCAAAGAATAAAGCCGGCCTCATCCGCGTACTCGGCCAAGCCGCTTTGTTCTTCGATGTTTTTCGCTGAGCCAACCCCGCCGTGTAACGCTATGATTAATGACGTAGAAACGGCATCTGAATATGAAGGTGGGGTATGGACCAAGTAAGACCTGCGTTCGCCGTCATGTTTCAACGTGAAACGGTCTGAGTCATAGAGACTTTTTCTGCATGAACCGAGCAGCAACACCAGGCTTAAAAGAAGGATAATTCTAGGCATAGCCCGAAAATACATTTCCGTCCTAAAATAGTGATCAGAGATGTTAAGTAGGTCTGCATTTTTTGCCGAGAACATTCTTCTTTTAACTATTTGGTTTTCGAGGATAAAATGATAATTTTCTCGACTACAAAAAACCCCTATACTATGAGTGAAGATTTAAATAAGCAGGTCCAAGAATTGGAACATAAGCTGAGGTTAAAACGAAACGCCGCCCAAGCTGGAATAATGGTAGCGGTTATTGTGGCTGTGCTAAGTGCTGGCTACTTATACATGAATCATTCTATGGCTCAAGACCCAAATGCAGAAGAACATGAAATGGTTGTGTCAGGTGACTCATTGCGACACATGGGATATACAATTGAAGAACAAACCAAGGAAATAGAAGATCAACGTGCTCAAATCGAAGCACTTGAGGCTCAAATTGAATCTTCGATGGAGGAAGTGAGTGAGGACGGAGGTCTGGAAGACGATGCATACCTTGAAGAATCTGAGATAGAGGATGCGCCAGAGGAAGAGGTAATGAACAATGAATCAGAAAATAATTCAGAGCCTTCGGATCAAATTCACATTGTCGCAGCGGGTGAGTCACTTTGGGGAATAGCAAGTCAGCATTACGGAGACGGATATCGCAGCCGGGATTTGGCTGCGGCGAATGGGCTCAGTGATCCGGGGCAAATTGTTGTCGGAGAAACGCTTACGCTCGTTAAGTAGATGAATTAAGGCTGGATAGCCATTTGGTAAAATTGATTTCTAGCTCAGACCATGTCTCTAGCATCAACGCATCATTATTGACCCAGATCCTGAATTCGACATGCTTCGTCCACTGTTTATTGGAATCAAGTTTTGTTGTTTCTTTTCTATGAAACTGAAAGCACTGACCTGAACTATACGTAACAGAAAGAATTCCACGCTTTTTTGAAAATTGAAATGAATCATAGCCGAACTCACTTGAGTAAATTAATTGGGAAAGCGCGTTGTATTCCTTTTGTTGAAATCTCATAACTATGGACTTAGCAACTAGCGAGTGGCCATTACGTCAATAGTACAAAGAGCAAAGCTTCTAGCAGAATAACAGCTCATTCTTATAACTTCGAACCCTGGAAAAACCCCGCGTGTTTAGATCAACCCTTTTTAGCTTATTTCTAATGTTCATGTCGGGCATGGCGCTTGCGCAACCGACATTTCAGGATTGCTTAGGCGCGATTCCTGTCTGTTCCGATTCTATTACGATCGGTATGAACCATAATGGGATGGGGAATTACGGGAATGAAATAGCCAACGTCTCAAATTGTTATGCTCCGGAGCAGCGGAGTGTTTGGTTTACTTGGACTGTTCAACAGTCGGGTTTGTTACGATTCGCAATCAATCCAGCCAGCGCCAATCAAGATCATGATTGGACACTTTTTGATCTTACGAGCGGCACATGCTCTCAGCTTTCTAGTAATTCTGGCGCCTCCAGCGCAATGGTGCGTTCGAATACATGGGGAACCTTTGGTGCAAACGGTCCTACAGGTGTGAGCACTCCAAACGGAGGAACAGGAACTTGCAATGGACCAGGAACTGGAAATGGTCCGAAATGGTGTTCAGACCTATCGGTTACAGCTGGGGAGCGATACGTGCTTCACATTAGCAATTGGACGGGCACCACTTATGGCTTTACGCTTGATTTTTCTCAATCAACAGCGGTCATATATGATAATGTTCCGCCAGCGATGGACTCCATTACATCATCCATCACATGTACCGCATTGGATAGTTTAGTTGTGCGCTTCTCTGAGAATATTATTTGTGACTCCACAAGCGCTGGCGATTTCACATTGACAGGGCCAGGAGGTTCGCACACGGTTACATCCGTTACTTCGCCCGTTTGTGCCTTGGGTGGAGACTACGATTTGGAATATGCCGTGCATTTTAATCCTCCGATCACTCAAATTGGAGATTACACACTGAGCATTATTCCAAATGCAGGCGGAGTACAAGACCTATGTGGGAATTTGGATACCATAGATAGCCTTGAGTTTTACTTCAATGGACTCGTGGAGTTCGACTTGACGGCAACTGAGCCACTTTGTAAAGGTCTTTGCACAGGCACATTGCTGGCTTCTCCAACCGCCGGAAGTGCGCCCTTTAGTTTCGATTGGAATAATAGTCTGGCAAGCGACTCTGCCCATACAAACATTTGTGCGGGTACGTACATCGTTACTGTCACAGATGATGAAGAGTGTGAGACCATCGATACGATAATAGTAAATGAGCCCGATCTACTTGTAGCCACAGTTGATACAACCTATGGCGTCTCTTGTCCAGGATCTTCAAGCTGCGATGGCGGTGCTGAAGTGAGTGCAATAGGAGGGACCTCGCCTTATTTCTATTTATGGCAAAGTGGAGAAGTCCTAACTACTGCCCAGGGATTATGCGCTGGAATGAATACCGTAATAGTGAGCGATACGAACGGATGTGCGGATACGACTCAAACTAATGTGTGGGTGCCTTATACTATTAATACTGTCGGAGTAGGTGATACGACCATTTGTATAACAAACTATGCTTCAATCGTCGCCGTTTCAACGGGTGGCACTGCGCCATATTCTTATATCTGGACAGAAAGTGCGCTGACTGGGTCTGTAGTTTCGACCAGTTCCAACACCAGTGTAAACCCTGAGACAACGACCGAATACTTTGTTGTCTCAACGGATTTAAACGGTTGCGTAGGCGACTCTTCCAAAGTCCTCATAACTGTGAGGCCAGAACTTGGTCTTGAGCTCCCGACTCCAGACACAATTTGCCCCTATGACGTTAGCACAATTCGTGCTTTTGGAACCGGTGGAGATGAACTCTATTCGTTTGCATGGAGTTCGGGTGAGTTTGGCGATTCTATTCAAGTTGGTCCTGATGAAAGCAGGTGGTACACAGTAACGGTATCTGATTTTTGTGGAACTCCACCTTTTGTAGATTCTGTATTTCAACAAGTCGGGGGCTATAGTGCTATTCGTGCAAACATCAAAGCAGAGGATGATTCGCTTTGTCCCGGCGAGTCGATCTATTTGATAGCTAAAGGTGTTGGTGGGTTCGGTGGTCCGGATGAATTCAAATTTGCCTGGAAACACACAAATGACTCGAATCGAATTCAATTTGTTGAGCCTTCGAATACACGTGAGTTTGTGGTGCAGATTAGTGATTTATGCCTCTCTACAGCAGGAGCGGATACCATTATTATTTACGTTGGAGAAACCAAATCCCCTCATATTATTGTTTCCCCCGCAGAAGCATGCGCCGAGGCAGAGGTTCAAATTATGATTGATAGCACGTATGCGGGTTACCGATATTATTGGGACCTCGGTGACGGAAACGTTTTGTCCAGTCTCCATTCAGATTCCGTGCTCACGCATGTGTATAACGAGCTGGGTTGTCATGATATTAGCATGGCTCTAGTTAGTGATTTTGGATGTACAGATAGTGCCTATCACCCTTGTGCCGTAAAGGTGCTTCAACAACCAAAAGCTAATTTTGATCATTCGCCTGATCACCCTAATTCCATTCATCCGATTATTCAGTTTGAAGAGCGCAACGTCGATGCGGTGAAATGGTATTGGTTTCTCGATGGAAAGGAATATGCTGACTTGGATACGTTTCAATACGAATTCAATGAATTCAACAACACCTATGATGTGGAGCTGATTGCCGTGTCTGACGACGGCTGCCATGACACTTTAAGGAAATCACTGAACTATACAACCGAAACGACGGTATATTATCCGCTAAGCTTCACGCCCAATGAAGACGGGTTGAATGACGTATTTATGATTGAAGGTGAATCCATTCAAAACGTGGATTTTGAACTTCTAATTTTTGATCGATGGGGTAAGCAAATATTTGGGACCACAAATCCATTGAATGGCTGGGACGGGAAGAGTGCTTCAAAATACTATGTTCCTGCAGGTGTTTATCCATTCAGCCTGCGATACCGAAATCAATCGGGTGAGTTAAAGGTGGTTTATGATCAAGTGATTGTGTCAAAATCTGGGAATAAAACAGGATTGAGATAATCCGTTTAACTCATCGAGATTTTCAAGGTGATTAAGGCTAATTTTGCGCAAGCAATTATGAATTTCCGAGCAAGCGGCATATCCCTTTGGCTAATAATCATATTAGCATTATTATCCACCACTTTGGAGGCGCAGTTTCTTGTTGGTGGAAATGCTACTTCGCAGGGCAGCGGATGCTATCAGCTGACTCCAGCGTCGAATAGCCAGAAGGGCTACGTATATAAGAATGCACCAATCAACCTGCATGAACCGTTTGATTACCGCTTCTCTGTGTTTCTTGGAAACAACAACGGCGGTGCAGATGGGATGGTCTTCACCTTAAGAGGAAGTTTGGCCACCCCATACATTGGAAATGGTGGGGGCGCTATTGGATATCAAGGAAGTGGATTTTCAAACTCTATTGGAATCGAGGTGGATACATGGTACAATGGCGGGTTTGGCGATATTGCTGCTGACCATATTGGCATCTTCAAAAACGGAACAGTCAATCACACATCGACTAATTCTTTGGCAGGTCCTATTCAAGCCTCATCTACGTCGGCAAATGTTGAAGATGGAAATTATCATACACTCAATGTGCGCTGGGATCCAGTCAGCAAAAAGCTGAGTGTCTACCTTGATTGTAATTATCGGTTGCAATATCAAGGTGATCTAATCGATAGCATATTTCAGGGTGACTCACTTGTTCATTGGGGATTTCTAGCTTCAACAGGTGGCGCAAACAACGTTCAAGGCTTTTGCTTCACAGTGCCCATTGACAGTTTTGTGACAGACCTGCAAGACGCTACAATTTGCTCGGGTGATTCCGTCCAGCTGAATGCTGGAGATAGCACGTGCACCTATAACTGGTCTTCAACTGGGTCTCTTAGCTCTGGTTCTATTCCAAATCCTTACGCAAGTCCAACAACGACGACCACATATTATGTCACGGTTTCCTATCAATGCGATACGTTGTATGACACGTCCACGGTAACGGTGCTTCCGCCAACGTTCTCAACCTCAGGTTCTGTTACAGACGCATTGTGCAAGGGCGATTGCAACGGAGCCATAGACTTAACTCTAACAGGGGCATCCAGTTATTCTTATTTGTGGAGTGACGGTTCCACCACCGAGGATGTAAATGCATTGTGTGCAGGAACATACTCTGTCACAGTAACCGATACGGTATCTACTTCAACGACTTATTTATGCACCATTACGGACGACTTCACAGTCTCAGAGCCCGATAAACTTTTTGCGCTTTCATCGAATTGGGGGAGCACATCTTGTCCTGACGGTTTAACGTGCGATGGAGCGGGACAAGCCAGTGCACTTGGAGGAACCGCGCCCTATGGTTTCCTTTGGACGAGTGGGGAAGTGTCAAATCAAGCTTTGGGTCTTTGTTCTGATACAAACTACGTGTCCGTCACCGACGACAATGGTTGTGTTGCAGACACGTTTGCCGTAATTGGAGTGCCCGATTCAATTGTGACTATCGGATTTGGAGATACCCAAATATGCATTACCAATGTGGCTGCTATGGTTGCTACATCAACGGGCGGAACTGCACCGTATAATTATGTCTGGACCTTAAGCAGTTTAACAGGTCCGGTGGTTTCAACCAACGTTTCTGCCACGGTTAGTCCAGAATTGTCCTCTACGTACTTCGTTAAGTCGACTGACGTGAATGGCTGCGTTGGCGACACATCTCTTGTTGTGGTGCGTGTTAGACCTGAGTTGGGAGTTGAAATGCCCCACTTGGATACTATCTGTCCTTACGATGTAGCCACGTTTTCTGCTCAGGGTACCGGGGGTGATTCACTCTATTCATATAGTTGGAGCTCTGGTGAGTTTGGAGCGGAAATAACCGTTGGGCCAAATACATCCCAATGGTATATCGTTACCGTAAGTGACTTTTGTGGATCTCCGGTATTTGTTGATTCTGTGTTTCAACAAGTGGGTGGATACAGTCCAATCCGAGCAACGATTCGAGCAGAAGATGACTCGATTTGCCCTGGAGAGTCAATCTACCTCATCGCTCGTGGGGCAGGAGGTTTCGGTGGACCGCAAGAGTATCGATATGAATGGAATCATACGCATGATTCAAACAGAATTCAGTTTGAGAGTCCCGCGGTAACCTCAAAGTACGTAGTTACCATTACAGATCTTTGTCTATCCCCAGCCGGATACGACACACTTGTAATCCATACGGAGCACCTCCAATATCCAAGTATTGAGGTGATGCCCGAGGAAGCGTGTGCGGAAAACGACGTCTTAATTAATATCGAAATTCCACACGCTCGATATGCATACACTTGGGAAATGGGGGATAATAATACCCGTAGTACGAATGGCAGCGATTCTAGTTTGGTGCATCAATACGATAACGTGGGATGTTATGATATTACCGTTCACGTTGTTTCGGACTTTGGCTGCGTTGGTACAAAGCAATTTGAATGTGCGGTAAAGGTGCTTGAGCAGCCCGTTGCTGCCTTTGATTATACGCCGGAGGTTGCCACGAATGTGGAGCCCTTTATTCTGCTTGAGAACAAATCGATTAACGCCTCATACTGGGAATGGAACTTCGACAATCGGACCGAGGTAATGCTCGATTCCATTATTCATGAATTTGATGGTAGAAACAATGAGTATCCTATAGAGCTCACTGTTATCTCTGATGATGGTTGTTCTGACACGATTCGCATTATCCTCCACTATAAGGAGGAAACGGTAATCTATTATCCGTCAAGTTTTTCACCGAACGAGGACGGATTGAACGATGAGTTTGGTGTTTCGTTTGAGGCCGTGAGTCCGGTGGATTTCAGTTTGAAAATTCACGACCGATGGGGACGACAGCTATTCGGAAGCACCTCACCTAATCGAACTTGGAATGGAAAAACGACCAACGGCTATCTCGTGCCTTCTGGTGTGTATCCATTCGAGTTAAGATACCGCGATGAAACCGGTGAGCTTAAGGTGATTTTTGATGATGTTACGGTTTCGAAGACCGGAATTAAGACAGGTCTCCGATAGTCTATACCCGTTTTCACCTCATTCGTATAGCCAATTCTCCTCTTCGTCTAACCTGCGCAATACACCTGTATATCAATGCGTTGTGATCGCCTCTGTACCCTAGAGACCATAATTGCATTATATAATTATGAAAAACGTATTGCTTCTACTGACTGTATTTCTAACCGTTAACCTGCACGCCGCCGTTATAAAAGATACGGCTAGCGTATTCTTCGACACCGACAAACACAACCTACAAAAGGAAGGAGTGGATGCCCTGGCATCTGTCCTCGATAACATCCCAGTTGATGCGGATGCCGGTTGGGTTATTCATGGCCACACCGATAATCGTGGTTCGCAAGACTATAATGAATCACTTAGCCGACGGCGCGCAACGGAGGTGCGTAGTTTCCTTATATCTGCCGGTGTTGACTCAGCGCTCATTCGAATGGATTATTACGGGGAAACACTCCCTGTGGCTCCAAACAATGCCGCAAACAACATGAAACAAAATAGACGTGTTGAACTCAGCGTTCAATGGTATCAGTTTGAATCCATTGAGGAAATGGAGGCGGAATGGCGACCAGGATCGAAGTCTTTTGAGTTAAAGCCAGATCGAGACACAGTTATTGCGGGCAGCCAAGGCACACGAATCTTGATTGAGTCAAATGCGTTTGTTGATGATCAGGGAAGGTCAATTACAGAATCGGTGAACTTCCAGCTAACTGAGGCCCTAAGCATGGAATCGTTTATACTTAATGGTTTGGCAACGATGAGCGGCGATCACATGCTAGAAAGCGGAGGAATGCTCAAGATGGAGGCTAGGACTGTTTCTGGGCAGCAAGTATTCATTGACCCAAAGCGCCCATTGAGTGTTCGAGTTCCAACGGACAGTGTTCGGCCGAGAATGCAGCTTTTTGCCTCTGATGATGGCGCTGACTGGACCAAGGAAGGACAGAAAATCAGCGATTCACTTAAGTTCAAGATGAGACCATCCCCGTCCTATGTTTTACCCAAATACATCATGCCCGAATACAAACCAGATCTAAGCACAAAGCCGATGAGACCGAGGGCGCCGGGATATCTTAAGGAGCCAAACGAGCCTCGGAAAGAGAGTTTTGTGCCAAAAGAAAAGTGGTTCTCCAAGCTCACTGAGAAGGAAAAGCGGAGCTACTTTCTAAAAGAATACAACCAAGCCTATCAGGAGTATCTAATCGACATGGAGTATTACCAGCGTCGCTTGAAGGACTATCGGCGTGATTCAATCGTCTATGAAAAGGACAAGCTTTATTACAAGCACGATCTCGCAATGTGGAATCAGAAAATTGACCAGGAAAAGCTCAATTACGAGAAGTCTGATGAATACATAGCGGCTCTTGCAGAGCGAGATAGTATAATCAAAGAAGTGAGTAAGGAGTATCGAGAAGAATTGCGTGTATGGCGCGAGAAGCGCGAGAAGCTTAAGCAAAAGGCGATTGAGAAAATGATCGCGCTCGGTTATGGTAACCAAAGTCTTTTGAATGATTATGCTGTAAGCGTGAACCAGCTGAGGTGGATCAACATCGATCGTTTTTACAAGCAAGACATGGAGAACGCGATTCAGCTAGCAGTTACAGATAAGGACGATATTCCTGCGCGGGTCTTAATTGTGTTTAAGGATTTAAACTGTGTTTTACCTATGTACAAGAATGGCGACATCTACACGCAAGGAAAGATTCCGACAACGGCCAACGGAGAAATCTTTGCGTATCGAGTGAGAAAGGGTAAAGCAGAAATGTATCACGCACCGATTTCCGAAGATGGAGAAATGGATTTGGAGTTTACAAGGTGTCTGTTTGTTGATATAAAGACCAAGATGGAAGAATTCAACAAAGACGCGCAAACTGCATCATAATTCATCGCTTTTTCGCTTGAATCCGTACATTGACCAGCGTGGGAAAGATTAGAATTCTAAGTATTGATGGCGGTGGCATTCGAGGCATTCTGCCCGGGGTAATTATCGCTGATATTGAAGCCAAAATTCAAGAAAGAACCGGAGACGCGGATGCCCGCATTTCCGATTTTTTTGATTTAATGGTGGGTACAAGTACGGGAGGGATTCTAACCTGTATTTATCTCGTGCCTGATGAAAACGGCCGACCCAAGTTTAGTGCTCAACAAGCTGTAGACCTTTACCTTACAAGAGGGCAGCAAATCTTTAGCAGAAATCTGGGCCAGAGAATTAAGTCAGTTGGGGGCATCACGGATGAGAAGTATAACGCTGCTCAGCTCGAACTAATCGTAAAAGAATATATCCAAGACGCCAAGTTAAGCGACTTGCTTAAGCCCTGTCTTATTACGAGCTACGATATTGAAAACAGACGAGCGCATTTTTTCACCAGCCATGATGCAAAAACAACGCGTGATTTCCTCGTGCGAGAGGTAGCTCGGGCAACAAGTGCAGCGCCTTCCTATTTTGAATGTGCGCAAATCACAAGCCTGGCAGGTGAGGTGTTTTCATTGGTCGACGGCGGAGTGTTTGCAAACAATCCGGCATTATGCGGTTACTCGGAAGCGAGAAACATGACCTTCGCCTCTAAAAACCAAACAAACCCTCGAGCCTCGGATATGATATTGGTAAGTATTGGCACAGGTACGTCGCCAAATACCTACGAATACGACAAAGCCAAAAAGTGGGGAAAAATAGGGTGGACCACCCCCGTTATCGATATTATGATGAGTGGAAGTTCGGAGACTGTCGATTACCATCTCAAAATGTTGTTTGATGCTGCCGACACGCCTGATCAATACATCCGAATCGAACCAAAAACATATCACGCAGATAACGACATGGACAATGCCAAGGCAGCCAATTTGGACGCCCTTCAGCAAGCTGGTGTGATGAGCTTAACTGAAAACAAGGAAGTCATTGGCAGAATTGTTAATCTCTTGATTGATAACGGTTAATCTATTCACATCTAAACTTTAAATTCGAGTATAATTCGAGTATAA
>DDCZ01000016.1 GCA_002336485.1 Flavobacteriales bacterium UBA1993
CCTTAAGCTCTTCTGTGAATGTTGTTATCATATTGAGAATGCGTTGCCGATTGACAATGAATAGCCCTGGTTTTCTTAATCCGTGTTTGGTGTTTTCATTTTTCGAAAGGTCAGGCTTATGCGTCCGCGCTCTGAAACCACTTTCGGAATCGCATGCTGCCACGCTTCTTGAATTGATGCCGGCATGTAGATTAATGAACCGGGTAAGAGCACATAGTTATGCAATTCGGTGGGCACATCCTTTCTTCTGATCTGAAATATGCGGGTGTCGCCAACGCTCAGGATTGCCGTTCCAGTTTCCTCGGTCAAGAAGTGCGTAGAATCTCCATGCCAGCCCATTTTCGAGTTCCCATTTTCATAATAGTTAAGAAAACAGTTGTTGGGTTTGAAGCCTAAGATGGGCGCGAGTCGATCTGACAGCTCAACCATCACAGGAAGTAAAGGGTTGTACACATGTACCTGCTCTGAATCGGCGTTGGGTTGTCCGAACATGGCTGTCTTTCGAGCGCGCATGGTGTCGTTCCAGTTCACGTTTGCTACGAGATAATCGAAGAGATCCGTGGGAGTATCGTAAAAATATGGCTCAAAAATAAGGGCGGAACGAATGTCTTTCATTAGTCTCTGTCGGTCACGTACATAGTTACAGTAACTAATCGAACTTATGTGTAATCGAAATTTGCGATGAAACTCCATGTGTGAATTCTTACTCTAATACCACCTTTTTCGTAACCGTTCCGAAATCAAACAGTGCACTTATTTGGTAAATTCCCTTTGGGTGATTTTCCAAGTTAAGAAGAATCAACCCCTCGTCAACCTTGCCCGTTTTCACCATGGTTTGTCCCAAATTATTGGTGATGGTAAGACCCTTTAACTCGTGTTCGGAATTAAATTGAATCGAGAAAATTCCAGTATTGGGGTTTGGGAAAATATTGAAGGCGGTTTGCACTTCCTTGAATTGATCCCAATTGGTTGATGTGCTCGTGCCGGTAGTATCGGTTGTGTTGGTAGTATCGTTCGTGTCAGATTGTATTTCAATCAGCTCCGCGCCGGAACATAGCGTGCCATTTGCGACAAGGCTGCCATCCGGATTTAGACAGAAATTATTCATCCCTAAACTGGCTCCGGCGCCGGCCGAAGCCTTAATAATTAGATCAAAGCAATCGTTGCTTGACAACGAATTAATCGCGAGGGTTGATCCAGAGAAAGTAGCGGCAGAACTTGAAACGGCTGAAGAAGCGATCACAAAACCTGTTGGTAAAGAAAGTGTCATGGATTCACTTGTAATATCACAACACGCATTGTTGCATACCTCAAAGGTGATAGTTGTGGTGTCGCCCATTTCAATGGTGTCAGATGCTAAAGATGTAGTTGCATTAAGATCAACCTCGCTATTCGTGAAAAACACTCTCATAATAGGATGCTTGGTTGGGTCTGCATGGTCAGATGACGCATAGTTTTGCCTTCTAGTTCCCGTTTCTGACTGTAGACCCATAAAGAAGCCATGGCGATAGGATTCAGGGTCGTTAATCAGATCTTGAACGAGTTGAGTTACGTCCAAACTCAAATCACTAAATCCAACTTGAGAGGGAAGGGCAATTTGGTTTGTCGTACTTGTTGAGGGTTGATTCGCCTATGTAACACCCGTCTCTGTCCATGCCTGATCGACACGTCTTAGCCAGCAGCTGTTATCCCCTTGATGAGAATGGCCGGCGGAAGTTGCCACATTGAATAAATATAGTTGCGCACTATCGATCTGTATTTCTTCGGGTAAACAACTCCAATCAAAATCGAAAAGTGCCCGCTGAATCGGCGTAATACTGCCATTGGATGAGCGTTTGGCCATCAGCTCAGAAGAAGCACCGTAGTTGGTGGTTGAGTTGACGTCGTGTAGCTGGGCGTCGCGATCAATTTCGAGATCAATGAAACATTGCGCATTTACCTGAATGCTCAGGGCTAAAAAGAGAAATGAAAGAAGAATAGCGAACTTCGAAGAGAAGTAACTCATTGAATTTGAAATTTGTGGATAGATGCACTCAAAGGTAATGAATAATGAGGCTAACCCTTTGAAACTCATAGTGCTTGACGAGGTTTGACTAAAACATCCGGTCGTGGATGCATTGTTTCTCTCGAAATTGCGTTAGGTCGTTCGATAAAAATTCCTTCATAGGCTTCTGTACAAAAGGCTTTGCAGATCGTCCCCGATGATAGGCGTCTATATATAGGTCATAGTGCTCAGGGAAGAATGCAAATCCCACAAATGCCGCGATGAATGGGTAGTGCGAACCCTTTCCATTTCCAATTAAAAAGAAATGCAGTGCGGCCTCTTCTTGTAGCGTGGTTTTGTAGTCTAGCACAACGTGGAAGAAGTCGTGGTTTTCCATTTTTGGTTCCAAATCGATGTCGTTTTGATAGAGAAAATCAGACATCATCATGCCTACAGAACCCGTCGGATACACCTTCAATGTTTCCCTGTCTTCGCCCCAAGCCGTTTTATGTCGCTTAAACATGTTGCGATATAGGAGTACCGACGGTAGGGCTATTTTTCCTAATAAAAATGCGCGTATCGAAGCTGGATTACTGGATGTTAGGGTAAACGACATTTGATGGTTTTTGGGGCTAACGCGTGATCCATCAGATTATTCAATCCTTAACAGCGCTTAACGTGAATTCTCCCAAGTTGAAAAATGTGTGGCGATTCGCATATCCAGTTTAGCCCAAATTTTACGTACCGAGGAAATCCGAGATTACCTTGCCATATGCTGCCATATCTATTTGAAAATTATCCTTTCGATCGGGGTTTTCAACCACGTATACAGATTTGTCAACCAATGCAGATTTCATCAGCTTCTTCATATCATCTACTGTAAAAAGAACATCGTTGCTTCCAATGATAAGTTTCACCATCTGTAGATGTTTACCTGGAGCTTCAGTCACGGCTTTTATTGGCGTATTTTGACCATATGTAAAGCCCGTAAAAGGAACTTCCATGGGGTCATCCCAAGATTCGAAGCGCTCCTCTAAATCTTCCATGCTTAGGAAGTACTGCATGACAATGCTACCGTAGAAGAAGTAATGAATGCTTCAAGTGTGCACGTGGTGCATGTTGATGCAAACGTTCAGGCAGCAGCTAAAATGATGGTTAGGCATAAGGTGCACCATATAGTAGTGATGGATGATGGGAGAATTGAGGGGATGATTAGTTCCTTAGATTTTGTGAAATTAGTTGCGAAACACGCGTTAAAGTCATGAACGTGTACCTGAATGAATCGAGATTAAAGGATGTATTTAGAAGTGGCGGGGTGAATGTTGGCCTTAGAGATTTG
>DDCZ01000082.1 GCA_002336485.1 Flavobacteriales bacterium UBA1993
GAGTTCGACTTCGATAAGTTCAACATCGTATCCGAGGAGGAAATCCCTGCAGATGCAAAGGCGTTCTTATTTGATAATGCGCACGTGGCCATGGACTCCTCCAACATTGAATCAAATGGTGATTTCAAGTTCAATAAAATGGACCGAAACAAGGAATACACCGTTGGATTTAGTGAGAACATTGACGGCTCCAAGATGAAGGTCTACAACATCTCAGACGACGAGAAGAAGGAGATTGCTGGCACCGATGGTTCGTACACCGTTAAGCCATTAACCCTGCTTGAAGTAGAAGACAAACCGATGCCGGCTTATTTTACAAGCTATCACATTCCTCACCCTTGGATGGGACCAAACAAAGACCGCTTGTTGCATACGGTATCCTTCAGTTTTGATGACATTTCAATTACAGAAACGGAGCGCAAAAAGCTTCAGCAAATAATAAAGCGCAAAGACGTCAAACTATCAATCTCTGGCCACACCGATAATATTGGTACGGTCGAAGCAAACAAGCTTACCTCACTTGAACGAGCGAATGCGGTGAAGTCTGTTCTTATTGAGATGGGATATCCGGCAGAACTTATCAAAACCACTGGTGACGGTGCTAGAACGCCTGTTGACGGTAATGACACTGCTGAAGGTCGCAGCAGAAACCGCAGAGTGGATATTTTTCAAGAATAAAGCCTTCAGGATTGGGTCTGACTGCAATCTAAGCCTTTGCAGATGCTCGTTTGTGTTTTATCCCTCAACCATTCTATGAATTTCGAAAAGAGGATGAACACTTCATGTAACTTGCTGGACCTGTTAGCAGCGCCCTACTCTTTCGGAGTGTCATCAATTTCGGATGACTCATCTAGCTCCTCGTAAATCGAATTTCGGCTTAGAAATTCCGGAACCATTTGTTTCATTTTAGCCACAATCTTGAAGTTATCCTGTTCATCGAACATTCCAATAAGTTCGCTAATGTGCGCTGAGACTACCTCAAAATCATATTCACGCACATTTGCAATCATGATTTTTTTGTGATGAGTGGGCAAGGTGTTTTCCTCATCATTCAATAGTTCTTCATATAGCTTCTCCCCTGGCCTTAGTCCCGTAAATGCAATTTGAATATCCTTTCCCAATTCTAGCCCAGACAACTTGATCATCTTTTTTGCCAAGTCGACAATCTTCACGGATTTACCCATGTCGAAAATGAAAATCTCGCCACCATTGCCCATAGACCCAGCCTCGAGCACCAACTGGCAGGCTTCAGGAATCGTCATAAAATAGCGTGTGACATCGGCGTGAGTAACCGTAAGAGGTCCTCCTGCCTGGATCTGCTTACGAAATAATGGAATCACCGATCCATTTGACCCTAGCACATTTCCAAACCGGGTTGTAACAAATTTGGTTGGAGTTTCTGGGTTATCCTTGATGCTATTATACAAAGACTGCACATACATTTCTGCGATACGCTTTGAAGCTCCCATAACATTCGTTGGATTCACGGCCTTATCCGTACTCACCATGACAAATTCGTTGACGCCGTACTGAACACTCAGGTCGGAGAGATTTTTTGTGCCCATCACATTATTATGAATGGCCTCGCTTGGATTCAACTCCATCATGGGCACATGTTTGTAGGCGGCAGCGTGATAGACAAAGTCAGGTTTGAATGTCTTGAATGCATTCTCCAATCGATCTCTATTTCGGATATCTCCAATCACTATCTCATAGTCTTGAAACCTAAAGCCCTCTCGAAGCTCCAATTCCAATTCAAACAACGGGGTTTCGGCGTTGTCTATCAAGACAATCCTGAGTGGTTTAAACGGAATGATTTGACGCACCATTTCACTTCCGATAGACCCGGCGGCACCTGTGATCATCACGGTTTTACCAACAAGCTGATTTCGAATTTTCTTTTTGTCTAATTGGATAGAAGGCCGCTCTAGTAAGTCTTCGATTCGAATTTCCTTGAATTGATTGAAGCTTAATTCTCCATTGATCCATTTAGAAGCTGGTGGAACATCGAGCAGTTTGATATTGTACTTGAGACATAGATCAATTAAGTCTTGCTTCTTAGATAGAGCCAATTCACTATCTGCAAAAATGAGTTGATCCACTTCCTTATTCTGAAACAGTCCTTCAAGACTCTCAGCCGCATCATAGATGCTAATGCCTTCCATTTTTTTCCTTGCCAACTTGGGATTTGAATCCACAAATGCGATGACTTTATACTGAACACCTAGGTCGCGTTCAAGTGTCTTTTTAGCGATGCTTCCGGGTTCACCTGCTCCATAAATAATAACCTTTGTTTGCTCTCGATTGACCTTTCTGAGCTCGTAATACAGGATACGTATAAAGACACGCAGTCCTCCCATAAAAAACATCATGAAGAAATAATCGATAACGACAACGGAAAATGGTATTAGGAACTGTTGTGTGAAATAGAACTGAATAATATTGACCACAGTGAGCAGCAGGGTACCGACAGATACGGTGTAGAATATTCGCACACCATCTTCGGTACTCGTGAATTGAATTATTCCCGCATACGTCCGAAAAACGATGAAGCTTAATATTCGAACTGCAATGGCAAAGGGCAGTGATATCATCATCAAATCCAGATGCTTAGCCGGGATGTCGAAATTGAACCGAAGTAAGTACGCTAGAAAAATGGAGCACAGTGCTATACCAATGTCAAGTGAGAAGATCCCCCATCTTGGCAACCTGCGTCCTTCTCTGAAATATGTGATTAATCCGTTCACTTCTCTTTTGCAAATGCGAAAATGCAGCATTTATGAACGCGTTCGAATGTGTCACACACCAACTTATTAGCCAAATCATCTTCATTAGTCTGGGCGTTTCAGGGCTGCGGAATTTATCTAACTCATGATTAATCAATCAATTAGTGATCAAGGGGCTTTTCTTCCCGAAAAAATCATGATCTTCATCGCGTGAATTTTAAAGAACTCGGTCTATCAGACGACCTCATCGATTCCATAAGCTATATGGGATTTGAAAAAGCTACTCCGATTCAGGAGCAAGCTATACCAAAGATTATTGACGGAAAAGATCTCATCGCATGTGCTCAAACGGGTACCGGGAAAACTGCGGCGTTTATACTTCCCATAATTAATAAGCTGGCTGCCCGTGAAAACAGCGGCATCAGCACTATTGTAATTTGTCCAACACGTGAACTGGCGATTCAAATTGATCAAGCGATCAACGGATTCACGTATTTCACGTCGATATCATCAATCGCGATTTATGGCGGTGGCGATGGCGACGATTGGGAAGATCAAAAAAAGGCGCTTACTAGCGGTGTTGATATTGTTGTAGCCACACCAGGAAAGTTCATTGCCCACCTTAACATGGGATATATGGATTTGACAAAAATCGAACACGTGATATTGGATGAAGCCGATCGCATGTTAGATATCGGATTTCATGATGACATTCTGCGCATATTCAGCTATTTCCCAAAGAAGCGGCAAACGCTGATGTTTAGCGCTACCATGCCTAGAAAGATTCGCGATCTAGCTACAGAGATCCTAAAGTCTCCGGATGAAATCAGTATTGCTATATCTAAGCCAGCCGAAGGTGTTTTGCAAATGGTCTATCTGTGTTACGACACAATGAAGACTCAATTCATCAAGCGACTTATTGATGGCAAGGAATCGTGCAAGACCATTATCATCTTTAGTTCAACAAAGCGAGAGGTAACGCAGATTGTTCGTGGACTGAGAAATAACAAGTACTTGGTGGAGGGAATCTCTTCTGATTTGGATCAGAAGCAACGAGAGGCTGTTCTAATTAAGTTTCGAGCGAAGCAATGTCGCGTTCTTGTGGCAACAGATGTTATGAGCCGAGGAATTGATATTAAGGACATCAATCTTGTAATCAACTATAATGTTCCGAATGACGCTGAAGACTACGTGCATCGGATTGGAAGAACGGCACGTGCAGACACAACCGGAATTGCGGTTACATTAGTTAACCCAGAAGAGATGTACAAGTTTCTTCGGATTGAGCGATTGATCGAAAAGGAAGTCCTCAAATCCCCTATTCCACCAGAGATTGGCGAGAGCCCAACGTGGAACCCGAAGGCCGTTGCACGAAAAGGAAAAGGACCAGGAAAAGGTCATGGTGGCAAAGGCGGAGGTGGTCGAAATTTTAAAGGAAAACCAAGAAGGTAATCTTAGCGCTTAATAAATCGCTTCGCCTCAGTCTCGTATCCATCAACTTTTAGGAAGTAAATTCCATTAGTCAATGCGCTTAGATTTGTCTCATTAGATGAAATCTTTTGCTCAATCATCAACGCGCCAAGTGCATTGTAAATTCGAGCCGTAGTATTTGCAGAAACC
>DDCZ01000069.1 GCA_002336485.1 Flavobacteriales bacterium UBA1993
TGGGTTGTAACACAAGTTTATTCTTTAGACACCGGCAAATAGCGGAACGCCGAAGCTGTGGTGAGAACTGTTTTGAGTGTGGTAGCTGTAGTAGTTCACAAAGTCATTCAAATAGAATGGCAAATACCACAGGACGAAAGTTTGGCGGACGGGAGAAGGGCACACCCAATAAATTGACCAAAGAACTCAGGGGGGTTCTTAAAAACCTTCTTCACTATGAGTTAGAGAATCTGCCACATCAACTTGAGAAATTACAACCAAAGGAGCGCATCGAATTAATCATCAAACTTCTGCCCTATGGAATGCCCCGAGTTGAGCAGACCTCCTACAGAGTTGGTGAATTGAATCCTGATAATATGTGGGATTAAGAATAGCGGTTAGAGGCGTATTAGTGGTTTGTATGCGCCTTTTCGGATGATTTAAAGAACGTATTAAAACCAAAAATTAGCAAGGCTTACTCCAAACCCCATTTACCATCGGTCTGTCCTTTAAACAACTAAAATATGAGTACTATTTCAACCCACTACGGACAATGGATAAGTCAATTTAATTGGTCACACATTGCAACGATAAGACTTCACTATAAGTTGACTGAGACATCAGCACAAAGGCTTGGTCAGAGAATCATCAGCAGCCCAAAAGAGATAAGCAGACTGTTTTATTCGGTTGAGAAGGACAGCTATGATAATATGAACCATATGCACCTGCTTCTTGAGTCCACTGCTCATACTTTATCAAGGAAAGATGTTGCTCAAGCTGCTGGGCTAAGCAGAAACCCAAAAGCCATCAGCTTCATTCAGGAAGTAGATTCTAAAAAGGCTGTATCAATGTACACTACTAAATACATAGGCAACCCGAATGTCTACTACGGCATTGAAGACAAGGCGTGCTATAACTATTACTGACTCAAGCAGGGGTTGTGCTACCAATCTTCGGTTTTGGTCAAGCTTTCAAACATATATTCCTTAAAATGCTTCAATATCTCTTCAGCGCCTATTGATGTATCATTCCTTAAATCAGTCCACAATACTTGATGCCATTTATCGCTAAGCATATTACTTTTCTTGGGACCTGAATAGTTCTCTGAGTCTGTGATTAATCCTAAGGAATAAGATGGAAAGCTTGGTTTATGACGAAAGTTTGTCAATTCAATTTTTGAACGACCTTCTTTAAACATAACTTTAATCCTAAACTCAATCGTTCCACTGACGTCTTTATACTTCGTACCTGAAGGCGCAGTATAATTAAAACGTCCATCACCTAAAATTATTCCTGCCTCTCGGTCTTTGGTCTCAATTACAGCACGTGAATCATTAAAAAATTCTGCAAACCAAACAAGAGCATTTGAATACAAGACATCTCCACTTGCGTTATTTAACTCGACCACATCGGAATACTCAATTCCATTCTGCGCTTTTGAGCCAACAGGGAGACAAAATAATAGACCTATTAACAATGATAAACTTCGAGAATGCATACTATTCATTTTTCTCAAAAATAGATTTTTAGTCTTTTATCGGTTCAGTAAATCAGAAAACGGTTTAAATAACACCTCTGATGTATGCATCTGCAATGCAAGTGCAATGCAAGTGCAATGCAAGTGCAATGCAAGTGCATTACGGTCGAATTATTAAAACTAAGTGATTGAAGACAAGGCATACTATAACTATTACTGACTCGAGCAGGGTTTGTGACTCTACTAATCAATAACAATGGAAATCACAATCCATTGCAAGTCTCTAAACTATTATCTATAACTGGCTATGCTGGTAGCTAAAGATGATACCGCCAATTTGAAGGGTAATACTCACTGAAACCCTTATTTCAAAAAAGCGTTACAAATGTGTTACAACTGGGAAATAAAAAAAGGATTGCCATTCGCAACCCTTTGATTATCAGAGTGGAGAAGATGGGAGTCGAACCCACGACCTCTTGACTGCCAGTCAAGCGCTCTAGCCAACTGAGCTACATCCCCAGACTTTAACATGGGATGTAGCGAAGTGCCTGTCCGCCAGAGCGGAGCGAGGGAGGAAGCTACATCCCCAACAAGGGCCCAAATATAGAATTAAGTCGATCACAAAAAGCCCCGATTTAGGCCCTACATTATCGGAACTAGAATCGAGGCAAATGAAAAATCGAATACTTGTTTTCTAGTTCATGGAATACTGAATTGGCAGCACCATTTTCATTTTTACGGGCATCCCGTCCCTTTCGGCTGGTTCCCAGTTTGGCATGTTCTGAACGTAGGTTATCGCAGGTGAGTCAAGTCGCTCATCGTCGCTCTTTAGCGCATGCACATCGTGCAACGAACCGTCTTCATAGACAATAAATTCCAACATTACTTTTCCTTGCACCTCGTCTGCTTTCAGCTCTTCCGGATAGGTAAACCCTTCCTGAAAGTAGGCCATCATGCCTTCTTGGCCACCTACAAATTGTGCAGGTTTATCCACTTCTGATTTGTTCGAAAAGACCGACGCGTTTTGGTTGATCTCCGTCGTGGTTTGCGGGTCGGTGACGTCCGAATCTTGCGTGCAGGCATTGAGCCAGAGTCCACCAACGAGCAGCGGTAATATCAGCCCATAGGCCAATTTTGATCTTTGTTTTGATTTCTGTTTGTTCATCATTTTTATTCTGTTTTTAAGATGTGATTCTGATTTAAATGTGTTCGCCATGGCAAACACGTTTGTGTCTAATGCTTGATTTAAAAGCGTGTATTGATAGTCCGTTCCAAAGGCGCTCAGGGTTTTCTCGTCCGCTAAATATTCATGGTTCAATCGCACCTCGCGCAATGCCAAATGAATGGTAGGGTTAAACCAAAAGACAACGCGTGCTATGGAGTAGATTAGGATGTCCAACGAATGAAACTGCTCCACATGCACATGTTCATGAGACACAATCATAGAGCGTGTGTCCGAGTCGATGTTTTGCCCGATGTGGATGTGCTTAAAGAATGAAAAGGCGTGCGTTCCTTCTGATAAATAAGACCCATCATCTTCCATTTCATTGGTCTTCTTGTGCATGGAAAGAACCTGATACATCGAACGTAAAAACACTATGAAGGAGATGCCAACACCCAAGGCATAAGCTACCATTATCCAGTCTGCAACTCCCATGGATGCGGAGCGCGCGGCTTGATCGGTGATCTGTAGTGCGGGTAGGGTGAAGGTGTAAAGTGTGGAGCGTTCCACCAACGAAGATGGAATGGACGCCAATGGTGATAGAACAGAAAAGATTAACGTACCTATGAGATAGGTGCGGTTAAACTTGAAAAAGGTCAACTTCTTGAAGCATAAAACGAAGACTGCATACGCCGACAAAAACAGAATACTTGAGGTAAGTAAATACATCATGATTTCTCGTTTTTGCGTGACTCAATGCTCTTGAGAATCTCGTCAAGATCACCCGTGTTGAGCTTATTCTCCGCCATGAAAAACGACACCAATTCCTTGGCCGATCCATTGAAATAATTCGACACCAGGTTTCCAGCCGTAAATCGGCTGTAATCCTGTTTTGAAATCAATGGGAAGTATTCATGGGTTTTGCCATAGGCCTTGTACCCAGCAAATCCCTTTGTCACCAATATTCGAATGATGGTGCTAACCGTGTTGTATGCGGGTTTTGGTTCGTCCATCTCTGCAAGGATGTCCTTCACAAAGCATTTCTCGAGAGACCAAAGGTGATGCATCACCTGTTCTTCGGCCCGGGTCAGTTCTTTTTCCTGATTCATGAGGCGAATGTATAACTAAAAACATAGTTACACAACTAAGAACTTAATTCATTCAACTAGGACAGCTGCAATTTATCCCGCCAATAATGCATCGATTTTTGTGCGCACTTCCGCGTCTAGAACGGATTTGCTTGGAGCAATCATTTCAACCAAAATGCCATTCTTGTCGATCAAATATTTTTGAAAATTCCATTTTACATTTGAGTCCATCACCCCGTTTTGGTCCTTTTCTGTCAAGAATTGATACAAGGGGTGCATGTCCTTTCCCTTTACGCTAATCTTCGAAAACATGGGGAAACTGACACCATAGTTTTTGGTGCAGAAGGTTTCAATTTCATCGTCCGTGCCTGGCTCTTGCCCTGCAAAATTGTTTGCTGGAAATCCAAGAATTACCAAGCCTTCGGATTCCTTCTCCGTGTAAAGTGCCTGTAAGTCTTTATACTGCGGTGTCAATCCACACTTGCTGGCCACGTTTAAAATTAGGACTACTTTTCCTTGGTATTGATCCAAGCTAACTTCATCCCCGTCAATGCTGGTCATGGTAAACTGATGGATTGAATTTGATGCAGGCATGGCCATCATTCCGACCATTGCAATTAGTATAGTGAGTGTTTTCATTTTTCGTGTCTTTTTGAATACAACAAACAAAATCAAATTTTGATCAGTGCATGTGAAAAATAACTGCTTAACCGCTCATTTTCTTCTTCGATAAAAAGACATTACCTTGTCCACAATACTTTGAATTATGCGCTTCCTAACCTTTGTCTTTTCAATCTTATTGCCACTTTTTAGTTTGGCTCAAGCTGCCTCGAGCTATGCGGTACATCTTCAGATTGAAGTTCTTGAAAGCCCCAATCGGCTTGAGCTTAGTTGGACGTCGGATGCCTCGGCTACCTCCTACAATATTTATCGGAAAACACCATCTGCTCAAACCTTTGGGGCCATTTATGCCACCGTAACGGGTTCTGATACCACCTATATAGACACAGACATTACGATCGGTGAGGCATATGAATACGCGATTCGAAAATACACGAACTCGTACACTGGATACGGCTATGCCATGGGCGGTATTGAGGTCAAACTGCAAACAACTCGAGGTGATATTCTGCTAATAATAGAAACAGATGTTCAGGACAATCTAAGCGCTGAGATGGCTGAATTGGTTGAAGACTTAGTTCTCGACGGTTGGAAGGTAACCCAAGAAGAAGTAAGCCGAGACACAACGGTGGAGTATGTGAAAGACCTGATCTTGGATATGGAAGACGAGCTCGACAACTTGGAGATGATATATCTATTAGGTCATGTGCCTGTTCCATATTCAGGAAACTTGGCGCCAGATGCACATTCTAATCATGTGGGTGCTTGGCCAGCCGATGCGTACTACGCCGAGTTGAATGGTACATGGACAGACAATTCGGTTACCAACACAACTGCCGCCGATACACGAAACCACAACGTGCCAAGCGATGGGAAGTTCGATCAAAGCACACTTCCAAGCCCAGTTGAGCTGATGATTTCACGGGTCGATTTTGCCAACCTTCCTGTATTCAGTGAAGACGAAATCGAATTGACTCGACGCTACTTGAACCGCGTGCATGCCTACAAAAATGGCGACTGGACCTTGGAGAAACGCGCCCTCATAGATGATAATTTTGGCGGATTTAACGGAGAGGCATTTGCCGCAAACGGTTGGAGAAATTTCGCCCCACTTGTTGGGAAGGATCAAATATTTGCAGCAGATTATCGCACAACATTAGCCACGGACGAATACCTTTTTGCCTATGGCTGCGGAGGCGGTTCTTTTACCTCAGCAAGTGGCATTGGTACGTCAGCGCAATTGGCCACCGATTCTTTACTTACAGGCTTTACCATGATGTTTGGAAGCTATTTCGGCGATTGGGATCGGCCTGATAATTTTCTGCGTTCATCATTGGCGCAGGGCCGAACGATGTCTGTAAGTTGGGCGGGTCGACCTCATTGGCATTACCACTCAATGGGCCTTGGTCATCCAATAGGCTATGGCACTAAGATTTCACAAAACAACTCCACATTGTATCACGCAAGTTACGGGGCGCAATTCGTCCATATTGCGCAGCTCGGAGATCCATCGCTTCGAATTGAGTACCCAAGACCTGCATCCAGCGTTTCTGTTGACACGGTTGACACATTTCATGTTTTGGTGAGTTGGACAGCCTCGCAAGACGCTTCAGTAGAAGGCTATTTTGTATATCAAAGAACAATGGACAGCCCTTGGTTTCGAAAAAACGATGAACCAATCGTTGGTACGTCATTCATCGATTCCTGTATGATTTACGCTGGTTCGTATGAATACATGGTTCGAGCCACAAGGTTGGATGCGGACTTTTCTGGAAGCTACTACAACGAAAGCCTTGGATCCACCGCATCCTTAACAATCAAAACAACCAAAACAGCGGATGGCGTTGGTGACTTTGTTCAGGACCCCGACTCAGATCCAGTTACCGGAGCATTTGTAGGATCGTACCTGTCGTGGGTGACTGATTTCAGGTGGGAAGTAGACGGAAATACGTTGACGGGGAACAATGCCTCGTATGAAACTGGAATCTCGAATGGTCAACTATTGAACTATACATACGAACTCTCAAACGTGTGTTCCGCCATCGGAGAAACGAGATCCCTGACGCTTTCTGTGAATCATGTTGAAGAGCAATCATTTGCGATTTTTCCAAATCCAGCGGCGTCAGAATCGATGATTCAAATAGATGCAGATGGGCCCATTCATGCAATACGTATTTACACAATGGATGGACGACAAGTCGTGCACTATTCAAATGTGAATGGTGCTGTCGGGTTGCCGCAAATGCCATCTGGTGTTTATCAAATCCAATGTGACTTGGAGAACGAAACAAAATACTCGACGCTTATTGTTCAGTAGTGGAACGTGTTAGACAACATATCCGCGATTTTTCACATTTGGTATTTCCCTTTAACTGTTACAGCTGCAGCCAAGCCTTGGATGAAACAGAGGCGCATATATGTTCAAATTGCCGAGAGCGATTCCCAGTCACAAAGTATTGGGAACAAAAAGAGAATACCGTAGAAAAGCTTTTCTGGGGAAAGGTTCCGATTAAGCAGGCGGCATCTTTTATGTTTTTCATAAAGGATGGGATGGCTCAGCGCCTAATGCACCATCTGAAGTACAATGGCAAAACGAAGGTTGGAGAAGTTCTAGGTCAAACTTTTGGTCAAAAGTTAAAGGGTACATCCTTTGCCGAGGCAGAGCTCATAGTACCTATACCGTTGCATATCACTCGACAAAAGACTAGAGGATACAACCAGTGCGATTCCATTGCAGCGGGAATGTCGCAATCTCTTAAAACGCCCTATGATGCGAACGCGGTGGAACGCATTCGAGCCAATGAGTCTCAAACAAAAAAGGGACGTTATGAGCGCCACATCAATGTGCAGGAGCTGTTCAAAGTGGTGCATCCTGAGCGCATAGAAGGGAAGCATGTGCTGTTAATAGATGATGTGGTTACGACAGGGTCGACGTTAGAAGCGTGCGCCGATGCATTGTTGCAAGTTCCAAACACTACCGTGAGCGTGGCTACCATAGCCTGCCCTAGTCCGTATTGACCTGAGATTTCGATAACAACTTCTGACATTTATGGCATCGCTTGGATATTATCTTTGGCGCAATGGCTGAATCCATTTTTTTAACCGAAGGCGCAACAAAAGCAGAGCGATACGAACAACTCATCCCACAACTGAAAACGTTGATCGGGGATGATACTCATCAGACGGCGGTATTATCAAACTGTGCGTCTGCGATTCATTTTGCATTTGATTCCTTATGGACTGGATTTTACACGGTCGAAGGAGATGAGCTGGTATTAGGTCCATTTCAAGGTCCAATTGCATGCATGCGCATTAAGATTGGAAAAGGCGTCAGCGGCGCCGTATTGGCCAATGGAGAAACGCTCGTCGTGCCAGACGTGGATGCCTTCCCTGGTCACATAGCCTGCAGCTCCGATAGCAGATCGGAAATTGTGGTTCCAGTTAGAGATGCTGCGGGCGAAATCCGGGCCGTGTTGGATGTGGATAGCGCATCTCTGGGCACGTTTGACGATACAGACAGGGCGTATTTAGAAACTATTTGTGATTGGATTGGTGCTCAGATATTTTAGAATATATGCGCTACTTGTAGCATTGGCCTTTCTTGCCCATAGTTGTGCACAGCAGGTTGCGCCGACAGGCGGTGAAAAGGATATCACACCTCCTCGAATTCTGAGTTCCTCGCCACAAAGCGAGTCCGTGAACATGCAGAATGATAAAATTGTTCTAGAATTTGATGAGTACGTCGCCTTGAAAAGTGCTTCCCAAGAATTGATCGTTTCTCCACCCTTGAAGTATCCGGTGCAGTTCAAAATGAAGAACAAAAAACTCACCCTGAGTTGGAAAGATACCTTGGCTGAAAACGCCACCTATTTATTTCAATTCGGAGAGGGAATTGTGGACGTAAATGAGGGGAATCCGCTTGATAGCAACGTCTTTGTGTTCTCAACTGGCCCATACATTGATTCATTTGAAATCTCCGGAAGCGTAATCGACGCGTTTGACCTCAAACCAGCCAAGGATATTTGGGTCATGCTCTACATCGAAAACATCGATTCATTGCCGTTGACAGAGCTACCAAGGTATTTTGCTAAAACGGACGACCGAGGGAAGTTTCATCTTCAATATCTGGCCAAAGGCGACTACAAGTTGTTTTGCCTAGAAACTATGAATGGCGGCTATTTGTATGATGTTCCTGGCGAGGCTATCGGATTCATTGATGGAATGATCGCATCAACAACCCCAGGCGATACGGTCACCCAGGATTCCAGCTATACCATTCGATTGTTCATGGAGGAAGACTCCACTCAATTTGTAAAGGAGTTTAAACAGCTGACCAACAAAGGCCTTATGTTTCAGTTTAACAGGACGGTAACTGAGATTACGATTACCGAGTTGACTAACAACGAAAACGTTCCAAAGTGGACAGAAAATTGGTCTCAGGCACATGACTCGGTCGTGTATTGGTTCGCAAAGCCAAATGACTACGACTCGTTGCGAGTTGAGATCAAAGCCGATGATTTTATTGACACCATATTTTTCCGAAAACCGGTAGAGCGAAAGAGTAAGGCAAAACGAGGTGGAGCAAAAGCCGATGAGAGTGGATTTAAACTCAAGATGCGGAGCAAAGGCGTACACGATTTCTACAAGGCATTAAACATTGATTCAAAAATGCCGATCAAGGAGGTGAACAATTTGGAGCAATTTGTTTTTGTTGAAGGCGAAGACACCCTTGATGTCACTCCTTATTTGAAACGTGAGTTTTATAATATCCGCATTGAATACCCCTGGAAAGAAGGAATGAAATACAAATTGCTCATTCCTGATTCGTTGGTGTTTAGCCAGTTTGGAGAAACCCAGGATACGCTGGTTTTCGGGTTCACCACAACACGCAAAGAAGATTATGGTCAACTTAATATCAAGCGTCAACTGCCCGACTTAGGTCATGGGTATATATGGCAATTGCTTGGTAAGGATGATGTGCTAATTGACGAACAATTTGTTTCATCGGTCGGCGAAATAGATTATGATTATTTACCGACTGGGGAATATCACGTTCGAGTATTCTTCGATGTAAACGACAATGAAATTTGGGATACTGGATATTATAAGGGCAAGCGACAACCTGAGCGCACCACGTATTATGATCAAAAAATCGAGATCCGAAGCAATTGGGCCACCGAATTGGAGTGGATTCTAGTCGACTAAATCGAAGCGATCTCTGTCCCGACCAACTGGGAACTTTTCCCTGAACCGTTCCAAATTATTCCAATCAAGTTCAATAGTTTCAATGGATAATTTGCTTTCCGCACAATCATCTAGACGAAGCCCGCGGGGACTTATGACCCGAGAGTCACCGGAGTATTCGATGTCTTTTCCGTCAATGCCTATACGGTTTACTCCAACTACATAAACTTGATTTTCGTGCGCCCTGGCTTCGAGTAAATTCATCCATGGTTGACGCCGCGCCTTTGGCCAATTGGCAATGTAGATGAGCAGGTCAAACACGGTTTCATCTAATCCGGCATTCGTAGCGTGGTTTCTTGACCAAACTGGGAATCGCAGATCATAGCAAATGAGTGGGCAAATGCGCCAGCCTTTGTACTGAACAATGCGCCGCTCAGTGCCTTCGCTAAAGTGGGCGTCTTCATCTGCAAACGAAAATAGATGGCGCTTATCGTAGGTGTTTATGGATCCTGAAGGGTCTGCCCAAATGAGTCGATTGAAGAAAGAACCCCCATCCTTAATGATCAAACTTCCGACAACAACGGACTGCTTTTTTGATGCATGGTCTTGCATCCAGGCAACGCTTGGCCCTGACATTTCTTCGGCCAAGGCTGTATTCATGGTAAAACCCGTTGTAAACATTTCGGGCAAGACAATAATATCGGTCGCCGGCAATCGAGCGATGTGTTCATCAAATGAACTTTTGTTCAGGTCTGGACGCTCCCAATGAAGGGACGATTGAATAAAGGAAACGCGTAGATTTTTCGCTGGACTCATATTTTAGACAGGATTTCCCCTGCCCTCAAAAGTGTGTCTTCTTCTTTAGCAAAACAAAACCGCAGCACATGATCTTGCACCGGATTGTGATAGAAGACAGAAATTGGAATCGATGCAACTTGGAAATCCGCTGTCAATCGAACCGCAAAATCTTGGTCTTCTTCCTCAGAGATTGCACTGTAATCTAAGAGTTGAAAGTATGTTCCCTTCGATGGTTTTAGCTTGAATCGTGATGCCGAAACAGCCGATAGAAACACGTCTCGCTTTCGTTGATACATTTCTGCCACGCCCATGTAACGAGAGGGCTCGCTCATGTATTCTGCAAGGGCATATTGAATTGGGGCATTCGCGGTAAAGACGTTGAATTGATGCACTTTTCGAAATTCATGCATCAAGTTTTTTGGCCCAACCACATAACCCGTTTTCCAACCGGTTACATGAAATGTTTTTCCAAAGGAATAAACGATCAATGAACGATTCGCTAGCTCTGGATATCCAGCCATGCTCAAATGTCGCTCACCGTCAAACACAATGTGTTCGTAGACTTCATCGCTAAGAATTATGATGTCGTTGTCCTTTGTAATCTTGATGAGCTCTTGTATGTCCTTCGTGCCAATGACAGCTCCTGTAGGATTTTGAGGAGAGTTTATCAAGATCATTTTGGTGTGCCGAGTAACTACCTTTTTCACCTGTTTCCAATCGATGGAATAATCGCCTGATTTCAGTTGAACATAGACTGGCTTCCCACCTACCAACTCAATAGCGGGGGCATAACAATCGTATGCAGGAGTGAATAGAATCACTTCATCTCCTTCACCGATGAGGGCATTAATTGCAGTGAAAATGGCTTGTGTGCCACCGGCGGTAACGGTGATTTCTGAATCTGGATCGTACTGCACACCGTAGGCTTTTTCCATCTTGCCTGAGATGGTCTCTCTAAGACTCATCACACCTGCCATCGGCGGATACTGGTTGTATCCTTGACGCATATATTTACTCACAAGGTCAATAAGCAATGGATCAACTGGAAAATCTGGGAAACCCTGGCTCAAGTTGATGGCATTATGCTTTTGAGCAAGTTTAGACATCACAGTGAAGATGGTCGTTCCGATTTTCGGAAGTTTGGATCCGATGGAATGGGGATATTCTGGCATGAATCGTTTCGTCAGTTCAAAGGTAGTTACTACAACCTAAGAACGTCGAGTTTTAAGGGAAAATGAGTCTAAGAAATGGCTTAACTTTTTGAGACGTTGGCGCTGACCAATTCGCGGTTCATTCGAGCAATATTCTCCAATGATATTCCCTTTGGACACTCTATCTCGCAAGCACCCGTATTTGTACAGTTTCCAAATCCTTCTGTGTCCATTTGATCCACCATATTCAGCACGCGGTCATGTCGTTCAACCTTTCCTTGAGGAAGTAAAGCGAGCTGAGAAACCTTGGCCGATACAAATAGCATTGCGGATGAATTTTTACATGCCGCTACACACGCTCCACATCCAATACAAGTTGCCGCATCAAACGCGTTGTCTGCGTCGTCTTTTGGAATTGGAATGGCATTAGCATCTTGCGTGTTACCAGATGTATTCACAGAAACATATCCTCCCGCTTGTATGATTCGATCGAACGCACTGCGATCTACAACCAAATCTTTAATTACTGGAAATGCTTTTGCTCTCCATGGCTCAATATGAATGGTGTCGCCATTCTTAAACTTACGCATGTGCAATTGGCACGTGGTAACTCCTCGATCTGGTCCATGTGGTTCGCCATTGATGTACATGGAGCACGAGCCGCAAATTCCTTCTCGACAATCGTGGTCAAATGCCACCGGCTCCTTGCCTTCAGAGATCAACCGTTCGTTCAAAACGTCTATCATCTCAAGAAAAGACATGTGTTCTGAAATTTCCGTCACCTGAAATGTCTCCATTGCCCCAGATGATGTTGCGTCTTTCTGACGCCAGATTTTTAGTGTTAAGTCCATGTTTACTTGTATGATCGTTGCTTTAATTCAATATCGTTAAAAGTCAGCTCTTCTTTGTGCACTTTGGCTTCACTTGGGCTTCCAGTCCATTCCCAAGCCGCAGCATACGCAAAATTCTTATCGTCTCTCAGCGCCTCGCCTTCTGGCGTTTGAGACTCTTCTCTAAAGTGACCACCGCATGACTCTGTGCGTTCTAATGCATCCACTGCGAAGAGTTCGCCTAGTTCTAAGAAGTCGGCCACACGAGTGGCTTTTTCTAATTCTGGATTAAACTCATTCGTTGTTCCGGGAACCAACACATCAGCGTAAAACTCGGATCTGATTTGCTTGATTTCTTCAACAGCTTCCTTCAATCCTTCTGCGTTTCGGGCCATTCCAACCTTATCCCACATCACTTTACCCAATCGTTTGTGGAAATGATCAACAGACTTAGAACCTTTGTTATTTATCAGTGCATCAAGACGCGTTTTGGTCTCTTTTTCGGCCTCCATAAATTCTGGTGAATCATTTGGAATCGGACCCGTTCTAATATCATCAGCTAAGAAGTCGCCGATGGTATATGGCAATACGAAATATCCATCTGCCAATCCTTGCATCAATGCGGATGCGCCCAATCGGTTTGCCCCGTGATCGCTAAAATTAGCCTCTCCGGCAGCAAAGCATCCAGGAACAGTTGTCATGAGATTGTAATCGACCCAAAGACCACCCATGGTATAGTGCACCGCAGGATAAATCATCATTGGTGTTTTGTATGGGTTGTCATCGGTGATTTTTTCATACATCTGAAAAAGGTTGCCGTACTTATCCTCGATCACCTTTTCTCCCAAGTCTCGAATTTCTGCGTCACTTGGATTATTCATATGTAAAATGTTGGCCTTTTCTTTCCCGTAGCGCATAATGGCAGATGCGAAATCAAGGTAGACAGCCTCACCTGTTTCGTTCACACCGTATCCAGCATCACATCGTTCCTTAGCCGCTCTAGAAGCTACATCTCTTGGAACTAGGTTGCCAAATGCGGGGTAGCGTCGTTCTAGGTAATAATCTCGTTCTTCTTCTTTTAATTCGACCGGTTTTTTCTTGCCAGATCGAATCGATTCCACGTCTTCCTTGTTTTTTGGCACCCAGATTCGACCATCATTTCTGAGTGATTCTGACATCAACGTCAGTTTAGACTGATAATCTCCAGAGCGTGGAATACAAGTTGGATGAATCTGTGTGTAACAAGGGTTCGCGAAAAACGCACCCTTTCGGTGTGCGCGCCAAGCCGCGGTTACATTAGATCCCATGGCGTTTGTAGATAAGTAGAAAACATTGCCATAACCACCGGAGCCGAGAACAACGGCGTGTGCGGCATGTCTTTCAATTTCACCTGTAACTAAGTTTCGGGCAATGATGCCACGAGCCTTTCCGTCTACGAGCACCATTTCTAGCATCTCATGTCGGTTATACATTTTGATTTTACCCTTGTTTATTTGGCGAGACATGGCCGAATAAGCACCAAGAAGTAATTGTTGTCCTGTTTGTCCTTTTGCGTAGAACGTCCTCGATACAAGTACGCCGCCAAATGATCGATTGTCTAGTAACCCGCCATAATCGCGTGCAAATGGAACTCCTTGCGCCACGCACTGATCGATGATGTTTGCGCTCACCTCTGCTAAGCGGTACACGTTCGCTTCCCGCGCTCGGTAATCTCCTCCTTTCACGGTGTCATAGAACAAACGGTAAGTCGAATCGCCATCGTTTTGATAATTCTTCGCCGCGTTTATTCCTCCTTGAGCGGCAATAGAGTGGGCACGTCTTGGGGAATCTTGAAAGCAAAAGCATTTCACGTTGTATCCCATTTCGGCAAGCGAAGCAGCCGCTGCACCTCCAGCCAATCCAGACCCAACCACGATAACATCGATGAGACGCTTATTGGCAGGGTTTACAACATTTATGTTGTTTTTATGATTGGTCCACTTTTCTTTAATTGGACCTTCAGGTGTTTTCGAATCAAGCATTGACATTCTTGCTTAGTATTAAGTTATTGGACCAAAAAATGATAGAGCGCGACAATCACAAAGCCAAGTGGAACCACAATCGCATAGATTGTTGCCAGCTTCTTGATCATTGGCGTAAATGACGAACTTCTAAACCCAACCGACTGAAATGCCGATTGAAATCCATGCATCAAGTGCAGGGATAAGAAGACAAATGATAGAACATATAGACCGACTCGAATCGGATCATGGAATTTGTGTTGTAACTCTTCAAAGTATCGATCTTCGATATTCCAAATGCCATCAATAAATTTCATTTTCAGCTCTGGAAGCCAGAAATCGTAAAAATGTAACCCGAGAAAAAGCATGACCATGATTCCTGTAATGATCATATTTCGGCTCATCCAAGTTGAATTCGCTTCAGGTTTAGAGTAGGAATATTGAACGGGTCGGGCCGCTCGGTTCTGCAACTCTAGAACCATTCCCATGATCAGGTGAAAGAATACGCCAAATGCAAGTACCGGTTGTAAAGCGAACTGAACCAGTGGGTTGGTGCCCATGAAATGTGAAGCAGCGTTGAATAAATCTGCGCTTATAAGAGATAGAGCATTGATCGCTAAATGCTGCAGAAGAAAAAAGAGTAGGAAAAAGCCAGACAAGGCCATGGCAATTTTCCGAGCGATTGAAGACTTTAGAACTCCGTTTTGTGTTCCCATAAATAATGTTGTAATCAGATGACAAATGTAAAAGCCAAATGTTCAGGGCAAAGCGAT
>DDCZ01000088.1 GCA_002336485.1 Flavobacteriales bacterium UBA1993
GGATTCATTCGGCCAACGCTCAAGTTACGGGCAATCAGCTTGCGGATGCGGCCGCTTCTATTGAAAATCCGAACATCCAATATGTTCCAGATTACGTTCAGCTTGAATATCCGATGGGCGATGTTCCATCAACAACAGGAGTGTGCACCGATGTGGTGATTCGAGCGTTTCGGTTGATAGATATCGATCTTCAAAAAGAGGTACATGAAGACATGAAGTCTGACTTTTACGTTTACCCGCAGAGCTGGGGCCTCATTGGACCTGACAAAAACATCGATCACCGAAGAGTGCCAAATTTGATGACCTATTTTGAACGACGTGGTTGGGAGCAACCCATTTCTGACGATGCGACCACCTATTTACCTGGAGATATTGTCGCCTGGGATTTAGGTGGGGGGATCACCCATATTGGCCTTGTGGTAAACAATCAATCTACCGAAGGATATTACTTGATCATTCACAATATTGGGGGCGGCCAAGTCATCGAGGACATTTTGTTCTCGTATAAAATAATAGGTCACTATAGAATGCGATGAAAAACACTTTTCTATACCTGATCATCATCGTCCTGTATGGCTGTGTATCCGCTGACTCAAAAGACCAAGTGACACAGGATAATCCAATCCTCCCACCTGAATGGGAGTCGATTTCAAGCCCGACAAAAGCGCATTTGCGCGGTTTGGATGTCGCTGTAGACGGCACCGTTTGGGCGAGTGGCACACGTGGCACCGTATTGAGAAGCACAGACGATGGTCTCACTTGGGTCGCTTCACAGATTCCAGATTGTGAAGAAATCGACTTTCGTGATATTGAAGGATTTGACGCAACCCATGCAGTGGTCATGAGTTCTGGAAACGGCGTTCGACTTTATCATACGAGCGACGGCGGCGGCACTTGGGCGCTAAGTTTTGAGGATACAAATAGCGCCATATTCTTTGATGGGATGGACTTTTACGGCGGCCGAGGCATGGCCTACGGCGATCCTCAAAATGGGAGTTTCGATATACTACAATCTTCAGACAGTGGAAGAAGCTGGACTCGAGGCCTTGCCAACATGCCGGCCACACTCGATGGCGAAGCAGGTTTTGCCGCCAGCGGAACAGGCATTGTCTTGGGTAAATCTGCGATATGGATTGCGACGGGCGGAGCGGCCAAATCAAGGATCTTCAGAGTCGGGGCAGATTCGTCATGGTCGGCAGTTAACTCGCCTTTGTTAAGCGCACCAAGCTCAGGCATTTTTTCGATGGCTTTTTGGGATGACATCAACGGAGTGGTTGTAGGTGGTGATTATGTCGACTCAACCCGCATGACGGAAAACTGCGCGTATACAAATGATGGCGGGAAAAGCTGGAATGAATGCGAATTGAATACAACGGGATACAGGTCATGCGTGACATTTGTAAATGCAAATACGGTTATCGCAACGGGCCGGTCAGGTTCTGACATATCGTATGATGGTGGCGTAAATTGGATAGAACTCAGCGACCAAGCATATTACAGCTGTGCAGCAATTGGAAACTGGGTGATTGGAACAGGCCGTTCGGGCAAGATCGGAAGATTAAAGCTTAATCCGAATCAACTAAGTGTTAATGATTAAATTCGCCGCACATTGAAATGGAACCTTCATAGCATTTTTGCAATAATTCAGATCTTCGCGATCGTCTTTATGGGCGCATCACCAGCGCTTTTCCATGATCACGATCATGGGCATGAATGCCAAGAGGCTCATGTAAATGAACATGTCGATGCTTGCCATATTTCCATCCATCATGGCATCCAAGTGTGCAACGATCACGATCACCTTCAGGAAAGTGAGTATTGCACCGGTTGCGCCCTGTTTTTTGAAAGCTTGCCCATTGCGCATATTTCGTTTTTGTCCACTGCGGTTCAATCGTCTAGTTCAGAAATATTAGTCGCGGCAAATGAGCATTCTTATTTGGATATATTAGCTGGAACTGATTGCCCCCGAGGTCCGCCAAGTATTATGTGATACGCACTTGGGTTCGCTTAACCCGATCCGTTGAGGCAATGCCTCTTATTAAAAACTTTCAATTTCTTTCCAGGTGAAACTCTTCCTTTCAATGGTTTCGCTCTGGTGCCTCACGTTTGGCTTATCAGCTCAATCGAAGTGCGACCTTACCCTTTCCGGGCAGGTTGTCGATGAGCACGATGGCTCCGCACTTGGATTCGCAAATGTTTTCATTGAGAATTCAAGCGTTGGCACTATTAGCGATGCTTCAGGATATTATTCTATCGCAGGCATTTGCCCTGGGGTTCATGTAGTCGTTTGCTCTCATGTAGGGTGTGAGCCAGTGCGCGATACCCTGTTGATCGAAGATCATGCGATACATAATTTCTATCCTGAACATCATGCAGAACTATTGGATGGTATTTCCATTGTCGAAAGCTCTCGTGAACCAAATATTGTCTCGATTAAAACTCGAGTTCCGATGCTCGATCGATCTGCTGGCAAATCGCTCGGTCAATCTCTGGAAGGGATTTCAGGTGTGTCGAGTTTATCAACCGGCAACTCAATTTCCAAACCGATTATACACGGCCTGCATAGCAATCGAATACTAGTCATCAACAACGGCGTTCGGCAAGAGGGACAACAATGGGGCAACGAACACGCCCCAGAGATCGACGCATTTATCGCTGGCGAAATACAAGTTTATAAAGGTGCACAGTCTGTGCGATTCGGGCCCGACGCCATTGGTGGAGTCATTTTGGTTATGCCCAAATCGCTGCCAGATAGTTTTGGAATTGCTGGTGGATTAGCGGGCTCGTGGCAATCAAATGGATTGGGTGGATCGGGCAACATGTATTTTGAAGGTCGAGCGAAGAAAATCCCCGCATTTCGCTGGAGGGCACAAGGTTCAGCCAAGCGACTTGGGGATGCCGATGCCCCGGAGTATGTACTGACAAATACCGGAATAGAAGAACTTAACTTTTCGTTGAACGCCTCATTTGGCGATCAGAAAAAAGGGATAGAGGTCTTCTACAGTCAGTTCAACACCAATTTGGGAATTCTTTCCGCGAGCCACATCGGAAACTTAACTGATTTTCAACGCGCTCTAGAAGCAGATGAACCGTTAGTGGTGAAACCGTTTTCGTACGCAATAAATCGACCCTACCAGCACGTTGAGCATGAGTTGTTTAAGGCATCGGCACATGTCAAGACTAAAAATGACCGAAATGTGGGTGTGGTATATAGTCGTCAATACAATCTTCGAGAAGAATATGATACACACAAAGGGGCGCAAGCGGATGCTCCCGGGTTGCAATTTGAAATTGTAACGCACGGTCTTGATGTGACGCTCGAAAACAAGAAAACCGCGAACCATGATTGGCAGTTTGGTGCCTCTGGGCTCATTCAGGAGAACACGTTTGAGGGAAGATATTTCATTCCCGCTTTTCGAAAGGGATCCGTAGGCGTTTTTGGATTGGATCAAATGCAGATAAACTCAAACTGGTCTATAGAATTCGGTGGGCGCATGGACTATGTGGAGCAGTCGTTTTTCTTTTATAACCAAGTGAAAACAGAAAGACGAAATCACAGCTATGCTCAGCCATCGGTTACGGCAGGACTCATTCGAAAATTCGGTTCAAGTTGGCATTGGAAACTAAATACTGCAAACTCCTGGAGGCCACCGTCGGCAAACGAGCTGTACAGTAACGGCTTGCACCATGGTGCCGCCAGTTTTGAAATTGGTGATACAAACCTGAGGAAGGAGGTGTCATATAGTTTGAATACAGAATTGACCTTTCAAGGCGAGCATATTCAAATTGAAAGCGAGGCATATTTAAACTTCATGGATGGATTCGTTTATCTCGTGCCAGAGTTTCCGGCAACCTTAACTATTCGTGGAGCATTTCCAACATTTTCTTACGGTCAAACTACCGCTCTGTTGTATGGTTTGGACAATCAAATCAGATACAAAATTAAACCGTGGATAGAGATGATTTCACGCACATCTATACTCAGAGCTCGAGATTTGGAATCGGGAAACTGGATTATCCAGATGCCCTCGGATCAGAGTGCCCTCTCTATTGAGTTCAGTGGGAAAATCCAAGACTATTCCATGTACGTTGCGCCTTCAGTAAAGTGGGTGAACAAACAATGGAGAGTACCATCAAACAGCGACTACTCGCCTCCTCCAGCGGGCTATGTACTTGCAAACGTAATTGCGGGAGTTTCCAGGACCACACGCCTGGGGGACACGCAATTGAGTCTAGAAATAAACAATTTGTTAAACCAACAGTATCGCAATTACATGAACCGATACCGCTACTATGCCGATGAGATCGGCCGAAACATTATCGTGCGCATAGCACATCACTTTTAATTCAATACAATGAAATCAAGCAATGTTTTACTATTCATAATCATGTCAACCCTCGTTTTAAGCTCGTGCAAACGCGATGACGACGAACCAGACGATCCACATAATCACAATGAGGAAGAATTAATTACAACCGTTGAACTTCAACTCCACGCCACAGATGGAACTCATGCATCTGCACATTGGAGCGACGTAGATGGCCCGGGAGGTGATTACCCAATTATTGACACACTGGTGCTTGACACCAACAAAACCTATTCCTTGCATATCGAATTTTTGGATGAGTCAGGAGATGAAGTCCACGACCTTACACATGAGATTGAAGAGGAGGGCTCCGAGCATATTGTTTGTTACGATGAAACAATAGATGAGCTATCGATTACTAGAACTGATTCAGATGGGGTCTATGAAATTGGGCTCACTTCGGATTGGGTGACTACCAATGCTTCGAGCGGAAATGTTACCATATCTCTAAAGCACCAGCCTGGTGTAAAAGACGGAACATGCACTCCTGGTGAAACGGATGTGGAAGTAGTCTTTCCAACTCTGATTGAATAGACGGAATTTATCGAAATGAAGACACGCTGAGGTTGTGCTGCCTAAGTTTTAGGAGAAGGCGTCAATGAAAGTCAAGTGGTTGGACACTGCTAAGCAAACAAGGCTACTATAGCTGCGCTTCGGCAAGCGACTGGGTAATTGGGACAGGCCGATCAGGCAAGATTGGAAGCATTGACGTCTTCTCCAAAAACAGGCAGACTAAATAGCCTTCATGCTGACTTCATCTATCCAAATGGAGTGGTTACCGAGATGACAAACGTGTATCCATAAGTCTGGATTTGTTGTACCGATAGTCGACGGTAATGTAAGTTCATATTCGAAATCCTTCCAACCGCTATTGGCGCTATAAGGCACGGCCTGATTCTCAAAAAAATTGAGATTATCATTTCTTAGAATGATATTGAAAGAGGAAACATTAAAATCTGCACGAAAAGAAAAAGCCACCTTATACTTCTGATTTTCAACAAAATGCACGATATCGATACTTTGAGAAATCCATTGTTCATAGCATCCAATTGTATCGTCGTGATGAAGCTCCATGGAAAATTGACCAGATGAAGGGTTCACATTACTGATGCCGACAAAATTATTTGGATTTCCATTATCGTTTGCGACTCTCTCCCACACGGTCGCATTAGAAGCGTCCTCAAAATCGCCATTATCTATAAGCTCTATTCCAATGGTGTTTTGCTGCGCTTTTTTGCAGCCCGTTCCTAGAATAGCAACCGAAATGGATAAAAATAACAGCCTCTTCATGATCTATCAAATTCAGGGTTTGACAGTTGAGACGTTCACCTTGATTTTTGGGTTGGAAGAACCATCAAAGTTTGACAAGCTGTTTTCAATTGACCGATTATTTACGGTGTTTGAAGTGATATCTGCTGCGCCTGTAAAAGGAGGCTTATAATCTACGCCTCATTCAGCAATAGCAAGTGGGTTTTGCTTGTACTTTGGCGGCACTTCGCCTGTTAACGCCTCTAAAAACGCCACTACATTTTTCACCTCTTTTTGATTCATTTTATAGTCTAATTGGACTTCCGCCATAATCCTCACTGCTTCCTCAAGATCCTGGACACTTCCATCGTGGAAATAAGGATGTGTTTCTGAAATGTTTCGCAGCGAAGGAACCTTAAACAAATACAGATCAAGTGAATCGTTGGTCTGCTCAAATAGCCCACGATCTACATGCTCAGATGCAGTGGCCTCCCAATATGGTTTGTGTACTCCAAAACGCTGTAGCTGATTTCCACCTAATACAGAACCGCTATGGCAGTTGGTGCAACCGATATATGCAAACGACAACATGCCCTTTTTCTCCTGAAGAGATAGCGCTGACTTATCGCCCAATAAATATTCGTCGACCCTCGAAGGTGTTAGCAATTGACGTTCAAAAACACCAATTGCGTTGCGCATGTTGGTATAAGTCACAGGATTAGTCTCCTCTGGATAGGCCTTGGCAAATAACACACGATACATATCTACGTTGCTTAACCTTTTCTCCACCTCTTGCTCGCTCGGCATGTTCATTTCCACGGGATTCAAAACTGGACCTCCTGCTTGTTCCTCCACGTCCTTCATTCGTCCATCCCAAAACTGACTACCGTGCAATGCCGCATTTAGGGTGGTTGGCGAATTTCGATCGCCATTTCCTCCCGCGTCTCCAGGGCTTGTAGGCAAATTATCCACTCCGTAAGAATCTAGATTGTGGCACCCATTGCAACTATTGTTTCCAGTAAGCGACAATCGTGTATCAAAGTAAAGGGCATGTCCCAACTTTATTTTGTCGTTCGTGGTTTCATTTTCTGGATTATCCGCCTTTAAGGGCAGCGCTTCAAACAAGTGCCTTTGTTCCGCCAGCAATCTATCATATTGCGCACTATTCTTAGTATCAGCCATCGCTTCAGGGCTCGACTCATCTGAACTTTGGTTGCACGCTACGAAAACGAATGGAATAGAAAACAGGATTAATAGTTTGGAGTTCATCGATATTATTTTGTTCAAATTACTTTGAGGTTATCTGGTTACAAAGGTATTCAACGAACATTTCAAAACCGTTTTTGAATTGAAATCTAAGAGCCTTTACCTTTATGCAGTGAAAAAGACCATTCTGGCATACGGTGGCATTCTCGCCTTACTCGTCATTTTAATAAAATGGCTCGATTACAGATTCATCATTAAGGATGT
>DDCZ01000087.1 GCA_002336485.1 Flavobacteriales bacterium UBA1993
GTTGAACTTATCGAAGTCGAACTCCGGGTCCGCTGGTTCTTCCATCGATGTCAATTTGTAGGTTTCAAGCTCTACGGGAATTGTTGGGTCGTATCCTTCGAGGAAATAGAGCTTTCCTAACGAATCGTTTCTATTGCTGACAAAGAATGATCCTTCCCTTCTATATGCAGAAAAATAAGCGTCAAATTTTTCCGAATTAACAGGTGCGTCAAGCGCTTTGGGTTTGGACCAATCGGACCATGTGTCACCTCGCGCACTCATATAAACATCATATCCACCCATTCCACCTTTTCTGTCTGATGAAAGAAACAACGTTTTGAATTCGGCGCTGTAAAAGGGTGAAATTTCGTTTGTGGAATCAGTATTGATTCCTTCAAGCAAGATTGCTTCGGACCATGTGCCATCCTCAGATTTCTGGCTCATATAGATGTCCAATTGGCCATAGACTGAACCTCCCATGGAGATGAACATTTCCGTTTCCTGGGGAGTGACATAAAAGTCGAATTGCTGCGAACGGATTCGTAGCTTCTTAACCTTAACTTGTTCTGGTTTGCTCCACGGGTCTCCTAGATTATCGGCAATAGACAAACCGGGCCACATGAGTTTGTTGTTTGAGTAGGTGCCAAGTAGGTAAATGTGTTGTCCGTCGTTTGAGACGCCTACTACGGCATTGTTAAACCTAGAATTAAGAATAGGTATAGACTCTTGGTTTGAAAAAAGTGATTCTCCTCTCCATTTTGCCCGCCATACAGACTGGGAAACGTTTTTATTTTTTTGCTCTAAGTCATAGCTTTTTACATAGTATAGCTGATCTCGGTTATGACTTAGGAGCGCTTTGCCAAATTCGGTGTTTTTGCCTCCCAGCGGATCCACAGCCTCCGATTCTATCAGTTTCACTTGCGCAATAATCTGGCACGGTAGGAATAGTGAAATGATAAAGAACCAATAAATTGAGGATGATATTAACCGGTGCATTCTATTGGATTACTTTTTAAACAATTGAATGCCAAGGAACAGCTCGTGTGAGCCGAATCCTAAACTTTTGGTTTCAGTCAAAGGGTAATCGAAGCTGTAGCCGACTTTGATTAAATTACTTACAAAAACAGCCCCGGTCAAAATGATGTCGGAATTCCATCGATATCCAACAGCCGCGAAATATCGATCCCTAACATCAAGCTTTAAATTAAAGTCTATAGAAGCGGGCGCGGAGGCAGTGTATTTTATAAGTGTACTCGGGACGAGGTGTAAACTTTGGTTTAAAATTAGGCGACCGCCAATCATGCCATAATGGGTCATTTGCAGCGCTGGAGACACTGGGCTGTTTTCAAATTTCAACTCCCCCTGGGTTAATTGATCCGAGTTATAAGAGAAAAACAAGTGCTTACTGTAGGCATAAAGTCCAAAATCAATGCTCGGAATCCAATCATTAAATGCTTGTGAGCTTGCGGCAAATGCTTGAAGCGTGGGATCATTTGAAGTGCCCATTTGTGTTTTGGTTGGGTCAAAAACCCAGTTTTTCATACTTCCTTTAAGTGCTGCAGAAATTGTCCACGATGAATTAATTGGTACATGCACATTGTAAGAAGCCCCAAATGCGGTGTAGGAAAATGCCCCAAAATCGTCTTGAAACAGAATGCCGCCGGCCGCATGTTTTATTTTTCCTTTTTCCTTTATCATTTGAATGTGATTCAGATTGGCTTGTAGGCAATGTTTCTGATGTTAAGGTGCGGGGTGCGAAAATTCGAGAGGTTCCGCTCACATAGAAAGATCTAGGCGCATATTGAGACCCTATCCATTGTTGTCTATAACTTATGTTTAGGTCTAGCATTTGGCGCTCACCTGCGCTTGCTGGGTTTACTAGGTATCCGTTGGACAGGTATTGACTCAATTGCCAAGACTGCTGTCCATTGACCGCGGAGAATGTCAGAACGAATAAGACGATGATTAAGTTTTTCATGGTTCCATCTCCTTTCTCAGTATATAATTGTGAGGTTACCATCTCTGGGATCGGTGATGCCGTCGTTAAACTCGATAACGTAATAGTAGGAAGACACGGGGAGCAGATTTCCGTTATGCTTGCCGTCGAACTTGGTTTTGTATCCATCGTCTGACTCGTATACCTTTGCTCCCCAACGATTAAATACGACCACTTTCATTTTCGGGTAACTCTCCGACCCTTCAATATTCCATTCGTCATTTATGTCGTCTCCGTCTGGAGTGAATACAGTGTTTATTTCCACTGGACTTAATACTCGAATCTTGAGGGTGTCCTGACGAGTACAAAATGGCTCGCTGGTGGCGGAAACGACGAGTTCCGTTGTTTCCTCAATATTTGCGTAGGTCACTAGCTGATCAATTTCGTCCAAAATAATCGAGGGCTCCCAATTTATTATGGATGGTTGATTTACCTCAACTTGCACACGAACCCTGGCAACGCCTTGTGTATAAAGGTCGGGGCCAGCGTCGACGTTTGGTGCGTAGCCAATTTCTATCAAAACTTCATCCGAGGAAACAGGACATGCGCCACTTTGAATATTCCACGTGAACACCCCTTTTCCCATTAAAACTGAGCAAACTTGAATTGGGAGAAAGCGAGTCAGAAAATATCCCAGGATACGGGGAGGTCCAGTATCCAACTCCAACGCTTGGATCGTTTGCGCTCAGCATATAAGCACTCTGGTCACAAACAGTTGCGTCCGTGCCAGCATCAGCCACCGTTGGTTTGGCGCTTACTAGAATCGTTGCAGTATCTGAATTTGTGGGACAGGAGCCATCTGATACGGTCCAAACAAATAGGTTTTCCCCAAAAACTAAGTTATTAACCGGCGAGTTAAATTGGTTCGGATCGATTACAATAGCATTCCCAAGGCTAGTCCATGTTCCCATACCCGACGATGGTTTAACGGCATTTAGGTTAGAGGAAGGCGAGACGCACAATCCAAAGTCCAATCCTGCGTCAGCTTTGCTTGGAGTTACTCCTCGATAAACAGAAAATGAACAGGTCGATTCATTTCCAGCGCTATCAGTGGCCAGAAATGTGTTGGTTGTTCCCCCGACAGGGTAGGTTGACCCGCTTGGCAGGCAACTTGTCTGAACAATACTAACTCCGCTGCAATTGTCAGTTGCTGTAGGGAATGGATAGGAAAACGTGCTTTCACAAATTGCCGTATCTGAGGGACAAAGAAAGAATGGCCTGATTGTATCAACGACGGTTACCTGAACAGAGGTGGTGACAGAATTCGAATTGCTATCAACGAGTGTGAAATCGATCTGATTCACGCCAATATCGTCACAATCAAAACTGTCTATATTAATGTACATGGTGTCGATTCCGCAATTATCGTAGGATCCGTTGTCGATATCAAGAATATCAGCATAGGCCAAACCACTTTGATTTAGATACACGGATATATTTTGGACAACGGCAATAGGATCGACATCATCCAATATTCCAACAAAGACCGCAGTGGTGTCCACACACCCATTGGAATCGGTTCCGGTCACGAAATAGTCACCTGAAACAATTCCGCTGTTGTGATTGCCAGTGGCTGAGTTGCTCCAATTGTAGGTGTGGCTGCCCGTTCCGCCGACGGAAGTAACGCTCGCCCCTCCATCATTTGAATTATAGCATCTGGCATTCGAATCTAGCACAGCCGTTACGACCAATTCATTTGGCTCGGTCAATGTTATGGATGAAGTATCTGCGCAGCCATTCGCATCCGTTACTGTAAATACATGAGCGCCACTTTCTAGGTTTGTAACAGTACTATCGTTGCCGCCGTTAGCCCAAGCAAAAGTGTAAGGCGTTGTGCCGCCAGAAACATGCAGCGTTAGGCTTCCATCATCATCCCCATGGCAGGTTGGTTGAATGCTGTCATACTCGACTATGAGAGAATCGACTTGAAGGTTTAGTACTATGATGGAATCGCAACCATAAACACCTGAAAAGCTTTGAGTATAGGTGCCCGAAGTGGTTAGGTATTGATTATTGAAAAAATAACTCCCGCCGCAAATGGTTGTATCCATAACTTCTGCAATGCTCACAACACCATTGTCGATGATGGTACCAAAGTTCCCGGCCCAATTTTCTATGCTTTTTCCTCCGCACTCTACATGGATGTACCTCAAGCCAGTGCCATATGAAGTTAAGTTGCCTGATAGGGTGTCCCAGTTTATTGTCGTTGATATCGGAGCGCTTTGCGATCCGTATGAATAACTATCAATCACTTGGCTAGAACCATTCAAGAGTTTGATCTTGTAATAGTAGAGGTCATTGTAATAACTATGCTTACCACGAAACATCTGGCTAAATGAAACGAGGGGTTCCTCGTCAAGGTATTGGCTGGTATATCCCTCTGCCACTAAATCAATGGTCTGCTCCATTGTCGTCCAGTTATAGGATGCTACAAATGCATTGCCATAACCCCAGTTTTGGAGGAGCCAATTTGAACCCGCTCCACTGCTGAAATTCCAACCTGATGCGCCTGTACTTGCGTCGCCATTTACCAGCACGTTATTGCATTGCGCCCTTAGCTCTAAAACAAGGCTAAGTGAGAAAAGAATTACGACGAGAAGGCCTCGTTTTTTCAAGGGTTAGAATTTTCGTGAAAATTATAAAATGTGTTTGACTTCACGGGCTTTGTGTACAACACTATTGGCCTTTGTGAGGATGATCCCTTTTGTCAATGAATTGCATTCTATAATTTATGTTTCAAATTACAGTAATGTTGCAAGGTGCAGATAAAAAAGGAGAGTGATGGTCCAGATAAGATAGAGGCTGGTGTGCTGCAAATTAACCCAAGTAGAAAAGTTCTGATTACAGGCGCTAGCGGGTTTTTGGGACGGTATATTTTTAACGAGCTTACTGCTAAGGGATATGAAGTCCACACAATTGGACGCTCAGCTTTCGATTCGAAGAACCACTTCTTGTGCGATCTTGGAAATGAAGAGCCAAACCTTGCCGGACAATCATACGATTGGATTATTCATTCTGCTGGAAAGGCGCATGTTGTTCCTCGAACAATAGGTGAGAAAGAAGATTTTTTTAGAGTCAACGAACGAGGTATTGAGAACCTTTTTCGGGCCTTAGATGCAAATTCAATAAAACCAACAAGCGTCTCGATAATCAGCACAGTTGCGGTCTACGGTGTCTCCTCCGGATCAAATATTACCGAGCAGCACCCTTTAGGCGCAATGGACCCATACGGGAAAAGCAAAAAGAATGCGGAGCAGATAGCGATGAACTATGCTGAAAAAATTGGCGCTCGCTTGAGCATTTTGCGTTTACCTCTTATCGCGGGTAAAAACCCACCTGGAAACCTAGGAGCGATGATTAAGGGAATGAAAAATGGCCGTTATTTTGGAATAGGGCAGAGCAAGGCAAAGCGCAGTATTGTTTTAGCCGCTGATGTTGCAATGTACTTGCCTCAGCTTAGTCATGTTGGCGGAGTATTCAACCTCAGCGACGGTGTAGACGTGACTTTTAAAGAGCTTGAGACGCTTTTGTCCAAGCTTCTAAAGAGCACCCCACCGCGGAGTCTTCCATTTTTTGTTGCATGGTTGGCGGCCCTTTTTGGAGAATTTTTATTGTTTTTTGGGATACATTTCCCAATCAATTTTAATACGCTATCGAAGATTACCACGGACCTGACTTTCTCGTCAGAAAAGGCCAAAAAGGCCGGGTGGAATCCCAGAAGTGTGTTAACTGTTCCAAATGAAATAATCGAGTGATAGTTAATGCCATCATAGGATTTGTAATTGCGGCTGGTGCAAGTTGGGTGGCAATTTATGCCCTAATGCCACTTTTCTCAAAACTTGGATTTATCGATATACCAAACGAGCGATCTAGCCACGATACGCCGAAGCCTCGTGCAGGCGGAATCGCTGTAATTCTGGGAGTAGCGTGTGGATCGCTTTGGTTCTTTATGATGGAAGGAGTGCACTTGCCTTGGATATTTTGGATCGCGAGTTTCATTGTCGCCGCCCTCGGAATTGTCGATGATAAAATAGGGTTGCCCGTTTGGACGAGGCTCATCTTTCAAGCAATTGCTATTGGCCTAGTAATCAATCACAGTGGTGCCTTTTCTGAGTTCCCTTTACCTGCACCTTTAAACTTCAGTTTGGGTTGGGCCGGCTATGCGGTGGCATTTATTTGGGTGCTCGGAATCATGAATATTTTCAATTTCCTTGACGGCATCGATGGGTTTGCGGGAGCACAAACACTAATTGGGGCACTCGTTTTATCCCTAATATTATTTGGCTCACCGATGTCGATGTTCACCCTGGTTTTGGCGGGTGCTGCCATGGGTTTCCTTTTTTGGAATTGGGATCCTTCCAAAGTATTTATGGGAGATGTCGGATCGTCATTGCTTGGTTTCTGGTTTGCAATCATTCCTTTCTATAATGGTGAGTTTTCGCTCAATTCAATGACCTTGATTGTCGTACTTGTGCTTTGGGTTTTTCTCTCCGATGGTGCTTTTACAATTATCAGACGTGGCCTGAATAAAGAGAAAATATGGAAACCACATCGATCGCACCTTTATCAGAGACTTAACATTATTGGTTGGAGACATCGAAAGATCGTGTCGATGCTTGTGATTTTTATGGCGGTCATGGGAGCGTGTGCCATATGGTTCGCAGATTCAGGGCTGAATGATGAAGTTGCCTGGGCTGCCCTCGCTATCGGCTTAATAATCTTTGTGTTATACGCCATTATGGTGACGCGAATAGAATCCTCGAATCACAGCTCGTAGTTGTTGACATATCTGGTGTAAAGAATCCGTGTATTCAGAATAATTGATTTCCACGCTTGCTTAATTTAGCATCAGAATGTATCCACGCTGTTTTGCAATAGAAAAATTGACCCGAGTAATTGGCGTCGCACTTTGCATGTTCGTGGCCATGGGCACCTGTTTTCAAACCCAAGCCCAATCTATTACCAATGCGGGAACTGACTTCTGGTTTGGCTTCACAGAGCCTGAAGATGGATTCACAACTATTTTATCGCCTCCTGACCCAAGCATTGTTTTTCAAACCAATATTTCTTCTCGGTTTGCAACCTCAGGTTTCCTAGAAGTACCTGGCTCAGGTTTTCTTCAAACATTTAGCGTCACACCCGGCAGCGTGACCAAAATTGTAATTCCGGATTCTTTAGCTTGGATTTTCACCTCTGATAGTTTAGAATCGAAAGCAATTCACGTGCATACGAATAAGGACTGTGTGGTATATGCTAATACATATCACGCCTTCAGGAGTGAGGCATCTCTTGTTTTGCCAAATAGAGCATTAGGTTCAGAATACTACGCCATGACTGCATATCCCGTTATGTTTAACCGAAACTACCAAGCGCAAGTTTATCCGGGCCCTTGGAGGTCTGAATTCTTAATCGTGGCGCCAGGCGAAACGGTGACCGTTGAGATCACCCCAACCGGCAATACACGCGGTGGGCACTTGGCAAATGTTCCTTTCACAGTTACGCTTGACTCTGGAGAGCTTTATCAGGTGCAAGGCGATTCACTTGAAGACTTGACCGGATCACGAATTGTATGTACAGATCCGACTAAAACAGTGGCTGTTTTCGCTGGAAATGTGTGGTCTCAAATTTATTGCGGCGCTACAGCCGATCCACTTTATGAGGCCATGTTTCCAGTTGCATCGTGGGGTAGAGAGTACATCCTGATACCAACACCTGATGTTGGAACGGATATGTATCGAGTACTAGCGGAAGAGGATGATACAGAGGTTTATAAAGACGGTGTGCTCATGACTACGATTGACGCTGGGGAGTTTTATCAAGATACGCACATGGTGGCCCGACTGATATCATCCAACAATCGAATAAGTGTTGGACAGTTTATGGTGAGCAATGGAGGATCATCCTGCAGCAACATATCTCAAGGCGATCCTTCAATGGTTATGATCAACCCAAACGAGCAAATGTTTTTAGACAGTATCACGTTTTTTGCGGTCAGCGAAGTAGCCATATCCCTAAACCATGTAGTGATTGTGACTCGAACAACGGATACGTCAACATTGGAATTGGATGGGTCAACCGTAATTGGATTTGAACCGTTATCGGCTGATTCGAGCTATGCATTTACATCCGTGTTGATCGATACAGGGAGCCACAACTTATTTTCAACTGGCTGCGGATTTATTGCCTATTCCATTGGTTTAGGAAATGCCGAGTCTTATTCTTATGCCGCTGGGGTGCGTCTAACAGATTTAAATGGAGGCGTTGATTTTTCAAATATCTCGGCAAACTCAGATACCATTTGCCAGTTCGACAGCATTCAATTCAATGTAAACGCAATTGGGAATCCATACCTATATGAATGGAAACTAGGCGACGGAGCGCTGAGCGGTGCTGCGGCTCCGATTCATTCTTATGATTCTGGAGGGACGTACTTTATCGAAGTGATTATCACCTCGCTTTGTAGAATTGATACGGTTTACGATACCATCACAGTTATTCCAAACCCAACGGTCGATTTGGGCATTGACACGGTTATCTGCCTTCAAGACACCTTCCAACTCGATGCAGATTCGCTCGCTATCAGCTATCTGTGGGGTGGTGGCGAGACAAGTCGATTCATAACCATTGATTCCACCGATACATATATCGTTACCGTATTCAACACGCGCTGTGCGGGTTCTGATTCCATTCATGTCGAATTTCGACCAACATTCAACGGTTTAGCAATTGGCGTTCTAGACTCGACAGACACAGTTTGCGATGGAGAGCCGATGCGATTCACAGGGATTACCTCCAGAAGCGTAGTAGACTGGATGTGGAGTTTTGGAGACGGAGACACCGATACAGCGCAGGTTTCCGAGCACAGTTATGTGTCAGGAGGGAATTATACGGTAGAGTTGGAGGCCACATACTTATGTGGTCAAGACTCCATCACGGATCTATTTAGTGAAACGGTGAAAATCACGCAGACTCCGAGCGTGGAGCTTGGGGCGGATACATTTGCCTGTACGGATGTGGTGCAGATACGTCCGCAGGAAAACGACGACTTTGGTTACGATTACAGATGGTTTTTTGGCGGAGAAGAACTTGAAAAAGGGTATGAATTGACTGTGACGGAAGAGGGCATGTATCGCTTGTTTGTGAATAATGACGGATGCACGACAGAGGATTCAATTCAGGTTTTCTTCAGCACTGAATTTGTCATCCCGAACGTGTTTACGCCAAACAGCGACGGCGTGAATGATTATTTCAGAATTCAGGTAACACCTGAGTGTCATGATTTTGATGAAATGAGTGTGTACAACCGTTGGGGAACATTGGTCTTCTTTACCCAACGACCACTTTTCGAGGCATGGAACGGGTACAATCAAGCGGGAGAGAAGCTGAGTCCTGGAATGTACTTCTATCAGCTATCGGGGCCCGATGGTTCCTTTCGTGGCACCGTCAGCCTACTTTCTGAATAAAATCTAAAACTTTCTTCTCATGCCAGAAGGGCAAATTCATGCTGAAATTTGAAGCAAACCCAACGTGGCCGCCGTACTTTGGAGTCAGTAGGGTGACAAGTTCATTCCGGCCCACCTCCTCATAGGGATAACACGCTTCGTTTAGAAAAGAATCGTTTTTTGCATTTATGATCAATGCGGGGCGCTTAATGCTAGGTATAAACTGAGCGCAGCTTGATTTGGTATAATAATCCATCGCGGAATCAAACCCATGCACAGGCGCCGTAAACTCTTGATCAAATTGCATAAAATTTGAGGCGTTTGATATCGCTTCACGATCTAAGGAACTGTCATCAAAACGATCGATTTTATCCAGGGCTTTCTCCTTCAACTGCCTCAGAAATCGACGTAGGTATATGAAATTTTGAGGTTTGAATAACTCAGTTCCAGAGCCGTTTAGGTCACACGGCACGCTTATTCCAACAACTCCTTTCACCTTTGGGTGCGGTTTGTTGGCATACTCACCAGACCATTTGAGACTCACGTTTCCTCCCAAACTGAAGCCCACAATGAAGAGCCGATCATATTGCTGCTCAACATGATTAACTACGGTTTCAAGATCGGCGGAAATGCCGCTGTGATAGCTCGTCATTTGATTGTTGGGTCTGCCGCTGCATCCTCTAAAATTCATGGCGATCGAGTCCATGCCGTTTTGGTTTAATACTCGAGTCAAACCCTTCATGTATGCAGAATCGCTGCTTCCTTCCAATCCATGAATCAGAAGCACGCCGGTCGATCCATTTACTTTTGAGTAGTCTAGGTCGATGAAGTCATCATCAAGTGTATCCATGGTTTCGCGTGTATAGCGCACGTCGGAGACATTTCGAAACTGGCTTGGAATAATGGTTCCGAAGTGTGCGAATCGATGTAAGAATGGTGGCTGGTAATCCATCAGTCACGAACGATTTTGATATGAAGGTCTGCGAAATGCTGAATGATCGCATCGTGGTCTCCCTTTTTTGGATTAATAGGAATCACTTTCACACCCTTTCGGTGTGTTGCGGCTAAGGAGATTATTGGAGCGCCCTTTTTTGTCTTCGACAGATAAATGGCCTGAATCTCCTTCAGCTCAAACGACTTCATCTGGAACATGTAATGGACATCGATTCGATCCGAAAACAACTCGACTTTATTTGGAATTGAACTCGCAATATACAGAGAGAGTAGAACCGAGGCTACTAAACCAACTGCGCTCCAATAGCTTGCACCAATGAATACAACTGCCATGATGAGAGGTAGATAGAAGAGCCCAATTGTTTGGCGATTTAGTCCAGATCGTGTAGTAAAATGTGGTTTTTGCCCCATCATTATAACTTCTTTAATCCTCGAAGGATGTGTTCAAGGCCGTTGGATTTGATGGTGAGGAGCAGCTCGAGTTGGATGCCTAGTTTTCCCTTTGGAAAGCCCTTGCGCGCAAACCATTCCAGGTAACTCACTGGAAGATCTGACAGAATGCGGCCCTCAAATTTGCCAAAGGGCATTTTTGCTGTAACCAGCGATTGTAGATCCTCTTTGGCAAAATTCATGTGCCAAAGGTAAGCGTGAAAAAAAAAGGCCATCATCCAATTTGGATGACAGCCTTTTTTCAATTCAAAACCTACTACTCTTTTGTACCGTCGAGCTCCATTGAGATCTCAATTTCAACTTCGTCTCCAACTACGGAGGTCGCGGCCCAGCTTCCTGTTCCAACGCCATAATCAGTTCGGTCAAGTGTCGTTTCCATTTCAATTCCCATGATCAAAGATCCTTCCTTCCAAGGATTGTCGATAACGCCCTTTACCGTCATTGGCAAAGCCACTTTCTTTGTAGTGCCTCTCATTGTGAGATCGCCATTTACGATGTACTGATTTTCGCCTTTTTTCTCGATGCTGGTTGACTTGAACACGATGTTCGGGTGAGCGGCCGCGTTGAAGAAATCCTCTGATTGTAAGTGGCCGTCTCGATCTT
>DDCZ01000046.1:0-6139 GCA_002336485.1 Flavobacteriales bacterium UBA1993
TCAGCTGTCAAGATCATGGAAATTGCCTGATTGCCGCCAACCGTGTTTTGGCTCCATACTTCTTCTCCGTGCTTGTTGAATCGATAGACCCTAGAACCGACTCCAATGAAGCCGCTGTCTGCAAGTTGAACGATGGATTGGATCCAGTTGCTACCGCTTTGACCATGGCTTTTCATCCAAAGCGTATCGCCTTGATCATTGAGTTTTAATAGCATGGCATTGCTGCTGTTTGACTCAATAGCATAGCCACACACAATGAAATTGCTGTCTAAACATTGCTCCACGTTGAACCCAAATTGACTTGGTGTAGAAGCGCTGTATGTCCAAAGCGAGTCGCCGTACTTATCCGTCCTTACGATGGCGATTGACTGACTGCTGCCGCCTACCATTATGTAGCCGGTGTCGAGGCATTGTGCCATGGCCTTGACCTCCGCCCCGGGATGACCCGTATACCGATTTTCGAATTGGATTTGGGCTATTGAACAATAGCTGAATAGCAGAAGGAGTGTGAAAAAGGAGAGTTTCATAATTGCGGATTACATCAACACACTGTTGACAGGTTGAATGGGTTCAGGAAGGTCTGTTTCGCCTAGCATTTCTCGTAAGTCAATCTCTATGGTTCTACATAGCGACAACATAGGGATGTCGTTTCCAAGGCCAGAAAATGGGTTTTCGCTGTAGTCTCCGATCAATTCCATCATCACATAAACCCAGCCAATTAGAGCTACAAATGGGATGGAAATCCAATGCCCGTAATGAGGGCTCAGTTCTTGAAAAGCAGGAATTAATCCGAAAGGGAGTAGAATGATAAAGATGGAAACGAAAACGAAACTCATGGAGCCATACTGCCTTGGCAAGGGAAACTTCTTGATACGCTCCGCCTTGCCTTGAAGCGTGTAAAATTCATTCAATAGTTTTTGCAACTCCATGTGCCGAAAGTCATCTGTCAAATGATCGGAGCGTAGTTGGGCCAGTTCTTGCGATTGCAGGTCTATCATCTGAGTGGCTGTATTCTTAAAATTGATCACCCGATTCAATTCCTCTTGATCAAGCAATTTCTTCAGCATATCCTGTGTAATGTCCGCTCTGAGCATCCCTATACCGTAGGTTTGTTTACTGCGCTCAAAATAGTTGTCAATCATTTTCCCCATGTCTCGTTCTCGTAAGTGTTCCCAAGAAGTAGGTATGAGTAACTGGTCGCGCAATACATACAGCCAAGCAATGTGCCGATAAATGAGCCGCTGATGAATTTTTTTGAGATCTGATTCAGATATTTTTCCTTCTCGAAATTGATTGCTGATATAAGCTCTGACGTCAGCGCCCCACATGCGGCTAACGTTTACAATTCCACCCCAAATTTTTCGTGCTTCCCAGAGGCGATCGTAGGCACTATTGTTTTTGAAGCCAATGTAGAAGGCTACCGCAGTACCCAAGACAGAAAGTGGAAGCCAAGGAATCTTCATCCACTCGAAGTGAAAAAAGTGATAGAAAGTGGCCATACCTACAGAAAGCAAGGTGAGCCAGACCATGTGAAACCACGAAAAGGAAAGGATTGCGCGGAAGTTGAAATTCTTTTTTACGTACATATTCTATATATAAATCATGATCGCAATTTACGATCCTGTCTTGTTTATGTCTTTTGGAAATAGAAGCGAACTGTCAAACCCATTCATTGCTACGTGGATCATCGACAAACCAATTTTCGTTGTGTCGGTCACAGAATTCGGACTCAATACTTTGATCAACGGAAGTATCCAACCCAAGAGGTTCAATGCGATGCGTGTGGCCTTGGCTTTCGGAGCGACTCCCCGCTTTGGTATTATCGCGCCGGGCCGAAACATGTACGCTTGCCTAAATCCGAGCTTGAGCAAATCGTTTTCCGTCTTCCCCTTCACACGTGCCCACATTTGGCGGCCTTTTTCCGTGCTATCTGTTCCCATTCCTGATACATAGAGGAAGGTCATCTCTGGAGCAATGGCGTGCAAGGTCTTGCCCAAGGCCATGCTGAAGTTATATGTCATGTTTGTGTATTGGGCCTCGTTCATTCCTGCCGCGCTCACACCCATGCAATGAAAGCACGCATCATATCCTTTAAGCTCGCTCTCGGCAGTGGAAAAATCAGCGAAATCAGCATGTATGAGTTGCTTCAACTTTGCATGCTTTTCATCCATGGGCCTGCGAACGATGACCAACGCTTCTGTGATTTTTGGGTGATCAAGGCATTCGAGCATAACACCTTTTCCGATCATACCACTGGCTCCTGTTATTATAACTTTCATGGGATTTTAGTTTATAGGCACTTCTAAATAATCTAGCCACCATTTACTTGAAGGATAGCTTTCGTTCAGGATAATTTGCTCGCCAATTTTTGGAGTACAGATACTGACGCCTAGTTTCTCTGATTCGGCAATTGCCCGCTCCACGGGTTCTATCCAACTGTGAACGGAAAGTGTAAATGCGCCCCAGTGCACGGGCATCATAACTTTTGCTTTCACATCGAGCGACGCTTGCACGCTTTCTTCTGGCATCATATGAATATCTGCCCATTTGTAATTGTATTGACCGCACTCCATTAAACCAATATCAAACGGCCCATACTTGTCCCCGATTTCCTTAAAGTGATCGCCATAGCCGCCGTCTCCAGAAAAGTAGATGTTGTTCGTTGCGCCCTTAATAACCCACGATCCCCAAAGCGTTGCCAATCGGTCGTTGATTCCTCGTCCTGAAAAGTGTCTCGATGGGGTTAGTATGAACTCAATGTCGTGCTGGATAGATTCTTGCCACCAATCAAGTGCGGTTATTTTTTCGGCATCCACGCCCCATTCGATGAGGTGATTGTCCAATCCCCAAGGCACCATCCAGTGGTCTACCTTGTCCATTATTTCTTCCACAGATCCCATGTCAAGGTGATCGTAGTGATCATGGGAGAATACAACGACATCAATTTTTGGAAGCTTGGATATTTCCACGGGAAAAGTGGCGTTGTATCTATTTGAGCCAAGCCACGGATGCGGTGCCGCCTGCTGTCCAAACATTGGATCTAGAAGTATCACTTTTCCATCCATTTCTATCAGAAAGGACGAATGACCAAACCAAGTGATCTTCGTTTTCATTGGTGTGGCGCCAATTTCAGACGCTTCCAGTTTTAATGGAATTATGTCTGATTTCGGTGCGCTGTTTGGAACGGGATGCGTGAACTCCCACATGACTTCTTTGATCTTAGGCCAATCGAAGTCCATATTGGCGCGATTGTAATTGAAAAACGCAGTGCCATCGTGGTGGTCTGTTTCGGCGTATAGGTTGAGTTGATCCTCAGATGGCTTGCCGCCAAATTGTGAAGTGGTGAAAAACCAAAACACGATGGTGCCAACGATAACGAGGAGCAAGTATCCTGTCCACTTAAAAAATTGTTTGATAATATTCATTTTATAGCTTATTCATGGTCGTTCCACCATTGATCCGTTTTAGTAGATATGGTTAATGCCTGCCCGATTTTAGGTGTGGAAATTTTAAGATTCTTATCCAGAGCTTCTACTGAAAACCGGTCGATCGGGTCTTTCCAATGATGAAGGGCTAAAGCAAAGCCACACCAATGAACAGGCAGTGCGATCTTTACCGTGGCGTCCAAGGCTGCTTGTACTGCCTCTTCAGGATACATGTGAATTTGATGCCAGTGCTTGTTGTATTGACCGCATTCGATGAACCCAAAATCGAATGGCCCAAATTTCTCTCCGATTTCTTTGAAATGATCGCCGTAACCTCCGTCACCGCTCCAGTATAGATTGTGGTCATTCGATTTCATAACCCATCCGCCCCAAAGCGATTTTGCTCGATCACTTAGCCCACGGCCAGAAAAATGCCGAGATGGTGTGAAGGTGAATTGGATTCCGTTGAACTCTGCGCTGTCCCACCAGTCAAACTCCGTAATAGTCGAAGGAGTAATCCCCCACGATTCAAGATGCCGACCTACCCCTAGAGCTACGTACCATTTCGCGGTTTTGTCTTTTAGTTTTTCGATGCTGGCCAGATCGAGGTGGTCATAGTGATCGTGTGTCATGAGTGCCAAATCAATGGGCGGAAATTGATCGATCATGTCCAAGGCGTTTTCTGAGAACCGTTTGGTGGCGAAAGGTGCAATCGGCGAGGCGTTAGGTCCAAGCATAGGATCGATCAGGATGGTTTGATTCATCCATCGCATTAGTAATACTGAATGGCCATACCAAATGAATTTGGGTTGCTGACTCGGCGCCATGAATGCCTGAAGGTCAAATGCCTCAATTACAAGGCGCTTTTTTGGTACACGCCCTTTTGTTTTTACAAACTGTTCATACAACAGATTTGGGATGTTTTGGATGGAAAATTCCATGGTGGTTTCTACCAAGTTTTCAAATTTCCCTTCGATCCAATGCTCTGAGGTTTGGTATCGCTCCTTAAGGGGTGTCGTTACTTTGGCGCCGAATTGTTTTGACATGTTTTGGCTTTTTATTTGGCTCTGGTTGAGTGGTGCGGCGGCAGTCGTCCCACATCAATGACGTTACTTTTTAATGAACATTTCCGCGTCTATTAATGCTTGAAACGAGTCGTTCATCGTCTCTTCCAGCGGTCGATAATTCATTCCTAGTTTTTCTCGACTCTTAGCGTTGTCAGCCTTCCATGGAATGTTGACATTGTTACGAATGAAATCTCGCGTAAAGCTTTTGTTTGCCAAAGGGCCTACAATCATCAACAACCATTTAGGTAAGGCTTTGTTCGGGATTGGGTAGGTGTCGCCAAACTTGGTGTGAATGATTTGAGCCATTTGGAGCATGGTTGAATTGTGAGCGCTAATAATGTGGCGTCCTTCGGCTTCCGGTTTAAATCCTGCGTTGAAGTGTGCCTCAGCTAGATCACGGACGTCGATAACTCCAAATCCCATATTTGGCACGCCCATTTTTAATGATCCATCTCCCAATTGCTTCATGATGCTTACACTTTCAGAAGTAGCCACAGTAGCGTTTAGTGCTGGCCCCATCACGAAACTTGGATTAATGACTACAAGGTCCCATTGATCTTGCGCTTTTGCCATCTTCCATGCTTCCTTTTCAGCCAATGTTTTTGAGTAGGAGTAAGGTTGGTATTTCAATGACGAGGTTGTGTTCCAAAGTTCTTCGGTGATATGGCCTTTAGGCGCGTTTACGGTGTCAATGGCGTCGCTGTAGATTGCTGCACAGCTGCTGGTATCTACTACGCGCTTTACAGACGTCGATTTATTAGCCTGATCCAATACATTGCGGGTTCCATTCACTGCCGGTTCGATGAGCTGTTTTTGCGGATCCTTCACGTCCAGGGTGAAAGGGGACGCCGTATGAAAGACCAATTCGCACCCTTCCATGGCTTCAGCGTAAGAGCCGTCTACCATCAAATCGGCTTTGAAATATTTGATAGTTCCGGGAGTGGATTGAGCAATTCTGTCAAGGTGTACAAGCTTTTCTTTCTTTTCTGGATGTCGCACCGCGGCGTGTACGGTGAAGCCCTCGTCGAGTAGTTTTTTTACGATCCAGCCTGCTACGTAGCCAGTGGCGCCAGTAACCATTACAGGTTTAGTCTTGTCAATTGTTTTCATAGAATCGTATCTGTGAGTAATTACTCACTATTAGTTTAAGTTGTATTTCGCTTTTAGGGCAATCAGTATGTCTTCTTTGTTCTTTGTTTCTTTCAAAAGGATGGACGTAGCTGCGCCATTCATGAGAATGAAAAGCAATTCAGTTTCGGCCTCTGGGTTTTGGTATCCCAGCTGCTTAAATGCGCTTACCAAAGATTGCTTGAATGGGTCGGTCAAATCGCTGTTGTAACTATTGGTTTGCCACTTAAGTGCGTAGGTGAGTCTCCATAGTTCATATTCTGATTCGTCAATGTTGTAGGGCATTTCGATGGTCTTCTGGATCATCTTTAATGGGTCGGATTCGATAACAATGCTGGCCATCATTTTCTGAGCCGCTTCGTGGCTGCGCTGCAAAACGGCATTTAAAAGACCTTCTTTGTTGTTGAAGTGTCGGAATATGAGGCCCTCAGAAACCCCGGCTTGCTTAGCCACCTTGCTGGTGCTTGTGCTTGCAAAACCTTCGTTTGCGAAAAGCTTGAGTGCGGCCGAGAGGATATT
>DDCZ01000046.1:6186-10246 GCA_002336485.1 Flavobacteriales bacterium UBA1993
TCTATTCCGTTGCTTTGCTTCATGCAACTTGACCTTACAAAACGAGAAAAATGGATTATCGCCATCCTGCTATTCTTTGCGATAGTTGCGCATTTCATTAATCTTGGATTGATGCCCCTTATGGGAGATGAAGGCCTGCGTGCATTGGTTTCTTTTGAAATGATGCAACGGGAGAATTACATCGTCCCAACCAATTGGGGAGATTTCTACTACAGAAAACCTCCACTATACAATTGGATCCTTATCGGATTCTTCAAGATCTTCAACTCATATTCCATGTTGGTTATGAGGTTGCCCTCGGTCATTCCCCTTTTCATTTTAGCTGGATGTACGTGGTTTGTTTCGCGCAGGCATATTGGAGATAAGGCGGCTATCTTGGCTGGCTTCGCGTTTTTACTCAGCGGGCGACTCCTTACGCGAGATTCGATGCTTGGCCACATAGATATCTTCTATTCCCTGGTCACATTTATTGGATTCTACTCCGTATTCTTTTTTCAGAAACGCAAGTCCTACTGGTTGCTCTTCTTAATAAGCTACTTATTAGCCGCGATGGGTGTTCTAATGAAAGGCCTCCCATCATTTCTGTTCCAGGGTTTCACAATTGTCTTGTGGTTTGTCTATCAAAAGGAGTGGAAGCGACTTTTCTCTCTTGCGCACTTTACAGGGATTCTACTCTTCTTGCTAGTTGTTGTGGGATACTTCTATGCCTACTCTCAGTACAATAGTTTGGAAGTCTATTTCGATGAATTGTATGGTCAGGCAGCAATGCGCACGGTCGTCGATAAACCATGGTATGAAGGGGTATTGAATATTTTTACGTTTCCATTCGAGAATATTGGCCACTTGTTTCCGTCTTCGCTTTTGGTGCTTTTCGCAATACGAAAAGGCATTTTTCGTCGCTGGATGGGGTCAGAGTTTACCGCATTTACGCTCTTGGTCTTGGCAGTGAATGTTGTCCCGTACTGGTTGTCTCCAGGCTATTATCCACGCTACCTTTTTATGCTTTATCCATTGGTAATGATTTTGTTGGGCGATGCCTATTTTTCATTCGTAGAGCAACAAAACTGGAGACATAAAACGTGGCAGGGCATTTTCCTAGGACTTGGATTAGTAGTGACAATTGCTCCAGTCGCGGCGTTTGTTGTTCCTGAGGTTCGCGCACTTCCAAATGCGCTTGTATATGCGCCCATCTTAATACTTATTGGCGCTGGATTAATCTATTTGTGGATGCGCTTCAAGCAAGAACGGCTTTGGTGGAGTTTGGCCTTTGTTGTTCTGTTCAGATTGGGGTTCGATGTTTTTGTATTGCCTTACAGGTATTACGTTGAAGACAACTTAGAAAATCACAAGAAAGAAATGTCTCAAAACATTCTGGATATCGCCGATGGTAGGCGGGTTGCTATTTATCAGAAGGCTCCAGTGTATTTTGAATACGCCTATTATATTGGTGTGGGGCAAAACGAAATAGTTCAGAGACTCAAGGTTCCGGGCGAATCCTATTTGTATTTGATGGACGATAATCTACTCACCTCGTTTGAGGAGTATACGGTCTTATACCGATTTAAAGTTCGATACAAAGAGTACTGGATAAACTTGGTCGAGTTTCCAGAGAAGGAAGCCTCAGATGCCTCGGCAGAATAGAAAGTTTTGACCTCCCATCATCTTCGGTATGGTATCCAAAGGCTCTAATCGATCCATCCAATCCTTTTCATAAAGCAAGTAGTAATCGCCAGCAACAACTTGCGTTGCGTTATCCATTACCTCATCTCGTAGCAATGCGTCGTAATACCCAAATCCAGCCGTAAGGTCCTTTGGGATGAGCAAGGTGTCTCGATAAAAGTCTTGACCAAAAAGAGACAGGTTTGGTCGTAACTCCACCAATTGACCATAATAATGAATGGGTTTTTCGCCTGAAGTCTCAATCATCTGTTTCGTCATTTGGCTATAATCATGAATAGTTTGTGCAGTATATGGCATCCCCACAATGTTATAAGCCATACGCGTCACCGCTAGACCAAGCACAAGGATCCAATAGCTCTCCAGGCGCCATTCAGTTTTCCATAGAAGCAAGGCCAAACCTCCAAAAATCATCCCCGAAAGAATTAGTACAAATACGTGCAAAACGGGCAGCGATTCAATCGCAAAACCTATTCCAATTAAGGCTAAGCTGCCTATGGCGAGGGTTGCTCCTATGATATACTCGATCACCACATGTGCTTTGTTTAAGCTGTTAAACCCACGATCCAATAGCCATGCAAAAAGCATCGCAAAGAAGGGGAAGAACATATATGTATAGCGAATTCTCAATTCTGGCGCCGACCAATAAATTGGAATGTTCACGACAATGAATAGCACCACAAAAGAAATAAAGGGGTTCTGCTTTATTTGAGCACGAATGGATTTTGAGAAGAGAAAGACAATAGCCAGCGACCAAGGAAGCAGACGACGTAAAAACTCAAATGGGAAAACGAAAAGGTTCCCAATAACGTCGAGTATGCCATACTCGTTTGCACTGCGCTGGGAAGCCTGTTTAAATGTATTTATTACGTAGCCCAGCGCTTCACCGTTCATGGAATACAACCAGAAATATCCTGTTGTGATTACGATGAGAATGGCAATTCCTGTGATGTGTTGCCAACCAAATAACCGCTTAAAATTCTTAGTATAGGCAAACCAAGCAAGCAGTGTTAGGGCTTGAAATGCCAAAGATGGAAGTCCTTTGGTTAGAGCTCCAATGGCCGTAAGGGTGTATGATGTAACAAACAGTAATAGCCACTTGTCTTTCTGCTGATACCAAAAAATCGCTAAGACTTGAAGCGACGTGAGTAAAGCATAAAACAGGTCTATTTCACCAGCGTTGATGGATCCGTAAAAGAGCATGTCTGTGATGGTGAGCGCTGCCCCAGCGCCCAATAGCGCTACTTCTTTGCGCACATATCGTTTTGCCACATAGAAGAATAGAATGGCTGTTGAAATCAATGAGAGTACACCGGGCAATCTCAGCACCCATTCGCTAATGGAACCAAATGCAAAGAAGAAAAGTGCGATGACCCAATTGTAGAATGGAGGCTTGTTATAGTAAGGATGTCCGTGCAAATAGGGTGTGAGTAGGTCGCCGTTTTCCATCATTTCGTATGTGACCATTGCACGCCTTCCTTCGGCTCCTCGAATTTCCAATACGTGATTGAAACAGAGAATGCCGATTAGCAACAAAACGAGAGAAATGTGGGGAAGATATTTTGTCAATCGGGCACTCATTATTTCTCAAAAACCCATCGTTTGCTAAAATAGTTCAGTACAAATTTTGAACCCATTACTATCACCTTGGCAATCAATAAGTGCTGGGCAAAAAATTCAAATTCACTCAAGGTTTTTATTCCAATCGCCCCTAAATACATAAAGGCGAGAGAGAAGGCTACCGATAGTAGAAATGCATTCGTGGGTTTTCGATTCAAGGTGAAAACAAATCGTTTTTGCATGAAAAAATTGATCACCATGCCAATAAATGCAGCGCAAATTTCTGCCCAGAAAAGAGGTATGAAAAATCGGAAAACAAAGCTGAAGCTCAGAAAGTCAGCCGCGGTGCCAAGTAAGGATGATGTGCCGAATTTGGTCATCGATACTCCCAGCTGCTTAAGTCGGTTTATTGAAGGAAAATTCACGTTTTGGGCAGTATAATACGAGGCCTCGATTTGATTTCGACAAAAGTCAATTAAAAACCTGTGTGAATTGCTCTATTTGAGCGGTTTTTTGAGACTACCTTTGGGTGATGCGACAAATTCTGATATGCCTAATTCTGGTTATTGTTAGTGGTAGTGTGTTCGCCCAACGCAAAATACGGAAGCAGAAACCGGTAAGTTTCCAAAAACACTATCAAGACATTCTTCCTTACAAACCTCAGTTCAAGCAGAATGGATGGATTCTTGGCCCAGGTGCAACGTTTATGATGACCACGTTTGTGCCCATCAACAAAACATTTGCCGAGACCGAGACGGAGAAATTTGAAGCAAAGCTCACTGCTCTGGGAAAACCGGGATTGTACGCTGAAGTTGGGAGATAC
>DDCZ01000034.1 GCA_002336485.1 Flavobacteriales bacterium UBA1993
ACGGTAAATGGAGATGATTTCAGCCTAAACTCTGTTTGGAATAGTTCGGTGAAAATGAATGAAAACGGTTGGGTGGTTGAGGCAGAAATTCCCTACATCGCGTTGCGATTTCCTGAGGCGCCCGTCGCAGATTGGGGGTTAAATTTTATGCGGAACATTCGCCGCAAGCGAAAGCAATATTCCTGGAACTTCCTTGATCTTGGTTCTGGAAATCGATTGGAGTATCAATGCGGATTGCTTACCAACATGACAGACATTGATCCACCTGTTCGGCTATCCGCAATGCCATATGTATCCGCTTACGTCGATGATTTTAACGGGAAAACCACATATGATTTAAATGCAGGGCTCGATTTAAAATATGGCATCAACGAAAGCTTCACATTGGACATGACTGTGATTCCAGATTTTGGTCAAGTGGCGTACGATCAACAGTTCTTAAATCTGAGCCCTTTCGAAAATCAATTTGACGAAAACCGGCAATTTTTCACAGAAGGCACCGAGTTGTTCAACATTGGCAATTTGCTTTACACTAGGAGGATAGGTGGTGCCCCGAAAAACATTCAGGGCATTGACCTCAACAGCTCTGATAGCGTAGAAATCAGGCAAGGCTATACGCGTTTACTCAATGCGACAAAGATTTCGGGGCGCACCAAACACAACTTGGGAATTGGCTTTATGAATTCGCTCACGGCGGACAATTTTTCAACCCGAATCGAAAATGGAGAAGAGACACAGGTGCTAACCGAGCCAATGACCAACTACAATGTTTTGGTCTTTGATCAGCGATTTAACCGCACCTCGTCCGTAAGCCTGGTAAACACCAATGTGCTGCGAAAAGGCGGCAGTAGAGACGCAAACGTTACGGCGTTGCTTGGTTCGTTTTACACCAAATCGGGTAATCATTTATTAGAAGTAAGTGGCAATCAAAGCGCCATATTCGAAGGTGATTCGATTGAAACAGGCTACCGATCTTCTGCGAGACTGGCCGATGTTGGTGGCCACTGGCGGTGGGCTGGACAGGCAGAATTCAAAACCGATGACTACAACCCGAATGATTTAGGTTTCCAGCGACGGAACAATGCTATTTTTTATCAAGGGGAAGTGGGCTATAGAACAACAAAACCTGTTGGTCCGTTCAATAAATTCAGTCACGATATCGTGGCTTGGTATCAATTTCTTTTTAAACCATATCGCTACGAAGAGACTGTGATATCCTACAACGGCTTCTTCTTACTACGCAATTTCTTTGCGTTTGGAATGAATGCGGCCATGACGCCCAACGATGTTTACAACTACTACGAACCTCGTGAATGGGGACGTTGGTTTCGTGGGCCAGCGCAGCGGAGCGTTGGCGGATTCATTTCCTCGGATTACAGACGCAAGGTGGCCTTGGATGCCAACGGCACATTTTTCTGGTGGAATAGACTGGGGAAACAAGAAACGACCTTCCGATTGCGTCCGCGGTTCCGATTTGGAGACCACTTTTTCGCGCTACCGATATTTAAAATTGTGGACGCAAACAATGATTACGGGTACGTGCCAGACAACGACCCAACTCAGGTTCACTTTGGGAGAAGAAACACCTTAACGATCGAGAACTCGATAGATGCGCAGTACGTTTTTACACCCAAAACTTCGCTCACTTTGGTGCTGCGTCACACCTATACCGATGTTGATTACCGTGACTTTTACATTTTGGAAAATGACGGATACCTCACACCAACAGCCCTTGCAGGAGTCAACGATTTAAACTTCAATGCATTTAATATTGACCTGAAGTATTCTTGGTGGTTTGCCCCAGGAAGTGAATTGGTAATCCTGTATAGACAGGCAGTCGCCGCCGCCGACAACACCGTTGGGCAGTCTTATTATCAAAACCTGGATGGCACGTTCGACTCTCCCGTTCAAAACAACATTTCGGTGCGGTTTACTTATTTCTTGGATTATAACCGGACGCGGAATTATTTTCGGAATCGCAGGACGGAAATTTAGGATCACTGCTCTAATTCAGCAATTCTCACCGGTAAATAGCGCCCCTCAAAAAAAGCCCTTATCTGGGCTAAAAAGATGCCCTCTATATGCCAAATTAAACTCTTGACTACTTACTGTAAAGTTTCTTCTCCTTAATCGCGGTGAAAGCGCCATACTTCGCCAGCTGTTTTGTGTCAACCTTTTTCTTGTCCCCCACAATCACAATTACCATTGGCTTTTTCTGCACGTTTTGCTCATAGAATGAACGAATATCGTGGTACGTTAAGGACTTGTAGTCCTCCTGAAATAACTTAGCTGGAGGCGTGCTGAAGCCCAATTTTTGCAACTCGAGTACGTAGGAAATTGTTCCTCTAAAACCTGGCTGCTTTGCAATCGCGCTAAACACGCAATACTTTCGAATCATGTCTATTCTGTCAACCTTGTCGGGCATATCGTTAATCAAATCAACATATACGCTAATCGCCTCATCTGTCTTATCAGCCTGAGTTCCGATATACCCTTTGAAATTTACAGGAGTGTCTTTTCGTTCGGGAAAGCCATACCTAGCACCTGCTGTATAAGCCAGCGATCTATACTCCCGTATTTCTTGCAAGACCAAGCCTGAGAATCCACCCCCAAAGTATAGGTTGAATGCTTGCAGATCTGGGATTTCAGACTGCTCAATGATTTTACCACTTTGCAAAAAGTGCACTTGCGACTGAACGGCGTTTTTCTTGTGTACAAAGTATACCTCGTTCGCATCGAAACTCCGCACTGATTTGACATATGGAAGATCTGGCGTTATTAGATCATCATCGAATGTGAGGTGCTTGGCAAATACAGATTGCAGATCCTTCATCGATCTTTTACCCACGTAATGCAGCTCCACGCTATAGCGTCTCAACTTCTTAAACTCATCTAGTAAATCAGCAATAGCGAGTTTCTGAACTTCCTTCAAAGTAAGCCGATCTAGATAAGAACTTTTCGGCCCGTACTGCACAAAATCCACAGCTGCTCCGGCTACGCTCGCTGGTTCTGCATTTTCAAATTTTCGCTCCGTTTTCTCATAGTCAATCAGTGATTTCGTCTCCTTCTCATCCATTTGTGGGTTCGACAAAAGTTCATTCATCAACCTCAACGCATTCTCCAAATCGCTTTCCAGTCCTGTGAGACTCAGGTATGTGTAGCTATCATCTACATCAAAATAATAGGATGCCCCAATTTTGGACATTTCGTTTTTGATTTCCACTTTAGAGTAATCTTCTGTAAAAGCAAGGTCCATCAGGCTAATAATATACCTGAGGTTTGGAATTTCATGCAGCCCTGCATCAATTCTGATATCAAGTGAATAAACATCGTTCACAGGGTTCTCACAGCGATATAGGGTAACTCCATCTTTGACTTTGGCAGATGTTACATCTTTTTGAAAGTCAATGAATGTTGGTTGAAATTCTTTCTCGGCAATTTCATCCAGACTCTTTGCAAAAGCGCTGCGGGCAGTTGTTTTCGAAACAACAGGTTCATAATCAGGCTTGTCAATTTTCTCTCCTTTGAACGATCCCATTTTAGAGTAAAGTGCCAAGAAATTATCTCCATAATAAAGGTTCGCTACTCGAAGCACATCCTCGCGTGTCACTTTGTTGATGTTCTTTGAGTAATTGCGCAGATTGGTTGGATCATCTCCACGTGCAAACGCCTCTCCAAGTTGAACTCCTCGATAGCCGTTTGTTTCGAGCGATGATAGATGGTTGCGGTATAATTCCTTTTTCACCGCATCCATGCGCCAATCGTCAAATTTGCCCTGCTTGAGCGAATCAAGAGTAGCCCTTACAAGACTCTCAGCTTCGTCCAGGGATTGGCCAACTATTTTTGGTACACAGACAAACAACTGCAATCCATGATCATAATATGGCATTGGAACAGATTGGGCAGCCAATAATTTATGCTCTACAGACAGCTGATCCAATAATCCTGATTGGCTTTGGTTCGAGAGTAAATTGTTACATACTTCTAATGCTCTTTCATCAGGATGGCCGGCTGGTACGGTTCGGAACCCAAGCACACCAAGCTTCACAGGCGACATTCTAGTTTCAACAAATTTTCGCCCGTCGAACGGCTCTACAGGCCAAGTCCCATGTTCTGGAGTTTCTCTTTTTTCCCACGATCCGAAGGCTTTTTCAATCAAAGGTTTTATCTCCTCAGCATTGAAATCACCACAAATCACAAGAGCCATATTATTTGGGACATACCAGTTAAGGTAGAACTCCTTCATCTTGGTTAATGACGGGTTTTTTAAATGGTCTATCGTGCCAATCGTCGTTTGCTGACCATAGGGGTGGCTATCAAATGAACTTTCCAAAAACTTCTCAATCAAATTTCGAATGAACGCTTCGCTGCCTTTGTTTTTTTCCTCGTAAACTACTTCAAGCTCAGCCTGAAATGATCTGAAAACGGCGTTCTGAAAACGATGGGCATAAACTTCAATCCAGCGCTCAATTTGATTGGGTGGAAACGTGTTGAAATAAACCGTTCTATCAGCAGTCGTATTGGCGTTCATCCCTGTGCTACCTAACTCTTTTAGGATGTTGTCTAATTCATTTGGGATGGCATATTCATTCGCAAATACGGACTGCTCATTGATTAATAGTTGTATCGCCTTTCGGGCCTCTTCATCCTCCGTCATGCCCAACTGATCATAGAGAACAAATATGGAATCGATGTGTGGCTTCTCTTTTTCCCAATCCGTTGTACCCATGGTTTCTGTTCCCTTAAATAATAAGTGCTCCATGTAATGGGCCATACCTGTAGCGTCAGCTGGATCATCCTTAGACCCCGCTTTACAAACCACATAGCCAAACACCTCTGTACGGGTATGATCTTCGTTTAGAATTACGGTTAATCCATTGTCTAGTTTGTACTGATTAAGGTTATCCAGCCCTTGTGCCAATGCAAAAACAGGGGACAGGAGAAGAAACAAGACGGGTAAAGATTTTCGGAAAAGAATCATTCAAATATTGGATTGGGTGGTTTTAACTCTGCGAAATATACACAAGCTCGGTCGTGTGAAAAGTCGGGAGCAGAATTTCGAGTCTAGCTTTGGAACCCCTTCTTTAAAGCGGCGATATTAAAAATTATGGCCGTAAACAATGATCCAACGCAGGTTCACCTCGGCAGAAGAAATGCGCTAATGATCGAGAACTCAGACGCGCGGTTCTTTAAAATCAGATTTAGAAATTTATTGCCTGTACTTTACAATTTTCTTCTTAACCATAGAGTCCTCACCTACGAGATGTAAGATAAATACTTCCCCTGCAAATTGAGAAGCGTCAAGCTCAAGTTCATCGACGGAAACGTCTTTTCGTTCATAAAGCCTCTCACCAGTGATAGAATACAATTGTACTGTAACCGATTCATTCGATTCCATTTCTATCTTGACAATTCCATGTGTTGGATTTGGAAACACTCTAAATTCTTCACTGAGTATAGGGTCAATTTTGGTTGTAACTAGTTCGCAAAAAGCAGAGTCTAGAGAAATACAGACATCATCGACAAAATAATATGACCGACCCATTGAAGTCGAATTAATATTCGCTATTCCACTCTGGGAATCAGTGAAGAAATTTCCAATTGTCAAATACTCCTCTTCCCCTGTTTTAGATTGAAACCATCCGGATATTTTCATCCAACCCGTCGAATCCAACAAAGCACCAGTTTGATTAACGATCTGAGGAGTCACATTGAATCTCGCGCCCTGCCACCCCGCCCAACCTGTCAGTGAGTCAGAAATATAGGCGCCGATGCTTTCAACTGCCTAGTGGCTGCTTTCGTTAAGGTTTACATAGAATTGTACGTAATAATTTTGGCCGCTATCGAGTTTCTGCAATAACCTAACATGCACATATTCCCTGATGTCTGGGCCATAGATTCTTTCTGAAGCAAAAAATCCGATCATTCCCTCTCCTGATAGAGAGTTTTGAGAACCATTATTACTGTTGGTAGGCACGTTGGTCCCATCGGCGCCACTACTATCACAAGCATGATAAAAATCTGCACTACCCTTTTTGAGAAACCAGTTGGAACAATGATCAAATGTTGAGATAGAAAAATCGCAAGACGTATGGTCTTCAAATTGCGGATTCGGCACTAAATTCTGCCCAAGAGTAACAAGCGATATTGATAATAGTATTGCGACTAGTGCTGACCTCATAATTATCGTTCTTTGGGGTTATTAAACTATTTGAAAAATTGGTTTCAGTTTTTATGCCGATACCTACTTAAGCTAAAATACAACAGTAGCCTAGATAAATCACTCATTCACGCGTGCGCACAAGCCGTTACCACGTTATTTCCGCATGCCATAGCTCAAAAACATAATCTTCTTGCCCTGTTCCAACCACATTTGTTCGTAAAACGTGCGAATGTTAAGCACCGCTTGCATCGTTTCATCAAACTCCTCAATGCCTTCTTCGTAGAGTGCATTTGTATCTGCCTTTTTCTCGAAGGAAACAGCCCCATTGATCGCATTGAATTCTGGAATAGACTCATCACGCGTGAAGTTGTAGAGGTCGGTGCTGTCTGACTTTAGATTGAGAAGGCCATCAGGCTGGAGAATCTGTATGTAACGATTCAGGAATATAGAGCTGGTCAATCGCTTTCTGGGTTTTTCCAATTGCGGGTCAGCGAATAATATCCAAATCTCGCTGATCTCATTCTGAGCAAAAAACGAAGTGATGAAATCAATTTTTGTTCTAAGAAATCGGACGTTAGAAAGCCTTTTCTCCTCCACCTCTTTGGCGCCTGAGAAAATGCGCGCGCCCTTTATGTCGATTCCGATGAAGTTCTTTTCCGGATAGATCTCGGCCATCCCAACGGAGTATTCACCCTTCCCACAAGCCAATTCCAACACAATAGGATTGGCGTTTCCGAATTCTTCATTCCACTTTCCCTTGAGTCGGAAATCGGTATTTAGAACTTCCGAACTACTCGGCTGAATCACGTGCGCGAATAGCTCGTTTTGTGCAAATTTCTTGAGTTTGTTTTTGCCCATTTTCTTTTGGTTTGAAACGAGCGCAAAGGTGTAGATTGATTTCTTTCTTTTGATGCCGTGTCTAAGTGTGTTTTAATAGCACCCCTTCATTGGGGTTTGGGTCATGCCAGTCGGTGTATTCCGATCATTCGCGATCAGCTGAACGATGGAAATCGTGTCATCGTCTCTGCCAATGGCGGTGCTCTTAGCCTGTTGCAATCCATATTCCCGAACTTAGAATACATCGATATCCCATTCATGGAGATCACCTACCCAGAAGATGGCAATATGAGCAGGCACTTCTTTTGGCGCGGCCCTGCGCTTCTTCAGAGCATTTGGCGTGAGCACTTCGCACTGAAAACCATGGTCAAAAAACACGGTATTGACATAGTCATTTCCGATTCGCGCTTTGGACTCTGGTCAAAAAAGGCACACAGCATTTTCATTACCCACCAAGTGCGCATCCTTAGCCCGCATTTTGAAGGCATCATCAATTTGCTAAACCAGTGGGTCATGAATAGGTATGACGAGGTTTGGATACCTGATTATGCTGAATCTCCCGGCCTTGCTGGGGCGCTTTCGCACCCTGACCACATTCCAAAACACGCGAAGTACATTGGTCCGCTGAGTCGTTTTAATGAGCCAATCCAAAAAGCCAATGAGGAGTTGGAAGCAGTAATTATCATTAGCGGCCCAGAGCCCCAACGTTCACTTTTCGAAGCTGAGATGGCACGTAGGTTTATCGAAAGTGACGCTCCTGCATTAATGCTGCGAGGCAAACCGCATGAGCCATCGGAGAAAATCATAGGGAACCTAAAAATTGTCGGTCACCTTGACGATCAAAGCCTAATTGAGGCGCTTTCGGGTTGCAAAAAAGTTATTTCTCGCAGTGGATACAGCACCATAATGGACTTAGATGTTTTGAAAATTGACGCTGAGTATATCCCAACCCCCGGGCAAACGGAGCAGGAGTATCTAGCAACGCTCCAAACTTCTAACTAAAGCTGGAATCCCTCGAAACGCTGTCGTTCTTCTTTGAGATCTAAGCTTGGATACTTAGCCTCCAACCCATTAATTAGGTCCATTTGCTTTCGAATAAATCGCTGAAACGAATTGCTCTCTGGGTCCATTGGTCTGTGATGCGCTGCCTCCACCACCGCCTTAACCTCCTTGCAAACAATCCGCGTTTCATCCGAAAAGAAGCTCTGCTGAAATTTGTCCCAGATATAATCGATTGCTTGTTCGTTTGGATGAAGCATGTCTGCGGCATAGAATCGATAATCCCGCAAATCGTCCATCATATATTCATAGCTCGGAAAATAATGGCACCGATCATCGCTGTCTACCACTTGGTGTATCGCTGTGTTTAAAATTGATTTGCTCCGCTGATTTTCGATCGGCCCATCCTTCCAATGACGGACTGGACTTAACGTAAAAACAATATTCGCATTGATTTTTTTCGACTTAAAAAACGCAGGAATATGTTTCAGAAGCAGGTGTACGTCTTGAAACGGAAGCAGTCGTTTTTCAAAATTCTTGTTCGGAATCTTGTGACAATTGGCAACCGTATGATCCTGCTCAAGGTGATGGTAGACCCATGCTGATCCTAGGGTGATGAATACCACGTCTGCATTGAGCAAAGCTTCTCTTCCTGCATTCATACTCTCGTTAATCTGACTAAGAACCTCTTCTGCGTCGCGGCCATTAAACTTTCCATGATGATCCAAACTCACCCAGTTTTCTCCAGATTTTGACAATTCATCCAATGTATACGGACGATTATTAAGCATTCTTTCCAGCGCGTTCATTATCGAAAACGGGTTGAACAGAATGCCAAAGGGATTTAATGTTGTGTGGAGTTTATTGTCGTGGAGGCGCTGACCTATGTTTTCACTAAAGCACGACCCGATCATTACAATTGAAGATTCATGATCAACAGTAAACGGGAAGCTTGCGGGGCCAATATGAGTTCTAAATGCGTCCAAGAAACACTGGGCTATGCCTTATCAAGAGTAAACGAAAATGTTGTCCCAACGTCCTTTTTGCTGTAAACATTAATGGCCTGCCCGTGCAACTCAAGTATGTGTTTCACAATGGATAGCCCCAATCCGGTTCCGCCTTGATTCCGAGATCGACTTTTATCGACCCTGTAGAAGCGTTCAAAAAGTCGCGGAATATCCTTTTCTGAAATTCCAATTCCATCATCAATTACCTCCACCAATATGTTGCTGGGCATATCGGAAAAGCGGATTTTACACGATCCGTCAGGTTTGCCATAATGGATTGCGTTGATCACTAAATTTGTCACGACTTGTTGAATCCGATCTCTGTCGGCAATAACCATCAAGCTTTTGTCGTACTGCTTCGCAAATTCAAGTTTGATTTTTTTCTTCTTCGCTGAAAGCTCGGAAAGCGCAATTACATCGGCACAAAGCGCAACGATATCCGTTTTGACAGAATTCATAGAACCACGTCCAGATTCAATGGTGGAAATCTCGTCCAGTTCCTTCACTAAGACGGTTAATCGCTCGAGGTTCTTATCCGCTCGATTCAGATACTCGTAGTTAATCTTTGGATCTTCAATTCCTCCTTCAATTAGCGTATCCAGATATCCTTGAATACTGAAAAGCGGTGTCCTTAGTTCGTGTGCCAAGTTGCCAATGAAGTCGCGTCGAAATTGGGCTTGATTTTCTAAGGCCTGAATTTCACTTTGTTTTTTATCAGCCCACTCCTCCGCTTCCATTTGCACGTCATCCAAGGCAGGAGAATCCACAGCGGCTTCGCTTCCTCGACCCTGAATAACCCTGTAGATTACCTTAATTTTTTGATACACAAAGCGCTCGATTGTCCAGTTGGCAACAAAATAGACCGCCACGAAAACCAGAGCGACAAAGGCCGCCATTAACCACAATGAAATTCCTGCAACCGCAAAAAGGAGCATGAAGCCGCAAAGCAATGCTGCTACCAATGATCCAATAAGAGCCGTTAGAAGTGCCGCTTGTTTGGCCGATTTGATTTTCATAAAATTCGCGTCTTACTCCTCGAATTTATAACCTACTCCTTTAATCGTCTTGATATGTGGACTCCCGATCTTTTCGCGTAGCTTTCGAATGTGCACATCTATGGTTCGGTCGCCCACCACTACGTCATCTCCCCAAACCGATGATAGAATGTGGTCTCGTGTGAAAACTTTGCCCGGAACGGAAATTAGAAGAGCCAATAATTCAAACTCCTTTTTCGGAAGATTCAATTCCTTTTCATCTTTAATCACAACATATCGATCGCGATCTATGCTGAGCGATTTCAGCACGACAGGCGCATCCACATTCGACCGATTTTTTCGCCGCAAGAGCGCTTTGATTCTGCTAATCAAAACACGAGGCTTAATTGGTTTTGTGATGTAGTCATCTGCGCCGGCTTCGAAGCCAGCAATTTGCGAGTAGTCTTCGCTGCGCGCCGTGAGGAACGCAATTATTATATCTCTGGTTTCAATGCTTTCGCGCAGTTGCATGCATGTTTCCATGCCATCCATTTCTGGCATCATTACATCTAGCAGGATTAGGTCTGGCTTCTTTTTACGCGCAATTTCAATTGCGGCAACGCCATTCGTGGCTGTATACACCTTGGCTCCCTCGCGTTTTATGTTGTAACTCAGAAACTCGAGAATGTCGTTTTCGTCGTCTACAACCAGAATTTTTTTCTTGGATAGCATTAAATCTTGTGTCTCAGAATCTGCTGTCGAATGTAGATTGGATGCCATTAAACCAAGGTTAGTCTGTTTTTATCAAAGCTTTAAGAATTGCCCGCCAATGTGAAGTTAATGTAAAGTCACTTTAACAAAGGCTTAATCCAAAATTAAACGTTTCCTCATGGTGCAGCTGGAACTTTGTCCCATCAAAAAAGAAGAAATCCATGCTGAAATTTAAGGTCACAATATTACTACTCGTATTGTTGAATTGCACCGTCTTTGGAAGTCCACAAGATGCAAACGGAATCATTAAAGGAGTGGTTCAAGAAACACAGGGCGGGAGTTCCGTACCTGTTCCCTTTGCAAATGTATTCCTGCTTGGCACAAGCACCGGAGGGTCTACGGACTTTGACGGGAATTTTGAATTTGAAGCAAAGCCAGGAGAATACAAATTGGTGGTGTCAAGCCTGGGATACAAACCCGATACTATGACGCTGGTAATAACGCCGGGCGCCATAATTGAAAAAATTATTCAGGTTTCTTCTGATGCGGCCATGCTGGAAATGGTAGAAATTGTTGCCAAGGTGAATCGGGAAAGTGAGTCTCTGCTTTTAATGGAACAGAAGAATAACTCAACCATCACACAATCAATAGGCGCTAGCGAGCTATCAAACAAGGGGGCGTCAGACGTTGCTCAAGGCATTGCCAAGATGAGCGGTGTATCAAGATCCGAGGCAAGCAGCGACATTTTTGTTCGGGGGCTGGGTGATCGATACAACACCGCTACACTAAACGGACTGCCCATTCCATCATCAAATCCAGATAAGAAGGTGATTGACTTAAGCATCTTTCCATCCAGTGTGGTGAAGAGCATCGATGTAAGCAAAACGTTTACACCAAACCAACCATCTGATTTTGCGGGTGCCGCCATTAACATCAGCACAAAAGACTACTATGAAGACCCATTTGTTCAAGTAGGTTTCAGCACGGCTGTAAATTCAATTTCTACAGGTAAGCCTTTTCAGCAGGCACAAACAGAAAAGGCACACATGCTGAGCCGCAAGACAAACCGAGACCTACCAAATGAACTCGCCACGGAATACGAAAACGCATACTACTCATCGCCGGCCGACGCATCCGCCCCAATTTTCGAGCGCGACTTTAACCCAATTAAAACCACGGCAGGTCCATCGCTTGGTTATTCGCTTCTAGGCGGAACATCATACGATGTTGGATCAGAAGGAAAGATTGGCTTCTTATTCTCCGGTGAACAATCAAGTGGGTATCAGTATCGAGAAGGGTTTGCTCGAAACACGGATTCGTCGGGAATCGACAAGAATTATTTCTCCACGGAGACCTTTACGAAGACGGATGACGCAACTGCCCTTGGGAATTTATTCTACCAAATGAACGACAATCACAGCGTTCAGTTCAATGTGCTCTATACGCAGAACATTAGCGACGAGGTGTCTAACTTCGATTCTCGCATTCTTGATCGCGACAGAAACACCTACACATACTCAACGAGAAACACGTTAAAAATAAATTCGCTTCGAACCGCGCAGGTATTAGGATCGCATGCATTTAATAACGATCAATTTCAATTGAAGTGGGGCGCTTCTCACAACCAAGCACAAAACTCCGAGCCAGACAGAACTCAGCTTTTATTTGAAGCCTCCGATTCGAACAAAGACGACTACCGACTGGAAGCGCTAAACGCATCAGACAATCACCGGTTCTATAGCACTTTAGAAGAAACCGAGGTGAACGGAAACGTGGACCTAAGTTGGCGCTTCAATAGAGATGAGTATACCGGAAAAGCAGCGGGAATATTATCTGCCGGCATCCAGCCAAGGTTTAAAAATCGAACGTTTGAATGGCGTCAATTCAATATGAGCATGCGATCATATGCCGACTCCTTGCAAAACAATAAAATCGTGACTGATCTGGAAAATCCAGATGCCTTTCTGAATGACGACGCATTCTCTAGCGGACATTTTCAATACGAAGAGGCACGCGATGGGTCTCGCGTTCACCAAGCCAGTCAAAACATACTTGCTGGTTACCTGATGCTTGACTATTCCATTACGCCTCGCCTTTTAGTTGTTGCTGGTGTTCGAATCGAGCAGACATCTCAAGTATTGGAATACAAACAACTTCGAAACCTTCTCAGCGATCCATATCAGGTTAAGCGATATGATACACTGAACGTGCTTCCATCTGTTTCCTTAAAGTATCAACTCACAGAGAAAAGCAATCTGCGATTAGCCGCTTCTCAAACTGTGTCGAGACCAAATTTTCGCGAATTGGCACCATTTCAATACCAAGACCAATCGCGTAGGCTTTATGAGGGAAACACGGACCTAGTGAATGGATACGCCTACAATCTCGATGTGAAATATGAGGTTTTTCCAAACTATGGTGAACTGTTCGCGGTAAGCGCTTACGCTAAGTATATCGACAATCCGATTGAACGATACGAGGTTCCTTCTTCCACTACGTTGTTTACATATTTCAACCTAGGCCGAGCAATTGTCGCAGGCCTCGAAACTGAAATCAAAACAAGCTTGGGCCGATTTGCAGGCGGGGTTGATAGTGAAACCCTTCGCGTTATCGATCGGGTGACAATAGGATTAAACCTCGCCTATAATTACACTCAATTGTATGTTGGAACGGATGGGCCAATCAACACGAATAAGGGCACAATCATCGCCACAAATTCAAGACGTCAGATGCAAGGTGCAAGTCCATATCTAATCTCCTCAGACTTGTCCTATGAGTTCGACTTGAAATCCATGAAATCAAGATGGTCTCTCGTATACAATGTTGGTGGGCCAAGCGTATTTCTCGCTGGAACTTACGGGCGAGGAGATGTTTATGAACGACCTGTTCACTCACTGGATTTTATCATGAAAAACAAAGTGAGCGACCGAGTAGATATAAATGTAAGTCTTCGAAATCTCTTGAATCCGAGCATCGTACAGGAGCAAACGAACGCTGGCCAAACGTTTGTTTTCAATGAATACAAACTAGGTCGGACGGCCGCGCTATCGGTTAATTACCGGTTTTTCAAGTCAGAAGGATAGTCCTATTCATCTTCTAACCTTGAGGTAACATAGCCTTAAGTAATTCTTAGCCCAAACCCTTTATTAAAGTAATGCCGCGGTCGTTGCTTTGTCCCTGTAAACAAGAAAAAAACAAAATGAAAACAAAATTTACACTACGACCAGAACTCTTAATATTGGCCATTGCCTTGGTATTAACAGCAACCTCATGCAAGCGAGAAGGATGCATGGATCCCGAAGCCACTAACTATGATGATAAGGCAAAGGAAGACGACGGAAGTTGCGAATATGAATCCGTAGGCACGACGCTTTCTGGAGATATTTCTTCCGACTTAACGCTTGACGCATCTCTTGAATACACCTTGGCTGGAGGTGTTCATGTTTTAGGCGGGGCCACGCTGACCATTCCGGCTGGCACCGTTATTAAGTCTGACCCGAATGAATCGGTCGCCTATTTATTAATTGAACAGGGCGGAATGATTGATGCACAAGGAACGGCAACAAGCCCAATTGTGTTTACCTCTGGATCTAGCAGCCCGTCTGCTGGGGATTGGGGTGGCATCATTCTCTGCGGAAAGGCACCCATAAATAGCGGATCCGTCGCCACGGCGGAGGTAGGAGATGTCACCTACGGAGGCTCATTATCCACGGATAATTCGGGAACATTACGATACGTGCGTGTCGAATACACCGGCAACGCAATTAACGATGAAAAGGAGCACAACGGATTCACATTTAACGGAGTTGGATCTGCTACAACGGTTGAATACCTACAGGCCTTTATGGGCAACGACGATGGATTTGAATTTTTTGGAGGATCTGTTTCAGCTGATTATCTAGTGTCTACGGGAAGCGGAGATGATTGCTTTGATTGGACGTATGGTTGGGTTGGATCTGGATCCTATTGGATTGCCGAACAAGCTGATGGATTAGGTGATAGAGGCATAGAAGCTGACAACAACGGTGACAACAACAGCGCCTCCCCATTCTCGAACCCAACGCTACAAAACATTACCCTAACTGGATATGTAGGTTCGGAATCAGACGGCATGAAGCTACGAGAAGGGACAAAGGGCGATATTTCAAATGTCCTTATATCGAATTTTCAGGATGGTGTTGAGGTAGAACATGAGGTAACCGTGAAAAACGCGGGTTCAGGCGACCTAACCTTGTCCGGTATTAGTGTGACTGGGTCAACTGGAAGCATCTATGCTATAAAAGGAGCGGCGAATGCCTCGGATTCCACGAATGCCGCCTCTGCCATCGATCAAGCCATTGATGGATCGGCAACTGGCGCAGGGACTGACTGGATCAACGGCTGGACCCAGTCTCTATAAGCACTCCATTCCTCAAATATTGTAAGGGCGACTTAAATCAAAGTCGCCCTTTTTTTTTGCGCTTAACCTTCCCTTAACATTGGGCGGTTGATCAGACCAAATTTATAAGCCCTCGAAATGAGCAGCTAGCCCAGTGACATCCTCGGATCTTGGCCGAAACACATGTTTCCCTTTTGTGAACTTATTATTAAATCTATGCTATCAGTATTAATTTAATGCAACCACGTTTGAAGGAATGGAAACTTTTGCGGCATGAAACCACAACTACTTGCCCTAACCTTTTTGGCACTAACCGCTTGTTTTACAGGTGTTTCACAAACCATTTCTTATCCTACATGGGGAAAGGGAATGACGTTTACACCTAAGGACAGTTCTGGATCGATTCACATGAGCGCCCGGATTCAAAATCTGTTCATCCTCGACCAAGGAATTACACCAACGGGTCAGGATCCAAAAATTTACGGAATGACACGACGTGCGCGTCTCAAGTTTGATGGCTTTGCATTTTCGCCAAAGCTTAAGTATAAGATTGAGCTCGGTTTAAGCAACCGGGACACGAAGTTTTCAGACGACGCTGGTTTAGTAGGAGGCAATGCCAAGATAATTCTCGATGCCGTTGTTAAATATCAAGTTGTGAAGAATACAACAATCTGGTTTGGTCAAACCAAACTGCCAGGAAACAGGGAACGGGTAATTTCTTCACAAAAACTTCAATTCGTTGATCGTAGTAATGTGAACAGCAAATTCAATATCGACCGCGATTTCGGTTTTCAATTACATCACAAATTTAAAATTGGAGAAAGCGTCTTGCTTTTTAAAGAATCGATTTCACTTGGTGAAGGACGAAACATGATCGTGAACAACAATGGCGGTTTTGACTATACAGGTCGCGTTGAATTTTTGCCACTGGGTGCATTTGAATCAAAAGGCGACTATTTTTCTTCTGACTTGAAGCGCGAAACCACGCCAAAACTTGCCTTTGGATTCACTGCCGACTTAAACCAAGGGGCTATTAAGCAAGGGGGTCAGCTTGGAAAAATTCTGATCGACACATCTGGAAACTATGTGAACTCCGATTTGACTTCTTACATGGCCGACATGATTTTCAAATTCAAGGGATTTTCATCCTTGGTAGAGGTTGCTTATCGCGAAAGCAGCTTAGGAGATTATGTTGACGCTTTTGGCCGATCGTTCAACCAAGGATTTGGCTACAACATTCAAGCTGGTTACCTCTTTAAATCGAACTATGAAGTAGCAGGGCGTTACACACGCGTTATGCCGCTTTCTGGGATGGCGTCGAATATTAGCCACGGTGAGCAATTCACTCTTGGGCTCTCAAAATATGTCAAAGGCCACAACCTAAAACTTCAGACTGACTTAACATACGATCGGGCACTAACAACCACTTTTGCTCAGGATAAATTAATTTTCCGTTTACAAACAGAAGTCTCTTTCTAATCTACCACCTACCTATTAACTTATGGACTATACACTTTTTGACGCGCTAGTACTTCTTGGATCTCTCGGATTTTTCATCTACGGAATGAAGGTCATGAGCGAAGGAATACAGAAAGCAGCAGGTACGCGCCTCCGCCAAATTCTTGGCGCCATGACAAAGAACAGATTCTTTGGAGTGTTAACCGGGTTCTTTATAACCAGTTTGGTGCAGTCTTCTTCAGCAACAACCGTGATGACGGTAAGTTTTGTAAACGCCGGTCTATTATCACTTGTTGAATCGGCAGGAGTGATGATGGGTGCCAATATTGGAACCACAATTACCGCATGGATTGTTTCCTACTTCGGATTCAAGTTTAAGATTGTTGCGGTGGCACTTCCGATTATCGCCGTTGGTTTACCAATGCTTTTATTAGGAAAACAAAAAGCCAAATCTTGGGGTGAGTTCCTCATCGGATTTGCCTTGCTGTTTATGGGCCTTGATGCGCTTAAGCATGCAGTTCCTGATCTCAAACAAAATCCAGAAATCCTCAGCTTCCTGACCTCATTCGCAGATGGTGGAATTCTCACTTCGCTGTTGTTTGTGTTAGTGGGTACGGTCATCACTATTGTAGTCCAGTCTTCCAGTGCAGCCATGGCGCTAACCTTAGTTATGTGCCATAACGGATGGATTCCATTCCCCGTGGCCGCAGCCATGGTTTTGGGTGAAAACATAGGAACAACAATCACGGCAGAGCTCGCGTCTCTCGTCGGTAATGTGCATGCGAAAAGATCCGCACGCATACATTCCATGTTCAACATCATAGGCGTTACCTGGATGGTTTTACTGCTGCCCTTTGCCCTAGATGGCATCGCTTGGTTCTCCACAGCCGTTATGGGCAACGCGAGTCCATTCGAGAATAGTGAGTCGATTCCCTTTGCGTTATCGTACTTCCACACTTTCTTCAATTTAACCAATGTGCTTCTGCTCATTTGGTTTGTCCCAGTATTGGTCCGTGTTGCAATTAAATCCGTTCCATCTAAGGGCGATGACGATGAAGAAACCCACCTTGAATACATCGGCGCCGGACTGATGGGCACATCTGAGCTATCGATTTTAGAAGCGAAGAAAGAAGTAGTTAAGTTCTCCGAAATTGCCGAGCGCCATGTGCGCATGGTTCACGACCTATTGCTTGAAAAGGACAACAAAAAGAAGAAGAAGCTCTTCAAGCGCATCAAAAAATACGAGGACATCACAGACCGGATTGAAGCCGAAATCACAGAGTACTTGACCAAGGTATCAACCAAACAACTGTCGGATGAGTCATCAACGATTGTGCGAATTATGTTGAGCATTATCAATGATCTTGAACGCGTTGGCGACATCTGCTATCAAATGTCAGTTAGCATTGATCGAAAAGAGGAGAAGAAAATTTGGTTTTCTGCCGAACAACGTGAGCAGTTATTCGAACTATTCGCTTTGGTTGAAGGTGCGTTAGCAGCCACCACTGAAAACCTTAATAATGAATACGATAAGATTGAGCTGGACAAAGCATACAATCGAGAACGAGACATCAATGAGAAAAGGGATCGGATAAAGAAGGCCCACTTTCAAAACATTGAGAAAGCCGAATATGGTTTTCAAAATGGGATGATCTACAATGACTTATTTTCTTCACTTGAGAAAATTGGCGATCATGTCATTAACGTGAACGAGGCCGTTGCTGGCAAAATTTAATTTGGGAAAACGAATTCTGGAGTAGTCACCAATTCGCTGCGGTTGCCCGCTTCATCGGTCAATCTCGTTTCGAAACGGATGGTGTCACTCGATTGCTTAATGCTGCCCATTGGCTGGAATATGAACCCTTCTGCCTTTTGGTCTTCTTGCACCTTGGAACTCTTTGGGATTTGAACAAATAGAAGCACGGTGTCTGCCGAGTCGGCTGGAATGAACTTAACCCACTCTCCATTGATTTTTTCGAACAGAAACGTTTTCAGGTTCTTTTCATCACCTTCAGCTCCTACATCTCCTTGACAGTCTACAAACTGGGTAATAATGGTTAAGCTATCTGAGGCAAACGGGTCGGCTGGGTCGGCAGCCTTATAGTCATACTGATGAAAAGTGAGTGAAGGTGGCTCTTCTGGACAGCGCTCAGGCACGCAGCCAAAATTTAGCCCGATTGCGACCAGCGCCATTAACTTTGTAAGCTGACAAATACTTTTTTTCATTTGAATCGTTCGAAATTACGGATTGCCGACAGAATTGCTGCTGTAAACACAGACGTTGAGTTTGATGCTATGGCTATGGAAATTTTTGAGCTGCAGCGTAATTCCTCTTCGATCTTTTCCGAATTCATTGATCAAGTCAAAGATGTCAAGCCAGAACCTTTTCCGTTTCTACCTATTGAAGCCTTTAAACATCATAACATAGGAACTGCCGAAGATGGAGGTGCAATCTTTAAGAGTAGTGGCACCTCGGGGTCGCATCGATCATCGCACAATGTGGCAGATATTGAACTATATAAGACTCTAAGTCAAAAAGCTTTTGAGCATTTATTTGGATCATTAACAGATTGGACTGTGCTCGCACTATTGCCTTCATACCTGGAGAATGGAGATTCGTCGTTAGTGTTTATGGTGAATCATTTTATAAATGAAGCCCGCTCAAACTCACAGTTTGTATCCGATCCTCAGAACATATTTAAGCTGCTCGCCTCGCAAAAAGAGCGCAACCTGCCAACGCTATTAATTGGCGTTAGCTATGCCTTACTTGATCTAGCAGCACAACACTCCTTCGACTGGCGTGGCCTGTCTGTGATGGAAACAGGTGGAATGAAAGGCCGCAAAAAAGAGCTTACTCGCGGGGAACTACATCGGGCTTTGCAACGCGGGTTTCCATCATCCGCTATTCACTCCGAATATGGCATGACCGAACTTTTATCGCAGGCATATGCTGTAGAAGGCGAATGGTTCTCGGCGCCCCCTTGGATGCGTGTATATACCACCAGCATTTCGGATCCTTTCAAAATTCTCGACCCCAATCAACGTGGTCTTCTTGCGTTTGTTGATTTGGCGAATGTTCATAGCTGCTCCTTCATTCAAACCCGTGATATTGGAATAATTAACAGCTCAGGATCATTCAAGGTTGAAGGCCGACTTGATAACAGCGACATTCGTGGCTGTAATTTACTTTACACCTAGTACGGTACAATACTTGAATAAGACATCAAAACAAACATTATGAAATACATCATTCCATTGCTCGCTGTTGTCATCATGGTTTCAGGCTGCTCCAATAACTATGTTTTAAAACAATCCACAATTAATGAATACCAACTTTCATTTGAAGACATAAACGGAATTCAGTTTTACAATAGCCATGACATCGTGCTCACAAACTATGAGGAAGTCAAGAGTGACAAGTCCACTTCCAAGGGCAACTTAAATGTGAATTTTGACAAACAGGTGGACCAAGTGATTATCAAGGCCAACACAAAAGGAAGAATAATCAAGGATCTGGGGGAAAACAAGTATGCGGTTTCATTTGAACCAGACAACACAAAACAGCTCGTCTTTGGCAGGCGCGCCAAGGATGACGTATTTCACTTACAGGCGATCGAATGGAAAAACGGTCGGGGCAAGGTTCAGTATGGTGACAAGGTTTACTTCACACATGCCGGTGCAGATGAGTGTTCGCTGCGTTTTAATTTAAACCGTCGATTTAAGGAAAATCGTAAAACACACGTGGCGAAGGGTAATAAAGTGAAGTAGATAAACTGGCCTTTACCAATTAATTGGAAATATACATTGATCAACGTATTCGTCTCCGATGATTACCGTATGTCTGTGCAATGTCCGTTTTGTTTACCTTCGCGGCTCATAAATAATAAAACCATGAAATCAATTAACAAAACGCTTATTGCGATTGGCCTTGTAGCTGTTTCAGGAGCTTTCTTGACAAGTTGCAACAAAACAGTTACTTCTGGAAAAGTTGACGGAAATTGGGACGTTACTTCAGGAGCTATGAATGAGTCTTGGTCGACTGAAGACTATTCTGAGACAACTTCTTCAACCTTCAATGGTTCAACTGTATCATCTACAACCACAATTAAAGATGGTAACGATACAGACACAGATGGTTCTACTACGAACATGACAATTTCTTACACGTTTGATAAGAAAACTGGAGACTACACAACGACTCGAGTTCAGACTACAAACGAAATTGACATGTACGCTACGTACTATGTATACAACGATAGTTCAGATACATATGATTACGAAGGTACTTTTGAGCGTGTTTCTGCAAGAACTTCTACCATCACTGAAGCTGGTTTATTCACTGTAACTGGTGATGCTGGTGACGACATTGAGAAGAACTCTCAGATCGTATTTCACATGATGAGCATGGATGAAGATTTCAACGAGGAGTATTCATACTTCGACGAAACTTCAGGCGATGAGCTTGATCGTGTTGATATCTACGAAGCAGAATACAACTTCAATACTGGAGAAACTGATTACAATCGTCCAGAGTCTTCTGATGAAGGTGCTGAGTCTATTACAGGTTCTTCTTCTAGCAGCCTTATATGGACTGTGACTGAGCTTGACAAGGAGACTATGACAGTTGAATGGTCTGATGAAACAAACTACGTTGACGAGAAAGAAAACGACAACAACTACCAAAGCTCTTCTTCAGGGTCTTGGACGTTGACTGCTAAGTAAGCAACGCATTATATCATTTAAAAGCCGACTCTAAGGGTCGGCTTTTTTTGTTTCTAGAATTTCCTTTACGTTCTTTGCTAAATGATTAGCCCTCTTTCATTTTCGCTACGATGCGTCATGCTATTGCTTCTAACGATGAACATTTCTTCCTGTGTTGAAAAAGGGTGCACCGACCCAGAAGCCATTAACTTTAATCCCGATGCACAGCGTGATGATGAAAGCTGCTACTATGGCGACAAGAATGAAGATTTAAAAAAATCCATCCTTCGCAATCATGCTAATCTGGCTCATGCCTTATATAGCGACGCTCATGCTGAGGCGATCAGCTTAGCTACGGCAGTCGAATCGTTTACGGAATCTCCTTCGGATGATGGGTTTAGCAAATGTCGATTGGCATGGAAGCTGGCATATAATAAGTATCTAAAATGCGATGCGTTACGCTTCTCTGAAGGGCCGATCGATAACAGTAAAAACCTTGATCGACTCATCGGAGCTTGGCCAATTAATGAGCGACTCATTGATTACGTTGGTCAATCAGAAAACGGCATTATCAACAACCCTACTATTCTTAATGAAATCACCGCGTCAGGCCTCGAGGCAAAAAATGAGGCGCTTGGTAAAGACGAGGTAACGACCGGTTTTCATGTTATTGAATTTCTTCTTTGGGGGTCGGATACAGGAGATGCCTCAGCACTCACCACCGGCGTGCGCACATTTGATGATTACTTGCTAAATGATTCTACCATTCTGAACGCGGATAGACGTCAAGATTACTTAACCTCCAGTGCCAACCTCTTGGTATCGCACCTTTCAACTCTTTCAATCCAATGGGACTCGCTTGGTGTAAACAATTACAGACAAACATTCCTATCTCTTGAGCCTGACGACGCCTTAAAGCTGATCCTCACGGGCCTTGGGACCTTGACCAGAGGCGAGCTAGCAGATCGCGCATTGCAAAATCCGCTTGAAAAATCTGATCCGGCATTGGAGATTTCAAACTTTAGCGATAATACGGTTACGGATATTATTTCCATGAAACGCAGCATGGAATTGGTTTACTATGGCGAGTATGAGTCAGAAACTACACTACCGGTTAAAGGCGCCTCTCTCGAAGATCTGCTTACAACGCTTAACCCAGATAGGGCAAAGCACGTTACCGAGACGTTCGATCTACTCACAGAAACCATGGTTAAAATTCCTTCGCCTTTTGACATTCAAGTTGGTTTTGAGGCTGCAAACGGGCCAGGGCCAATCACTAAAGCGGTAGATGTGCTCCTCGTCTTAGAAGATCACTGGTATGAAGTGGCACGAGATATTGGATTTGGAATTAGCACCGACCTGCCCGAATAGCTACTCTACAATAGCTAAAAAATAATTCTTTTTTCCTCTCTGAAGCAGGATGTATTTCCCATCGATTAAGTCGTTGCTTGTAGCGCTATAGTCTGGCGCCACCTTGGACTTGTTGATTGATATGCTATTCTCTTTTAACGCTCTTCTTGCCTCCCCATTTGAGGCCAAAAATCCTGTTTGTTCAGTCAACAGGTTGACAATATCACATCCCGCTTCTACCGCACTTTTAGAGACTTTCGCCTGTGGCACCCCTTCAAAAACATCCAAAATTGTTGCTTCATCTAGGGCCATGAGTGCCTCTTTTGTGGCCCGGCCAAATAACACCTCCGAAGCATCCTCAGCTTTCTTCAAATCCTGGGAAGAATGTACCCGAGCAGTAAGTTCTGCAGCCATCCTTTTTTGTGCAAGTCGCATGTGCGGCGCTTCGTTATGCTCAGCCTCAATGGATTCAATTTCCTCTCTCCCCAAGGTGGAGAATACGCGCATATAGTTTCCGATGTCAGCATCGGCAGTATTCAAAAGAAACTGATAAAACTTATAGGGTGAGGTTCGCATCGGATCTAACCAGATATTTCCCCCTTCGGTTTTGCCAAACTTCGTCCCATCTGCCTTTTTGATCAATGGTGTAGTCAATGCACTCACGTTGCCCGACTCCATGCGTCGAATAAGTTCAGTGCCTGTTGTTATGTTTCCCCACTGATCGCTTCCTCCCATTTGAATGTTACAACCCATGTGCTTCCAGAGGTAATAGAAATCGTAGCCCTGAATAAGCTGGTAACTAAACTCAGTAAATGACATCCCGGTTTCTAGTCTGTTTTTCACAGAATCTTTGGCCATCATATAGTTCACGCTTAGGTGCTTGCCTACATCCCGGATAAACTCAAGAAAGCCCATTTCCTTAAACCAATCGTAATTGTTTACAATCTGTGCAGCATTTGCGCCTTCAAAATCCAAGAATTTTTCGAGTTGCTTTTTCTGACATTCTAGGTTGTGATTGAGCTGATCAACACCTAGCAGATTCCGTTCTGCAGATTTTCCGCTTGGGTCTCCCACCATTCCTGTGGCTCCTCCTACTAAAGCGATGGGCTTGTTTCCTGTTCGTTGAAAGTGGGTCAAGGTCATCACCTGAACCATGTTTCCAATCCCCAATGAGTCGGCGGTTGGATCAAATCCGATATACCCAGAAACAGGGCCTTGAGAAAACAATTCTTCGGTTCCTGGAGTCATGTCGTGCAACATGTTTCTCCATTTCAACTCCTCAACAAAATTCTTCATAGCGTTGGCTTTGGGCGGCAAAAATAACTTTACCCATAAGGCCTTGAGTAAATAATTACTCGTTTATTATCTCAAAAAGCTTGTCGAGATTAGGCGTGAGAATAATTTCAATCCTGCGATTTTTCGCCTTTCCTTCCGCCGTATTATTCGGGGCAACGGGTACGTGTTCTCCCCGGCCCGCTGCGGTTAACATATTCTGATTCATCTTTCCTTCAGATGTCATAATCTTCACGACAGACGTTGCGCGCATCACACTCAAATCCCAATTATCCTTGATGGCACCGCCTCCATTAAATGGATCCGTATCCGTATGCCCTTCAACTAAGATTGTAATGTCCTTTTCATCTTTAATAACGGTTGACAAGTCTATCAGCGCTTTTTTCCCTTCTGTGTTTACAGTAGTGCTTCCACTTGGGAATAACAGCTTCGCCTCAAGGCTCACGTAAATCTTTCCGTTTTTCTGCTCCACGGTTAATCCTTTGTCTTTAAATCCGAGGAGTGCATTTGTTATCCTGTCTTTCAATGCTCGAACCGCGGCGTCTTTTTCCGCAATTATATTCTCGAGTTCTTGCACCCGCGCTTCCCTGGCCTTTAGCGCTTCCTCCAGATCAGCCAATCGTTTCTCTTTTGCGTTCATCTGCTTTTCCAACTCACGTAGTCGATCTTCTCGTTTGAGTAAATCCTCTTGGGTATCACGCAGTATATCTACCAATTTTCTGTTTTCTTCAGACCCTTTTGATTTTGCGTCCTGCAGTCGATCTAGCAGCTCTCGATTCCTCTTATCGAGTTCTTTTTGCTTCAATCGGGTTAACCTCATATCGGCTCCCAAGTCAATGGTGTCGCTTTTTAATTGCGCATACTTCTTTGAAATCGATTCTAGATCAGCCTTCAACTCATCGTTTTCTGCAACCAATGTTCGATTCTTATTCAGAAGCTCCTGACGTTCTGTTTCACACCTGTCTTGCGTGGTTTTAAGATCGTTGAACCGCTTAGGTGGGACGCACCCTGCCATGAATAGAACCACTACCGATAACGCCAAAACTTTTCTCATACCTTTCAGTTTACTTGAAACAAAGCTACCGCACCTATTTGCCGTAGTTTGGAACGAATGCAGGACTTACTAACAGTGCAATATTGGTTTCTACAAGAGGTTTAAGGGGTCTATTTCCATTCGAAATTCTGGTAGAGGAGTAGTTTTATGACCTTTGTTTCGATCACTCCTTTGAAAACCGAAAACGAGAATCACAATTTATTCGTTTGTATCCCAAGTGAAAACGAGCATCTCATCCAGATTATGGCTTTGCCTTTTGGTTTTTACCATTTTCGGCCTGAACTCCGAGTTGGCCTATAGTCAAGAGATTCGAAGCGTTGAAATTCAGAGTCGTGCAACGCAGCTAGACACAAACAGCATTGTGCCTGAATCCTTTGAATTATCAGGGCTGAAAGAAAATCAATACAAAGTCGATTTTGGTTCGGGTGTGCTCTATCTCCTCGACACAAATCTTCCCTTGCCACATAATGTTGATGTGGAGTTTCGATCGTTTCCGTTCAATTTTTCTCAAGAATATAAAAACAAGGACCGTGACTTAATCACGGACAACGATCGCATTTACAACCCGTTTCGATCAGACGGAAATGGGCCCGACGACGGAATGTTGGCGTTGGGAGATTTGGAAAAACGCGGCAGCGTTTCGCGGGGAATAACTGTAGGAAATGCTCAAAGTCTATCTGTAAATTCTTCGCTTAACCTGCAGCTTAGCGGTAGGCTCAACGAACGATTCAGCCTCCTTGCCGCTATCGCAGATGACAACATCCCAATACAGCCAGAGGGCAACACACAACAGCTTCAAGATTTTGATCAAGTTTATCTTCAAATATTTGACCCGAAAAACAAAATTACGGCAGGTGATTTCCAATCAAAACACAACACCGGTTACTTCCTTCGATTTAATAAACGATTGCAAGGTGGGCGATACGAATCCCTGATTTTTCCGGTGAAAGGTGATAGTGCCAAACAAATTCGTTCCGACGTGAGTGGTGCTGTTTCAAGGGGAAAGTTTGCCCGCCAGACCATTCAAGGAGTCGAAGGCAATCAAGGCCCATATAGGCTTACCGGCTCCGAAGGAGAGCGATTTGTTGTCGTTTTATCCGGAACCGAGCGCATCTATTTGGATGGCAAACTGTTACTGCGGGGTCAGGAAAACGACTACATCATAAACTACAACACGGCAGAGCTCACATTTACCGCCAAAGTCCCGATAACCAAGGATCGAAGAATTGTGGCAGAGTATCAATACTCGGATCGAAATTATGCGCGTTCACTTCTGTATGCCGGTTCGCAATACACCTCGGATAAACTTGCCTTGAACATCGGCATCTACTCAGAACAAGATTCGAAGAATCAACCGCTCCAGCAGGACCTTTCAGACGCTCAAAAGAATGTTCTTAGAACAATTGGCGACAGCTTAAATGAAGCCGTTGCCTCTAGCATTGACACCGTTGGCTTTACCGAAAATCAAATTCTCTATCAAATTCGAGACAGTACTTATTTTGACCCCATTAGAAACGATTCGTTCGTTGAAGAAGGTATTCTAATATTTTCCAGTAACCCAGAAGTTGCTATCCAACAAGCCACATTTTCCAATGTCGGTTCCGGAAATGGAAACTATGTAGCGAAAGAACGGTTGGCTTTTGGAACGGTGTATCAATGGGTAGCGCCAATTGGCGGCCTTCCTCAGGGAGACTATGAGCCTGTTGTGTTGCTTGTAACGCCAAAGCAACGGCAGATGGTCCAAGCATCGGCAGCGTACAAAATCAATGAGAGCATACAGGCGAAGGTTGAGTGGGCAGGCAGTCAAAACGACATAAACACTTTCAGCACCGCGGATAAATCCGACAATCTTGGCATGGCGGCCAAAGTAACCGTGAGCGGCGCTCAACGCATCGTGGATGATTGGAAAGCAATTGCAGAAGTTGACTATGAACATGTCCAGGACCGGTTCAACCAAATAGAGCGCTTTAGAAACGTCGAATTTGACAGAGACTGGAATATACGAGGCCTTAGCCTAAATGAGAACCAGAGCATCTGGGGAGCGCGCGTTGGTGTTTCAAAGCAGGACAAGTTTAAAACCATTTACGGCATCAAATCCTTTGTTGCGGGTAGTGCATTTAGTGGTGTTCAAAATGCACTTGATTTTTCCGTGAATCAACGCCGGATAAAAGCAAACTATGGAGGGAGTCTGATCAATCAAACGGGAGACAAAATTCGCGCAGATTTCTATCAGCACAACAGCTCCATTTCCCTCCCGTTCTGGAAGATAAAACTGGGTTTTAAGGATGATTTTGAGCAAAACAAACGATATCATCCAACCGCCGATACGCTCAATAATCTTAGCTATCAATTTTGGGAATGGCAAGCGTCCGTTTCAAATGCAGATTCAGCAGAGAATCGGCACGAACTAAATTATGCGGAGCGCACCGACTGGCTAAAGGATTCAAGCACACTGGCGCCAGCAACATTTGCTCGTATATATGGATATCAAATCGAGCTTAACAAATATCGCAATCAGCGTTTTGCAACACGTGTCAATTACCGAACGCTTGAAATAAAAAATGACGAATTGACAACTCAGAAAAAGGAGAACACGCTAATATCTCGATTCGAGTACACTTTCAGATTATTCAAGGGTTCGATTAGCTCCGGAACCTTTTATGAAATTGGGTCCGGCCTTGAGAATAAGCGCGACTTCATCTACCTTGAAACTTCTCCCGGCCAAGGCACGCACATTCATGTAGATTACAACAACAATGGCTTGAAAGAGCTGGATGAATTTGAACAAGCCATTCAGGCCGACCAACTCGCTTCTGCCAACTATCTCCGCGTTTTTGTTCCAACCGACGACTACGTAAAGGCATTTACAAACCAGTTTAGTCAAACCCTGTTTGTTAGACCCGCTGCCATTTGGAGATCGAAAAAAGGGGCACTGAAACTTGTCAGTCGTTTCTCGGATCAGTTTTCATACAGTGCGGATCGCAAAAACCTTCAAATGCCGCTTGCCGATCAATTCAACCCGTTTTTATTCGACATCGCTGATACGCTGTTGCAATCCATGAACTCGAACCTGCGAAACATCTTTTATTTCAATCAAAGCCATCCGGTATTCGGTGCGGACTTTAACTATCAGCGGCTCGGCGGAAGAAATTTCTTAGCTGCTGGATTCGAATCTCGTACAACAGAAAAAACCGGGCTGGGGTTTCGATGGAATTTCACTAAGAATCTTGGCCTAGAGTCTCGAGCCGAACAAGGGGCGAAAATCAGTAAGTCGAATGCGGCGAGCTTGAGTAATCGGAACTACAATATTTTCTATCAGCAAATTGAGCCGAAACTCACATTACAGCCAGGTACATTATGGCGTATTAGTGCTTTGTTTAACTATAAGGAGCAGCAGAATAGGACGCAAAAAAACGCCTTTGGCCTTGGGGGTGAACGATCAATTGTCCGCAAAACTGGGCTGGAATTTACCTTAAGCACCCCTGAAAAAGGCAGCTTATTCTTGACTGGAAATTTGATTCAGATCAATTATAGCGGATTGCCTGAAAGTCCCGTTGGTTATGAAATGCTTGACGGTTTGCAACCAGGGCTAAATGGAACTTGGGGTGTTTCTTATCAACGCACCCTAGCGAACAACCTTCAATTGAGCATTAATTACAACGGGCGTCAATCTCCTGGCTTATCTATTATCCACACCGGCGGTGTGCAGGCACGGGCGTTCTTCTAACTATTTTAATAAAAACTCGGTGGTGCCCATGTGGTAGTCCTCGGCATATACTTCCACGATGTACTTGCCTTCAATTAGCTCCTCTGTCACATCCCAGTACAAACACAAATCAAGTTCATCGTTCTCATACATCACCTCTTCTTTGCGAGAATAAAGCCCTTCTTTTCCATCGTAGGTAAACATGTAGCTCTCTGATTGATCCAGAGCTAATACCTCACCATTCGGGTCAATAATGCGTAAGTAGACCGTCTTTTTGCCAGGCTTCGAAACCTCATTTTGATCAATCGTAAAACACGTTTTTACCTTGTCCACCCGTTTCGCGCGTGTTGTTTCTCTGCTGACGGTACCGCTCTTCATACGTTGACCTCCAGAAACTAAGTCTAACACGCGGAGCTTAGAACCCAACTTAACCTTTTCAGAAAGTGCATCATTGGTATTATTTAGTTCCGCGTTCTCGTCCTTCTGCTCGGAAAGCTGCGATTCGACTTGTTTTTTTGCAACGACCAACCCTTGGTTTACGGTATTCAACGAGTCAATGGTCACGATATAGCTTTTCATGATATCGCGCAGCGTGCCTGTTTCTTTCTTCAGTTTGTGAATGACCCAAGCATCGTTTTTATGCTTCTCCGCCTCTGCCAACATTTCCACAATGCGTGCCCGCTGATCAGCAATCTCGGCAGCCTGCTCATCGCTCACGGCGGAAACCGAATCGTACTGGGCCAGCATGTTTTCCAGCTCCAGTTTTAGGTTGTCTTTTTCAACGGTCAAATCCGTATTCTGAGTCACGATTTCAACATTCTCTTGATGCTTCGTTACCAAGAAATAAGCGGTTACCGCATTTGAAACTAGAAGAAGAATCAGCAATACAAGCATAAGCTTGTTGCTGCTTTGTGATGATTTTTGCTCGGACATAACTTGGCTAAATTTTAAGCAAAACTAGACCGAATCATTTGGTTAATCACGGCATGAATAAAAACAGTGCTAACAATGGAGCGTTATTAGTCGCGACGCATGAATCATGATAAACGAGACACTACTTTTAGCCGGTGGACAATAGCACGGCAATAAATTGGTTTCAAGAAAAAGGCTGGAAGGTTTTCCCCTTTCAGTCAGAAACATGGAAGAGCCATGATGCTGGACTCAACGGTATGGTTAACGCCCCAACGGGCAGCGGAAAAACGTATTCGCTCCTGGTTCCAATAATATTGGAGTCCGCAAAAAAATCAACCGGACTCCACGCCATCTGGGTCACCCCAATTCGTGCCCTCGCTAAAGAAATTCTTCAATCTGGTCAGCGCGCCATTGAAGGTCTCGATGTTAATGTGAGCATTGAAATTCGCACTGGTGACACGAGTGCTAGAGACAAAGCCCGAATAAAGCGATCGCCTCCAAACATTCTCATCACCACGCCCGAATCGTTGCATGTGATGCTGTGTCAAAAACACTACGACAAATATTTTCAGAAACTTCAAACGGTGGTGGTGGATGAATGGCATGACTTGATTGGCAGTAAGAGAGGAGTGCAGCTTGAGTTGGCCGTATCCAAGTTTAAGGCGCTGAATCCATCACTGAAAATCTGGGGGATTTCAGCCACGATCGGAAATATGCAAGAATCGCTTGAAGTGTTGCTGGGAAACTGGTTTGAGGAGCGGCCTCATACACTCATTCGTAGCAAAATCAAAAAGAAATACGTGGTTGAATCTGTCTTTCCCGACGATTTAGAAGAGCTGCCCTGGGCAGGCCACCTTGGCCTAAACCTTTTCGACAAAGTAATTCCCATCTTGCTTCGTAGCGAGAGCACCTTGATCTTTCTGAACACACGTGGTCAAGCCGAAATTTGGTATCAACGCCTTCTGGAGCACGCACCAGATTTTGCGGGTGTGGTGGCATTGCATCATGGTTCAATGAGTCGAGAAACTCGGCATTGGGTGGAGGATGCGCTGCATGAAGGGAAGCTGAAATGTGTGATCTGTACCTCAAGTCTAGACCTTGGTGTAGATTTTAGACCCGTCGAAACCATCATTCAAGTGGGCAGCCCAAAAGGCGTTTCAAGGTTTATGCAACGTGCTGGACGGAGCGGGCATCAACCTGGGGCTACGAGCAAAATTTACTTTCTCCCCACACATTCTCTGGAGTTAATTGAAGCTGCCGCTCTTCGCGAGGCAACAGAAAAAGAAATGGTTGAAAGCCGCGTGCCCTACTTGCGGTCCTTCGATGTGCTTCTCCAATACATGGTTTCCTTGGCAGTTTCCAACGGATTCAATGAAGCTGAATTGTTCGATGAAGTACGCACCTGCTTTTGCTACCAGTCATTGAGCAGAACAGAGTGGGAATGGTGCCTCGACTTTATCGTTACGGGTGGTGATTCCTTAGGCGGGTATGATGAGTTTCACAAGGTTGTTATTCAGGATGGACTGTATATCGTTACCAGCAAAAAAGTAGCAATGCGGCATCGGCTTAGCATTGGAACTATTGTCAGCGATACTATGATGAAGGTTAAGTTCGTTCGTGGCGGGTTCATCGCTCATGTTGCAGAATCATTTATGACACGCATGCACCCCGGTGACAATTTTTGGCTCGCGGGTCGCAGCTTAGAATTGGTGCGCAATAAAGGAATCACGGCTGAGGTTCGTAAGTCAAACAAAGAACGTGGGCCCGTGCCGAGTTGGAATGGTGGTCGCATGCCGCTGAGCTCGCAGATGTCGCAAATGCTTCGCAAGAAATTAAATGAAGCCGTTTCGGGAGTTTCCGACGATCCGGAGATTCACTTTATGAAACCTCTGATAGACCGACAAAAATTGGAATCGATTCTGCCAACAGACGGCCAATTCTTGATCGAGCAATTTGAATCGAACGATGGCTATCACGCAACCTTCTTTCCCTTCGAAGGGCGATTTGTGCATGAAGGCATGGGTGCGCTGATTGCATATCGAATATCGCTCCTCCAACCAATCACGTTTAGCATCGCCATGAACGATTACGGATTTGAGCTTCTAAGCGATCAGCCAATCCCCATTCAGGATGCGATCGACACCAACATATTCTCTACCGATCATCTTCTGGATGATATATATGCAAGCATCAACTCAGTGGAAATGGGAAGGCGAAAATTTCGAGATATCGCCCAAATTTCTGGACTCATCTTTAATGGGTATCCAGGAAAAAATAAAAAGCAAAGCCACATTCAAGCAAGCTCACAACTGTTCTTTGATGTGTTCAACGACTACGATCCTGCCAATCTTTTGTTCCGGCAATCATTTGATGAGGTGACTGATTTTCAACTTGAAGAGCAACGATTGCGTGAAGCACTCACGCGAATAAATCAGCAGGAAATTGTGGTCACGAATCCAAAAAAGTACACCCCGCTTTCATTTCCGATCATTGTAGATCGAACGCGAGAAACCCTGACTTCCGAAAAATTCAGTGATCGAATCAAAAAAATGAGCGTGATATGACCGGGCTTCAAGCACAGATTTCTGGTGTAGAAGTGGTCTTAAAAGATCGTTACATGATGATTGGATCCAGCCTAATCTTGGCTGATTTACATCTTGGTAAAACCACACATTTCAGAAAAGCAGGGCTGCCTATTCCTCCCGAGGCTCGCGACGCCGACCAGAGCAACCTACTTCAAATCCTTAGAATGGAAACGCCGGAATCAGTATTGGTGCTGGGCGATCTCTTCCACAGCTCTTCAAACAAAGAATGTGGAGAATTGGCCATGATTACAAGCCAGTTTCCCGAAGTGCACTTCGAGTTGATCCTGGGCAACCACGACATTCTGGAAGAGTCTGATTACCGATCGATGGATTTTGAAACGTGCCCTCGATTAGACCTTGGTGATCTGATTCTAACCCACGAGCCTTTGGATCATGTTCCTGAAGGTAAATGCAACCTGCATGGCCACATTCATCCTGGTGTGCGCATGGTTGGCAAGGGGCGTCAGTCGATGCTCATGCCTTGTTTTTACTTGACCAAACAATACTTCTGCTTACCCGCGTTTGGTGCGCTCACTGGATTGATGCGGCAAAAACCAAAAAAGGGAGATGCTGTCTTTGCTATTCTAAGTGGTGAGGTTGTACGTGTTTTCTAGCTGCTTTCCCTTTATTTGTGCATCTAATAAATTGCGAAACCATGTCCGAGTCAAATCACATCAATGCCTCTTCTGCACCAAAACCAGTTGGCTCCTATCCACACGCTAGAAAAGTAGGCAACCTTCTTTTTCTCTCCGGAGTTGGCCCAAGAACAGCTGGCTCAGACGCCAATGACAGTGGTGTTCCCGGACTTAAGCTCGATCACAATGGCAACTTCCTTGAGTTTGACTTTGAGGCACAGTGCCGCTCCGTTTTCGATAATGTGCGTGCCGTGCTTGAGGCCTCGGGCAGCAAGTGGGACAACTTGGTAGACGTCACTGTTTTCCTAGTAAACATGAAACGTGACTTCGCAACGTATAACCGCGTTTATGCGGAATACTTTAAGGATGCGCAGCCTTGCCGAACTACGGTGGAAATCAATTCGCTTCCAACTCCGATCGCGATCGAGTTGAAGTGCATTGCTACTGTGGACTAGTGTTGAATGACCACTTTGGTCATTGAGTTGAAATCTTCGCCAATCGTCTGAACTAAGTATACACCAGCGTCAAGATTCGAAACGTCAATGCTCCCATTTTGTGGAACCACCCGCTTAATCAATTGGCCTTTCATGTCGATAATATGAACCAAACTCACGGCTGAGTTTGACACAATATTCAATTCATTATTGGCTGGGTTAGGATACAGTCTCACGCTCGAGTCTTCTCCAATCTCACTCACTCCCACTGGAGTTCCGCCCATCTTAGCAATGATGCTACGCTCATTCGCATCAAGGAAATAATTATCGAAATATCGATCACTCCCGCCCCAGTATAACATGTATAGCGCTCCGTTATCTCCATATCCTGCCCCGTTGCAATAGGAAGTTCCCCCTAGTTTGACAACCTGATTGTAGTAGTTAAGATTTAAATCAAGGTCAAAGTTTTGAATGATGGTGTGCGGGTGTGGTCCGTTGTTGGGTAAGGTGTCGATGCTCGTAAAAACATCCCCAGAATTCGTGTTTCGTAGCGTGTCCCTATACGTCAAAAAGAAGGTGATTTGATCATCCATTTTAACCGCTCTTTGAACCCCCTCTTGCACACCTGGGGTATAGTAGACTACTTTGTTTAAAATATCTCCTGTATTGAAATCCATCTTCGCGATGTACATCGATTGGTTGTTTGGATTCACACCAAAAATGCTGTCTGTTCCCACGCTAGCGCCTGTCATACTCGCTCGCCCAGAAACGTAGGCCGTTTTCGTGGCTACGTCATAATCGAGTATATTGAGCACAGCCCCATGCTGACCAGAAAGCGTTGCCGTCGTGAAAATATTCTCTACCGTATCTATTGATGTAAGGGTATTATCATCCAAATTCAACACCGAAATGAACGTCTTTATTGGGGTAAAGTTGGTTACATCCGTGGTGATGCACACCATTGTGTTACCATCATAGGGATACATGTTGTTCAGTCCATGCGCGCCAGTTGTTGGTGTATAACCAGCTATGTCTATTAGCGAAACAGCGCCATCCGACCCATCCAGCAACAATATCACATCGCGATTTCCTGGTGTTACTGTGGTATCCACGGTAGTCACAAACTGTGCGTCAATTATCAATGCTACATTTCCATCTTCAGACACTTCTAAGTCACGGACATTCATCTGATTTCCACCGAAATAATTTACCCATTGCACAGTTCCAGCTGTGTCAAATTTCACCACAACATATTTTGGACTAACCGGAGTTGGTGTGCCATCAAAATCTAGTTCGGATCCATAATACAATGCGATGAGATCCCCATTGGAATCTTCAGTCATAAAGCTTGTTCCTGTTCCACTGTTGTTTCCATCTGGAAAGTACTTCACCCAAGTTAATCCGCCGTCTGATCCATACTTGGCCAAACATGGTTGCCCGTAAGTGATGCCGCCGCCGAGTAGGCCATTGGATCCAGCCAAGTACATATCTCCATTTGATTTAACAACCATTGCTGTAGACGTAACCGTAGGCGCACTTCCCTGATCTCCATTGGTCTTTTCAACCCACTCAAAATCCTTTTTCTGCGCAAAACCAAAACCCTCTTCTTCATAGCTTAATAATTTGAGGCAAATGTGCGGCTATTCGCACTACGAGGCAATAGGGCATACTCCCCATTTCTCAAAATCAGCATCTTTGAGGCCGTCATGGATTTAAACAAAAAGGAACTTCTTGCGCTATTAGATCGCGAAATCTCAAAGACACGAGATAAGATTGAAGCGTATAAGCTAAGCTCCGGGCCCATTGCCCCAGACGACGCTATTGGCAGGGTTTCGCGTATGGACGCCATCAACAATCGAGCGATAGTGCAGGCTGCTCAGCGCACTGCAGAGGAAAAATTGACGAAGCTTATTTACATGAAGGACAATATCGACGACCCAAGCTTTGGAGATTGCGTTCAGTGTGGAAATAAAATACCGCTTGGCCGTTTGATTCTAAAGCCCGAAAGCCCATACTGCGTTCGTTGTGCTGGCTAGTTATTTCTCTTTGTAGACACAAATTGTTTTGGCAAACTTGTCGTGCAATCCTCGTTTTTGGGCATCAAAGGCGACAGATAGTGCAATGACAATTATGATCAAGCCACTGATCGAACTCAAAGACGAGTTTCCTTGCTCCGCCATTATCTGACTTATCTCCATGAAGCTATCTGCGCCTCCTATCCCGTCAGACATATACATCATGACTATGGAAAAGGTAGATATTACGTTTCCGACCATCCATGGTATGTATCGCATAAACGCTTGTGTAGGTGTCAGCGCCTCATTTTCTTCGCTTACCACCTTAATTCCAAGCGCCATTTTTCCCAAGGTAGCGCCATAGCGGTATTCCATATAAGGTTTGTAAATCATAGCTGCTATCAAACCAAGCATGGTCAAGGCCAAGCTATTTATACCCACTAGAATAAGCATATACAATGCGGAAAGCGGGAAAAGGACCAATCCATCAATAAGCGCAGCAAACGTGCGCACCCAAAATCCGGCATAGGTATGTTCTGATTCGTTGACGATGTTTTCGTCTAAGTGTGTTTCTTCCATCTGGCTGATTCTTTACGCAATAATAGTGGAACGATCCATATTGAAACCTTCTAATAAAACTCCAAAGTGTCTAGCGTGGTGCGCACACCCCCAATTAAACCCTAAATTCACGCATCCAATATGCCATTTAAATTTCTCTTCCCTGCACTCCTCGCTCTAACTTCCCTGCTACAATCCTGCAGTTCCACGAATGCAGCCTCTGGTGAATTGTTTCAGAAACGGAAATACAACAAAGGGATTCACTTTGACGGCTTTTGAAAACACGCGCACCACCGTGGGCGGGTCGCTGAAATTAGCGGTGACACCAGTGGAAAAGAGCTCGTAACGAACGAGTCTGCCGCGGTCCAAAAGAATCTATTCAGGCCTCTAAAATCGGACAACGCTCACTCCTTAATTGCCGAGCGAAAATCGAGAAGATCAGAGATTATCGACGTTTCAGAAAAACGCATCAAGCAGGCCATAGGATTCGCTGATTCGCCTCTTGATTCGTCCATCGAGGATCCAGATCTGGTATATCACAAATCAAGCCCGCCAGTCGTGGCCATCATTGGCTTCATTACCAGCATAGTTGGGTTCCTGGTTGCAGGCATCATCTTGGGCGTCTTGTCAATTGTTTTAGGGGTAATCGGGATGAATCTGATACAGAAAAGTGAAAAAAAGAGGAAGGGGAAGTTCTTTGCCATTTTCGCAATTATTCTGGGCTTTGTTGACGTCATTGGTGCGGTGATTTTACTAGGGACACTCATTTAAATAGCCGCCGATAAATTCTGGCATCCTAATAGGTGCAACATTTTACCTTTGCCGCCTTATTATTAAAGGCCCTGCGCTGAAATGAGCACATTTAAAGAGTACGACGGATTGAACTTGCCAAACATTGCTGAGCAAGTATTGGAGAAGTGGAAAACCGAAAAGACATTCGAAAAAAGCATGAGCAGCCGCGAAGGCAAGCCGAGCTTTGTTTTTTATGAAGGTCCGCCTTCGGCAAACGGCATGCCTGGCATTCACCATGTGATGGCGCGCACCATCAAGGATATTTTTTGCCGATATAAAACGCAACAGGGGTTCCAGGTAATGCGAAAAGCCGGCTGGGACACGCACGGCCTGCCGGTGGAGCTTGGCGTTGAGAAAGAACTTGGGATCACCAAGGAAGACATCGGAACAAAAATTTCGATAGCAGAATACAACAAAGCCTGCCGCGAAGCGGTGATGCGATACACGGCCGAGTGGCGTGATGTCACTGAAAAAATGGGCTATTGGGTCGATATGGACAGTCCATATGTTACCTACGAAAATGAGTACATCGAATCTGTTTGGTGGCTACTTAGTCAGCTCTATCAGAAGAATCTGATGTATAAAGGCTATACGATTCAGCCGTATTCGCCAGCCGCGGGAACCGGTTTAAGCTCGCACGAGTTGAATCTTCCTGGGACGTATAAGGATGTGAAGGATACGAGTTGTACGGCGATATTTAAGGTTCAGGCAGATGACAAGCTCAAAGTTCTTGGTCAATCGATATTTGAACTAGCAGAATCTGGAAGTCTACACTTCATGGCTTGGACAACCACGCCATGGACCTTGCCCTCAAATACTGCGCTTACTATCGGCTCCAAAATTGACTACGTTTTGGTGGATACTTTCAATCCGTATACTGCTGAGTCGCAACAAGTATTTCTCGCTGAAGCACTTGTAGCCAAATACTTTAAAGCAGATGGCTTGGAGGCAGAAATGGCTTACGCTCCTTCGGACAAGTTATTGCCATATCGCATTCTTGACAAATTTCGCGGCGCCGACCTCGTCGGTCTCCGATACGAACAACTGCTCCCTTACGTACAACCAATGCAAGACGCCGACAATGCGTTTCAAGTAATTGCAGGTGACTTCGTAACCACTGAAGATGGTACAGGAATAGTGCACACAGCACCAACGTTTGGCGCGGACGACATGCAAGTAGCAAAAGCTGCAGGTATCCCGCCAATGTTGATTGAAAACGAACAAGGCGACGCTGTCCCACTTGTAGATCTTCGAGGCCGCTTCGTTTCAGAGGTGTCGGATCCCGTTTGGGGATTGGGCGGAGAACCGGTCAAGGCGGAATACTTAACCGATGAAGAAAAGGAAAGCGCATTTCAAAGTCAAAAAGAATCGCTAAAGGAGCATATCCCAAACTTGAGCAACTACTTAAGCGTGGACGAACGGATCTCGCTGAAGCTTAAGCTAGAAGGAAAAGCATTTAAGGTGGAAAAATACCAGCACAACTATCCGCACTGCTGGCGAACGGACAAGCCGATTCTATATTATCCTCTTGATTCTTGGTTTATAAAATCAACCGCCGCAAAAGGCAAAATGATTGAGTTAAACAAGACGATAAACTGGAAGCCTGAAAGCACCGGAACGGGTCGTTTCGGCAACTGGTTGGAAAATCTAAACGACTGGAACCTCAGCCGTTCCAGGTATTGGGGAACGCCATTGCCAATTTGGAGAACAGGGCCTTATGGTCCGTTGATGGAGGAATGTGTTGGTGCCATCGGTGAGTTTACCGAGAAGAATGCCTACTACATCACCGAAACCTGTTTGGACGAAAACGGAAATCGATATGACGGCCACTCCTTGCGCAAGTATTTAGGAGAAATGCGATTGCAAGGAGAAAACGTGAACAACGTTTGGAACGACCTAATTCGGTCTAAGAAAGTCATCTTCTTCGCTTCCTTGCCTAAGGAACAAATTGACCTTCATCGTCCATTTGTGGATTACGCCATCTTCTTCCGAAATGGTCAAGTGATGGCAAGGGAGTTAGATCTAATTGACGTTTGGTTTGATAGCGGGGCGATGCCTTATGCACAATGGCACTATCCGTTTGAGAACAAAGAGATGGTGGATGACGGAAAGTCTTTCCCGGCAGATTTTATCGCCGAGGGCGTAGATCAAACGCGCGGTTGGTTCTTCACCCTACACGCTATTTCCACGATGATTAAAGGATCTGTAGCATATAAAAACGTGGTTAGCAACGGACTTGTGCTCGACAAAGACGGGCTTAAAATGTCTAAAAGATTGGGCAACGCTGCCGATCCGTTTGAGACAATGGGCACATACGGTGCTGATGCAACGCGTTGGTATATGATTACGAATGCTCCTCCTTGGGATAATTTGAAATTTGACGTCGACGGCATCACCGAAGTGCAGCGGAAATACTTTCGTGCGCTCCACAACAGTTACTCCTTCTTCGCCCTTTATGCCAATGTGGACACGTTCACGCATTCCGAAGAACTGATTCCATTAGCCAAACGGCCTGAGATCGATCGTTGGGTTATTTCTAGGCTGAACTCATTGGTGCAAGAAGTCGAAGAGTCGTTTGAAACTTATGAGCCAACACGAGCTGGGCGCGCCATTCAAGACTTTGTAATGGACGAGTTAAGCAACTGGTATGTGCGTCTTTGTAGAAGACGTTTCTGGAAAGGAGACTATTCTGAGGATAAGATTGCTGCGTACCAAACACTGTATCAGTGTTTGACAACCATCACAAAAATCAGTGCCCCCATTGCGCCTTTCTATTCTGAGCAATTGTTTTCTGACCTGAACGGCATAACTGGGTTAGAGCCCAACGAGTCGGTGCACATCGCCGATTGGCCAACAGGCGATACTGCAGCCATTGACAAAGAACTAGAGGCCCGCATGTCGCTGGCGCAAACAGCCTCCTCTTTGGTTTTATCGTTGCGCAAGCGTGAAAACATAAGAGTAAGGCAGCCACTTCAGAAAATCATGGTTCCTGTTATCAGTGAATCATTTGAAAAACATTTGAAGCAAGTAGAATCGCTCATTTTGAGCGAAGTGAATGTGAAGGAGCTGGTTTACGTGCACGACTCAAGCCTGTTTGTGAAAAGCATCAAGCCCAACTTTAAGGCGTTGGGCCCCAAAGTGGGCAAGAACATGAAGGCTTTAAACGTCGTAGTTCAGGGTCTCGGCCAGAAAGAAATTCAGTCTATTGAAGCCGAAGGAGTGTTAACAATTGACTTGAATGGGCAGCCATTCGAGCTAATTATTGCAGATGTAGACATAAGCACTAAGGACATCCCCGGCTCGATCGTAGCAAGCGAAAACAGCGTGACGGTGGCCTTGGACATCACTATTTCAGATGATTTACGCCTCGAAGGAATTTCACGAGAATTGGTAAATCGCATTCAAAACATGCGGAAGGATGCCGGACTGGAAGTAACAGATCGTATTAATTTATACGTTGAAAACCAGCCTGAAATCACCCGTGCAGTCAACATCAATAAAAATTATATTTGTGCAGAGACACTGGCTGATGAACTTATAATGAAGCCAGAGATTGAGGAAAGTTCCGCTATGGAGATTGAAGTAGAAGAAGGCCTCACGACAAAAATTTTTATTGAGAAGAACAACAATTAAACACAATGGCCGACAAGGAGAAGACAAGATATTCAGACAAAGAACTCGAAGAGTTTAAAGCCATCATTCATAAAAAATTGAGTGAAGCAAAGACTGATCTTGATTTGTTAAACGATACGATGTCGCTGAAAGACAACAACGGCACCGACGACACTTCTCCAACTTTCAAGCTTATAGAAGATGGTTCAGATGTTCTTTCTCGAGAAGAAACATCCCAACTTGCCTCACGTCAGGAAAAGTTCATTAAGAGCCTAAACGACGCCCTTATTCGCATTGAAAACCGCACCTATGGCGTGTGTCGAGTTACGGATAAGCTAATCTCTAAGGAGCGGTTACGCATTGTGCCGCATGCTACTCTTAGCATTGAAGCCAAGCGCTTACAATCATAATTAATCTTTGAAAGGAATGCCCGAAGAAGGCGTGCTCGAAACAAACAATCACGGCAATCGTCCGTGGATTGCCGTAGCCATTATTGCTGCCGTATTAATCTTAGATCAAAGTCTTAAGGTTTGGATTAAAACCAATATGTACATGGGCGAAGAGTTCAGTGTCATGGGCAATTGGTTTATCATTCACTTTACCGAGAACCCGGGAATGGCTTTCGGACTTGAGTTTGGCGGTGATATAGGTAAGATCTTGCTAAGCGTGTTTCGAATTATCGCCGTTTCTGCCATTGGCTATTTCTTGTTCACATATGCCAAAAAAGGTGCGAAAACTGGGTTGCTTGTCGCGGGTGGATTCATCTTCGCCGGTGCCTTAGGAAATATTCTTGATTCTGCCTTTTACGGTCTTATGTTTGACTCAAGCTGGCACCAAGTTGCTGAGTTTATGCCAGCAAATGGAGGCTATGCCGACTTCCTATACGGAAACGTAGTTGACATGCTCTACTTCCCGCTATTTAATGGCACATTCCCAGAATGGTTTCCGCTTTGGGGCGGGGAAGACTTCCTCTTTTTTAGACCTGTTTTCAATGTTGCAGACGCTGCGATAACCACTGGAATCGCCATGATTGTCATCTTTCAGAAACGCTTTTTTGAGGACGAATCGTCTAAGTCAGAAATCGCCGCCCCTGACAGTACAATCGACTAGTAGTTGTAACTTGTTCGCACAACCACTTTGTGCATATGAGTTTATCTAAGTCCTTCCTTATACTACCCCTCCTTTTTTTTATAGCTGGCTGTAAAGGCCCGCTGCAAACTGGTGGCGAAACCGTAGACTGTCCAGAAGCTGTTTTATGTGTTCGCAACAACAGCTCAGATCAATTGGTCATCTATTCGTGGAATTCCAGTGTTGTTGGTGACACGATATTTCCTGGTGAGTGCGCCACGGCCACCTTTTCGGACGTTCATATTGAATATGACGCGGCAGGGAATGTCGTTTCAAGCAATACGTATAACACCACCTTCCAGACAAATGGCGCAGGATACTCATATCAAATCACCGAATGCGAAATGGAAGTTGAAGCTCCTGGCGGATACTGGAATCCGAAACAAGATTGTGACAATGGTGTTTTTGAACCATGGACCGGCGAGCTTGATACCGACTGCGGTGGTTATTGCAATCCATGTCCCTTTCCAAACCTGGGTTGCAGTCCTCAGGCGGACTATATTGATTGGGATCTATTTTCAGATGAAGGTCTAAGTAGCTCAGGAACATATGAAGGCAGTTTTTCTGAAACCACCGAAACCGATTTTACGTTCGACGGGTTTGGGTATGAAATGAAGGCCACCTATAACGTGGACAAATTGCCCAACAAAACTCGACGATTTGTCGTCGGAAACCTTGATCATCAAATATCCATCCGATACAATCGTGGTTGGGGGTTTTGGTATGCCAATGAGGGACAGGATGTGTATATAATTAAGAGGGAAGACGGCACCATGCACCTCGTTTTTTGCGACCTCGAGTTTACCAAAGACAATGTGACAGCAACCGGAACAGCAGATCTTAACATCAACTTATAGCCTCACCATTTCCTGGTTCAAAACAGCGTTGCTAATTTGCAACAAAGACCATTTTCTTGGTGTCGATTGGCTCCCTGTCTATGAGCAATGAGTATAAGAACGTACCTGTTTTGCCATATCCGTGATCATAGATTATTTCATTTACTCCAAGCTTCACTTCTACGTTTTGCTCAAATACGATCGCCCCACCTAAGTCACGGATTTGAATTTGCGCCATCGGCTCAGATGGCATTTCATGAATTATAAAGGCAATGGATGTGGCCTCATCAAACGGGTTTGGCCGATTCTGGAGCAGTTCAATCCCCGTTTGGTGTTCGAGGACTTCGTCTACTCCAACCACCTTTTTGTAATCTTCTTGCGTAAACAAGCTTTCCACGCCATGGTCATCAACCAATGCGGCGGAGACAAAATAGGTGTGGCCCGGCTCGATGTCAAAACTTGTTTCAAGTTCTGCACTATAGATCACTGTGTCCCAATCATTTGTTTCGGATCTAACGCCAAGCGCGATTTGTTCGTAGTCACACCCACCATCTTCAACCACCGCATGAAGCGTTTTCCAGTCTGTTTGTGTGATGGCAATCCCAGCTGGCGCGCATACGTTTTGTCCTAGCATGACAGCCGCATTGGCGTTTATTGCGGCATTTCGAGCCAAGTAGTTGAAGTCGACATACCATTTATCAATCGTTCCATCGTTATTCGTGTCTTCGCCCAAAATGTCGTCGCTGGTGTGTTGTCGGTCGTGATAACCTGTTTGCGATGGGTTGCCGTCTCCGTGTTCATTTGCAGATGTAAAGCGCATTGCGGCAAAGCCCCTTTGTCTAAATGGGATATGATCGCCGCCTCGACCTGTGCGGTCTTCAGCGGACATGATTGTCAAGGCCATCGGTACATCAACGTGTGTTTCCAGCTCATCTTGGTATTGTTTTTTGATGTAGCGCGCAAGTTGCTTGTTTGCAGAAAACACCGTTCCTGAGCTAAACAATCTGACTTGGGTGCTATCCACTTCATTCTCCGTTGGACAAGAAGGAGGCGAGCTCGTTTCTCCACAAATGACTCCGCCAACGATGTCGTTGTTAAGCACAGCAGCCACTTCAATGCTGTGATTGACGCAATAGTCGGCCAAGGCTTGTGCGCCGTAGAGGCCTTGTTCTTCAGCGACGGTGAGCATGAAAACAATTGTTCTCTCAAACTGGTATGGCGCCATAACCCTCGCTAACTCAAGCACTAGGGCGCTGCCGCTTCCATTGTCTTCCATTCCATGTGCTTGACAGGTAGTGTCGCATCCGGTGGCGCATCGACTATCAAAGTGCGCCTCAACGATAACAATTCCCGCCGCGGTAGTATTCGTTGTGCCTAGGCTTGAACCGGGTAAAACTGCCACGATGTTTTTGTGCTTATCAACATCGCAAATATTTCTTTCCCAACTTAAATAGCCGACCTCCAAACGGTTGTCATTGTCATCACTGATCTCTTGAAATTTATCATGCGCCCACTTCCGCGCGGCGCCGATTCCTCTGGAGGTTGACACAGTATCTGAGCCTGTATTTCGAGTTTCAAATGCACTCATTTGCTCGAGGGAAGCTCGCAGATAATCAGGTCGAATATTTCCTTCAATGGAAACAGCAACCTCGTGGGGATCTGATATGGCCGACGAGCTGTACGCACCTGGATTGTAATTGCCAGCCAAGACATTGGTCTGAGCGGAGTTAGTAAAATGAATGTTCGTTTGTGCGTTTGCAACAAAGGCACTCGGAAGAAGAAGTAATGAGAGCAGAATATGTTTCATATTCAATAGTTTAGAGGTGAAAATTACAGATTTCATCCACAGCCATTTGAAAGGTGCTCTCGCAGGCATACATTCGCTGCATTATGACCGACCGTACTTCATCATTTGCGCTCAGAGCTTTCATCTACATTTCTCGGGCCGAGGCAATTTCCTATCTGCTTTTACTTGGCATTGCCATGCCATTAAAGTATGCAATGGATATGCCCCTGATGGTCAAGTATACCGGGTGGGCACACGGCGTTTTGTTTGTTGCTTATGTAGTGCAACTGCTATATGTGGCCTATCTCTTGAAGTGGGACGTGCTGCGTATCATCTTAGGTTTCATCGCATCGCTTTTGCCTTTTGGACCCTTCGTTTTTGAACGTTGGATTACAAAGGATTAATCTGTCTCTTCTGTACGGCTCACTTTCCGGCAATAATTAAGTCGGTTCTGAAGGTGGTTTTCTTCTTCAGGCGTGAGGCACACCGGCGTCCAAAATTCAGGCAATGGGGCTCCGTCAAAACTAATTTTGGCATAGGTGCTAAGCTTCTCTCCGTTGTCTTCGAAATAAAACTTGTAGTTGCGGTGCATTGGTCCTTTTTCAAACCCAAAATCGGCATTGGTGATTTCATGTTCGCTAAAAAACAAACGACGGTCTTGATCATAAAACCAACGATGCCTCTCCATTAAATTTGAATTTCCTGTGATCTCAATTCGGACCATCATCGTGTCTGGACCATCGAGCTTAAATGTCATCAATCCCGAAACGCTTCCTTCTTTCCAGTCGGCGGTTCCCTCAAAATAAGAGTCATCAGTAGCAATCGCAGCTTTTACATCGTCCAAGGCGCTTTCCAAAGGCGCAAGCAGTAAGTCTCGATCGTTGATTGGAAGGTTGTCAAGAATTTGGTTTTGAGTTGCGGGCTCTATGTTTTCTCCTTGCTCGAGGCATCCGGTGGTTATGCCAGCGATGGCAGCAAGTATCAAGAATATTTTCATCCCATTAGTTCTTTTATGCGCTCTGCGATTTGTACCGCATTGGTTGCGGCTCCCTTTCTCAAATTATCCGAGACCACCCACATGTTCAATCCATTCTCTACAGTTGAGTCTCGTCGAATGCGGCCAACATAAACATCGTTTTTTCCCTCGGCATACAATGGCATTGGGTATGTGTTGGTCTCTGGAAAATCCTGCACCACAACACCCGGAGTCTCGTGGATTTGCTTGCGCACAATATCAATATCGAAGGGTTTAATCGTTTCCACATTAATGGACTCGCTGTGTCCACCTTTCACCGGAACCCGCACAACTGTAGCGCTCACAGGTATTGATCCGTCTCCAAGAATCTTGCGAGTTTCATCGACCAGTTTTTGTTCTTCGGTGGTGTACCCGTCTTCCTGAAAATTGCCGCCATGCGGTATGCAATTCATATCTATTGGATACGGATAGGCCATCTCTCCCTTTTTGTCAGCGCGCTCCGCCTCCATTTGATTGATTGCCTTGACACCGGTTCCTGATACGCTTTGATATGTAGACACGACCACGCGCTTTAATCCATAGTTTCTATGAATTGGCAACAAGGCCATGACCATTTGAATTGTGCTGCAGTTAGGGTTGGCAATTATCTTGTCTTGAAGCGTTAATTCGTTTCCATTGATTTCTGGAACGATCAATTTCTTGTCGGAGTCCATTCTAAATGCCGACGAATTATCGATGACCACGGAACCGACTTTTGCAAATTTCGGCGCCCAAGCTCTGGATGTATCACCACCAGCAGAAAATAAGGCGATGTCTGGCTTCAAGCTTACCGCTTGTTCCAGACCAATGACCTTAATCTTATCTCCTCCGAATAAAATCTCTTTCCCTATTGATCGTTCTGAGGCAACACAGTATAGTGCTGTGATAGGAAAACTGCGCTCCGCGAGCACCTTCAGCATTACTTGTCCCACCATTCCCGTAGCTCCCACGACCGCAATTCGCATATTTATTCTTCTTTATTGAACAGCCAAAATTAGGATAATTACATTTGCTCGTATCCCAACAACTGCAAGGGTTCTGAAGCATCTACTACTCATATCTTTTTTAACTCCTTTGCTCACTTTTGGGCAGGTCGGAGACAATTTTTCGGATGGTGATTTCACCAACAATCCTACATGGGTGGGCGATGTAAGTGAGTTTGAGGTGAACTCAACGTTTCAGCTTCACTTAAATGCACCTGCAACCACGAACGAATCTTATTTGAGTCTTCCGCTTTCACTGGCGGCCACATCCGAATGGGTGTTTACGGTGGCCATGGACTTCAATCCTTCTGGAAGCAACCTTTTTCAATTTCACCTAATATCCGATTCGAGCAATTTAGAGTCGGAACACAATGGATACTTTGTTCAAGTCGGCGGAACGGACGATGAGGTCAGCCTTTATCGAAAAGATGGTGCCACCCACACGCTTATCATAGATGGAATAGATGAGCGTCTCGACCTAGATCCAGTGAACGTTCGGGTAAAAGTGATTCGGTCTTCAACTGGTGATTGGCAGTTATATTCTACGCTAGACACAGATACCTTCGACTTTCATGAAGGCAGCACCACAGATGCCACATACGTTGGCTTAGGAAATTGCGGATTGTTGTGTGATTATACTTCAACCCGATCTACGCTATTTCAATTTGATGACTTCGGATATAATTCGCCTCCAATGATTACTGAATTAGAGGTGCTTGACGCTAACACGCTCGTCGTGATTTTTAATGAATCATTGGAAACAAGCAGCGCAGCCTTGGCGTCCAATTACACAGTAGATAGTGGAATAGGCGTCGCTTCGAGCGCGACATTAACTTCAACAAATAGCGTTGAGCTGAGTTTTGCAACTGCCTTTTCATTGGCAACCCTCTACTCGCTTACGGTAAGCAATGTTTCTGACACCCTTGGAAATGCCATCTCTACAGAAACTGGGGCGTTTGAGTACCTAAATTATGGTGTGGCGGGGTTGCGAGATATTGTCATTAATGAAATTATGGCGGACCCGAGTCCCGCGGTTGGTATGCCCGAAATTGAGTTCGTCGAAATCTATAACACCTCTTCAAACTATTTTGATTTGAGCGGAGCTGAATTTGGAGACCAGTCCACTACAGGCAGTGTCCCAGCCGGGAACAATATTGCTCCTGATTCTTACATTATTCTTTGCGATGACAGCGATACTGCGTCATTTAGCGCATTCGGAAAGGTCATCGGCTTGCCTACATTCCCAGGGCTAAACAATGCCGGCGACGAGCTATCCCTATTTGTCGGAGGCGTGTTGGTTGATCGGGTCACCTACACAGAGAGCTGGTATGCGGAAACCTCAAAAAGTGACGGCGGGTATACACTGGAACAGATCAACCCAACCAGTCCTTGTTCTGGAGCAAATAATTGGATAGCATCTGACGACGCATCTGGAGGGACTCCTGGCCAAGAAAACTCGGTCTACGATACAACGCCAGACACAAGTCCACCGACAATCCTAGATTATAACTTAAGTGCGAGCTCTATCGAATTGATGTTTTCGAAAACAATGGACAGTGCTAGCCTCGCCACAGCAACATATACCATCGATAATGGAATTACCGTCTCAGGGATTAGCGTAGCACCCTTGACATTCAATGGAGTCACGCTATCATTCACCGCACCCGTTGACTCTTCCTTGCTTTATACCTTGACTATCAATTCTGGGGTCACCGATTGCATTGGCAATGAACTTGGAACAGATACCGTCACATTCGGAATTGGGGCTTCCCCCTTGCCATTTGATTTGATCATTAATGAACTCTATCCAGATCCTGACGAAACAAGCGCCATTCCAGCCGCAGAATATGTCGAAATCTATAATAGATCTGAAAAGCTTATTCAGCTTGATGGACTGATTCTTACAGATGGAAGCTCTGACGCATATGTCTCCGGCGTTGTGTTAAAGCCAAATTCTTATGCGATCATTTGCGACGACGGATTTGAATCGCAATTTGAGAGTTACGGTATTGTCGCCACAGTAGGTTCGATGCCATCGTTGAATAACGCAGGCGACGCAGTGTCACTGCGATTAGGAGAGTCGAACATCGATGTCGTTAACTATTCAAACCTTTGGTATCGAGATGATGAAAAAGATGCTGGCGGTTACTCTCTCGAGCGGATTGATCCGAATAACTTATGCGGCCTTTCCGAAAATTGGGCCGCTTCAAATAACGATGACGGCGGGACGCCCGGATCGGAAAACTCCATTTATTCAGAATCGACACTGACAAGCCCAGTGCTTAGCGGTGTATTGTTTCAATCGTTGAACGAAGTGATTTTATTATTTGATCGTAAGATGGATAGTCTTTCCCTGACACAAGTCAACGTATTAGGAGGCAGCCAAGTGTATTCAAGTCAATCCGTTTATAAAAACGGGACCGGCTTGATGCTGAGCGCAGATATCCCGTTTTCTCGAGGCCAGCTTTATACGTTTCAGTTAGATGCGGTCGACGATTGTGCGGGTCTCTCTGCCCTTGACCTGACGATTGAACAATACTTGCATGATTCAGCGGACATAGTGATCAATGAATTGCTCTCTAACCCAATCGAATCGGGTTCAGATTTCGTGGAGTTATTCAATCAAAGTTCATATGAAATCAATCTCCAAAATTGGAGTTTGGGGTACCTCGACTCAAAGGACAGTCTTCGGTTTAATCAAATATCAAGCATTGTTTCCAACCTAGGTGCCGAAGAGTATGTGGCGCTCAACGAGGACCCAAATAACATTATCACAACATATCCCGCCGCGGTAGGAAGTTGGTTATTAGAAATGAACTTGCCAAGTTATCCGAATGAATCGGGCACTGTTTTGCTTTACGATCAATTGGGTTCAATAATGGAAACATTTGAATACTCCGCTGATCTGCATTTCGACCTAATAGATAACCAAGACGGCGTTTCACTTGAGCGCCTTGATCCAGAACGATCGACGGAAGACGCATCAAACTGGCATAGCGCAAGCAGTTCTGTTGGTTACGCCACACCTGGGTATGTCAATTCTCAGAAATATGCTAGCGCAACTGTATCAGAAGGGTTTGTCCTCAGTTCTGACTATGTCTCTCCTGACAATGATGGATATCAAGATGTTGTAAATATTGATTACGTCAATGGTGAAACCGGCACCGTGGCTGCTGTGAACGTATATAACAGCAAGGGAATGCTTATTCGTGAAGTGGCGAGCAATCTTTTGCTAGGTAGTAACGGGTCCATTACGTGGGATGGCACAAATGACTCTGGCGAAAAAGCGCGCACTGGCATTCACATCATTCTTGTAGAGACATACACCCTCGACGGGGAAAGACTCAGATACCGCCTTCCCGTAATTGTTGCTTCTAAACTTTAATCAAAATTATTTAATGGCATGGTAACTTCCATTCCAAGTGTTCGTATAATCTTTGCACTACAAAAATTACAAAATGAAAAAACTTCTACTCGCACTCGGGCTAGTGGCGTCAGCTCAGATCGCCACTGCTCAATGGGAAATAACAAGCCTCGGTGAAACAGGTGATACCATCACCTTTGACGGTACTATTGACGATGTAAACAACGGAACATTCACAGGCAGTGGATTAACCGCTTCGCCGGGATCTGGTCTTTTAGATTCGGATGCATGGCAAATCCTTGGTTTATCAGATGGCAATACAACATACGGCGGCACGCATACCACTGGTGATTATGCTAAAGGTTCTTCCGCCGGCGGAGAGTTTGGTGGCGGCATCTACGCCTTTGAAGTTGCTTCGGGCGACACTGCTATGGGTGTGCAGCCAACTGGTGGCGACTGGACCCCAGGTGACATAATCTTACGCGTGGTAAACAGCACAGGTGACACTGCTGATTCTTTTACAATAGCCTACGATCTTTTCATCAATAACAATGAAGGGCGAGGCAACAAGTTCAATTTTTCGATGCGCATTAACAGCGGAAATGATTCTGCTATTACTGCTTTAGATGAAGTGAGTACAGAAACGAGTCAAGGCTCTGTGGTTTGGGTTGAGTTTGCCAAATCAGTGACGATTTCGAACACATTACTAAACGGAGACACGCTTTATCTAATGTGGCATGGAGCTGACTCAACCGGTGGTGGAAGTCGCGATGAGTTTGCGCTTAACGACATCTCAGTGGTTATGCATGGAACTGCGACAAGCGGCGGTGGTGGAACCGGCTTACCTTACTATCCTATATCTCTTATTACAACCACTGACGCGAATGGGGAGGCTGATTCTGCAGGTGTCGAGTGTATAATTAACGGCGTAGTGATGGGTGTTGACCTTGATGGAAACGCTGGTTACAGCTTTACACTTTGGGACACAGTAGGTATCAATGTTTTCAGCCCCGTAGATGTAGATGGTTATGTGGTCACAGAAGGTGATTCTATCGGAATGATCGGAACAGTGGGTCAATTCAACGGATTAATTCAATTCATTCCGGATTCCATCGCATTACTTGCAACAGCGGGTTTGATTCCGAACCCAACGTTGGTTTCATCGATAGATGAGTCAACAGAATCCGAATTGATTCGAGTCGAGAATATGTGGGTAAGCGCCATTTTTGGATCGAATTACACATTATCAGACGGTTCGAATACGATTATTATGCGGGTTGATAGTGACACCGATATTCCAGGTAACGTAGACATGAACATCGGTGACACATTATGCTACGCTATCGGTATAGGAGGTCAGTTTGACAACTCAAGTCCATATACAGAGGGCTATCAATTTTTCCCACAAAGACAATGGGATATTGACAATTCATGTGGTAGTGTTCCTCCTCCGCCAGTTTACATGTATCCAATTCCTGACATCAATAATGTAGACGCTGTTGGTGAGCCAGATTCATTAGGATTATACTGCTGGACAAGCGGAATTGTAATTGGTGTTGACCTTGACGGAAACGCAGGTCTTTCATTTACCCTTTGGGATGATGAAGGCATCAATGTTTTCAACTTCGTTGACGTAAGCGACTATGAAGTAACAGAAGGTGACTCTCTAATGGTAAGAGGTACTATTGGTTTTTACAATGGTTTGACCGAGCTTATCGCTGACTCCATCGAAGTCATGAACTCAGGTAACGCAATCCCCGCACCTGTAACTGTGACTGCGCCATCTGAAGAGACGGAAAGCGCATATGTTCGTATCTACAATGTAACCGTGATTGACGCCTCTGAATGGCCAAGTACATTCTCTTCCAATGTTCGCCTTTTGACGTGCAACGGAGACACCATTACAATGCGCGTGGACAGCGATACCGATGTAAATGATAGCATCGCCAATGCACCAACAGGATCATTTACCGTAACAGGAACTGGCGGTCAGTTTGACAATTCAAGCCCATACACTAGCGGCTATCAGATTTTCCCAATGAGTCATCTAGACATTGACTCTGTTTCGAATCTGACACCAGCATTGGTTATCAATGAGGTTTTATCAAACAATGTTTCGGCAAACACAGATGAAAATGGCGACAACGACGCTTGGTTTGAAATTCGAAATGACGAAGGGGCTGCAGTCAATCTATCAGGCCTTTATTTTACCAATGACTCGAGCGACCCAGGGAAGTACCAAGTGCCTAACGGTTCAGCTTCCTCAATTGCTTCTGGCGGTTACGAGCTAGTATGGTGCGATAATGAAACTGGTGAAGGCGACTTACACACCAATTTCGTTCTTGGCGCTTCTGCCGGATACCTTGCAATCACATCTGCAGATGGTTGTGCGCTTATTGACGAGTTAACCTTCCCAGCTCTAGGAGCTGACCAGTCTTATGGCTACTATCCTGAAGGAACCGACACGTTGGTCACGTTCCAGCACTTCTCTACAACTCCGGGCGCAATGAATGTGCTTGACACTGTGAACTCTGTTGGAAGCGTAGATTCTAAGGGCCAGCTTGTTGTTTTCCCTAACCCAGCGTCAAGCAACGATATGGTTCGGTTTAACAAGAACATTTCCTTTTCAATCTTTGATATTACAGGTCACCTAGTTGACACAAAGCGAAATGTAAATGAGCTGAGCGTTGGAAATCTAGAGGCTGGCACGTACATCTTAAGAACGGAGCAAGGCGATGTGCTTAGAATGGTTATTCAATAAGCACTAAAACAAGCATGAATGAAGGCCTGGGTGATTCACCCGGGCCTTTTTTATGGGATAACAATCTTAGTTGTCCCCTTGGCGTCTTGGCTCTGACAAATCAACGTGTATACGCCAGAAGTCAATTCTGAAATGTCCACTTGCCACAGGTTCGGAAAAACCATATTTAACTCCGTTTCCTTTACCACGTCTCCGCTTGATGACACCACGTCCACGGTTATCTTAGGGTGAGTAGATTTTAGGCTAACCCAAACAAATCCGGTGGCCGGGTTAGGGAATGCCGCCACCTCCTCTGAAGTTGTAATCAGTTCGCTTTCAAATGCTGGGTAATCATAGTCTGGGTTCACCAGTTCAATGATTTTGTCGTAGCTATCTTTCTCTACCCATTGACCGTTCGTTTCTTCATTCGACGTACAGATAAATAGCCGGCCATTTGGTGTTACCATAACATCCCTTAATCGCCCATATTTCTGGATCAAATGATCAGAAACTTCTGCCGTTTTTACAGCGCTTCCATCGTCGGTTAAAGGAAGAACCGTCAATCTTTTTTCTTTTAAAAATGTTTGAATCAGGGAGTTTCTCCATTCGGGAATGGATGGATGGTCGAAGTATGCCATTCCTCCCGGCGCGTAGGTTGGCGTCCACTCAAACAATGGTTCCCTTACATCCAGGGAGTCGCAGGAAGCCATTTCTGACGGCTGGTCACAAAAGCCTTCTACGTGTGGCCATCCGTAGTTTCTACCTCGTTCAATTACATTGACTTCGTCATCCGTTGCGTCGCCGTGCTCCGATGAATATAGCTTGCCGTCTTTCCCAAACACCAACCCTTGCGGATTGCGGTGCCCCATAGACCATGTATACGAACCTGGAAACGGATTATCCTCCGGGATTTCTCCTGTCTCCGTCATTCTCAATATTTTCCCATTTAGCTTATTTGGGTCTTGAGCGCTAAGCGCGTCGAAAGCATCGCCCATGGCAAGGTATAAGTATCCCTCTTCGTCAAAGACAATGCGGCTGCCGTTGTGCGAAGAATTGCCACCAATTTTTCCTAAAAGAAGCGTTGGGTTTACCAGCGTTTTGCTAGATGCGGTGTACGTCCACCGAACCAGCTGAGATCCAAACGCATCGTAGTTGTAATGAGTGAAAATGTACGGTTCCAGCGGAAAGTTTGGATGAAGGGCCATGGCGTGGGCACCACTATTATCCCAACTTTGAAAAACGCCAGGAACGCTGAAGATGTGATCAATTTCTTTTGTGTCTGGGTTTAGGCGATAGATATTTCCATCGCGCTCATTGAACCAAAGCCATCCATCGCCACCCCAATGCAGATCCCACGGAATGGTAAGTGAATCAATTAGTGTATGCGCTACAAGGGTGGTGTTTCCAACCTTAATTGTATCCTGGGCATAACACAGGGATTGCGTCACCAAAGCCAAAAAAATGAGGATGTGTTTCACCGTTTAATCAATTTTATTGGGGCATAGTGGTCCAAAAACGAAACAATGTAAAGCCCGGATGTGGGACTCGGAAGCTGGATTCTATCTTCATTGTTCAAAGTGGATTGGATAATTATTCTTCCCAAAGGATCAGAAACACTGACTTGGGTATTCACAGGCTTTGATAGTCTGATTGTATTATCCTGCACGAATGCCGTTAATTCTTCCCTATTCGGTTCCTGCACCCCGGTATGCTTTGATGGGCTCAGCTGAACAATGAGATCGTCTCTATTAGACGGAAAACCCAGCGCGTCCCTGTTCGAAGTGCATAGATAAATTTTGCCATCCATTATTAACACATCCCTCACTCGTCCAAAATCTCCAGCTAAGATCCAAGATGTATTGGTGACAGCATCTTCCTGTGTGTTCAGCTGAGAAACAAACAAGCGCTTTTCTTTCAAACTTGCGACAAGTAGACAATTATCCCACTCTGGCACTTCGGAGCCAGCAGAAAATTCAATTCCAGCGGGCGCTATGGTGGGCGACCATGTTTCAAGCGGTTCCACAACATTTAGTGAATCGCAAATGGACTGTGTTCCTGAATTGCAAAACCCAGAAACATGAGGCCATCCGTAGTTTCCCCCACTTTCAATTTTATTCAACTCATCGTTGCTTGAAGGGCCGTGCTCAGAAATTAAAATGCTTCCTGTCTCTGTTTGTGCCAATCCTTGCGGATTTCGATGACCAAAAGAATACACAGCACTTCCTGATGTTGGATTTGTAGAGGGAGTGCTGCCATCGATATTGTATCGAAGGATTTTTCCGTTCAAACTAGATTCGTCCTGTGCCAGGTCATTGTTCTTTATGTCGCCTACTGTAAGCCATAAAAACTCATCCTCATCAATCATGATTCTTCCGCCCGTATTGGAGTTGGATGATGGGATGTTTGAAACGATTGATTCGTCAAATTCGAGTGAATCGGTGGTTGAATTGTAGGTCAAACGATCAATACGAAGTTTGATATTACTGCCAACATAATAACACATCGCCACATAGGCGAATGGATCGTTTGGAAAGTCGGGATGCAATTGCAAACCCATCAAGCCCGCCTGACCTTCGGCAGCCACGTCGGAGCTATTAAAGAGGGTGTCAATGACGCCCGAATTCACAGCCAGTCGCTTGATGTCACCACCACGTTCAGTAAATATTATCGTGTCCTCTCCCCAGCGCTGCATGTCCCAAGGAATTTCAAGCCCCTCGGCCACTACCAGTGTGTCGAGCTGCGTTTCGGACAGCCAAATCTGAGATTGCAGAGCGAATGCTTGGGTGAGAAAAGTGATTAAAATGAATACTCTCACTTACGTTCAAAATATAGTTTATCGAAATGAAAATCGTCGTTTGGCAGGTCAACCTCAAACCCTTTCACTTTGTCTAGTACTACCTTAAACTTTACAACGCCGTATGTAAGAAATGGGTCATTGTGGTCGAACCTAAAGGCATGTTTGCCCCATGGAGTAAGCTTTCCTGAAAACAGCTCTTTCGCAGGCTTAAGCACCATAACCATATCTGCACCATCCAATAAAACCTCTGCCTTGCCGTACATCTCATCCTCATATTCTCCGAGGTAGTCACTTATTGGTAAGGTTAAAGGGGTGTCTTCTTTTGTTTTTAATCGCTCGGTCTTTGCCTTTTCTTTTCGGCCTTCCCCCTTTTCTTTAAACTCTAAAAATGTTTTACTCCATGATTTATAGTCCTCTCCATTTAACCAATCTATTGCAGCATACATCATCATTGCGGGAGCAGAGCTCATATCATTCGTGAGCACAACAACCCCAAATTCAGCCTCATCCACAAGAGCCACTTTGGTGATATAACCAGGCAAGCCACCACCATGATGCGCTACTTTTTGACCCTTATAATCCATCAAAAACCATCCAAGTCCATATCCTTTGAAGTAGGTGCCGTTCGACTGGTCAAAACTCCCTGTTCCCAAGGGAGTGTGAAGGCTCCAAATTTTATTGATTGATGATTTTGACAATAGGGTGTCTCCACCCACAATGCCGTCGTTGAGCCAAAAGTTTAACCATCTAGCCATGTCACTTGTACAAGAATTCAGCGCCGCCGTTGCCGCGCTATTGTTGTAGCTCAACATGAATACTTCCGATCCATGTATAAATGGCTTCGCGATGTTTTTATCGACGGAGAAATTTTCGAAATTCGAGGTTGTACGATTCATTTTTAAAGGGTCGAGAATCCGAGTCTGCACGAACTCACTCCAGGTCATTCCGCTCGCTGCGGCAATTACTTCACCTGCTGTCATAAACATCAAATTCTGATACCCAAATTGAGTTCGAAAATCGTATTCCAAAGGTCGCTCTCGCAGGCGTTCGATGGCCTCCTTCGTGCTGTAATCTGTTCCATACCAAAGCAAGTCACCATCGAATGTTTTAAAGCCGGATCTATGACAGAGCAGGTCTTCAACCGTCATGTGTTCGCTTACATATTGGTCATCAAGCTGAAACCACGGCAGGTGTTTTTTCACGGGATCCTTCCAGTTTACCTTTCCTTCTTCGACCAACATAGCCATGGACGCAGCGGTGAAAGCCTTTGATAAACTTGCAATGGCATAAAGTGTATACTCGTCGGGTGCTTTTGATTCCGTGTTGGAGGTGATTCCAACATGTTCTGTGAGAATCGTTTTGCCGTCTTTAACAATGGCGACCGACATGGAAGGAAGGTTAAAGTCTCGATGCACGCTTCGGATAAACTCCGAAAATCCAACCGTATCAAGCTGTGACTGGCCAGTAAACGCAACCAGCAGTAACGCCAGGGAAAACAGACTTTTTTTCACCATAAATTCATCTTTAGGTGCTAAAAGTAAGGAGTTGAAAACAACTGTTTTCGAATATTCTATTCAATAATCAACGGGTGAGCCAAAATGGGCTCATCGGTTTGTATCACAACTGAATAATGGCCTGCTGGAACGGAAGAAATATCAAGAACCTGATTCCTAGATTTCAGCGTCTGGGTTAACACCAACCTGCCTGTGGCGTCAAAAAAGTTCACTTTGGCGCCCATTAAGAAATCGTTCGACTCAATATTCAATTGATCCGTAGCGGGATTGGGGTACACCTTGACAATTCCCTTCTCCTCGTCCTCTATTCCTGCTGGTATTGAGATAACGTATAGGGAAACAACGCCAACGCAGCCATACTCATCGGTTACCGTAAGCGAGAATGCAGCTGTTTTACGGGTCGTAATCACAGGATCTGTATCTCCATTGCTCCACTCATATGTTTGGTAGCCCGAATCAGCTTCCAAACGAGTTTTCCAAGAATTGGTATAACTGATTGTGACATTCGGTTGCGGCGGGTCGTGATATTGAACCTCAAGCGTGTCCGTTGCAATACACCCTAGGGAGTTAGTGACCGTCAAGTAATAAAGTCCTGGTTCTGTCACGATAAGCGCAGCGCTATCATTAACCGAGGACCAGCCTGGGTGATCCCAATAATATGTTGTGTACGTATCTGTCACCCCAACCTCCATTGTATCGCCTTCGCACGCATGGGCCGGATTGTCAGGGTAAAAGTGAATGGACGGAAGTGGCTCAACTTGTAGCCAACCACTGTCGATTCCAATACAGCCTGTTGAGGTATCCGTCATGGTAACAATTGCCCAACCTGTATTAGATTTTGAAATGCTATTGGAAGTGGAGCCATCACTCCAATTAAACAAACACGTATTACACGTACTGATGTAGGACCTTGATTGGCCTTCACATATAGTGTCGTCCGCGACAGAGCTAACTGGGGATGGAATGACATCAATATTCATTTTTGCGGTGGCACCACACAGGGTGGTTGGGTTGTATGCTGTTACCACGTATGTGCCAGACTGAGTGGCGGTAATGGTGGCGGTAGAGTCTCCGGTATTCCAAGCAAAGTTGACGCCTAGAGAATTTGTTGTGGCGGTAATAGACGTTTGGTCGCCATCACAGAAGGTGGTGTCGTTCGGTAAATTGTTGATCGTTGGCTTGGTAGGCCCAAGGCAGCCATATATTCGAAACACCACATCCGGATAGGCTACGGCTACACAGCTGGTTGCGGTAATGTTTGTCCAGGCCGTACAAACATTCCAGCTTCCGCCCGGGTTTTCCCATTTTGCTTCATAACCACTGCCCACGGTATCGAGATACCAATACCATACACCAGCATCATTCAAATAATCTTTTCTTGCCGAGGCGGCCATCCAATAATCACCATCATCAATTTGTAATGGCGTATTCCAAACGGCCGTTATGGCGCCATCTCCATCCTGATCGAGGTTCACCTGAAATACATTGGAATAAACTGAGCTGCCAATAGCTCCGCTAATATTCTCAAATATGGTAATGTTCATTCCTGCAGAGTCAGGATTCGTCACATTATAAAAACCGTAAATCTTTATTGAATCTACATACCAAGTTTCTCCACTTGGCACTACAAAATCATCGGCAATCCGACAGTCGTTGCCGTTAAACAGGTTTTCAAAATCTTGAGAAACAAGACCATTGGTTACCGCTCCAGTTGTTTGGTCCACTAGCTGAACCTGGGCGTTTACACCAAAGGAAACCATAAGCGCACATAGAATTGAATATAATCTGATCCCGTTTTTCATAATACTTGTTCTATCCTATAGACTCCTTTTTTTGCGGTGCGTTTGCTCTAACCTCGTCTTTTACAAAAAGGGGCGTAAATTCTTACGCCCCAATCTACACTAGAGGTTAGGATCTAGCTTAGTTAGTTCTTCAATATTGGCGAGGTTATTACTCCCTCGTCATCCTTCACCTTAAGCAAATAATAGCCTGATGGTATAGCTTTAATGTCTAGTTGCATCATGCTCGATGAAAATTTTTCCTGATGCACAATCCGACCTGATACGTCTACGATCTCAATGAAGGATTCGTTCAATGTGCGCACATTTTTCTCGATTGTCAAGTTTCCGCTCGTTGGATTGGGATAGATATGTAGCTCTTCGGATTGGTGTTCTAATATTCCTGATGGAATCACATTCGCGTAAATGGTTGCAATTCCCTCGCAACCGAATTCGTCCGTCACTGTTACTGTATATGTTCCACTCGTGCCCACAGTAATGGCGCTTTCATCATCTCCATTACTCCAGAGATACGTTTGATATCCTTCATCTGCTTTAAGTCGAGTTTTCCAGCTACCAGTAACATTTGTTGCGATGCTCGGCTCCGGTGCTGGCCGAATGTTCACAGAAGCAGTGTCGTTTGACACACAGCCATTGGGCGTGGTTACTGTCACCGCATAATCTCCACTATCGGTTATAAAAATTCCTTGCGTCGATTCCCCGTTGCTCCAAGAGTAAGTAGCATAAGCGTCAACCGTTGCCAAGTATTCCGTATCCCCTTCGCAAATATCAATCTCAAGGCCCGGAGTTAATTCAGGCGGGTCGGTGCTTTCTACCTCTAACCACGCAGAATCTAGACTTGAGCATCCGTTATCACCATCAATTATTCTTAGGACTCGATATCCGGCAGAGTCTGTGGTGTAAAAAACAGACCCTGTGTCGCCATCCCAAACATAAATGCAAGCGCCTCCACAGTTTGCAAATGCGTTGTATGTCTTTGTGTGTCCTTGACAAATGGTGTCGTCGTTCAGTGATGTTGCCGTTGGGTTTATGTTTACGGTAACGTTGACGCAAGAGGTCGAGTAACAATTTGTGTTTGGATCAGTAACGCTCACATTATAAAACCCAGATTCATAAATCTTCAGGGTTTGGTTACTATCACCTGTGTTCCAGTTGTAAATCGGACTTCCTAAGCCTCCGTTTCCAGCAGTCAAAACAAGTGAATCACTAAGGCAAACCGTAGTATCAGCACCCCAACTCGTAATTGTTGGCCCGCCTTCACATCCGTAAATTACGAACCCCGTTCCTGGCTCTTGAATACTGGCAACACATGTCGTCATCGTTTGAAAAGTGGAACACGACGTTCCAAATCCACCGCCTACGTTATGCCATTTAAAGTGCAACCCCCCGCCTACAGAATCTCTTGTCCAATACCATTGACCGCCACCTCCGCCAAATGTTTTAGTGCTTCTTGCACTTAACCAATATCGCTGAGGCTCGAGTCTAAGTGGGCAGTCAAACTTTAACATCATGTCTCCATCTCCGTTGAGATCCTGATCAGTTGTCCACTCAATTTGCTCATAAATGTCGTTTGGAGACCCGCCACTATCTGTGTATAGCGTCAACCGCACCGGGCTGGTGGTGGTAGCGGTAGTAGAGTATTGTCCATAAATTAGAATGGAATCGATCGTCCAATAACTTCCGGCTGTTACGGTAAAGTCATCTGCGGCTTCACAATCATAAATGTTGCTCGCCGTTTCAAAATCTTGGGCTGCAATGCCTCCTGTGGCTAGGCTGGTTGATTGGTCAAGCAACACTTGACTGTAGGCAAAAGAGGTACAAAAAAGAGTAACAAAGAGTAAAGCGTGTTTCATAGTTCGATAGGTTTTGTGCAGTTCAAGGCATCTCGTTCCTTTCAAATTTATCGATTATTTCCATTGATACGAGCGGCATTTTTCTAGGTTGGTCGGGCTGAGGGTGAAATCAGACCTGAATTCGTCTTGGTATTATTTCTTAACGAACTCTCTTGAAGGTCCATAAATCAAATTTCAAATTTATCTTCGCCCGAATTGAATCAAACTGTGTCTGGAGCACTCGTCATAATCCCAACGTATAATGAAAAGGAAAACATCGACCGCATGGTACGGACGGTTTTCTCCTTACCTGCCGATTTTCACCTACTCATTGTAGATGATGGGTCACCTGACGGCACAGCCGACATTGTTAAGGGCTTAATGGCCGAATATGAAGGAAAGCTTCACATTGAGGAGCGCTCTGGAAAACTAGGACTCGGCACTGCATACATCCATGGATTCAAATGGGGTCTCAATAAATCGTACGAGTATTTTTTCGAAATGGATTGCGATTTTTCGCACAATCCTCAAGACCTAATTCGCCTATACGAGGCGGCAAAATCGGGTGCCGATGTAGCTATAGGTTCGCGGTATGTACAGGGCGGAAAAGTCGATAACTGGCCAATGGGAAGAATTCTAATGTCTTATTTCGCTTCCGTATATGTTCGTTTAGTGCTCTGGATGAATGTGATGGACACTACCGCAGGATTCAAGTGTTACCGAAGGGCTGTTCTTGAGGCGATTGACTTGGACGACGTACAGTTTATCGGATATGCATTTCAAATTGAAATGAAATATCGTGCCTGGAAAAAGAAGTATAAGTTGGTTGAAGTCCCTATCACTTTTACCGATCGGATCGCTGGCGCATCCAAGATGAGTACTGGCATTTTTAAAGAGGCCTTCATTGGAGTAATTCAAATGCGATTCAAAATATGAGCCACACCCTCATACAAAATGCCTCCATTGTAAACGAAGGAGAGGTCTTTGTGGGAAGCGTACTTATTGAAAACGATACCATCGCAGAGGTTTCTCGCGACCCCAACTTCACGCATGACGGTGCCGAAATTATCGATGCAACAGGCCTGTTTCTTATCCCCGGTGCCATTGATGACCAAGTTCATTTTCGGGAGCCCGGTTTAACTCATAAAGCAGAAATATATACAGAGTCTAAGGCGGCCGTCGCTGGTGGTGTTACCACCTACATGGAAATGCCGAATACCAATCCGCAAACAACGACTCAAGCGGAGCTTGAGAAAAAATTTAAGCGCGCCTCCGATTGCTCCCTAGCGAACTTCAGTTTCTTTTTTGGAGCAACAAATGACAATTTAGACGAAGTGCTCGCTACAGACGCGAACAATGTTTGTGGTATTAAAATCTTTATGGGATCCAGCACTGGGAATATGCTTGTTGATCGTCAAGAGACTCTGGCTAACATCTTCTCCAAAACACCGATGTTGATCGCAACACATTGCGAAGACGAGGTAACCGTTCGAGCGAACAGCGCGCGCTACAAGGCGCAATTCGGAGATCAAGTCCCTTTCACGGCACATCCATTAATACGAAGCGCTGAGGCTTGTTATATCTCGTCTAGTGCCGCCGTCGCCCTAGCCAAGAAATACGATACGCGACTTCACATTCTCCACATTAGCACAGCAAAAGAATGCACGCTATTTACGAATGATATACCCTTGTCTGAGAAACGAATCACCGCAGAAGCGTGCATACATCACCTATGGTTTAACGATTCATTTTACCCAACCAAAGGATCACACATTAAGTGGAATCCAGCGGTAAAAACAGAAGCTGATCGGTTGGGCATCTGGGAGGCATTGCTTGATAATCGTATCGACGTTATTGCGACCGATCATGCGCCACATACCCTAGAAGAAAAGTCGGGCAACTATTGGGATGCCCCTTCGGGCGGGCCGCTTGTTCAACATTCTGTTTTAGCCATGATGGACTTCGTGAAATCAGGCCAGATTTCTGTTGAACGCATGGTTGAAAAAATGAGTCATGCAGTAGCTGAGTTGTTTCAAATTCGAAAACGAGGCTATATACGCAAAGGATATTTCGCGGACTTGGTTTTGGTTGATCCAAAAACTCCAACAACCGTTTCAAAAACGAACTTGCTTTACAAATGTGGCTGGTCTCCGTTCGAAGGACATACCTTCTCATCTTCAATAAACAGGGTCTTTGTCAACGGCCATGAGGCATATACAAAGGGCGCCTTCGATGAGTCTAAAAAGGGTTCCGCCATCACTTTCAGTCGATGAAGTGGCTCGCTCTAATCCCCGTATTAATTCTGGCAGCATGCTCCAGTTCGGAAGAACGCATTCGCCCAGATTATGTAATCCCCGAGGACTCGATGGTAGTATTGATCGCGGAGCTTCAAATTTTGAATGCAGAGGGTCAACATCGCGAAGTGCGTCGGAAAAAATGGACAGATTTTGTCAAAGTAAAGCAGCGAGCGATGTATGATAGCTTAGGTTATGACGAGGCACGTATCGACAGCAGCATGAACTACTACTTGGATGATTATGAGGCCTTTCAGAAACTTCATGAAGACGCTATGGATCTGTTAAGCGAACGGCTTGCCAAGTATAAGGCGGCTAAGAAGACCGAGGAGCTAGAAATCTCCAAACCCGCTGAGTAGGTTAATGCGTGCGACCCTTGTATAATTCAACGGTACGTTGAATTGATTGTTCAATCGGTGTGAACACAAACCCCTTTTCAATTGCCTTTTTATTCGAATATGTAACTTGGCGATATGCCGAGTCAATATTCTGACTTGTCAACGAAAACAAGGGTATCCTTAAGCTCTCAAAAAACTTCAACCCCTGCTTTGCCAGTTGCGCCAGCCCCCTTGGAATCGCAATCTTCGGTTCCGCAGCGCCAAAACTTTGTGTTATCAACGTAAAAAGTGTCTTAAAGCTCAAGTTCTCCCCAATGAGTAAATAGCGCCCCTTAAACCATTCATCCTTCATGCCTTGCACGCAGAATCTCGCGATATCTATAGCGTCAACAAAACCATTTGAACCTGACGGATAAAACCGCATGCCATTAGCGCTAGAAACGATTATAGACGTGCTGCTCTCGCCCCATTTGCCTGATCCCACAACTACACCTGGATTTACAATTAACGTCGATAGACCCTCTTCTCGCGCTCTCATCACCTCTAATTCTGCATAACGCTTACTAAGGCTGTATGCCGTCCGTCCCTTGTCCGTGGTCCAAGTGCTGGACTCCGTTAATTCACCATCTATTGGCTCATCTCCAATTGCCGCAGTCGAGCTTATGTAGCAGAGTTTTGAAACACCGTTCTGAAGGCACGCGTTAACCACGTTTGCTGTGCCGATTGTGTTGGTTTCGAAAAGAGCGGTGCTTTGCCTCGGATCAAAAGACACCATAGCTGCGGCGTGATACACCTCTGTGCAACCTCTAATTGCGCTTTCTAATGAAATGGGGTCCAGTATATCCCCTTCTGTATAATGTGTTTCGGGTATGACAATGGAAGAATGCCTACAAAGCGTTTCAATCGCTGTACGATCCGCCCCTTTGCGGATTAGGATTCTTGCGTCCGTTCCTGCCTTTAGTAATTCAATAAGTATGTGTGAGCCAACTATGCCGGTTGCTCCTGTGACTAGTACCACGGTGCTTATAGCTTCATTTCGGGTATGTCGCCCTCAACAATTAGTCGGCCTTCGGTAGCTGCTTGGATTTCTTCAACCGAAACACCTGGGGCGCGCTCTCGCAGAACAAACCCGTTTGGGGTTACGTCCATCACGGCAAGATTCGAAACAACTTTCGTGACACATTTAGTGCCTGTCAGTGGCAACGTACACTGCCGTAATAGCTTTGATTGTCCTTTTTTGTTGGTGTGCATCATGGCCACAATAATATTCTTGGCGGACGCAACGAGGTCCATGGCGCCACCCATGCCCTTGACCATGTACCCAGGAATTTTCCAGTTTGCAATATCCCCTTGATCACTCACCTCCATTGCCCCTAAAACGGTTAGGTCAACATGTTGGCCTCTAATCATTGCGAAACTTGTGGACGAATCAAAGAACGCTGCACCGGGCAGCGCAGTGATGGTTTGTTTTCCTGCGTTTATCAAATCAGCATCTTCTTCGCCCTCGACTGGAAACGGCCCCATACCCATCATTCCATTTTCGGACTGAAATTCCACATCAATGCCGCTTGGGATATAGTTTGCAACCAACGTTGGGATGCCGATTCCAAGGTTTACATAATATCCATGTTTCAATTCCTGCGCTATGCGCTGTGCGATTCCATTTTTATCGAGTGCCATATTGTAAATGTATAGACATCCCTATTAAAACAACCCTTTGGATCATCAGATTTGTAAATTCTTGAATGTTCGTATCGACAGTTCGTCAAGAGAATCATTCGCTGGGCCAATCAACATTAAATCTTTTACGGCTCCGCTTTCCTTTATACTTTGATGAAAACTTGATTCATCCTTTAAGAGTATCAAGCCAGGATATGCTTGATTTTTATTCAAAAATTGTTCTATCCGAAGCCAGTTAATCTCTTCATACTTGGTGCCTGGTAAGATCATGATTTGACCCGGATCTAGCCCGACATTAAGGGCTACATAATACGTTTCCTGCCAGCCAGTAAAATCCAAAACTAGGGCGCAGTTCTCACATCTTGACCTAATTCTCTTTACTAGTTCTTTTGGTCGATCGTATTTCAATTTTGGAATTGGCTCGGCCTGATCTTGTCTGATGTAGCGAACTAAGCCAAATGCGCTTTCAACATCTGGGCTAAATGATAGCCATCGTTCTACATTCCGATTTGCCATATAATTTGAAAATGGCAGAATAGACAGTGCCGCGCAGGAAAGGATAATCGGAAACAGCCGACTTTTTTCAAAAATCCTTGGAATTAGCGCTGTAAATGGAAGGAACAACAGCAGCAAGGTAGACGAAAACCGATGCTGAAGTAACAGCGTTCCATCGATCGCTTTGTATGTCACCAAAATAGCCATGAACGCAAATGGTACGGCCCAGATCCACTGCGCTCGACTCAATGTTTTTCCCCTTCGATATAGCGCTATCAATATTAACGGCATTACCCAAACCCCCGTCGAGAGTGTCAAGGAATAAGGATAAAAGAGCAACCGAGCCATTCGCTCAGGAAACCCAACACCTTCATTTACGCCGGCAAGTACTAGGTTGAAATAGTTTGCCCCGGCAATCCCGGCCATATAGTTTCCGTCGTCAATGAAATTTCCGACGATCCAAATGACTGGAAACGAAACGGCGATTACAGCATAGATTGAGGCCACGCGATACTGCCGATATAGGAGAAGTATAATAAAGAGCAGTCCCGATATAACCCATGACTCATATCGAAATCCATTGGATAAAGTCATAAATAACGCCGCAACGATGGCGTCCTTTAAGGACTCCCTTTTTATGCTTCGCATTACAAATAGTAGCCCAAAAGCTGCCGTGCATATTCCAGGAATTTCGGCCATTGCCATCAGGCTATTTCGAAAGAATATTGGTGAAACAGCCAAAAGAATTGCAGGAAACCAGGCGTTTGTTTTTTCAAACAGAAGTGCCGTGAAATGATAAACGGCCCACACTGTCGCGGTGGCCAATACAATGTTTAAAATGATGGGGGTAATTGTAATCGACGGAAAGACCAATAAAAAGCTGCCGATGAAATATTGATGAAATGGGAGCCACGTTCCATGCCAGATAAACTCCGGGTTATTAGCCCAGTTTTGGGCCATGAACACCCTCGAAACAGCATCTGAGTCAACGGTATCACTGTAAGGAAAAGCACTAAGTCTTAGAAAAAAAGCGAGCCCCATTATAAACAAGAGCGGGTGGTCCTGGATTGCTTTAAACCATTTATTTATACCCTTTTCTAGCACCTCGAGCAATCTATGCGCGTGGTCGAACTGTACGCTGTTCAATGCGCTTTTCAAAATGCGCTCCTTGATAAATGCGCTGAACAAAAATTCCTGGGGTGTGGATAGAGTTCGGGTCGAGCTCTCCAGCTGGCACCAACTCTTCTACCTCCGCAACGGTGATCTTTCCAGCCATCGCCATGGCGTGATTAAAGTTTCGGGCAGTAGATTTAAACACCAAATTTCCTGCGGTATCCCCCTTCCACGCTTTCACGAAAGCGAAGGGTGCATCGAATGCGTGCTCCAAAATGTGCGGCTTACCATCAAACCAACGCACTTCCTTTCCTAGCGCTACCTCGGTGCCAAATCCGGCGGGAGTGAAAAAGGCCGGAATTCCTGCGCCAGCAGCTCGGCATCGCTCAGCAAGCGTGCCCTGCGGAATTAAATCAACTTCAAGTTCGCCGCTAAGCATCTGCCGCTCAAATTCTTCGTTTTCCCCAACATAAGAGGATATCATCTTCTTGACTTGACGGTTTTCAAGCAAAACACCCAAGCCAAATCCATCCACTCCGGCATTGTTCGAAATGCAAGTCAATCCTTTTGCGCCATTGGCTCTGATTGCTGCTATCGAATTTTCAGGAATTCCACATAATCCAAACCCTCCAAACATGACTGTCATGTCATCAGAGATTCCACTTATTGCCTCTTCAGCGTTGCTTACAACTTTGTTTAATGCCATTCTTAATCGTCAAATAAATTCTTTGCCCCGGCACGCGCAAATGGATCTTGTTGTCCACCGTCGCGGTCGCAATCGAAATTATAGTTTTTCATGCTCTCAGGCACATCAAAAGGCCGTTGAGTAATGTTGAGTTTCTTATCATCCCAAACCTTGTGCATATAGTAACACCAAATAGGTAAGGCTGTATTGGTTCCTTGACCGTCATTAGTGCTTAAGAAGCGCACACTTCGATCTTCCGCCCCAACCCAGACTCCTGTAACCAAATCGGGCACAAAACCCATAAACCATCCATCTGAGTTTCCTTGTGTAGTCCCGGTCTTTCCAGCGATTTCAACGCTGTAAGGAATATTATCGTAATCGCGGTCGTTCTCATAAGATGACCTCATTCTAATTGCAGTACCCGATGTTTTGTACCTCAAGTAATACTCCTTGGTTACAGGGTCTTTCTTCATTTCAGGACCATACTCTCCGACCGTTACCCCTTTCATCAGATCTACCATTTGGTAGGCAACCTCCTCGCTCATAACCTCCTGCTCATCTTGTTCTGTTTCAAAAATGATTGTGCCAGAATTATCCTCAATTCTCAGTAAATAAATCGGGTCCATTCGGCGGCCTTTATTCGCGAACGTGCTGTATGCGTTGGTCATTTCAAACACGCTCAAATCGGCCACCCCTAAGGCAAGCGCGGGCACAGGATCAATAAATGATTCTATGCCACATCGATGTGCATACTCTACCGCCGCCTGAGGAGAGAACCTAGTCATCACCCAAGCGGTAATATTATTCATGGACTGGGCTAGACCATACTTTAGCGTGACCATTTCACCTGTGTTTTTATGAGAATTTCTCGGACACCAGTCCTTTTGAAGGCCATAATCGTCCTTTTGAAAGCAATATTCAATATCCGGCACTTCCCTACAAGCCGGGATTCCCGCCTCCAAGGCCAAGGCATAGACAAACGGCTTGAATGTAGATCCTACCTGGCGCTTCGATGATTGCACGTGGTCATATGCAAAGTAGTGGTGATTAATTCCGCCAACCCACGCTTTTACATGGCCTGTGTGCGGATCAATGCTCGTCATACCTGCTTGCAAGAAGCTTTTATAGTAGCGAATGGAATCGTTGGGCGATAAGGTTGTGTCAATGCTTCCTCTCCAACTAAAAACCTTCATTGGAACTGGGTGATTAAAAATAACCTCTATTGAATCCTCTGGTATGCATCGTTTCATTTCTGCCTCGCCACACTCTTCGGCCTTACATATCCAATAATCACGACCGTTGAACTCTTGCTTTGAAATATAACTTCCCCGCCTATGACAATTACTGCATTCCTTTCCCGTCAACACGCGATAACGACCTGTACGGCGCCTGGCAGAATTCATTACCGACTCTACTTCTTCGTCACTCAGGCTTGCAAACGGAAAGTTCCTCCTCTTTTTTAGTTTTTTCGCAAAGTCGGCCTGCAAATACTCCTTCAAATAGCGCTCAACGGCATATTCGGCATACTTCTGCATGCGGCTATCGATGGTGGTGTAAATCTTTAATCCATCGGAGTAAACATTGTATGGATCGCCATTTGGTTTCGCTACGAGGTACTCCTCTGTCCCTTCCTTTTTTGCATTTAAAATTTCCTTCAAGTTGGCCCGCAACGCTTCCCTGAAATATGGCGCGATTCCCTCGCTGTGGTCCACCACTTGGTAATCTAGGTCCAGCGGTAACTGCTTCAACGAATCAAACTCTGCTTGTGAAATAAAAGCGTTGCGAAGCATCTGCCCAAAGACAACATTTCTTCTATGCATGACCGTATCTGGTCTTCTTATCGGATTGAATAATGCTGGATTTTTAGCCATACCAGCAAGCATTGCTGCCTGATGAATTTTCAACGAATCAGGGGAAACATTAAAGTAAACAGAGGAGGCAGAATTGATCCCAACAGCGTTATTCACGAAATCGAATCGATTGTAATACATCGCAAGGATTTCCTGCTTGGTAAAGTATCGCTCCAGCTTTGCAGAAATCACATACTCTTTAATCTTCTGAACCACTGCTTTTGCAAAGTTTTGAGATCGTCTTTCAGTGAAAAGCATCTTTGCTAATTGCTGGGTAACGGTACTTCCCCCGCCTCGTGATCCAAGAAAAGCGACGGCGCGTAACGTTCCAATAAAGTCAATTCCTGGGTGATCGTAATATCGCTCGTCCTCCGTAGCCACAAGCGCGTTCATCAGATGAGGTGATAAGTCCTGATAGTGTGCGTTGGTTCTGTTTTGGTAAAAATACTTGCCAAGTGTTTTTCCATCCGAGCTATAAATAACGCTTGCCAAGTTGCTTTTCGGGTTTTGTAGATCCTCAACTGTGGGCATTTTTCCCAACCAACCAAAGTCGGCTGCGACAAAAAGCATAGCAAAGCAAAGGGTCCCAAAAATGAGCAACGACCAAAACCAAAGGATGTATTTCTTCATATCAGCGGAAAGAGAAAATTAATTATTCGTCTGATGCACCAAGAGACCCACGTCATAAATTTCGTGAATTGAATCAGAGCGCATGCCGTGCTGAAGTTCCAAGTTGTATGTCCCCGCCTGAGGAAATGTTTGATTTATTTTAAACACGATCCGGTTATCAAGTATGTCTCCGAGGCCTGATCCTTTCCACTTTCCGTCTGTTTCGGCCAACGGGCAATCCACAGTATCAGTAATAAATGTGTTGTTTGGATAATAGGTTCTGAAAAAGACGATTAAGTTCTGATACTTATAATCACCTCCATGTCTGAGTTGGATGTAGAAATTGTGTGTGGCGAGCGTGTCGCTAACTTCTGTAGTAAAAGATACAGGTTGATCATAGGCCCAAGTTGACCCAATTATCTCCTTCGTCTCGTTTATTAAGGCGTCAGACTCGCAACCCATAAGGCCAAGAATGGATACGCAAATTACGGCCAAGCGAACTCTCATCTTAACCTTTTTTTCCCTTGATTTCCTTGCTCTGAGTGCGCGGTTTGTTTCGGTTTTTCCCTCCTGGCTTCGGCTTCCTTTTCTTCTTCCGTTTATCGCCACCTTTTCTATCAAATCGGGTAAGGTCATCCTGGCCAAAAACATTCTCAAAGGATGGCTCAATATCAATCTCTTCGATGAAGCTAAAGCCTTTCAAGTCTTCCACCTCTTTTCCTTTTTCGTTGAGTGCAATAACTTCTTTCACACGATCAACCTTCATAGGTATGAACTCGTTTGGTGCGCTTGCATAAGAAAACCACATCATCCCTTTGAAAATGTCGCTCTTTTGATGAAACGCTACTCCTTTTTTCGTTTTCAACTTAACCTTTGGGCTTGGGAATTCTTGAATTGCCTCTACATAGGAGTCTAATTCATAGTTCAAGCAGCACTTCAGCTTACCGCACTGACCAGCGAGTTTCATTGGATTGATGCTCAGCTGCTGGTATCGTGCAGCGGATGTTGAAACCGTTCGAAAATCTGTCAACCACGTGCTACAACAAAGTTCTCTGCCGCAGGAACCAATGCCCCCTACTCTTCCAGCTTCTTGTCGTGCGCCTATTTGTCGCATCTCCACCCGGACTCGATATTGATCTGCTAACACCTTTATCAATTGCCGAAAGTCTACTCGTTCTTCGGCGATGTAAAAAAACGTGGCCCTCTGCTCATCTGCTTGGTACTCCACATCGCTCAACTTCATATTGAGCTTTAAGTCTCGGATTGTTTTTCTGGTTTTTACAAGCGTTTCGCGCTCTTTGGCCTGGGCTGCCTGCCACTTTTCAATATCCTCCACCGTTGCTTTCCGACTTAGTTTCCGTATGTCGCGCGAGTCAGGCTTAATCTTGTATTTGCGCATTTGCAACCGTACCAATTCGCCAGTTAAGCTCACCACGCCCACGTCAAACCCCGTTACGGCCTCAACAGCCACAACCTCACCGACGCCAACATCCAACAAGTCCGAGTTTTTGTAATACTCTTTGCGCGTGCTTTTGAATCGAACTTCGACAAACTGAGGCTCGTTTGACATACTCACCTTCATGCCGGCTAACCAATCAAAAACCTCCAATTGGTTACACCCACTAGTACCGCAATTTCCATTGCTTTTACAACCAGCTGGCGTGCCGTTTGTGCCGCATCCTCCTGTCCCACAATTCTTACATCCCATGCCGCTGTTCTTTACTCACAAACCTATTGAATTCTCCCATGAACATTGCCTTAATCCTTTTCGGCCATTAATTTCTTACCGGCATGCACATATCGCACGGCGCTGATGCTTGCGTCAAACCAGACTATCTTTTCATTTACGTTGCGCTCAATATGAAAAGAAACCTCTTCTAATAATTCTAGAAACCCTCCTACGTTTGCCGTATTAATAAAGGGCGAAAAGTCTTTATAAAACTTAGCCTCTTCCCCTTCCATTGGCACATTCATTTCAAGCCAGCCCATTCTATAGCATCTATCAAGCACTTTCAGCGCCGATTTACAGTACTGCCTTTGCGCGTCTCGAGATTTTCTGGCCATGCGTTCACTCCACTTGTACAGGCCGCTAATATCCCTTGAATAGGCAAGGCGCATCCACATTTTAAATTCGGTTAACCAAGGATCTTCGTCTCGATCAATTTCTTTTAGTGCATGGCTAACATGCGCCTCTGATCGAAAGGCGATATTCATGGCCACCTGCGGGTCGAGCCCTTTATGTTTGACTAAGAAATCCGCCAGTTCCTGTTCATCCACATGGTCTTCTCGGAAAATTTGCACTCTGGAAATAATCGTTGGCAAGAGCTTCGCAGGGTTTTCAGAAACTAGAAGAAACACTGTTTTTGCTGTGGGCTCCTCTAAGTTTTTAAGCATCTTATTTGCGAACGAATCATTCATCTTATCTGCATGCCAAATGATGAACACTCGGTATCCCCCCTCGAATGACCTTAGGGCGAGCTTTCTCCGCATTGACGCGCTTTCCTCTTCCCCGATAAAACCTTGCTTATTCTCAATCTCAATGGCCTGGTACCAGTCAATTAACTCGAGAAATGGGTTTGCTTTTATTGCCTCACGCCATTCTGGCAAAAAGCTATCGGAGTGTCTATCCTCTTTTTTCTTGACCCGCTTATTTCCATTTACAGGAAAAACGTGGTGGATATCAGGGTGGGTGTGCGACATTGTTCGCGTGCAACCTGAGCATATTTCACACGGCTCTCCTGCCTCTGGTTGTTCACAAAACAATAACTGACTTAAATGCAAGGCCAAGGCGAGGCCTGTCCCTCCTTCGTTTGAATGAATAAGCATAGCATGCGGCAGCCTTTCTTCCGCCACCATCTGATGAAACACTTGTTTCATTTCTTTTTGGCCTGGTATGTCTTTTGCGCGCACTTCTCTTCGAATTCTTGAGGGCATAAAGTTAATTTTGCCGACCAATAAAAGCACCATGACGACGATAGATTCATTTGATTTTAACGGAAAACGCGCACTGATTCGAGTTGACTTTAACGTTCCGCTTAATGATTCCTTAGAGGTAACGGACGACACCCGTATTGTAGCTGCGTTGCCTACCATAAAAAAGATTTTGGACGATGGCGGTTCGGTAGTCTTGATGTCGCACCTTGGAAGGCCAAAAACGGGTCCAGAGGATAAGTTCTCGCTAAAACATATTTTATCTGATGTCTCACGCATTATCGGACGTGATGTTCTGTTTTCAGCGGATTGTATTAGTCAAGAAGCTTGTTCCGCGAGCGCGGATTTAAAACCGGGTCAAGTGCTTCTTCTCGAAAACCTTCGTTTCTATAAAGAAGAAACCAAGGGCGATGCTTCGTTTGCTGAACATCTCTCTAAACACGGAGATATCTATGTCAACGATGCTTTTGGCACCGCACACAGAGCGCACGCTTCTACAGCGATCATAGCTCAGTTTTTCACGAAACGAGCTTTTGGAAAGCTCTTAGCTGCAGAAGTCGAAAACGCCCAAATGCTGCTTTCAGGTGCCGCACACCCTTTTACCGCCATTATTGGAGGCGCCAAAGTGAGTAGTAAAATTGAGGTCATCACTAACCTTCTCGATAAGGTGGATCATCTGATCATAGGTGGTGGCATGGCTTACACATTTGTAAAAGCAATGGGCGGTGCTGTAGGAAACTCACTGGTTGAAGAAGATTACTTAGATACTGCGAAAGCTATTTTGTCTGAGGCTAAGTCCAAAGGCGTTCAGGTGCACCTACCAAAAGACTCAAAAATTGCTGATAGCTTCTCCAACGAGGCTGTCACACAAATTGTAGGGTCGAATAACATTCCCGATGGTTGGATGGGGTTAGATGTGGGACCCGAAGCAATAGAATCATACGATGTTGTGATAGCCAAAAGCAAAACAATTTTGTGGAATGGGCCGCTTGGAGTATTTGAGTTTGATGCGTTTGCTGAAGGAACCAAGCGCCTTGGAATTGCCATCGCCGCCGCAACGAAATCAGGAGCCTACTCGCTTGTAGGTGGTGGTGACAGTGTAGCGGCCGCAAAACAATTGCATATCGCTGAGCACATGAGCTACATCAGCACAGGCGGCGGGGCTTTATTGGAGTTTTTGGAGGGAAAAACACTTCCCGGCGTTGCGGCTATTTCTTAATCAATCGTTGTCGTCTTCCAAACCTTCACCTTCCATTTCAAATAGTGGCGCTGCCACCTCTTCTGCTTTTTCCATCCAGCCGCTTTCGGTTAGAATCGGCAAAATGGTTGGCGCTGATTTTAGTATTGGCTCAAACAGCAGGCTATTCTGTGGCTCCGACTTACTCATAACTGGAACGAGGTGGTCAAACCAAGAAACGATGTTTAGAACGATAGATAATATCAGCGCCATCTTAACAATTCCAAAAACAAGGCCGGCCAGCTTGTTAACTAGCTTAAGCGCCACCAAGTTCACAGCTTTTTCAAGGATTTTTGCCAACGCATAAACCGCAAAAACAACTCCTACAAAAGTCAATATGAACGCTAAGTATCCAGACCAGGTTCCCTCCAGCTCGAACCAGGATTTTAGTTGGGCGCCAACAATTTCTGAAAAATTTGCGGCAACGTAAACCCCTGCGATAAGTGCAGCGATCGAGGCTAATTCAATGATTAATCCCTTGCTAAAACCTTTCCAGGCAGCAAACAATAAGGGTATGAATAGAATGATGTCCCAATGATTGAAATCCATTGGCTCAAAATTAAAGCTCTGACATGCCAACCAAACATACATTTGCCGCGATGAATGAACAGGATTTTGAACAACTATGGAACGGCGCTCAAGGCAAGTTCGAAACCAAATTCGGCCAACCCTTAGATTTACAGGCAATCCTGTTCCTAATTGGTATCAACGAGTTAGGCCAAGGGCCTAGAAAACTATCTAAAGATCAAAAAATTGATGTTATCCACATCGCAGTGTGTCACCTTCTGCAGCCATATGGCTACTATGAATACACTGGTTTAGATAAAGATGGTTGGCCGCATTACAAAAGAAATGAGCGGCTTCCAAAGCTTATGGCTCAGGACCAAGAACACCTAATGAAGGAGGCGATAATTAATTACAGCTCAGAATGGTAATTGTCTCGCTCGCCACTTCGTCGTTCTCAACTTGAATAAAACCTTCTCCACAAATGGAATCGACGGTAGTCTTTTTAATTTGATTTGGAGGAAGCCCAACAAGTGTTGTGGTTGTGTCATATCTCACCGCTCGCACTCTTAAAACGACCGGAAGGTCAAAGGTTTGAGTATACACACCCAAATCGTTTGTACGACCTTCTCTAACTACAACACACTCAGGTTCAGTGCAAAAGAGCTTAACGTGTACTTGTTTTTGTATTTGTCCACTATTATCACGCACCTTAACCTCAGCGGTTCCGGGTCCGGGTGTGTTATCGCAAGAAGTGATTAAAACACCACTAAAAAGTGTGGATAATGCTATCACTCCGAATAAGGCCTTCTTCAACATAATGAATCAAAATTTGACAATCAAAAGTAAGAATATTCTAAGTCGTTATTTTCGCGCCCCGAAACAGGGTACATTAACACAGACGTATAAATGAAACTAAGCAGCCAACTCACCGTCCTTTTTTTATCTCTAGCCTTATTATCCAGCGCACAAGAAAAGCGCCCTCGACTACTTATTGAAACCTCTGAAGGCAATATGGTCATTGAGCTTTACAACGAAACGCCTCAGCATAGAGACAACTTTTTAAAGCTCGCAAAAGATGGGTTTTACGATGGCACTATATTTCACAGAGTAATTAAAGAATTTATGATCCAAGGTGGAGACCCTGGATCCAAAGAAGCTGGTGCAACAAACCTTGGTAGTGGAGGCCCTGGTTACACCGTGGAGGCTGAGATTCTCCCACAGTTCATCCATAAAAAAGGCGCCCTAAGTGCGGCGCGGCAGGGAGATCAGGCCAACCCTGAACGCAGAAGCTCTGGTAGCCAATTTTACATTGTTCAAGGAAAGATATCCGACGATCCAATGCTAGAACAAATGGAGTTGCGATGCAATCAAGCGCTTACACAGCAGGTGCAGCGTGCGTTTTTTATGGCCCCCGAGAATAAAGAATACTTAGAGCGTATACAAAAGGCGCAAACCGAAAGAGATGAGGTAGCATTAAAGTCACTTTCAGACGAGGTGCAACCAATGATTGAGGCCCGTATGAAAGATAAAGGCTTTAAGTATACGCAGGATCATAAAGACCTGTATAAAACTATTGGAGGAACGCCTTTTCTAGATCAACAATACACCGTGTTCGGTGAGGTTGTGGAAGGATTAGGTGTTATCGACAAAATTGCTGCTGTAGAAACGAATAGTGATCGTCCTTTATCTGATATAAAGATGACTGTCAAGCTTCTTGATTAGTCGTTTTTGAACTATACATTTATCCTATGAGTTTTTCCGGCCGCGTAGAACATTTAATTCAGGAGTTGAATGAAGCTAAAGCTTCAACCAAGGAGGATGTTGAGCGCTTCAGAATTAAATTTTTAGGCTCTAAAGGCGTTTTCAAAGACTTGTTTTCTGAGTTTAAACAAGTTTCATCAGATGAAAAAAGACAGTTTGGAAAACAGCTAAACGAACTTAAAGCAAGGGCTGAAGGTCAATTTAGCTCGTGGTCCAAAGAATTTTCTGAGGGATTGGTTGCCAACGAGGCGCACGACCTTACCCGCCCTGGAATGACCGTCGCGCCAGGCGCTCATCACCCTATTTCCATTATAAAGGATGAAATCATTGATATTTTCCACGCCATCGGATTTTCGGTTGCGGAAGGACCTGAAATTGAAGATGATTGGCACAACTTTTCCGCGTTAAACTTCCCTCCCGAGCACCCGGCTCGCGACATGCAAGACACATTTTTTATCAAAGACCCTAATGGCGGTCAAGATTATGTATTGCGTACACACACCTCTTCCGTTCAGGTGCGAACCATGGAAAACGAGAAACCACCGATCAGAATCATAGCGCCAGGACGCGTCTTTCGAAACGAAGCTGTAAGCGCACGATCGCATTGTATTTTCCACCAAATTGAAGGGTTGTATATAGACAAGGGTGTCACGTTTGCTGATATGAAACAAACACTCGAATACTTTGCAAAAGCCTTCTTTGGTAAAAGCAAGATTCGGCTCCGCCCATCTTACTTCCCGTTCACCGAGCCAAGTGCAGAAATGGATGTTTATTGGGGGCTTGAGAACGAGCTTGATCATAGAATTACTAAAGGCACAGGTTGGTTAGAGGTTATGGGTTGTGGTATGGTTGATCCTGCTGTATTAGCTTCTTGTGGCATTGACCCGGAAGTTTATTCTGGTTTTGCTTTTGGCATGGGGCTCGAGCGTAGCGCAATGCAACGATTTCAAATTCCAGACATTCGTATGATTTTCGAAAATGATGTGCGTTTTCTCTCGCAATTCCAATCCGCAATTTGAAAACACCCCTCTGTGCTTTGCTTGCATTAGCTATACTCACTTCTTGTTCGGAAGTGGACCCGACGGATGAAGCTAGAATCATCGAGGACCTTCCTAATTTTCAATTTCTCGCGGATAGCCTAAACACAACCTCCGCAATGAGCGCCAAGTGGTCTGTCAATGACGGCGCTGTCGTCTACTCCAAACCACAACCGGTTAATTGGACATTAGAGCTTGAGGCCCTGAGAAAAACAGATGTAAATCATCTTCGCTTTCGTGAAAACTATCTAGTAATAGATACGATGGTTGGGGCAGAACGTCGCGTGGACTTCATCGCTATTTCAGAAGAACAAGAGGTTCAAAAAGTGTCTATCAGGCTCGTAAACAATCAGATAACTTATTACTACGCCGAAAAAAACGAGTCAAGTATTTTTTCGTCTTCCCTTTTAATCTTTGAATTTAAGCCAACGTCGTACTCGCTCACATTGAACCAATCTATTCCTTGGCTTTTTGAGAGTAATCAGAAAGTAGTAGGAACTATAATCAACGCAGGGTCTCTATGGCGAGGCGTGATTACTATGGGTGATAAAAAAACTCCTATACAATTCATTCTTGATGGTGAAGGTCAGAAAATGAGCTTGAGAAACGGGCCTGAATCAATCGGGTTCAATCAGTTTTCAAGCATTGGCGACACACTAATCTTCGGCTCGGATTACTTTCCATCTAATTTTCGTTTGCGATTATTATCGGACTCAACTCTTGAGGGGTATTGGATAAACAACAAGCGAGAGGTTACTAGAAAACTCCGGCTATCGGCTAAGAAAGATGTGCCTTACCGGTTTCTGGCTCATGAGGTGCCTGAGCACAATGTTTCTGGTTCACACGCCGCTGTGTTTTATGATGCCAATGGCTCAGCCGCAGACACTGTTATTCTTCGGTTGACGCAACGCGCCCACGCGGTTTCTGGTTCCTTCCTAACAGAAACAGGTGACTATCGGTTCCTTGAAGGAGTTGTGAGAAACGACTCTCTCCTTATGTCGACCATGGATGGCACGCATGTGTATCTTTTCGAAGCGGAAATTACTGGCCAATCTATGAAAGGAATTTTTTGCTCTGGCCCAACATATAGACAACCTTGGACGGCTCAACTTCTGAGCGCCCCCATCCTTAGAGATCCGAAAACAATCACAGCCCTAAATGATAGCGTTCCGTTCGATTTTTCATTTACAGATCCTGAAGGAGCTAAAGTGTCGCTCTCGGATGATCGCTTTAAAAACAAGCCCATCTTGGTCTCCATAATGGGCACCTGGTGTAGTAACTGCTTAGATGAAGCTGTTTTCCTTAAGGAGGTTTATGAAACGTATCATGACAGTGGTTTAGAGGTGGTTGGGTTAGACTTTGAACTCGTTTCGGATAGCTCTCGGGCAATTGAAAACATAAAACGTCATAAAGCGGGATTGAAAATTGACTATCCAATCCTACTCGCATGCCTGAGCTCTTCAAAGCAAAAAGCAGCCTCTCTACTCCCCTCATTATCAGGTGTTTATTCCTACCCTACTCTTTTAGTATTAGATAAAAACCACGAAGTGGTTCGCGTGCATACGGGGTTTAATGGTCCTGCAACGGGGGTTAATACCTACGATGAGTTTCGCATGGAATATCTAACCCTAATCGACGCGCTGGTTAAGGATATTTAGGCCGCTCCCTGTGACGGGTCTGCGATGCTTGTCACTGTTATGGTAGCAATATCTCTGTCAAAGTGGTACCACGCGCTTTTGTCGTCGCCCATCAACTTAATTTTATCCAAGATTGTCTTTGCTGTTGCCTCTTCCTCTAATTGCTCACTAACATACCATTGCAAGAAGTTGTGGGTTGTATAATCATTTTCAGATAAGCAAATCCCAACCAGTTTATTGATTGATTCTGTCACCGCAATTTCATGCTTGTACAAATCTTGAAACACTCCTTCCGCGGAATTAACATTGACCTTAGGTTGATCATACGCCGGTACAACAGCCGCTCCATCACGCTCAATAAGATATTTCATCAGTTTCAACATATGGAAGCGCTCCTCATCCGATTGCTTATACATAAAGTCAGCCACCCCACTAAATCCATTCATGTCAGCCCAGCAGGCCAGCGCTAAATAATAGTTAGAGGAGTTCCCTTCCATTTTAACTTGATCGTTCAGCGCCTGTTCAACCTTCTTTGATAGCATATCAGTAAATTTTTAGCAAATGTATGGGGTCAAACGGAAATTTGACACACTTGTTTAACACAAGCATAATACATCCTGATTACTAATCGATTAAGAAGCCGTTCCTTTGTAATAATATATATGTCGAAACAAACACACAAGAAACTCGCTAAGCAGGTAAAGCGCATGCGAAGTTTCGTCACGCAAGTTTATCGTGACAACCCAAAACAAATTCTTAATTACAAGCAAATCGCCTCCAAAATTGGACTCGATGATGCTGTACAAAAACAAATACTCGTCGCTGTTCTAGAGGCGATGGTTAAGGATAAATTGCTTACAGAAGTCAAACGGGGAAAATTCAGCTGGATGGGCCCTATCGAGGAAATGGAGGGAATTATTCTGTTTAACCGCAGCGGTAATGCCTTTGTCGAAATTCAAGGACAAGCACAAGATGTTATGATTCCTGAAAACTATACTGGTCTGGCATTTCATGAAGACCGAGTTATAATTCGATTGAACAACACAAAAAAAGGAGGGCGCGTTAAAGGTAGAGTCGTTGATGTTGTAGAAAGGGCGCGCACAACTTTTCCAGGGGTTATCTTTCAAAATGACAAATCCTTTTTTGGAATTCCGGATAATCATAAGATCGGTACCGACTTTTTTATTCCCGCAAAACACCTCAATGGAGCGAAGGCTGGAGATAAGGTTGTAATTAAGTTCGAAGAATGGGAAAACGAACGCCTCAACCCAATTGGTGCCGTAGAAACGGTCCTAGGCAGGCCGGGCGATATGCGCGCCGAGGGCGATGCTATTTTAGCTGAGTTTGGCTTTCCCCTGCAGTTTCCGAAGGAGGTAGAAGATGAGTGTTCTACTATAGACCGAACCATTTCCAACAGCGAAGTGGATAAACGAAAAGACCTTCGAGCTATAACTACGTTTACAATTGATCCCGACGATGCCAAGGATTTTGATGATGCCATTTCTTTCGAACGACTGGAAAACGGCCACATGCGCATTGGCGTTCACATTGCAGATGTTACGCACTACGTTCAACCCAATTCCAAAATAGAAAAGGAAGCTCAAAATCGCGCCACTTCAGTTTACCTAGTCGATAGGGTTATTCCGATGTTACCTGAAACCCTGTCCAACGACCTTTGTTCCTTGCGACCAAATGAAGATAAGCTGACTTTTTCCGTGTTGTTCGAAATGAACGACAAGGCAAAAGTTGTAGAAACATGGATTGGCAAAACTGTTATTCATAGTGATCATCGATTTTCTTATGAAGACGCGCAAAAAATTATAACCAACAAACAGGGCAAGTATGCCGAAGAATTAGATTCCGTAAACGCATTGGCACTAATTTTAAGAAAGCAGCGCATGGAACACGGTGCAATTGCGTTTGAAAAAAGTGAGGTAAAGTTTAAGTTGGATGGCGAGAAAAAACCAATCGATGTGCGCTTCAAGGTGCAAAAAGAAGCGAATAAACTCATCGAAGAGTTCATGTTGCTTGCCAATAAAGCTGTTGCCATTAAAATTGGAAAAAAGAGCAAGGCATCGGATGTAATTAAAACATTCATCTATCGTGTGCACGACCAACCTGATCCTATTAAACTCAAAGAGTTTGGACATTTCGTACAACGGTTCGGGTACAACCTTGATTTAAGTACACCCAAACATGTAGCCAACAGCATCAATAGCTTATTGAAGATGGTTAAAGGCAAGCCCGAACAAAACATTGTTGAAATGCTTGCCATTCGAACTATGGCCAAGGCGGAGTATACGACCAAGAATATTGGTCATTTTGGATTGGCATTTCCACACTATAGCCACTTCACATCCCCTATTCGCAGGTACCCAGATATGATTGCGCATCGCTTATTGTTTGAATACTTGCACGGCGGTGTTTCTGCAAACGATGCCAGTGTCGAAAAGCTTTGTAAGCACAGTGGATTGATGGAACGAAAGGCAGCGAACGCTGAACGACAATCCACAAAACTCTACCAAGTGTTGTATATGAAGGATGCTGTCGGCGAAGTCTTTGACGGCGTTGTCAGCGGAGTAACAGAATGGGGTGTTTTTGTCGAAATCGCAGCGAATAAATGCGAAGGATTGGTTCGACTAAGAGATATTGAAGGTGATTATTTCTTTTATGACCAAAAGAACATGTCTATTGTAGGCCAACGAACGAAACAAACCATACAGCTAGGTGAAAAAGTTCAGGTTCGGGTAGAGGCAGCAGATGTTGAAGATCGCCGCATCGATCTTAAGATTGTCTGATTAGATCAGATTCAATCGCTCTTGTAATAGGTCTTTATAAGATCCCCCAACAGGAATAATCTTCTTGTCGTTATCCATGACCACATTCGAGTGATCTATTTCCTTGATCTTATCAAGTCTGATAATAAAGGATCTGTGCACACGTACAAAGCTCTTCTCGGGCATCTTTCTTTCAATGTCCTTCATTGTACTATGAATGGTGTATCGTCGCTCCAGGGTGTTTATAACAACGTAATCCTTCAGCGCTTCGATAAAGTATATGTCTTCGTATTTTATCTTAACCAATCGTTGGTTTGCCTTTACAAAGATCATGTCAACAGAATCCTGCTTTTCTACCAAACTGTAGTAAAAGTCTCGCTCCTTCTTGACTACTTTTTCTCTGCTGTGCTTATAGAGTGCAATCTCAATTGCCGTTTGAATATCAATTTCTTTAAAAGGCTTTATTATATATCCGTAGGGCTCTGTTTCCTTGGCTTTATCAACCGTGTCTCTATCCGTATAAGCAGTTAAGAATATAACCGGTATATCGTGTGTTTCGCGAATTATCGCAGCTGCTTGAATTCCACTTAACTCTCCTTTAAGCATTATATCCATCATGATTAAATCAGGCTTCATTTCTAGCGCCTTTTCTATCGCATCCTCACCCGAAGAACAAATGCCAATTACTTCATACCCAAGCTTTCGTAAGCATACTTGAATATCCTTGGCAACAATACTCTCATCTTCAACTACTAATATATTCATGGGCTTGGACTGGTTAAGAGGGTGAAAGATAAAAATATTTCAATGTTGAGGGTGTCTCTGAAGCACATATATCTTCTATTCTGATTCAATTTCTTTCATTTTCACTCCATCCACTTTTACTTCGATTCCAGAATTGTATTCGATCGAAATCAACAATGTACCATCCTCATTATACCTCCGCCAATCACCTTCTTTCACGCCACTGGTATATTTACCTTCTAACATTTTTTGACCACTCGGATAGTACCAAACATGTTTTCCCTGTTCAAGATCGTCAAAGAATTCTCCCTCAAATTTTTCCTCTCCACTATTTAGATATGTGTGCTTCCACACACCCATTTTAGCACCATATTCATAAGATCCTTGTTCCTTATGATCTCCAATTTCATAGAGCCACTCTCCCTCTTCTTTGCCCTTAATATATTCTCCTTTTGTAATAATTTGCCCCGTATCCCCATACTCTATAAGCCATCCATTTTCCTCCCCATTGACGAACGATTCTTCCCTCAATAACTGGCTATTATCATAATACCATTTCCATTCTCCTTCCGGTTTTGCTTTAGCTGTATATCGTCCGGTTTGTTCCGTATTTCCATTCATGAAATAATACGTCCATAATCCAGATTTATATCCTCTGGTATATACGCCCTTCGATTTCAACTCTCCTGTAGGATAGTAGAAGCTCTGCCATTCATCAATCCGTAATCCTCCGCGCTCCATATTACCTCGCGCAATCAAAACATCTTGATTATACACTTTAGCACTATCTATTGATCCTGTTACACTGAACCATAGATGAGTACCCTGTTTTTTACCCTCTCTGTAAGTTCCTCTAAATTGTAATTTACCTTCCGCTTCTCCCTCTTCAAAATAGATTTCCTTTACATCCAAATTGGTCAGTTCCTCTGGATTATTGATCAATTCACCGGTCTGAAATTTCGTGGTTTCTAGAAGGTTTCCCTTCTCCGTATACTCTTTCCAATAGCCATCCTTTTCACCGTTTTTATAATTTCCTTCCGCTTTTATTGTTTTATCTGAATTAAATTCCGTCCACAATCCCGTTTTATTTCCTTCGGCGTCCTTCCTATTAACGTTTTGTTGTTTGGATAAAATCCCGTTTTTGTAGACTCTTAACGTAATTATGCGCCCTTCCTGGTTATACTCATAGGACGTTCCGTTTTCTCGCCCATTCTCAAAAGGAGTTTCCCGTTTCAAACCTCCTGAAAGGAAATAAGTATAACTCAATCCATTTTTCAGATCGCTTTCATATTCAATCTTCTCTAGGATAAATCCTTCTTTGGAAAAGATTTTAGTCGGTCCAGAACGTAGATTTTCTTGGTATGAAATTTCTTCCGTCGGAACTCCTTCTTCCGAATAAAATTTCCAAACACCATCCAACAGGTGGTTTTTTCTGTTTCCCGCTGATTTTAACCCCCCAGAGGAATAATAATTTTTCCAATACCCTTCCGGTTTTCCATTGAGTAAATTACCTTCCGAACTGACAGCTCCATTGTCAAAATAGAATGTGTTGAATCCATTTGGATTGGGATCGGACGTTTGAGCTTCAAAATCATTTGTCAAAACTATTCCGAACAGCATCAGTAAAATTCCGAGTAGGGGTATTTCTTTATTCACGGTTCTAATAATAACTAGTTTTTATATAAGTCTATTACTATTATATATGCTGTTAGTTCTGTGGAGAGAAACATGGTAGAAAGTTAGGTTTATACAATTATGAAATGAAATTAACAGAGTGTGAACATTGACATCTGATACAGAGCTTACAATCCACCAACTTTTAAGACGCTGTTCATAACCAAGGCTGTGGCATCTGGAAGTAAAACATTATTCTCCATTTTTCGTTTTCTCAGTTCACAAGGTTGGTTTGAAACTTCAACAACTATAGGGTTGCCAATTCAAACATGCTCCGTATTGGTTTTATTGTTCGAATAAGCAAGAAAAACTTCCCACTAGAAACGAACGGATATAAACAACTTTTCAGACCATATTGGGTGACCTACCTTTGTTTAAAATAATTTTCAATGAAAGTAGCTATTGGTTGCGACCACGCAGGGTTTGAGTTAAAAGATTATGTTATTGAACAACTAAAAATGGAAGCTGTGGATTTTACTGATCATGGCACATCTGGTGCCGAAAGCGTTGATTATCCAGACTTCGGACATTTAGTATGTAATGACGTTGAAGAGGGTAGGGTGCATTTCGGAATACTAATATGTGGTAGTGCAAACGGCATGGCTATGACAGCAAATAAACACAACACCATCCGTTGTGGGTTGTGCTGGCTGCCTGAGATTGCGGCGCTCTCCAAGCAACACAATAACGCCAATGTAATTGCGCTTCCGGCACGTTTTATTACCCAAGAACTCGGGTTAGAAATTGTACGCGCATATATGGCGGCTGAATATGAAGGAGGACGACACCAACGAAGGGTGGATAAAATACCTTGTTAACCAATATGTCAATCAATAAGTTAGGGCTGGAGCGGGCGTATAGCAGAACAGCTCCTTGGCGCAAAAAGACCACACTTCTTAGAAACACCTTTTTAAATGAATTGTGGGACGCCGAGGTATTCGTGAAATGTGAGCAAGAACAGGTAATTGGGGCTTTTAAAATAAGGGGCGCGGCAAACTTTGTGTTACAGCTTGACGAAGACGTTCGCAAAGAAGGGCTCGTGACACATAGCTCAGGTAACCACGCCCAGGCCATTGCATATTTAGCGCATCAATTTGCAATTCCCGCAAGGATCGTTATGCCTGAGAATTCAAGTCCAGTTAAGGTTGAGAATGCTAAAAAGTGGGGTGCTAAAATTGTTTTATGTGGGCCCTCAATAGAGCAAAGAATGGACGCCGCAGCGCAAGTGTTAAAGCGGCATTGCGGCACACTTGTACCACCGTTTGATCACGAATGGATAATGGAAGGGCAGGCTACGTGCGCCATGGAAATACTAAGCGAGATTGATGGCTTGGACATAATTATTGCACCGCTCGGAGGTGGAGGTTTGTTATCTGGGAGCATCTTGGCCGCGAAACATTTTAGCCCTAAAACCTCAGTGATAGGCGCAGAGCCCCAAAATGCCTCTGATGGTTTTGAAGGACTTAGAACCGGAAAACGCGTGGAGAGCCATACCGTAAGCACAATGGCCGATGGGTTGCGCACAACTGTTGGCGCCGTTCCTTTTGAGGTAATAAAACAAGGTGTTGGCGATATATGGTTGGCCGAAGAAGAGGAAATTTCGAATTGGCAAAAACGAATCCTGCGAGAGTTGAAACTGGTCGTTGAGCCTTCAAGTGCCGTGCCGTTTGCGGCTATAGAAAATCAAGGAAATAAGATAAAGGGAAAGCGGATTGCTGTGATTATTTCGGGAGGAAATGTGGATTTGTAATCGAAGCTTAGTCGGTGGTTTTTGCGCTTTTTACCATCGCTTCTATTTCTCGAATAAATGAGCGTTTATTAAATTGAGGTCCATATACATAGCCCTCAACAAAATATTGGTTTTTTGATATTGGATCATAAAAAGCAATCGCATAGAACGCCCCCCCCATAAACACACCCTTGGCCCCCTCCATTCTCCAGAGCCCTCGCATTTCTTTCGCGGCACTACCACGAAACGAAATTGTATTAATAACGGGTGCGATGTATCTGTTGCTGATGGACATATATGAGGTGCTTGGCCCCTCAACAAAAGCTTTGTTGATGTTGTTTTTCCAGGCGATTAGACTGGTGTCACTAAATTGAAGCGTGTCAGAATATGGGCGCTGATAGATCATAATGCCCTGGTTTATTTGATGTTGAAACCCTCCAATTGGTTTCTCTCGATCAAGCCTCAACCAAAGAAAATCAGGCGATTGTTTAGCCAATTCAAAGTCTTCTTGAAGAATTAAGCTTACGCCACTCAGCATCAACACCTCTTCCTTGAGTTTCTCATCACCGAAGGCGCGGTTACGCGACGCAAGCCTACTTATTTCGGCCTGATGAAATTCCTTTAACACCCCTGGAAATTCGTTCTCCAAAAAAGTGGGCAGGTCGTTCAGTTTATTGAGATTGACAATAATTTGGGTTTGTTGTTTCGCGTAAATATCCTTGCGCTTGAGCGCACCGGTTTTATTCGTTGGGTCGATCCTAAACTCAAGAATATTACGATGGGTTTTAAATAGATCTACAAACCCCTCCGTACTCACCTCAACGGATGTGAATAAAGGTTCGTCTGCTGGTAAACCTTCAAAGAGGGTTAGCAACTCCTTTTTAAGTAGGTTAGCCTCATCAGACGCCCATAGAACGGGCGGCGCAACAACAACAATCTCTCCTTGGTTTCCCGTGTTTGCTGGCAGGTACGAGCGATTATCTCCCGTGTCTTCCATACAGCTCACACAAGTAATGGTAAGAGCAACCCAATATAGGAAGGAGCGCATCATTTTTGGCCAACAATGAGTTTATTACCAGGCTTCATGTTGTTAAAATTCACGCCGTGGTTCCAACGCTTGAGGTCTTCAAGAGATTGGCCTTGCGCTTTCGCAATATCCCATAATGTATCACCCGAACGAACGGTGTAATAGGTGGCGCCTTCAATGGTCTCAATCTTTGGTTTTTGTTGCTGAACCTGCTTTTTTGGTTGAGCTTGCTGAGAGCCGTATATCAGGAGTTTTTGACCTACCCTTAGGTTGGTAGACCTTAGGTTGTTCCAATCTTGTAGTTGACGGACACTACAACCGTTGCGAGCAGCAATTTTGCCTAAATAATCTCCTGAGCGTACAATGTATTGGTAACTACTTTTCTGTTCTGCCTCCACCGCTTCAGCCTCGACCTTGGTGGCCTCAAGTTTCAAAAGAGAGTCAATTTTGAGTTCGTTGTTGACCCATAGTTGAGCCTTTTCTTTAGGTAAGAACAAAATATTGAGGTCGTCGTAGGCTGGCACAAACCCTGTGCGATAGACAGGGTTAAGGGTGTACAACACCGCAGGGTCAACCTCAATTATTTCGGCGGCTCGTTCTAGCGAGGTTGGATGTTTTAACGTAATGCTATCCACATCAGTCGCAGTATTTTCAATTGGGGTGGCATAAATATTATGATCACCAGCATACTCAAACATGTAGTTTACCGCGACAAATGCGGGCACATACCCCCTAGTTTCTCTTGGTAAATACGGATAGAGGTCCCAATAATCTCGTTTGCCTCCGCTTCTTCTGATGGCTTTTGTAACACGGCCTTCACCGCAGTTATATGCGGCAAGAGCCAGATTCCAATCTCCAAAAAGGCCATAGAGGTAGCTAAGGTATTGAGACGCGGCTTCGGTAGATTTTTTTGGATCACACCTTTCGTCCGTGTAAGATGTTACATCTAAACCAAAGTGCTTTCCGGTTCGATACATGAATTGCCACAACCCTGTTGCACCAGCACGACTTTTTGCTGTCGGATTCAAACCCGACTCAACGACCGCGAGATATTTTAATTCTAAGGGCAAATCGTATTTATCCAGGGTCTCTTCGAACATCGGAAAATACAGCTCACTTCGCCCTAAACTGGAGGCGCTTAACCGCCTCTTCTTTGATACATAGAGGTGAATAAACGCTTCAATGGTTTGATTATAAGAAAGGTCAAACGGGGTTTTAGCATCGAGCAATTCTAACCGCTGGGCATAAACTTCAGAGGAGAATATTGGAACGGAGTCAGAGACCATTAAGTCTTGGGGTGAGTTCAAACCCTGAGACAGGTCAACGAGGTCTTCATAATAGCATTGAATAATGCTGTCTAAGTGAGAGGCGTAAGGGTTGTCTACAAAAGTCGGCAAGGAGTCTGCTACCACAAGGCTGTCCGGATTTATAGAGCGAGCCTCAACAGAGATAACTAAGAACAAACCAAGAACCAGAATAGGGCTGCGCATACGACTTAGGTGTTTTTACAACAACGCTAAAGATTCAAATATCTTCTCAGAAAGTAGAATCCATTAGACAAAACATATAATAATTCAAACGAAGACCATGTATGGCGTGAACCTAAAGGCCTTGAGCAATAGAAAAAAGGTTGGCCTCGTCAAATTGACGGCCCATCAGTTGAACTCCCGTAGGTAGGTTTTCACTCGTTTTACCTAAAGGCACAGTGATCGCAGGGTTACCTGCCAAATTAGCTTGCACAGTGAAGATGTCTTCTAAATAGAGTGCGATGGGGTCACTTGCTTTCTCTCCAATTGGGAAGGCAGGATGAGGTGTCGTTGGCGATATTATGAAGTCTGCGTCTTTCAATATTGCGTCGGTCGCATCTTTTATTAATCGTCTTACTTTCTGTCCTTTACTGTAGTAGGCATCGTAATATCCGGTACTCAATACAAATGTGCCCAGCATGATTCGGCGTTGCACTTCTGGCCCAAACCCTTCGCTTCTCGAGTTGAAATAAGTGGATGGAATGTCCTCTGAATGTTCGCTGCGGTAACCGTAGTGAACACCGTCATATCTTCCTAAATTGGATGAGGCTTCGGCCGTTGTCAATACGTAATAACAGGGGACCATGTGGTCTAAGTACGGAAAGGAAACACCTTCAACCTCATGTCCGTTTGATCGAATTTCATCAAGCTTGGCTTGAAACTGATCACGAATTTCCGGGTGAAGCCCTGGGCTGCTCATGACCTCTTTGAGATAAGCAAACTTCAGGGGTTTTGATGCGTTGGTTTTGGTGCTTGGAATTTCTTTTGCAGCCGTAGAGTCCATTTTATCTGGGCCAGCCATACAATCATAAACGAGTTTCGCGTCCTGAACGGAGTGTGCGATAGGTCCAATTTGGTCGAAGCTCGAGGCAAAAGCAATCAATCCATATCGAGAAACCCGGCCATAGGTTGGTTTCATGCCGACAACCCCGCAAAAGGAGGCCGGCTGCCTAATAGACCCACCAGTGTCGGACCCAAGGGCCACCATACACATTCCTGCTGCCACCGCTGCCACAGACCCGCCGCTAGACCCACCAGGAACCAAACGCTCATCGAGTGGGTTTTTTACAGGACCAAACGCTGAGTTCTCATTGCTGCTTCCCATCGCGAATTCGTCGCAATTAACGCGGCCGATAATGATCGCGCCTTCATCAATAAGTCGTTGAACGGCAGTTGCGGTGTAAAGGGACTCAAAGCCCTCTAGCATTTTTGATGCTGCACTAACCTTGTGGCCAGCATAACACATGTTGTCTTTAATAGCAACGATTGCGCCCGCTAACTTGCCGGCTGTTCCATTGCGAATTGAATCATCAACTAGGTCGGCTTGGATTAGCGCAGATTCGCTGAAGACTTCTAAAAAAGCGTTCAGATGGTCGTTTTGTGCTTTCTCTATGAAGTGTGCACAAAGCGAGCGAGCGCTCATTGTCCCCGCCAATAATTCTTTTCTTGTCTCCTCAAGAGATCGAAACGTGTAATTGTCCAACGTAATAGTCTGCGCTAGATTAATCTTTGAGTTTATCGGATTTATCGCCACCCTCTTCTTTGGTAGCATCCTTAAATTCCTTCATGCCTTTTCCCAACCCACGCATGAGTTCTGGAATTTTTTTACCCCCAAAGAGTAGTAAAAGAATGGCTATTATTAATACGATTTGCCAAGGCCCGATTGCTCCCATAATCTTAAATTAGATTGCGAAGTTACGAAAGCGCGCCGTTCTATTTGGCGCCGTAGATCCAATAGATTGGATTAAGTAATTCTGTGCCCTTCCAAAGCTGGAATTCGAACTCAGTTTTACCCTTATCACTTACGATAATTCCGATTTCTTCCTTTGTGCGAACCTTGTCTCCATTACTTACAAAAGTTTCCTTGAGGTTGGTGTATACAGTTATAAACTCACCATGGCGCACAATGACCACTTTGCCGCTGCCAGGTAGAATAAGAACTTTACTCACCTCACCTTCAAATACGGCGCGCGCGCGGCTGCCAGAAGTCGTAGAAACAGTGACGCCATTGTTTTTCACCTTGATTCCCTTCAGGAAAGGGTGTGGTTGTTCACCAAAATAGTCTACTATTTCACCCTTATCCACTGGCCACGGCAGCTTTCCTTTGTTCGCAACAAAGTTGTTGCTTAGCTCTCGAGCCTCCGGAGTTAGTTTAAAAGATTTTGAGGACCCACCTGAGCCAGACTTAGCCATTTCACGCTCAATGGCCTTTTTAATGGCCATACGAACTTCTTCCGCTTTCTTATTTGCGGCGGCAAGCTCTCGCTTATGCTTTGCCTCTTCCGTGCCTAGTTGCTTTAATTTCTTCTGCTTGTCTTGTTTTTCTCGGTTCAAAACGAGCTTTTCCTGGTTGTGGTTGTTCAGTACCGCATTCTTCTCTTCTCTTTGCGTTTCGAGTGCTAATCGCTTCTTCTCTAAATTGGCTTGGGCGCTAAGAATTGCCTCCGCTTGCTCCTGTCGGTATTCCGTAAGCTGCTGCATGTACTTCATGCGTCGAAATGCTTGCTCGAAGTCTTTACTGGCAAAAATGTACATCGCTTTATCGGCGTTGTTACGAGTCTTATAGGCTTGGGAGATCATTTGTGCGTACTCTTCTCGGAGTTGTTCGATGTCAGATTCAAAGGCCACGATGAGGTCTTCGGTTTCTTCTATTTTTCGATCAATGAGATTTAGCTCCTCGAGCAAAACACCGATTAATTCCTGGCGTTGCTGAATTTTTTTATCCGTAAGCTTAACGTACGAAAGCGTGTTTTTACTATCCTTTTCGAGTTGAACAATAATGCCTTTTTTGTAGTCAATTTCTTCTATCAGCTTTTGCTGTTTTCTACGAAGCTCATCAGCGGTTTGGCCGACAAGAAATGTCGATGAGAGGAGGAATATTAATATACTAAGGCACGAGCGCTTCATACTTTTCAGGTATGGTAAAGGAAACGCTAACTTTCTTGTTTGTGGAGATCTTCATCACAGATGTATTCACCGTCGCTTGTTCATTGGCTGACTCTGCTAAAAATTGGATTGACTTTGGGTATGAGGAATTACAATGATCTTCATAGTCGCTGTAGGTTGCGGTGAGTGTACGCTGATCTTCAACAGCCATGATGGAGGCTTTTGAAAGACGAAAAGTTTTTGGATTTAACCCGAGTTTGACAACCAATTCAACAGGCTTTCGCATTTCTTCCAGCCGCATGGCTCGTCTCATTTGGCCTTTATTTAAAAAGGTGAGGTTATATAAACCATCGCCCTCGGCGCTGCGAACTTTGCCGGCGGTGTGGTCAATAATTGAGGCGCCGTTGCCAGTTATGAGTGATTGTAATGTGCCAAAATCGGCATGGATCATGAACTTATTGGTCAAGTAATCATAACCACCAATGTAGAATTGGTTGTTTCTCCGATCCATATATTTTACGCTGTCTGGAGTGAATAAGAATCGAGCAATTTCAACGGCATAATATGTGGCCGAAATCCAGATTACACTATCCTGCTTAATACGGGCATAGAGCTTGAAACTATCATCCACTTTCGAGGTTTTAATCTCGACGTCATATTTAATGCTCATCCAGTCACAATGCAGGTCGTTGGCGCGTAACGAGTCAACCAACTCAGCGGTTTTAAGGTTTGGAAGGTTGTCTTTACCTCCCGTTTGAGTCGCTCGGTTGCTCTTGCAGCCAACCATACAAAGGGTGAAACAGAGACCTAATAGAGGTATGTAGGCTTTATTCAGCAAGGTTCTTCGTGTTTATTTTCTCCTTAAGTCCTTCAGAATCTGATCCTAAGTTTAAAGCCTTTTCCCAATACACAATTGCTGTTGCTTGATCGTTCAACCGAAACATGGTGTCGCCATAGTGTTCAAGAACCTCCGGGCTTTTATCGCCTCCGGAATCTAATGCTTTTTCTAAGTAGTTAGAGGCTTCTGAAAACAATCCAAGCTGAAAAAGAATCCACCCGTATGTGTCAAGATATGATGCATTTGTGGGTGCTGCCTCGACCGTTTTGAATGACATTTTCTTTGCTTTTTGAAGGTCTTCTTTGCGCAGAGATAGGTAATAAGCAAAGTTGTTTAGAACATAGAGGTTTGTTGAATCGTAGCGCAATGAGCCGGTGTAGGCACTATCGGAGGACTTGTTTTGGCCAATCTCGTGATAAGCGTCTCCTAGGCTTGCAAGAAGTTGTGCCGAAAGGAAATAGTTTCCTACAACCATTTGAGATCCAGTTTTCAGGCTTTTTACCGCGGCCTTGTGATTCTTAAGCTGATTGTTCGCAATGCCATTAAACAAATAGATGCTCGGTTGGTTTGGGAACAATTCAAGGGCTTTTTCGCTGTCGATGAGCATGGATTTTTCATCATTAAGCTCTGAGTCAAGAAGAAGAATTTGATTCCATATCGCGAACCTAGACTGGTCAAATTCTAGAGTATTGTAATAGGACGTTCTCGCATTTTCGCGTTGGCCATCCAAGTAGAGGAAATCACCGTAGACTGAATGGCTTTTTGCCTCAGCAGGGTGTGCCGTGAGCAACTGTTCACAAAGGCGAATAGTGTTGGCCCGCGTCTCTTTATCGAGCTCAGCCTTCGGATACATACTTAATAATAAACTGACCTTGGTGTCGATATCAAGTCGAGGGTTTCCGAAGGCCCTTTCCAGGTAAAACTGGGCAGAATCGGTTTGGTTTGTTTTCTCAAAATACTCTGCAAGAGATAGTTGAATGTATGGGTTCGACGGCTCAACCGACATCGCTTGACTGTAAATCCCAAGGGCTTTTTTTAGCGCATTTTCTGCTTTATACAAGTCGGCGAGATTACTGTAAAAGCGCATTTCTGTGGGGAACAGGTCAATGGCCTTCAGCATTGTGCTTTCAGCGTCACTATACTTTCCAGCGCCTACTAAGTATTGAAACTTGATTAGCGCCACTTCAGGGCTTGGGCCTGATAACTGTTCGAACTCGTCAAAAATCTTGAGCGCCTTCTTGACCTTTTGTGCATATAGCAGCATGCTCGCATGATTATAAACATACTCGGGATTCCTATGCTCAAGGGAACGCAGCCGTTTGAACTCTTTATCCGCTTCTTTGTATTTCTGCTGTGCTGATAAAACATCGATCAGCTCGATTAGGTAGTACTTGTTTTTTGGGTCTAACCGACTAGCAAGCTTAAAGTTGTGCTCAGCCTGATCCAGTTGGTTTTGAGTCAAAAAAAGACGGCCAAGCGAATAATGTACCCCGTCATTTTTTGGGTCTAGGCTTAAACATTCAGCATATAGCTTAAAAGCCTCTTGGTAGTTACCCAAAACACGTTCCTTATCTGCTGTGATATACTTGTTCGTAAATACGACCAATGCCTCATTCGAAAGGCGTTCAGATGTTTGAGCGGGGCCTAGCTTAGAAAGACTAAGGCAGAGTGCGATGATATATAAGGCGCGGTAGGGCAATACTTATTCTATGGTCGAATAATCGCCTAAACTGCAGTCTAGCGGTAATCGTTTGATGTGTGCGTGTGTACCAACTAACGAATTGTCGAGAACAGCATTAGTTACGGAGCTGTCGTTGCGTATGATCGAGTTGCTGATTCGAGAATCTTTAATGGTTGATTTAGCCCCAATAGAAACGTGTGGCCCGATCACGCTATTTTTGATTTGAGCCTTAGGACCAATATACACAGGAGGGATTATTGTTGAATTTGAAACTACAGCGTCTGCAGAAATTTGGTTTTCATTTTCAAAACCGAGAATCATCGCGTTGGTTTCTACGGTGGCATTTTTGTTTCCGCAATCCATCCAGTTATCAACCTCACCGGGAGTGAACACCACACCTTGCGACTTCATGTTTTCTAAGGCATCCGTGAGCTGATATTCGCCACCTTTCATGATGTTATTGTCAATTAGAGACTTCAGCTCGCGCTTTAAATGATCACCATCACGGAAAAAATAGATTCCTATAATAGCCAGGTCAGAAACAAACTCTTTTGGCTTTTCGACAAAGTCGGTGATTATGCCATCATCATCGATTTTCACTACACCAAACTGACTTGGGTCGTCAATTTGTTTCACCCAAATAACACCTTCTTTTGACTCGTCAATTTTGAAATCTGCTCTAAACAAAGTGTCAGCAAAAGCAACAATGACAGGACCACTTAGAGACTGTTCTGCACAATAGATGGCGTGCCCAGTTCCAAGGGCTTCATTTTGATAATAGATTTTACCCTTGGCGCCAAGCGACGAAGCAATTTCCAATAATTCAGTTTCTACAGCCTGCCCAAAGTCGCCAATAATAAATCCGATTTCGTTGATTGGGTCTTCGCAGATGGAGGCAATATCTTCAACCAGTCGTCGAACAATAGGCTTCCCACCAACAGGAATTAGTGGCTTTGGTGTAATGAGTGTGTGGGGCCTCATGCGCTTTCCCATTCCGGCCATTGGGATAATTAAATTCATATCTCGTATTGAGCGGCAAAAATGCGAATTCGCATCAAGGCGCTGTTTGATTGATGATTAAACATTGTTATGATTTTCCAGTACTTCCAAAACCACCCTCACCACGATTTGTTTCGTTGAGTGTTTCAACGCAGTGCCATTCAACAACTTCATACTTCGCAATGACCAATTGCGCAATGCGTTCACCATCGATTACTTCGAAAGGCTCGGCCCCGTGATTGATTAGAATAACACCAACATCTCCTCGATAATCCGCATCTATCGTTCCCGGCGAGTTTAGAACAGTTACCCCGTTTTTATAAGCCAAACCTGAACGGGGCCGAACTTGTGCTTCAAAACCCTGGGGCAGCGCTAAATGCAGCCCTGTAGGAATGAGTGCACGACCTCCCGATAATATAAGAACGGGTCCTTCGGGTAGGAAGGCTCGGAGATCTTGTCCAGCAGATTGGGAGGTTGCGAAGGAGGGTGTGGAATGATGGCTTTTGTTGACGATCTTAATTAGCATAGTCTTTTCTTTTTGGAAGAACAACCTCGATAAAAAACGCGGTCGAAATAAATGTAAGTGTCATAAGGCATTTCACAACCCAACCAATGGTTGAGTTGGTTTGGATAAAAAAGTAATCGAGTAAAAACAAACCAATAGCCAGGAGAAAATAACCCAACAGGCGTGGAATGTTGTAGGGAACAGGAAAAAAGCGCTGACCAAAATAGTAAGACGCAGCAGCCATCGCGAAATAACAAGCCAACGTAGCCCAGGCCGAACCTCGGAATCCTAGGATTGGGATCAACAGGACGTTTAAGGCAATGGTTAATAGCGCTCCACCAATGGCTATATAAGCCCCATAAAGCGTTTTGTCTGTGAGTTTATACCAAGCACTCAGGTTATAATAAACACCCAAAAACACGTTTGCCAGAAGTAGGATTGGAACAACATCAAGCCCAACCCAATAGACATCATTTGGGATGAAGTGCTTGAAGACGTCAATGAACAACGTCACACCCAAAAACACCAACATTACAAACGCGAAGAAAACATGGAGCATTTGGGCGTAGGTTTTTGGAGCGCTCCCAGACTTTTGCTGATCGAAGAAGAAGGGTTCTGCCGCATAACGATAAGCCTGTATGAACAGCGTGATAATGATGGAGAGTTTGTAGCAAGCGCCATAAATACCGAGTTGAGTCATGGTAGCCTTCTCCCCAAGAATGGGCCACAATAACCACTTTAATAAAGCCCTGTCAAGCGTTTCGTTAATGATGCCAGCGAGCCCCGCAAAGAGCAATGGTAGGGCGTAGATCATCATCTGTTTCCAAAGAGATCTATCAATCTTGAAGGACGCCTTTAAGATGTCTGGAAGCAGAAGAAGAAAGCGACTAACAGAGGCGATAAGGTTTGCAATAAACACATAACCCACACCAATTTCAGGATTGTAAAAGGTTTGAACCAGCCAATTAACCTCGCCGGAAAGATGTTTAGGAAGGCAGTAGGCAAGGAAGAATAGATTAAGACCAATGTTCACAGCAATGGAAAAAATGTGAACGCGGGCAAACTTGAGCGACTTGTTTTCCGCCCTCAGTTTAGCGAGAGGAATTGCAATAAGGGCGTCGAGGCCCACAATAATTGCGAACCAGGAGATATATTCTTTGTGATTTGGATAGCCCAAAAAATCGGCGATGGGTTGCGCAAACACGCTGGCGAGGACAATAAACCCAAACGATGTGATAGCAATGGACCAAAGCGCTGTGCTGTAGACACGCGATTTCATATCATCACTTTGACTATAGAATCGAAAGAATGCGGTTTCTAAACCATAAGTAAGGAGCACTACAAGAAACGCCACATACGCGTACATCTCCGTGATAATTCCATATTGCTCCGGTTGGAAAACAAGCTTACTTGTATAAAGCGGAGTTAGAAGGTAGTTTAAGAACCGTCCAATAATGCTGCTCAATCCGTAAACCGCGGTTTGCCCAAGAAGTTTTTTAAGTGGTGATGCCATGAACGAGACAAAGAAACGCTCAATAAACATGTTATTTTTTCCCTAGTGTTAAAGATTTCAACGTGTAAGCGTTGTCATAATATTCAGCCAAACACTGATATGTTTGACCCTATATTTACCACATGAAGCCGATCGTACTGTTGCCGATACTGTTTTTTGCAATGCTTAGAGCCAACGCCCAAACGGGGAATACTGCGATCATTTATCAAACCGGGCACAGTTATACATTGACGGTACCCGAGGGTTGGGTAAGTGATTCGTTAAGCGGAATATCCATGATGCTAGATATGTGTTTTCATCCGGATACTACTAAATGGACAAAATCGCCTGTGGTGATGTATTCAACCGTAACCCACAAAACGGACTCGAATCAAACTATCGACGACGTAATAAAAATGGATAGTGAAAAGTTTAGAGAGTCTTCTCCAGGGGTGTTGGTTGAAAAGGAGAAGGTCATTTACACCTACCCACAAAACAAGCCGGCTCACAGCGTAAGATTTACAAATGAGGCCTATAAAAACTATGAATCCGTCGCCTACATTGAAGAGAAGTATCATGTAATCATGATCGTAGTGGGATCCCGTGACAAGGAGATTTATGAGGCAAACCTACCCGCGTTCAAGCGCTTAACTCAAAGTTATTATAACCTTGAACAGGGTTATTCTATTCGCCCTTAAAGTTTGGCTTGCGCTTTTCTAGAAAAGCAGTTGTACCCTCTTTAAAGTCTGCAGTTCCAAAAGCCTTTCCGAACAATTCAACCTCTTCGTTAAATCCGTTTTGACTCGAATCAAAGCCCGCGTTCACCGCCTGCAGTGCATAACCAACGGCAGTAGGAGAGTTTGCTGCTATTTTAAGGGCAATTTCCTTGCATTTATTGAGTAGGTCTTCCTGTGGCACCACGTAATTTACAAGGCCGGCGTCACAGGCTGGTTGGGCTTTTAACATTTGAGCTGTAGTTATGAGCTCGTTTGCGCGCCCTCTGCCAATAAGCAGCGGCAATCGTTGCGTTCCCCCGTAACCAGGAATAACCCCAAGAGAAACCTCCGGAAGACCCATGCGCGCATTGTCTGATGCGACACGAATATGGCAACTCATGGCCAACTCCAAACCGCCACCGAGGGCGAACCCATTAACCGCGGCAATAACTGGAGTCCGTAGATTCTCTACAACGTCGAAAAGCGTTTTTTGGCCTTTTGCTGCTAGCGTCCTTCCTTGTTCAACGTTGAAATGTGCGAATTCGCTAATGTCAGCTCCTGCCACGAATGCTTTTTCGCCTGATCCCGTAAGGATTATTGCTCGTATATCAGCATCACTTTCCAGTTGCTGCATGCACGCACCTAATTGAGCGATAACATCCATGTTCAGTGCGTTAAGCTTGTCAGGACGGTTGATTATTATGGTTGCAATGTGGTTTTCTGATGTAACGAGAAGCAAAGGGTAATTCATCTTTTCCTAGGTTTTTGGCGAATATAATTCAGCTGGACGAGCTCGGTTTCGAGGCTGGTAACTGAATGTAAAACGTTGTCAATTTATTAGGCGTGCTTTCAAACCAAATTTTACCGTTTGCCTGCTGAATTATTTGCTGACAGATAGCTAACCCAAGCCCAGCTCCGCTGGTTTTTGTCGTGAAGTTTGGTTGAAATATTTTCGTTGATACATGATCGGAAATCCCAGGGCCGTTATCGGTGATAGAGATTTGCGCATCACCACCAACCTTCTGAGCATGAATGATGATTTTTGGATCAATAGTTTCTGAAAGTGACTGTTTCGCATTTTTGACAAGATTGTTTAGTACGCGTCGAATCGCATCGGGGTCAGCGAAAACCTTCAACTTATCGTCTTTGATATGCGTTTGAATATCTACCGGCGAATCAGCAAAAAGAATGACGACGTCAGATACGGCATCGATTAAGTCGAATTCTTCAAAGTTTTTTTGTTGGATTTTGGCAAAATCGCTGAACTCAGACGCAATTCGATCAAGTGATTCAATTTGTTGAATGATCATTGCCATCGTCGTCTTGAATTTTTCCCGCCAATTGTCATCATCAAATTGAGATGTAGCCTGAAGGTGCTGAACACTAAGCTTAATGGGAGTAAGTGGGTTCTTAATTTCATGCGCTACCTGCCTAGCCATTTCTCTCCACGCACCCTCGCGCTCTGTCTTTGCGAGCAGAAGTCGACTTTCAGAAAGTTTCGCGAGCATATCATTGTATGACCGAATTAGAGAGCCTATTTCGTCATCATTACTCCAAGGAATCGTTTCATTGTGTGCATTTAAGTCAACGGTTTGGAGTTTTTCATCGAGCAAAGAGAAGTCTTTTGTAATGCTATTTGATAAGAGAACGGTTATTCCGATTGCCGCAATAAATAAGAAGAAGTAGGTGAGGCCAATGGAACCGAGAAACTCAGGTAAATCCTTTTGGCTAACGGTTTTGTCTTGTTTGTACGGGAGGTTTAAGATGGCTATGGGGGCCCCTGATGAGTTCTTTAACACCGTGTAATCTGACAGATAAAAGTTGTTGTCTCGTGCCTCCTGTAGGACAACGCGATTTTGAATTTTGAGTCTGTCTAGCGCCGATTGTGGAACGGTTCGGTCAATGTATTCTGAGTGGATTTCACCAGGGCGGGCCGAGACAAGCATTTGACCCTCCACGTTGTAAATGTTGATTTCAAGGTTATGCACATCGGAAAGCCGCAGAACTTCCTGCTCAAACTCTTTGATGACTACGTTCTGCCCCTGCTGCATCTCAACCTCCTTTGAGAAGTAAGTCATCTCCGTTTTGATAGCGCGCTCCTTTCTGGCGAGCCTTTCTTGATGGTAGATCTCGTTCTGTGACTGAAAGAAGAAGACCGTAACGGCTCCAATAACGAGCAGCGATACCAGCATCAGAACGGTCATGGCGAGAATAATGCGAGATCTAAGTTTCAATGGCTAGGTGTGTTTCGACCCCAAGATGCAAATATTGTGCAACAAAAAAGCCCGAGCGATTTCGCTCGGGCTTCAATAAATGATTTAATACTTAGTTGTTCAGCGCTTCGGCCCCACCAACAATTTCTAGTATCTCAGTAGTAATTGCGGCTTGACGTGCTTTGTTGTACCTAAGCTTCAGATCTTTAACCATTTCAGTGGCGTTGTCCGTGGCCTTATGCATTGCTGTCATTCGGGCACCGTGTTCGCCTGCATGGCTATCGAGCAGTGCTTTATAGAACTGAGTTTTCAAGGACTTAGGGATTAAGTCAGAAACAATCTCCTCTTTCGATGGCTCAAACAGATAATCAACATCGGAAGTTGAAACGGATTCAGAAGCCTCAAGTGGTGCGATAGGTAAGAACTGCTCTTCCATCACGATTTGAGTAGCCGCATTTTTAAAATGGTTGTATACCAATACAACGCTATCAAATTGCTTTGCGGCAAACGCGTCCATTATCTTGCTCGCTGCGGCAGATGCATGGGCGTAATCTAAATGTTCAAAGATCTCATTGGTGTTCCTCGGAAGAAGCGTACCCTTAATGAAGTAATCAGTCTTGCGATAAGCGTCTTCTGCTTTTTTACCAAACGTGAGGACCGTGATGTTCTTCCCGCTATAAGTGGTCTCAATCATCTTATTAACCCGCTTGATAACCTGTGAATTGAATCCGCCGCACAAACCACGATTGGAAGTCACAGCAACGATTAGTACATTCTTACCATCACTGGCACGACCATATTCATTTTCAGACGTGTCCAACCCACTACTGAGGCCTTGAAGTACTTCCTGAAGCTTTAGCGCATATGGTCTCATCTGGGTTACAGCATCTTGAGCTTTACGAAGCTTTGATGCACTCACCATTTTCATTGCAGAGGTAATCTGCATGGTGTTGTTTACCGAGACAATACTATTTCTTACTTCCTTTAAATTGGCCATAACCTATGGGGTTATTTATACTTTGCAGATAATTCAGCGGCAACAGATTCTAGAGTGCCAGTGATTTCATCATTGAGTTTTCCGGCTTTCAGTAGATCTAAAACATCGCGGTGGTTGCGATCTAGAAAATCTAAATACTCAGCTTCAAATTCCTTGATTTTCTTCACGGGAACAGTATTCAGCAGGTTCTTCGTTCCAGCATATATGATGGCAGCTTGCTTCTCAACAGGAACAGGGGCGTTTTCACCTTGTTTAAGGATTTCTACGTTTCGCGCTCCTTTATCCAAAACCGCTTTTGTTGCTGCGTCAAGGTCAGAACCGAATTTCGAGAACGCCTCTAATTCACGGAACTGAGCTTGGTCAAGCTTCAAGGTTCCGGATATTTTTTTCATTGACTTAATCTGTGCATTACCACCAACACGTGATACAGAAATACCAACGTTGATAGCTGGTCGAACTCCAGATAGGAATAGGTTTGCTTCAAGGAAGATTTGACCGTCAGTAATAGAAATTACGTTGGTTGGGATGTACGCTGAAACGTCACCGGCTTGTGTTTCAATGATAGGAAGTGCTGTAAGTGAACCTCCACCTTTTACTTTGCCTTTAAGTGCTTCTGGTAAGTCATTCATTTGAGATGCAATAGCATCATCATCAATCACCTTTGCGGCACGTTCAAGAATACGAGAGTGTAAGTAGAATACATCACCCGGGTATGCTTCTCGTCCTGGAGGACGTCTAAGTAAAAGTGATACTTCGCGGTATGCTACAGCTTGCTTACTAAGGTCGTCAAAGATGATAAGCGCTGGCCTTCCTGTATCACGGAAGTATTCTCCAATCGCTGCTCCGGCCATCGGTGCGTAAAACTGCATTGGGCTAGGGTCAGAAGCATTAGCCGCAACAATCGTGGTGTACTGCATAGCGCCAGCGTCTTCTAATCGCTGAACGATACCTGCAACCGTAGATGCTTTTTGTCCACATGCGACATAGATGCAATAAACGGGCTCGCCAGCATCAAAGAACTCCTTTTGGTTGATGATCGTGTCAATTGCGACTGTTGTCTTACCGGTTTGTCTGTCGCCAATAATAAGCTCACGTTGACCTCTTCCTACTGGAATCATCGCATCAATTGCTTTGATACCCGTCTGAAGCGGCTCATTCACTGGTTGTCGAAAGATTACCCCAGGAGCTTTTCGCTCGAGTGGCATTTCGAACAACTCACCAGAGATAGCGCCTTTACCATCTATTGGTGCGCCTAGTGTGTTAACAACACGACCTACAATGCCTTCACCAACATTAATGGAGGCAATACGCTTCGTTCTTTTTACAGTGTCGCCTTCTTTGATGGACGTGGAGTGACCGAGTAATACAGCACCTACGTTGTCCTCTTCAAGGTTAAGGGCAATTGCTTGTAGACCATCTTCAAATTCGATAAGCTCACCCGATTGGACGTTTGATAGTCCGTAAATACGAGCAATACCATCACCCACTTGGAGAACGGATCCTACTTCTTCTAGTTCTGCAGCTGTTTTTGCTCCGCTTAATTGCTCACGGAGGATAGCTGATACTTCTGCTGGTTTGATTTCAGGCATAATGATATCTGATTAGATAGCTGAAAGTTTGTGTTTTATTACGTCTACTTTTAATTCGTTGAGCTTTCTTCTTAAGCTCGCATCAATGAGTTGATCTCCAACCTTGACTCGAATCCCTCCGAGTAATGATGGGTCAACTTTTTCTGTTAAATCTATTGAGTGGCCAGCAGCAGATAAAACCTTTACGAGTTCGTCTTGCGAAGCTTTGCTTAGTGTAACTGCTGACACTATTTCGGCGCTGATAATTCCCTTATGAGCGCGATATTGTTCTATGAAGGATGAAGCAACCGCAGATAAGATTGACTCTCGTCCCTTTGTGGTTAGGAGAGCTAAAAACTCGACTGTCAACTTGGTGGTATTCTTAGCGAACACAGCGGAAAGGACGCGTTGTTTTGCGTCTGGTTTAATGATTGGGGACTCCAACATTAAAGCCAGATCACGGTTTTGATCAATCGTTTGATTGACAAGAACCATGTCATTTTTCACTTCCTCAAGCGTACCCTTCTCTATTGAAAGGTCCAAAAGGGAGCTTGCGTATCGACCCGCTGCCTTTGTTGACTTCATCAGTTAAAATTGATTTCGTTAAGCGCTTTCTTTACGGATTCGCTTTGTTTTTCGCTGTCGTTAAGCTTTTCGCTCAACACCTTCTCAGCGATTTCAAATGAAATTTCAGCAACCTGATTCTTAAGTTCTGTGATTGCTTTTTGCTTCTCATTTTTAATTTCTTCTCTCGTCGAAACCAAAATCTTGTCTGCTTCTTCTTTAGCTCGGTTCTTGGCTTCGGAAATGATTTGATCTTTCGTTTCGCGAGCCTCTTTCATGAGCTTATCTCTCTCTTCACGCGCTTCTTGAAGAAGGGCGTCATTACTTTCTTTGAGCTTGCGCATCTCATCTTTAGCGCGTTCAGCTGCTTCAAGAGCATCTTGAATGGTGTCTTCTCGTTCCTTAATTGACTTAAGAATCGGCTTCCATGCAAATTTTCCAAGAAGGAAAAGAATCAGTAAAAAGCTGAGGGTGGTCCAAAATACGAGACCAAATCCGGGGGTTACTAAATCCATTTCTTTATTATTTAATGTTTATTCAAGTCTTGAATAAACCAGTCTTTCTGCCAACCGCAGAAAGACTGGTTTGTTTTTTTCTGGTTATTAAAGAATAACCAAAAGACATAGAACGATTGCGAAGAATACTGCCCCTTCAACAAGTGCAGCAGCCACAATCATGTTTGCACGGATATCACCAGTTGCTTCAGGCTGTCGGGCAATTGCCTCCAACGCTGAACCACCGATTCTACCAATACCAACACCTGCGCCAAGCGCAGCAATTCCAGCTCCAATGCCAGCTCCCATTATTCCGAAAGTTGATTCTGTTGCCTGTAGTAAGATGCTTAATAGCTCCATGATATATAGAATTGAATAGTTACTAATTAATGATGATCCTCAACAGCTTGTCCAAAATAGATAGCGCTTAACAGAGTAAATACGTAGGCCTGTAAAAAAGCAACTAAGAGCTCAAGCGAAAGCATGAACACGCTGAATAATACAGACCCAACACTTACGCCATATGCGACACCTGCTCCAGATGTACCGTAGAATATGAAGATCAGTCCGGTGAACGATAAAATAATGATGTGACCGGCAGTTATGTTCGCGAAAAGTCGCAACATAAGAACGATCGGCTTGGAGATAACTCCAATAATTTCAATTGGCCACATGATTGGAAGCAACCATGCTGGCACGCCAGGAGGCAATACAATGTGCATCCAGTATCCCTTGTTTCCATTTATTGTGGTTATAACGAATGTGAAAAGCGCCAAGATCATTGTAACTGCAATGTTGCCCGTTACGTTGAGGCCACCAATAAAAGGAATAAGACCTAAGAGGTTTCCGATCCAAATAAAGAAGAATACGGAAAGCAAGAAAGGCATGAATTTTTGATACCCAGTTCCAATCGATGGCTTCGCGACTTCGTCACGTATAAATAGAATGAACGGCTCTAGTATTGATTGTGAACCCTTCGGCGCACTGGTTCTTCCTATACCCTTCGTATACGAACGGGCAATAGATAGGAAAAGGCTAAACATTATAAGAAGGATGACAAAAACACCGACAACGTTTTTTGTAATTGAAAAGTCAAGGAAGGAATGCTTGTTAACACCCCAGCCAGCGTGCGCTAGTTCATCTCCGTTGGCGCTTATTTGTGTGATGTGTCCGTGATTATATGCGTATGTGTTGTTCGTGCTCGCACTCGAATAAGTCAAGTTAGGCTCGTGCGCTTCGTCAATGAATTGACCATAGCTAAATACGTCAAGGCCGTTTTCTGTGTATAGTATGATTGGAAGCGGAAAGCCGATGCCGTCAGCGATGTGAATTTCATTAGCATCAAGCACGTGGTGCATGATCATTTCACCTGCGTTAAAGCCGCCGTCGTGGCTGGCGGAATCGGCATGATCGTTCGCCGAAATGGTGAAAACCGTGAAGACTTGCGCAATCACTATTAAAAATGTGCGCTGAATGACTGTCTTAAACCCCTTGAATTCTAGCATTTTTTCCACTTAGAATGTGCTCTCAAAATCTGCCGCAAAAGTAGAAGAATGTAATACAGAAAGAAAACTTTCTCTTAGTTTTTTAAATGTCTAAGTAATCGAACGATTTCAAAGGCTGTAAATGAGAAATACAATCCCAAAAAACTGCCCGCAAAAGGTTTCAAATATTCTGGGTCATAAAGGCCATAGAGCAGTAGTGTAAACAAGCTTAGCATTAGTTTGCCTCCGCTAAATCCCATGTAATAATTTACGAATCGCTTTGGGTTTTTCTCTCTTGTTAATACAAGGTCAAAAAGTAAGTGCAGACCTATCATGAATGCGTAAAGCACAAAGATTATTGGACGAAATTCGACATCGAGCAGGTGAAAAACGCCGAAATGTATGCCAAAAATGATCAAGGCAAAAGCGCTTAGGTATGAGATAGATCTTATCATTTATTCAAATCGCGAATCATGGAGTAAATTGCTAGAAAGGAGCCTAAAAGTGCTCCGATTAACGTAAAGGCAGGAAAGTCTAAATCGGTGAGTTGATCTGAATATTTTCCAGAGAATGTGAACACTAGAATGATGGCCATCATTTTGGTGGCCATCGAGGTATACTTGTAAAAACTGCTAGGCTGTTTTTTCTTCAAGACCTTTGCGCTCATCACGACTGAGTTCTTTAACGACACCTCCCATACTGCAAGTTCCGGTAAACGTTGCGCCCGGCTCAATGGCTAGTTTTCCTACTGTAATTTCTCCATGGAGCTTAGCAGAGGCTTGCAATTGCAACAAGTCTTTCACGATTAACTTAGCCTTAACCTCACCGCTAACATTGGCGGAAGTGCAGCTAATAGAACCTTCAATCCGGCCAGTTGGGCCAACGACAACTTTCCCTGTAGACTCAACAGATCCTATGAGTGTTCCGTCAACACGAAGCACGCCTTCGGTCTTAATATCACCTTGTATATGTGTTCCTTTCGCAATCTGGTTATGAGCACCAAATTCGTTGTCTTGATTCTTATTGCTTTTACTAATCATTGATAAGGATTTGAAGCAAATGTAGAATTATCATTTTGCTTGTTTATTCTCCACTACTCCGAGGCCACATAATTTTCGGTAAAAAAGGCGAGGTAGGCATCTACAAATTGATCCTTGTAAAACTTCGCATAATTATCGAACGAAATGGCGAAATATGGATACCCGTGGTTGGTGATACGATCCGTGTCCGAACCAGCGTTGCTAAACGTATTATAATAGTTCAGCGCCTGGGCTGCAAAGCCAACTTTAGATACCACAACCATGGCCAACCCATCCTTGATTGGAATAAGTGAGGTTTTAAAACCCTTGGTTCCAAAATACTTTCGATTAAAATCTGAAACCGCGGATTGAAGCTTGGTGTGGTCTGCTGTATCAGGTATAATTATTACGAAGTTGTGTTGAGCCCCGATGTCATAAGTGTACTGCTTTTTCTTTTCTTCTATCGACTCCTCCATCGCCTTCTCTTCAGTCTCTTTGATCGTTTCGATCTCTTTTCCGTTTTTGAAGTAAGCTAGAATTTTTCGCGCCTCTTCTCCTTCTTCGAGACTGCCATATACCCGCGCAACTGCCTCTAGCTCAGAAATCATACGCGCCTCGCCATCTATGTGACCTAAGCAAAGCGCCTCTAGTAACTTGAATTTCGGGAGGTAATCACTCTCAGGATATTCTTCAATCGCCTTTATCGCCATTCCGTAGCTCTTGGTATAGAAACCCTGACGGAAATAAGTGTAGGATTTAGCGTAAACTTCCTCTAGCAGCGTTTCGGATGCCACTGACTCGGCTGCGTATTCAGGGTTTTCGATGACTTTAGCATAGTCGGTTTCTGGGTATTCGTCAATAATGAGCGCCTTGTAATAAGCGGTCTTCGGCTCATTACCGCGCTTTAAAAACATCAGATATAGTTGGTAATATGAGTTCGGGTGATACTTGGAAGAATCATATCGAGAGACGAGATCCTCGAATGTCTCAATAGCGAGGTCTTCGTCTTGCATTTGGTCTTTATAGACCATTGCTAAGTCATATAATGCTTCAATAATAAGAGCGTTTGATCTAACCAGCTTCTCCTCCGTGTCCGGAACGGATTTCCAATAGAAATTGGGGTTTTTTGGGTCATTTGCACCCTCAGTAGTGTCGCTTTCCAGCTCTAAATCGTCATCACCGGCAAGTAAAAGCGGCGCCACCGATGTCTTATCTTTTCTTCGCCAGTCATCCTCGTTCTTCCGATCGCGCCAAATTTTCTTGAATTCAGACGCGCCAAATCCTACTGCCGCGGGGTTATAGAAGTACCACTCTCCTTTTGTCTTTGTGATGTTTCTGTTGATCTGGGTGTTTTGGTTGAATTTATTTGCTTGAGCTTGACTCTCTTCCAACTGTTTTTGACGTTTCGCGTCGATCTCTGCTTGAATTAAATCTTCAATCATGATATCGATAATCCGCTCTTGTTCCTTCTTAGGTTTTCCTGCAAACACCTGGAGGCTGTCTTCTCGATCGATGATGGTGATATCCCGCATCATTTGTGTCAAGTTATTTGCGGTGGCAAGTATTTGATCGTATTCAGGATGTTCTGGGCTGAGAAATGCTACGGTGCTATCGTAGTATGCTTGCGCAACGATGTAGTTTTCTTTAGCGAAGTAAATTTCACCAAGTCGATAAAACGCCAATCCTTTGGTGTTTCCATTCTTTACGGATTTCTTAGTGGCTAGCTTCAAATATTCGATTCCCTCAGGCTCGTCATCCTCCTTTAGTTCTAATTCGGCAAGGGCATAGTAAATCTGATCTTGGTATTCAATGTTCTTGTCGTCTTTGAGCATTTTGAATAAGATCTTCCGAATTTCTTCAACGTTTCCAGCTGTAACGTCATACGCTAAAGCGCGATTGATCTTCGCGTAAAAAGACATCTCGTACTCGGGGTTCCGCTTAATGACTTCAGCATAGATATTACTGGAGGAGATACCATCACCCTGGATTCGAAGTAGTTGCGCCAGAATGAACATGCGCCTTGTTTTTTCGTCGCGATTTCTAGTAACAGCAATGGATTTTTGCAGCTGTTCAATCGCCTCTTCGTTTTTAGATTGTTGGAGATAAAAGTTCGCTTTAAATGCAAACAAGTCTCCCATGAGCTTTTCAGGAAAACCTTCTCCCTTATCCAACTTTCTCAATTCGTCGCCGGCACGTGTGTATTGTTCTTGGCTTGTATAGATACGCGCCAGCCAATAATGACTGAGTTGCTCAATCTTTGGGTCAGGGTATTTGCGCTTTGTAAAGTCAAAGATTTGTTTGGCTTGCGTGTATTCCTTTTTCAAATACTGTGCTTCACCCATTATGATCCAGGTGTCGTCAATCCACTTACAGTTCTCTTTGCCGCTGATGTCCATTGAGTGACGGTCCACGACCATAGATGTTTTCGTGATCGCTCGCTCTAGCTGAGGGTACGTGGGCTGGGCAACTTCGTCTTTTTCAGCGATGAAGATGGGAAGGAGGGTTGTATAGTCATCTTGATAAGACTCTTTCATGGAGTTGTGCGCATCCTGCAGCGCTAGCCGGCCATTAAAGAATCCATTATATCGCGCGGTGAGATTGTGATACGATCGATTAACGATAGTGTTCTTTTCCTGTGAACACCCCGCTAAAACCACAATGGATACTAAGGGTAATATGAATTTGAACTTAGTCAAGTGAATCAAATATTCGCGGGCAAATTTACCTTTAATAGAGAGTCTGAACCTGCGAACGCTAATAGAAAGAATATATTGGGAATTCAGTTTGAAAATTCGTGTAGGTTTGAAGTGCGCGTCATGGCTAAGAAATCAGAAAAACAAGAGAAAAAGAAGTTGATAAAACGGCTTCGAAACCATTATAAAATGGTCATCCTGAACATCGATACGTTCGAGGAACGGTTTTCATTGCTCTTGACTCCAATGAATGTGCTTGTTATAGGTGGAATTGGTTTAATAGCAATTATCGCGGTTACATTTTTACTGCTAGGCTGGACACCGTTAAGGTTTTACCTTCCCAATTATGCGGACGAAATTCGAGTTAAGAAGCTTGCGGTTGAAGCTTCGCTTAAAGCGGATTCAATGGAAGTGGCTCTGGCTCAGCGAGACGTGTTTATTCGAAACATGCAGCACGTGGTTGATGGATCTGTGGGATCAGTGAACCTTGATACTAACCCAGGTACTCCATTGGAGCTGCAGCCGGTCACATATGAACGAAGCGATGAAGATTCCATGCTTCGAGAAGAGATTGAAAATGAGGACCTCGTTAACCTCAACCCTAAGTTCAATAGAGACAATGAGTCTTCATATTTGCTATTCCCACCGATAAAAGGAGTCGTAACGGATCGTTTTAACCCTCAAAAGGACCACTTCGGAATCGACATCGCCGCCCCGAAAGATGAACCAATCAAGGCGGTAGACGATGGAACGATAATCATCGCTACATATACTGCTGAAACAGGATATATCATTCAAATTCAGCATGATAATGACCTCCTATCTGTTTACAAGCATAATTCGGTACTCTTAAAAAAGCAAGGAACGCAGGTGAGGGCTGGGGAGGCCATCGCTATCGTGGGCGAAACAGGTGAATTCTCAACAGGCCCACACTTACATTTTGAAATGTGGCGAAATGGAGTGGCCCTAAATCCGGAAAGTTTCTTTTCGTTCGAATAATGGCGGAGATCGTAGTATATACGGATGGCTCGTCAAGAGGTAACCCGGGGCCTGGAGGTTATGGAACTGTCTTAATGTCTGGGAAACACCGAAAGGAATTGAGCCAGGGCTTTCGACATACCACCAACAATCGAATGGAATTACTCGGTGTGATAGCAGCGCTAGAGGCGATAAAGAATGGGGGAAATAATGTTCTTGTCTATTCTGATAGTAAATACGTGGTTGATGCCGTAGAGAAAAAATGGGTTTTTGGTTGGGAGAAAAAGGGGTTTAACGGAAAGAAGAACCCAGATTTGTGGCAACGATTTCTTAAGGTTTATCCAAAAAATAATGTCCGCTTTAAATGGGTCAAAGGTCACGATGGTAACACGTTTAATGAGCGTTGCGACACACTGGCTGTTGACGCTGCACTTGGAGGAAACTTAAAGAGCGATCTGTATTTTGAAAAGGAGAATGGTTACCCTAGTTAAAGGGAGACTTTTTTTCCTCATGCGTCGATCGTAGGCGTGATAGGTCTACGGAAAGTTTGGATTTTTTCATCCTTAATTCAGATATATGCTCCAACTCTTCAAGCGAAAGATCCGACGCTGACTCCAACCGTTCAATTTCTTGTGCCAAAAACGTGGCGTATGCCTCAAGCCCGTTTATTTCGGCGCCACTTGACCACCAAGATTGTTTCGTGGCGCTTGCGCTATGCAGGGTTTCCGCAAATGTTTCAAAGACCTCTTCCGAATTTAGATTTTGAGCAAATGTGGTAAAGTCATTACCGATAAGAAATAGGTCGAAACCCGTGGATTCGTTATACGCACGTTGAAAAAACTGCAACTGGCTCACGTTTGGACACGACGCATAAACACGAGAAACCCATGAGGGTATTCCGCCTCGCTTTTCTTCCTCAAGCGACTTTACATGCTCTTGCGCATAACAAGGATCTCTATTTAGGAGGATTGAGAGACACGTCCGAATAACCGAATAGGACGAATCCTTAAGGCCATATGCATATAGAATATTGAAGTTCTCTTGGCCTCCTGATAAACTGTCAAGCGCGCTATATGCAGCAGCTCGAACCCCGGAGTTGTTGTCAAGTTGGGTGGTTTCGATTAAGACGGCTTTAACCGACTCGTTCCATGTGTGGCCCAAGCTAATTAAGTTTAGTCCGTAGCTTCTGGTTAGCCAAAACGGGTCATCCAATAATCGAGCGCCTTGTGCAATAGCAAATTCTTTGTCGCTCTCTAAAAGATGAATGAGCGCTCGTTCCTTAAGGATAAAAGATGGTCCCGAAACCAATTGTTGCTTCCATACATCCAAGGGCTTTGTTTCTTCAAACTCCCACAAAAGATCCCCGTGAGGGTCAACGGAATACCAGAGTTCGTTTGGTTCAAGCTCAATAGAAAACGTGTCAAGCCTTTGGTCTAGCCAAAAGGTCAGTATACGAGACACTCCGTTTTTATCATAAACCTCGACAGGTATATGCATTAGAAATGTCTGCCATGTTTCAGGTTGATTCTGGGCGAAAACAACCTCTACGCGGTTTTCAGATTGGGTGCAGAAGACTGCTACTTGTGGGTGACCTTCTTGCTCAAACCACTGATCAAAAAACCAACGCATGCTTCTTCCACTCACGTGTTCCACAGATCGGCGAAAATCATCCAACTCAACGGATTGAAACTCATTTTGTACTAGGTAATGGTTTAGTGCCTGAAAAAAGATTGAATCTCCCAGTTCGAGTCGCAAAAGGTGTAATACACGACCACCTTTTTGGTACGTATGACTATCGAATATGTCGTCGGGAGAATTGTAGTGATTTCGTATTAGGCTTTTTGGACTATAGGAAGCTTCGGATAAGTACGCTTTCAAATCTGCTTGAAAGTGATAACGAGCCGCCTCCAGTCCATATTTGTGTTCCTTCCACAGGTATTCACCGTAGGTTGCAAAACCCTCGTTCAAGGTTAATTGAGACCAGGACTCGCAAGTAACAAGGTCGCCAAACCAGTGATGAAATAATTCATGAGCAATCACATCTTCATGCGATTCATCCAGCAATTCTCGATCGGTAAGCTGAACAAAGTCTCCATGGATTACCGCCGAAGTGTTCTCCATTGCACCGGAAACAAAATCCTTGACAACAACTTGATGGTATTTATCCCAGGGGTATGCGTAGTCTAGTATTGTCGAATAAAACTCCAACATTTCTGGAGTGTTTCCGAAAATACTCTTCGCAGAAGGGGCGTACTCTGGGTCGAGGTAATACCATACGTCTTTTTCGCGCCACGAGTCTTTCACTAGAGAAAATTCACCTATTGCCAGCATAACTAAATAGTTTGCGTGGGGCAAGGCCTGTTTCCAGTAATCGGTTCTTGTTCCATCAGGATGCACTTCTGAATAGATCAGCTTGCCGTTTGAGATGGTGTGGTATTCACTTTTTACGGTAAGAAAAATGTCTTGAGTAAACTTTTCATGAGGATAATCTACTGAGGGAAACCATGCAGAATTACATTCCGGCTCTCCCTGCGTCCAGATTTGTTGAGGTTTTCCTTGAACTTCCCCCATTGGGTTAATGAAATAGAGACCTTGATTCGAAGTTATTGCGGTACCAGATCCCGCGTCAAGTTCACCAGGGGTCGCAACGTATTTTATTCGAACCGAATGCGTGTCTCCTTTTTCCAGTGGCCGTCGTGGTTGGATGACCAGTGTGCTTACGTCATAGCTGAAGTCTGGCGCGTATACTGTATCGGGAAGGATGTAGGTGATATCTCGAATTTCAAACCCTCTAGCGTTGAGTTTGATCTCGAATTGCGCCGTGTTGTACGCGCTCATATCGAGAGTCGCAACACCTATTACCTGTTCTGTTTCCCAATTAAACTTTAGATCAAGTTCTATATGATGAATGTCTATTTCTTTGGGTGGAGGTATCTGATAGGTCGGCGGCACCTCAGCCATGAAGTCGAGCTCCATCGTGTCTAGGATAATGGCTGTTTCTGGCGATTTCCCATTTTGCCCCAGCCTCAATAGATTACATGAATTAGATCCAATGGCAAGACCAACGGCAACAATGTGTAATATTCGTGTGTTGAATACCATGCGCCCAAAGATGTAGATTAAGGTCTAATTATAACTTTGTCAAATGTCACAAGTACAGTTAGGAGATAAAATATTTGAAATAGAGTCCAGCGCCTCTGAAACGGAGGTTCGCATAAATTCCAGTTGGCACGAGGCAGACTTAGTTCAATTGGATGAAAGATCGTTTCATTTGTTGTTGGATGGGAAAGGGTTTAAAATCGAAGTCGTGTCAGCTGACCCAAAGGAGCCAACAATAAAAATAAACGGACGCACATATAACCCGGTTGTCAAATCGGAGACGGACATTCTCTTGGAAAAACTTGGAATGAACATCAAGGCAAAGAAGGAAATAAAAGAATTGAAGGCGCCCATGCCTGGGTTGGTTTTGGAGTATCGGGTAGCCGTTGGAGATGAAGTAAGTGAGGGTCAACCTCTCATTGTTCTTGAAGCGATGAAGATGGAAAACATTCTAAAGTCTCCATCCGCTGGAGTTGTAAAGAACTTGGGCCCCGAAGTAGGAACAGCAATAGATAAAAACGCAATTTTAATAACATTCGAATGATGAATTTAGGAAGAACAGTGTTGCCAATAGTGGCAGTTACGGCAATGCTTGTGCAAGGGTGCGGCGAAACGAAAGAAACGAACGCAGAGACCAGTAATCCAAACGAAGAACCAAAAGTAGAAGTGTGCACATACACGGTTGATCAGGAAAATGTTGAGGTCTTATGGACGGCCTACAAGTACAATCAAAAGACGGGCGTTAAGGGAAGCTTTGCGACATTTTCTATTTCAGGAAACCAGCCGGCTCAAGAACCTGAAGGAACTTTGGATGGAGCTATTATTGACATTAAAACGGAGTCCATCGACTCTGGTGACCCCACCCGAGACCCTAAAATATTAGAGCATTTCTTCGGAAGTTTTGAAGATGGCGAAAACATTCACGCTGAGGTTCTAACGGTGGATCGAGAGAAGAGCAGCTTGCTTGTTTCCATTACAATGAATGGAAAGAGCGTAGAAGCCGAGGCTCCTTATACAATGAGTGAAGGACAGATCGAGGCGAAAATGGAGATCAACGTAAATGACTGGGCCGCCGAAGCGGGCCTCTCAGCCTTGAATGTTGCTTGCGAGGACCTTCATAAAGGCTCAGATGGTGAGAGCATTCTATGGCCAGATGTTTCGTTAATAGTCACCGTGCCTTTAACCAAGGCCTGCGATTAATTAGAAGTTAATTTCCACTTGGGTGAGATCGATAAACTGCTGAGCACGGCTTTCAATCTGTTCCTTATCCAAGGATAATAGGCGTTCGGTTCCAAATTTTTCTACACAGAAAGAGGCCATGGTTGATCCATAAATTATGGCGCGTTTCATGTTTTCAAAGCTGATGTCTTGCGTGGCAGCTAAGAAGCCTATGAATCCACCTGCGAAAGTGTCACCAGCGCCGGTTGGGTCGAAAACCTCTTCAAGTGGCAAGGCTGGCGCAAAGAATACTTCGTGCTCTGAAAAAAGCAGGGCTCCGTGTTCTCCTTTTTTAATGATGAGATTTTTTGGCCCCATTTTCATAATGGTTTTAGCAGCTTTGAGAAGGGAGTATTCTCCACTCAACTGACGCGCCTCTTCATCATTAATACTCAATACGTCAATCTCTTTCAACACACTTTTTAGGTCATTCATAGCAATGTCCATCCAAAAGTTCATAGTGTCAAGTACGATCAATTTAGGTCGCTTGGTCATTTGTTCGATGACGCTCATTTGAACCGCTGGAGTGAGGTTGCCGAGCATTAAAAAGTCAGCTTCACGATCGCTTTCTGGCACAACAGGGTTGAAATTCTCGAGTACGTTTAATTGAGTATCTAGGGTGTCCCTCGTATTCATATCGTTGTGATACTTGCCGGACCAGAAAAAGGACTTCTCTCCTACTCGATGCTCCACGCCATCCAAACTTATACCGCGGCTGATGAGTTCTTTTTCGAATTCTGTTGGAAAGTCATCTCCCACCACGGAGACCAATGTGGTCGATTTTGTAAAGTAGCTCGCAGCAAGCCCAATGTAGGTGGCAGCGCCACCAATTATGCGATCTGCTTTTCCAAATGGAGTCTCTAAAGAATCGAAGGCCATAGTGCCTACTGCAACTAGTTTCATAATTATTCGTGTTTCGGGCGGCAAATGTGCGCATTCCAGCGATATTATGTTTTATACTAGTAATTTTGCAGCCTCAAAAACCCAAAGCGATGTTTAAAACCCAAATAATCATTCTCTGTGCAGTTGTCTCGATGCTGGCTTTTTCAAGAGCTGCCGCCGCACAAAATGTTGACGTTCAAAGTGTCACAATTTCCGCAGGTGCATCCACTTGTACGGTCGATACAGCAACCGTTGGGATGTATATCGGCTGTATCAACTTTGGTTATGACAGCATCGCTGCCGATGTAAGTGGTGACACGCTCAACATACGGGTTTACTATACAGGCTACTCCATCTGTTACGGTGCTATTAGCTATCCGTCTCACTCTGTGGAAATTCCTTCAACATCCTATGGTACCTATACAGTCATTGCCAAGGCTTATCAGAGTGGCACCTTAACGGATACTTATACAACTACCACTACCTTCACTTCTTGCGATCCAGCTTCTGAATTTGAAATGTCAGATTCTGTGATTTGTGCGGGCGATAGCCTTTGGATGACAAACTACAGCCAAGCTAGCAACCAATATTATTGGTTTGTGAATGGACAATACTTATCGCAAGATTCGAATGAAGCTTACTTGTTTGGCAACAGCGGCTTTGACACAATAACCTTAGTGGCAACAGACGGAACGCTTTATGACACCTCCTCGCAAGTTATTCATGTATTGAATTCGGCACCAATTATCAGTCTTGGAGCCGATACGTTAGTGTGCCCGTTGGATTCTATTTTATTAGATGCAGGCGCTGGTTATACAAGTTACGCTTGGTCTACTGGCGACAGCACGCAGGGCATCGAGCGTGCCGTCGGGTTGTATATGGTAACGGTCAGCGAGGATGGAAGCTGCAATGGCATGGACACAATCAATCTGACACAAATCTATGTTCCAGATTTGATAGCCATGCAAACGAGTGCATCGGCTTGCACAGAGCTGGAAATTGGCACATCCAATAGCTTTCCTTCCTATAACTGGTCAACAGGGTCAAGTGATTCGACAATAACAGTGCAAACATCTGGTACATACACGGTTACGGCAACGAGCGCTGAAGGTTGTGAAAAGGTAGACGAGATAACCGTTGAAGTATTGGATGCGCCCATCAACAATCTTGGAAACGATACCACAATGTGTTCTGATATAAGTTGGAGTTTAAGTTTGAATGCTGACACTTCAGGAACCTATTTATGGCAAGACGCTTCAACGAATGGATATTATTTGGTTGTGAATGCTCCTGGGATTTATTGGCTCTCAATCACTGCCGAAAACGGCTGCACAACGCTTGACTCAATTATTATTGATGAAAAGAAATGCACCGTAGGAATACCTTCAAATTCAGTTTCTGGATTTACGATTTATCCAAATCCCGCATCAAACGATTTGCACCTTTCAGGGTTGAATGGTACGGCAAGTATTACAATTACAGATCAAGCTGGCCGCATTGTATTGACTGAGTCAGATATGAATAATGAAAACGTACTCGATGTGCAAAGGCTCAGCGAGGGTGTTTATTTCATCGAGATAATGGAACAAGGCTTGAAGCAAGTACAACGCGTGATTATAACGCACTAATTAGATTTTATCGGTACGATGTTGCAGATTGCGAAGCAAGTATTAATATTGCAGCCCCATAACTGGGGTACACTCCTCCTTAGCTCAGTTGGTTAGAGCATCTGACTGTTAATCAGAGGGTCCTTGGTTCGAGNNTCGAGTCCAAGAGGGGGAGCAACTAAAATGCCTTGGTGGATACGCCGAGGCTTTTTTTGTTTAACAGCCAGAGGTCGTCTTAATTTTATTGCAAGTGTTGGTACGACTAGGTTTCATGATTGTTTAAAAAACAATCAATCACCTTTTTGCTCCACCAACTTTCGCTAAAAA
>DDCZ01000077.1 GCA_002336485.1 Flavobacteriales bacterium UBA1993
TTATGTAATATGTAGCTTTCTCGATTCGTATGAATTGAATCAATCATTTCGTTTGTTAACTCAATCTTGTTTGTATTTGATTTGTGGTTTTAACAGTAAATGCATTAATTTCACCGGATATTGGTCAATGAAGGCCATTCATTCAAATCATTTAAGTATGAAAAACTTATTTTTAACTGCTTTTGGTGTTGTGCTTTTAGCGAGTTGTACGACTGATTCAACTTGCACCTGCTCATTTGATGATATTGCCGGTGTTCAACTGGATGATATTGTCACTGAGTGTCTTGGTTGTGATAAAGACGAAACCGAAGCCTTTGAGGAAGCTTGCGTAGCTCTGGATGCATTATATTCGGGGACTGGACAATGTGNNACTCGACTTTTTTCAAAAAGAGACCTCTGGGTCTCTTTTTTTTTGCAATTTTATTCAGGTACGAAGCCATGTTATCCTCAATCTCCGTTGTTAAAGTTCAATGCTCAAATTTTAACTAGAGAAAGGGATGAGTCAAGATTGCATCACCTTATTTGAATCTTTCGAATGCGCATAAAACGCTCCGTAAAAATTGACCTCACAGCCATGGAGTTCAAAAGGCAACTCAAAAATTTATCCCACCCAACGAACCCAACGAACCCAACGTATCGGCACACGTTCATCAGTACCTACCGATCTAAGCTAGGAACAGCTATCAAAAGTTTATTCGTTGATGACGATGAGTTTTATTGTTTTTGCGAAATCAGTCCCTTGAATGTTGAGGATATAAATTTTGGATTCGAGGTTTCGTATATCATAGAGCTTCGATAATGTGGGGAAAACTTCGAAGTGTGGGTCGTGGTAGATCGGCTCACCGGTTATTCTGGACAAAGTCAGACTGCCTTTTAGGTGAGCGGAAGAGTTGTTGAATACTGAAAACACCCCTGAATTTGGGTTGGGTCCGAGGCTGATTTCTCTTTCATCAAAAGTCCCTTCGCAGTTGAATGCAATGCTTTCAAGCGCGAGGAAATCTATTAGTTGATCTTGAATGAAGCAAGGCCGCTCTTCCAGGAAACGAAAAATATCCTCATCAACGGATTCAAGCCAATTGGAATAACTGCTGGGGAACCCCCAGCGCTGAATGTGGCGTGGGATTTCGGGGTCAAAAATTTGTTTCTTTGAGTTGGCCTTTTGCAGGATCGAAATCTTGTCAAATTGCGTCTTTAAAAGATGTGTGAATTTGTCTTCAAAATCTTGTCGAAATTCTGCGTTTTCAAGGAGTTTCCTGAAGAGTAAGGTTGAGCCTGCGAAATTGGGCCAGGTTGTACTTTCGTCTTCAGTACAATGTTCAAACATGTTGAAGTCAGAGCCGTTGAACGCATAACTCAAATCAAAGAATATCCATCGAAAGGGCACATTTGATTCGGCTGGTTTCCACAACTTTTGATTGTTGCCAGGCCAATCATAGTTAGCTAAAAACATTTCTGAAATTACATATTCCAAATAGTTATTGATGTTTATAATAGCTTTGACATGGTTGTAGTTTTCCCCATTGGATAAATTGTTAGCCTCAATGAAATCCAGCAGCTCAAAGTATTCGATGTTTGTACCTTCGATAGGATCTGTCCATGTTTGAGCGGAAAAGAAGTCGATGGAATCCGAGTCGACCCCGCCATTGGCGCTAATGAAATATTTATCGACTCTTTCTCGGATAATGTGTATACCCCAATATTCTCCATTGATGAAAACGACAGCTTCACGAGAGCTTTGTGACTCGAAATCCAATCCACTGACGATATCGCCAGCAATGACGTCTTTGAGCATAGATTCACCTAAATCACACATGGGAGAATAAAGCAGCAATCGTTTGAAGGTTTCATGGGGCTTCTGCGGTAGGAAAGGGTAGTTGAATCCTCTTTTTCCGTAATCGCTTCTTGCGTAAAGTCTCAGGGATTTCTGTGGTGCGGCTCTGGATTTACTACCATGAATGCGCACTCCCGCATCCTGAGCGACTTCAATCGTTCCATCCAAATCAAAATACTCGAAATGAATTTCGCGTTCCCATTCCTCGCCCTTTTGTAAATAATTTGTCGTCCAGTCAGCATCTTCTGCATCAAATAATAGGCCTGGCACATAAATGCCATGCTCTTCGCCGAATAAATGATCAGGATCGGTCACGAGTGAGACAATGGGTAATGTGTATTTGGAATCGATTTGGTGGTCGATAAAGAAGGTCCTTGTTTTAATGGCGCTCACGGGTAGACCGTTTCTAAAGGAGCGAAACCGCAGGACATTGGCTTTGTCTATTTTTTCCTCTGGAGCATGCCAGTCAGGATAATTATATCTGTTTTGCTCGGGAACCGTTGGGATTTCTGAAATGATGTTTTCTTTTTCATCAGGATTCGTCAATACTATGGAGGCTTTATAAGGCATTGATGATTCCGTAGGAATTGACCCGTCCAGCGTGTAGTAAAGGTCGTCCTCCATCACGCTAAAAAGATCGATGGAGATGTTGGCCTGATAAAAACCAGGCGGGTGAGAGCAGAGTATAGCATCGTTGATATCGTTAGAACTTGCCCAGCTTGTTTGTTCTAAGGCAAACCAGTTTCCTCCGTCGGGCAATCTCCCAAAACTTCGGTTTTTCGCGACTTCTTCAGTAAGAATTTGATCGATGATGGTGCCGTTTTCATTCGATAAAAAAAGGGCTTCCCCTTCCTCCTCAATCTTGAAGTTGGCATGAAGCTCACCCTCAGTCCTGTCTTTACTCGAGGCGAATACAGTCATATATCCAAAGGGTTCGATATGAATGTTGGGAAAGGACCACTTTTGGATGTTCTGTTCATCGTCACTTAGCCAGATATTTCCCAATGAAACTGCTGTTCCCGAGGTGTTGTAAATCTCAATCCAGTCATGGTATTCGGAATCTTCATCGAGAATAGTGGTGCTGTTGTCGGCTAAGACCTCATTGATGACGAGGCTCTGTCCAAAAGAGTTGAATCCAAAAAGAAGGGATGATATCGTGAGCAGATATTGACGCATTTTGGATTGCTTGGGCTAAAGGAATCTTAGGGATGAAACAAGAGTTGTGACCACACTTAAAGGTATCAAAAAAGTCATCCGATCGTGGCCGTCCATAAGGCCGTTACGCGGAGAGCGATTTGCGAAGCGTTTGTTCGAGCAGAACTCTCGGCACCGACCAGAGAGCTCAAGAGCAATCATCCGTATAGGATAGACCTTTTTTGGACGGTTCTATAAGCGAGCGAGCTATCCGGTTTGGCAGGGGGCAATAGGTTGGGGGCTGCTAAATTGGAGGAATGGATGATGGATCTCCATCAGACAACATGACTGATCTGTAGGAATGTGCATTCTTTGAACTGGTGGACAAACTCAGAGATATCTTTGGTGAGGTCTCAATCTACAGTCACCACTCATTCTCCAACAAGGCATGTCCATCATTTGATGTGGTGGACAAATGTGGAGCGACCTTCACACAAAGGGATTGAGGATCAGAAGAGGTTCTGCCAACAACAGACATGGCATTGGGAGTGAATATGAAGTTCAAAAGAAACTCACAGACTACATTGATGAGAGATATCCAGAAGTCCGCTGGTGTGCATCTGCAGGAGGGGTAAACAACGCTCGAAGTTGCTCGGTTTCATCTTCTTTAATATCCATTTTCAGCCCTCATCATTCTCAATCCTAATTTGACTTTAGCAACTTTGTCGTGGCAGTCTGCCCGTCGAGGAGCGTGCATTCAATCACATACATGCCATTCGGCAAATGTTGGATGTCAATTGTCTGGTATGAGTATAAGTGCTGTTTCTCATCCACGATTCTTCCCATTATGTCGTAGAACCGAAGACTGACCAACTCTAAATTCCCCCTGATTCGGAACAACCCCTGTGTAGGTTGCGGGTAAGGGTTCAGAGGGGGCTGAGATGGATTGTCCATGGGGGTCAGGCCGAACTGCTGGTCCAGCCAAATTAGGCGGGCATCGAGCCAATCGCGTAGAAATTGGACCTCTTCATCAAAATCTTCACCCACAAACGGATTGGGCCAGACGTATTGCCCCAGTCTTGGCCAACGCACATGATCCCTTTTTTGAGGTTCTGACAACACTTTAGCCAGGGAGTCGATCATTAAGTCAATGCTATAATTGCTCCAAACATCTGAACGATAGACTCTCCAAGTAGATCGCATGAGTTCTTCGTAACTCGCATCACTACGAAGGCGCTCAAACCACGTCGGATTTGTTGCCCCACAATCCGTATCAACCACATATCCCTCAGGAATGGCGGCGTCACAAAAATCCGCATTTCCCAGAGCTAGATTGTAATCCCACCAAGGCCCCATGACAATCTTACCTCCATCAGAATCTTTTTCTTTGAAAAAGAACGTGCTCAATCTGTAGCCGTCAATATTTTTGGACAATTCGTTGGCGAGGGATAAATCTACAAACGACTGTACATCAATAAATTGACTGTATCCAGATGAAGGATCTGAAAAGTCATCTCCTACTAAAAGGTTTTCGAACATTCCAATGTGCTCTTCGATATACGTCCTTTGGGCAGGGTGCAAATCCGGACCTTTCGGTTTACAAAGCTGAATCCAAACAGATCCTCCATCAATTGAGGGATGATCTGACCTCCAGCCATTTTCTTCCACTACCATGCGGTCGATTTTTAAGATATACCCCCCGGTCAGTTCGTCGCCAATGGTGTCTGAGGGAAGAAGTTTGGCAATATCGACCCTATTCTCGTCACGCTTGACGCTCTCCATTAACAGGTATACACCACGGTAATTTTCATTGATGAAAAGCTCACAATACCGGCGACGAACTGTGTACCTATCGATTCGTTCTCCCAATCCATATATGATCGCATTCCGCATCATCGTTTTGTCAGAGTAGGGGCCGTATAAAATCCAGTCGTTTTCTTCAGGCATACCTAACAAGGAAACATTGTTGTTGTTTCCCAAATAATCTTGCGTTTCGAGAGAAAAGGAACGCTTGGGAAAAGACTGCGACGTAGCCCCCCGAATTTCGATGCTAATGCGTCCTTCGTAATCAGTCGGCTCATCATCGGGATGGTTCATCCCCCCCTCGTGATTGATGATTTTCATGTCAGCAATTACCCGAGGCTCATCCACAATTGTGTCAGAAGTGCTAATCAAAACCAACGGAAGCGATGACCCTTCGAAAGTCTCAAACGAAAAGTTGGTTTGTGCATTCAATGCAATCGTGGCATTGAAAACCATGAACAAAAGAAGAGCAAGTTTTATAATCGATTTACGCAGGCACATGAATCGAAAGTACATGATGTATGACGAATGAGGGTTGGAAATAACGGTCAAGAGTGACGCATGCAGCGAAAAACGCTACGTATTACTTGATGATGAGGCGAGAACTTCCGAAGTGTTTGTTGTATGTGTTGGCTGAGACAATGTATGTGTCTGAACTCAACGTACTCGTATCGATGGTTTTGACAGGTGTGTTTGCTACGATCTCGATAACCGCGGAGCCATTCATGTTAAAATCCTCGCACCTAATAAAGGTGCGAGGATTTTTTGTTTTCCGTCATGAATGAGAACCTTCAAGATGTTCTCGCGCGTGCATCTGCATGCTGCATTTTTCTTTGTTATATCCTAATCTATTTAGCTTTGTGGTCTGCTAAATCAAATTTACAGAACAATGCAAACTGAGCAATATATTGTCCAAAGCCACTGAAATAATAAGCTGGTTTAATTTCTAGTCCAACAATTAGTGGGTTATCATCAAAACTATAATCGATACCTACAGAAACTTCACCACCATAAACCATAGATTCTCCTCCTCGCACAGAGCCTAATGATAGAATAGAAGGTCCAAGTCCATAATAGTATCTTAGATTAGGTACATCATCGAATTCTAAATCGTTATATACCTTATATAAAAACGTAAATTTAGTATAGGGACCGGCGAAATTAATAGAAAGCTCGCCATCCGCAGCGACCAAAGGTATTTCCGCGCTAAAGCCTATACTAGTATGTGCTATCTCTTGTCCGAATCTTAATCCGAGTTTTGATTTATAAAAGTCAATATCTTGACCTGTAGCATCTGAAGTGATAATTACACAAAATAGTGCAAAGAGAATTTGTTTGATTCCTGAATTCATTAGTAAATCACATAATAGTTAACCGCAGGTCTATTTTTCGCATACGCTTTAGCAACTTCACCGGCTGCTTCAATTCTTTGCGATTCTAGGTCCGTAGCATCTTGCTGAGCTTTCACCTTCATATCCCACTCCCTTTGCTCTATTTCATCAATTTTGTCTTTAATTTCGGTATAAATTAAATCAAGAAAACTTGTCGCATCTCGAAAGCAGTTCGACTGTGGGTCTATTGTAGACAACAACGCAATTGTAGCAT
>DDCZ01000047.1 GCA_002336485.1 Flavobacteriales bacterium UBA1993
AGAATAAACTTGTGTTACAACCCAAAAGGAATCGCCTTGGGAGATAGCCTCTACGAATATTACGGCGATTTTGACCACAGTACATCTCAGGGAAAACTGCGGATGTATGAACATGGACTTACCACTCGAATGATCGAATTAAAGATCAAACGCAGCGACGCCAAAAAAATATCAATAGAGCGCAACAACTACGAGATCAGCTACGATGGGCATCGGTTTTGGTATTTCAAAGACAGTATCGGGGAAGGGGGCACAAATCCGCGTTTGGACCACGTGACCAATCTGCCTCCAGACAGTTGTTCGCTGCCGAGCGGTGAATATTATTACAGCCATTTCCCAGACATATATGCCGAGTATATTGTTCGATTCGATGATGGTGATATCAAGGAGTACAGAAAGTATCGGGATTGGTGTCCAGACTATCTATACACTGAAAAATACAATGACTTCAAGCAGCGCACCTTTTTTGCACAACGCCTCCCGGATGGCCGATTCTACAGCGTATCCTACGGGCAGCCAAAGAACAGAAAACATCAAGAAACGTATTGCTCAGCGGACGGCACACTATGCAATGTGACCACCTTCAAATACAGCGACAAAACAAGGTCGGTGAAAACGCGCACCGATCAGACATCTCCGTGTCTTGATGTGCAACTTGAAGGAAAGAGGCGCAGCGTATACAAAATGGAAGAACTGAGTGTGCCAGAATAGGCAGTCTTAGATACGCTAGCAGCTGAGGGTAAAGAATCAAATTCTATCTTTTCAAACTCAATTCCACTTTCCGTCGAACACAGCAACCCAAATCTCACTTCACCATGACAGACAAATTTTTAAGAGCAAAACATTGGCAGCTATTCTTATTGCTTTTTGGCGTGCCCATGCTGTTTCAATTCGTGATTATGACTTCCATGATTTCAAACATCGAGGCCAGTGGGAGTCCAAATCCGGCAATGATGTTTGATCAAATGAAATTCTTCCCACTCATAATGGTCGTGTATATGGCCGTCTTCTTTAGCTGGTTTTGGTCTATGGCAATTGGACTACAAGCAAAAGTGCCTGAGGGTGTGAAAATGAAAGTGAAGAAATTTAAGATTTTCTTCTTCATTCCACTCTGCTACATGACATTGATAATGTTCTTTATGGGCTTCGTGTTCAACGGAATAGCTGACGGCACAGAAGACCCTAGTGGAGCGCTATTTGGAGGCCTGGTTATGATCATATTCCCACTTCACCTCTTGTCTATGTTTTGCATGTTCTACATCCTCTACTTTGCCGCAAAGACTGTAAAAACCGTAGAACTTCAACGAGAAGTGAAGTTCTCAGAGTTTGCTGGGGAGTTTTTTCTACTGTGGTTTTACCCAATCGGAGTTTGGATTGTGCAACCAAAAATCAACAAGATGATGGATGGTGAATACAATGAGGAGACTATGAACAGTCTGGATGGTTCCATTTGAATATTAACAGACCCAGCGCTCGTCAATAACCTAAAGCAAGTGATAGAGCTTCGTTTCAATCACTCCTTTACCGCCAGTCAAGTTCACCGACAGCAAACACCTTTCTTCTTTGACCTCGAAATTAAACGGCGGAGCCATCAGGTCAACTCCGCTCTGCTTTTTCAACCTAATTCCTTGGCCTGAAATAATCTCTTTGTTAGGTGTAAACGCTCCTTCTGGCACATGCTCGGTTAAGATCACATATCGAAACGTCCTGAGCTTCTCTACTATGCTTTGTACTTCAGGATTTGAGAGATGCTGAAGCACTTGCCTAACGATAGCGCAATCGCCAGCAGGCAAATCATCTTTGGCAATATCCAGGCACCGGAAATCTAAGTTTTCGCCTTTATACTTCTCTCGATTTCGGGCGATGAGGTCGGGGACAATATCCACGGCTATATACTTCTTGCTAAGGCTCACAAGCTCCTTTCCTACATTGAAATCACCGCAACCTAAATCGCACACCACTATAGGTTCACCGAACGACTTCAGGAATGATTTCACGGCATCTATGTAGGGATCAACAATTTCAGGACTATGTGATCCTACGCCCGAGTAGAAGTCTGATTCAGGACCACCCCAAAGCTTGTTTTGATACACCTGTTCCATGGCGTCTTTTGTTGGCCATGGTGTTTTAGATTTCTTCATTCTTTTCTCAAAATCCGGCTAAAGGTCTTAATATTCTTCTCCAAACTCATCAAAACAGGCAGCGTAGAGACAGAACCAACGCTCAAAGGTAGGGCGGCTTGGCGGTGAGCATTTCAACTGCGCAATAACGTGTATCTTTCTCCCTTTCGGTGCGCCCCACCAATGCCCTCAGATTGGATAAGGCAGTTACTCTCATCGCTCAACAAAGCCCAAACAACAGACCACACCCATGTCGGACAATTTTTGGAATAACACATAACAATTAAGACGCCATCAAAAAGATATGGACTGGCGTCGAATTGACTTCGATAAGAGAGGCTCACAGAGAGCGAATACTAGAGAAAATGGAAGTATGCAAAGGTTGTAAGGGGTGCTAGTTGATGGATTGTAGCCCGAGGCTAAAATGAGACATGGTCTGCAAGAATGAACTGAATTCCGAACAGTTCTAGCCTTTAAACGTTGAATACAATGACTTGCAGAAATTACTGCGCTTCCAAAACAAATCACATTCCTATGTTCGGCATATTCAAGAAAAAATCAGACCTTGAAAAATTAGAAATCAAGTATCGCACATTGCTAAGTGAAGCGCACAAGCTTTCCGCGAGCAACAGAAAACTGAGCGACCAAAAGGTAGCTGAGGCGGATGTTGTTTTGAAAAAAATAGAAGCGCTTAAAACAAACAATTAGCGAAATTCGGTGCGGTGGTAATGGGCGGAAAGACCATATTCTACCTCAAAATTTAATAGCCCCCGGATGCAAGCCTCATCAACATGAAAGCCCGATGGAATAAAAGCTCACTTTTGCCTTTCAATGGATTGGTTCAAGAATCAATAAAACCTCTATCATCGCTTGATTAAAGAGAATCTTCCACCTACCGCATCATGAAAAAGGAACATCTATTTGACAATGGAGTAAAGGTCTATGATCACCAGCTTTTACCGATTCAACGTGAACGATATAAGAGCCGAAACGTGCACGAAGAAGAGGAAGAAGACCTGTTTGTGAAAATCATCGGCGGCCTTCACAAAGATGCAGTCTATGTGAGTGTGGGCACTGCCATTGGTTACTACCCTCTGTTAGCCAAACGACTTAAAAACGACATCAATGTTCATTGTTTTGAGCCGTTGCCGCTGCACTTAGAGTATCTTAAAGAGAACATGGAACTGAACGGGTTGGCGCCATCCGCGTTTTCCGTTTATGACGTGGCTGTTTCTACAGAGCACGGAGAAGTATCCTTCGCGAACGAATCATACGGCAGTTCCATCGTTTCCAATCCGACGAAGGAACCGTTGATGATGTTTCTTAAAAACATGGTGAAGCGACTCCTTGGTAGAGCTACATATCACCTCAGCATTTCAGTTAAGTCTATCCCGATGATAGATCTATTTGACTTGATCAAATCACCGACGGTTGATTTCTTGCAAATGGATATTCAAGGATTTGAGCAGCCCGTGCTGGAGAAATATTTTGCTGATCTAGACTCAAGCAAACGGGTGATTAAGTCCTTTTTAATTGGAACGCACAGCATTGAAATACACAAAGCGTGCAAATCACTTTTTGAAAAAAATGGGTATTCCATCATCCTTGATGAATATGAAACCCAGCATCAACCGGATGGTATCATTTACTGCGAAATTGATGGATAAGGCCGTGTAGTTCAATATACGTATCAGACATATCGCTTCGACTTCCCTCTAATCAATTGTAACTTAAGATACTAAGTGGCGTTATATTCAGTTACTAATTGAAAGCCCTATTATGAAGTCGATCAACCTCTCGCACATTCTCACCCTCTTTCTCTTTTGTACATCGTGCCTTGTTCAGGGTCAGGGAATATTTAGTTCCTTGGAATTTGGACTCGACAACCCAGATGTCACCAGCATTCGAATTTATCCGGAAGAAGAACGCATTGGTGAATTCATAAGCCGAATTTCAGAGTTTGATCAACTGAAGGAGATTCAGATTAAACGCTACACAGGAAGCGCTTCAAGCAAATTACTATTAGCCACACTCAGCAATATAGACGCGCTTCAATCCCTGCAACTAGAGCTGATTGACGTGGAAATGGTGCCCCCGTACCTCGATCAATTCGAAGAACTAAAAACATTGACGTTCTCATTTAACAGTGACGCGGAATTTCGATTGACTCAGCAACAGTTTATCCTCCTGAATGGAGTGAACAGCATGATCGTGAAGGTGCTCAGCGATCAACAAATGGCGCTCGACTATATGGATAGACTCATTGCCGTTTACCCATCCATGGCACCCAACTTGGAAAACTTCCGGTCCTATGTGCCCAACCCAAAATTGGAACGGGTTCCTAAATCATACGCTTCATTTACCTCCATTTTATTGCCCAAATCAAATAGCGTGTTGATTGACCCCGCCATTGAATCCAGATTCGTAACAAACGACGGCAGCGTCATTACCATTCCTGCCTTGGCGTTTGTTGACGACAACAACACAGTTGTTACGGATTCGGTCCAAATCGACTTCACCTATTTCCGCGATCAATTAGACATCGCTTTTGCGCAAATTAGCATGGAAGTGACAGATGCAGCCACGGCAAGCCTTCTTGAATCAGCGGGCATGTTTGAGCTAAACGCCTCCGTTGATGGCGAATTTCTCAGCTTGGGAAACGGAAATGAAATCGACATCCTATTTAACTCCACCGCTGCGGGCGACTACAACATTTACCGATTTGATGACGGGGCAAACAACTGGGACATCACCGAAAACGACAATAGACCCATTGACGCAGCCCAAAGCATTTATACGCCTGCATATTTCCGATACAGCGACCTCATCGCCAAGATCAACTTGCCTAACTCGCAGAAACCAATTTCCTACAATCAATCAGAAATATTTGCCTCAAATGAATTCATTCGGTACGAGGAACGCGCCCAAACAACGTGGGTGGATTATGACATCGAAGACGATGAAACGCATGCGGATCTATCGCGACACTACCGCATGGCAGCAAAGAAAAAAAAGTCGGAATTGCCCTTCATAGAACTGAGTCGAGAGCGCAGTCCAGATCGAAATTTACGGACCCATTTTTTCTTTAAGCTAGACGAGCAAAACCATGTCATTCCAGAAATCAGAACGATTCGTAGACTGCTATGGCGGACGGTTGATCAGGTTAGTTCTTCCGACTTTAGAAACACCTATGTCCGCAACAATTCGTACGTAGATTTTCGACTCAACTACACCCCTGAAACGGAAGAGTTTCAATTCATATTCAAAGAGATAACGGGTGAGTTTGACACCTTAATTGCTGTTCCTTTTCTTGGAAAACGAAATGCGACAGGCTCACATGTTGCAGAACACTTAGACATTCTCACCTCCTATCAAAAGGCCTTTGGCAACGTTTCACACAAAAAAATTAAAGCCAAGGAATCTGGTGAGACCAAGTATGCCCGGCAATTGCAAGCGCATTTGGCTAAGCGAACCGAACAGGAACACCGGGCCTGGGAAAAGGCAAAAGCTCGGATGTTGCCAGCAGAAAAGAAGAAATCATTTGAAGAATGGCACAGCTACTATAACAACCTATACCGCATGCAGCAGCAACAGTTGCTCGCTCAAAACGGAAACTCCTTCGCCGTTGTTCGGGCTATTTCGTTAGGGGAAATGGGCATGTGGAATTGCGATAATCCAGTCTTAAGACTAGAGCGCATCCAGCCGATTAACATTCTGGCAAAAAATTCAGATGACAGAAATTTTAGCGTGGCCGTGCTCTTTCTTGATTTCAACTCATCTTACACTACAGGTTCGAAATCAAAAATTGACCGAGAAGGAGCGTGTGCTTACCTCCTGTTTGACGGACAGGAAAATGTTTCATGGATCACGCCCCATGAAGTGAAGAATCGAAAAACCCGTGGACTGGAAGCGAAACAGGACTTCGTTCCCATCGCTAGCATAGATGTGGAGGGGTTGCGCAGAGAACTGTTTAGTTCGCTTTGATATATTGCGATCAACGCATCACCGACAACCGAGCCACTTGCACCTTGCCAGCATCTGTTGTTGACTTCAAAAGGTAAACGCCTGGTTTGCCTAATCCAAAAAAACTAGTGGCTATGGCCTTCATGGTCGTCATTCGCGGCGACTGCTTCTAAGTCCATTCCGCACGCGCCACACTTACCGGCTTCGGCGTATGTCTTTTCTCCTTCACATTTCATAGGACAGGAGTAGGTCGAGGCCTGCGCCTCATCTCCATCGTGGTCGTGCCCTTCATGGTCGTGACCTTCGTGCGATTCATGTGTGTCTGATTGTTCTTGGTTTCCACAACTTGTAACCATTGCACCACCACAAAATAATAGGGCCGCGCTTGCTATAATAATGAGCTTCTTTTTCATGTGTGCTAAGATATTCAATCTCTAATGATGGTGGCCATGTCCGCCCTCCCCTTTCTTCATTTCAGCCAACAAGTAGAAGGCGCCTTTGGTTACCATCTGCGCATGCTCTGGTAAATTATATGCCGGAACCACCTCCGTAAATCCAATGTCCTTTGCGCCGGTGTTCACTTCGATTTTCCGAAACACAAATTCGTCTTTGTGGCCTTGGTCGGCACTTGACTTTGGTTTCAAAACAAATATGTAGCTCAGTCCGCCGTCGCTCACTATGGCGTCGTTTGGAAGCGCTCGAACCTTTGCATCGTTGGTCACGATTCGAGCGTCGACATACATCCCCGGTAATAAATTCCCATCTGGATTGTCAATCTCCGCGTGCACGACCATGGCCTTTGGTTCATCTTCAAACGCACGCCCCAAGGCAAAAACTTCTCCCTCAAAAACCGAGTCGGCATCGTTGGTTAATGAGAACACCACCTTCTGCCCTTTTCGGATCATATTCATGTCTTTCTCATACACGTTCAAATCGATGTGGATGTGATCGTTGTCTACAATCTCAAACAATGTTTGATTTGGCAAGACAGACATGCCCATTGTGATATCAATGGATCGCACATAACCTCGAATCGGTGATCGGATGGCAACACTCGAAACAAAGTCACCGCTTGACACTTTCTCCATTTCCAAGCCCAGCAATTGAAGCCTCGCTTCGAGTCCATTCAACTTTGCCTGCAGACTCGTGAATTCAGACTCCTTCAACTGCAAACTCTTCAATGCCTGAACGCTGTCAGCATACAAACTCTTCGCACGTTCATAATCCTTTTCAGCATATTGAAGTTTGCTCTGCGTGGTCATATACGCTTCTTGAACTTCTATAATGTCTGGGTGTTCAACATTCGCCAGAACTTGACCTTGTTTCACAAAGTCCCCTTCGAGCACAAGAATGCTTTTCACGCGACCATCGGTGATTGAGCTTACGCTCGCCTTGTTTTGAGGCGGTAGCTCCAGTTGTCCATTCGACTTCACCGTGGTGCTTAGATTCAAGAACTGGAATTTCCCCATTTCTATGTCCATGACTTCCATTTGCTTCTGGAGTAAGTGGACTTCGTCTTCATTCGGTTCCTCTTCGTGCTCGTGTCCTTCGTGGGTGTCTGCCTGAGGCGCTTCATCTACGGTACTGCATGCCGTGAAAGCGCATGTGATTAGCGCCAGGAATATGGTTTTGTATGTGATTGTCTTCATCTTAATTCTTGTAAGACCCAGAAATGAGTCCGAGGTCAATGACTGATTGATTGTATTTCTTCAAGGCCTCTGCGTGCCCCATTTTTAAGTCTAGGGATTGTTGCATCCCGTTTAGGTATTCGACATAATCGATTTCACCCGCTTTATAACTCTTCGTTGCAAACCGTTCAATTTCGGTCGCAGTTTTATCGCCGGTCTTTTCATGCCAACTAAGCTGCGACTCGGATTCCGCCAATTGAAGTCGAGTTGTTGCGCCCTGACTTATGAGCCGCATTTCTTGCTGCTGCAATTGCGCTTGCGAAATTTCGGTTTCCAATTTCGCGGCTTGCATTCGACCGTGTTGCGCCCAGAAAAAGAGTGGCAATCCAACGCCAAATTGCAGGCCATCTAATCCACCGATTCCATCAATTTGCTGGTTGAAGTATCCCACCGTTAAATCAGGCAGAAAACCAGATTTCTCGAGATTGAGTTCCTTTTTCTTGACTTCAATTTCTTGCTGTGCCATAGCCAATTGAGGATTTTCACTCGCCCCACTCTCAGGAGATACTGGCGCAGCCAGTCTTTCAAATGAAACGATGGCAAACGATCTTTCAGCGCTGTCGTTCAACCATATTTTCAGCTGCTCGGTGCTAATCTCAACCTCTCTTAAAGCTTGCTGTTCCTTCAACAAGAGCTGTTGGAATTCACCTTCCGACACGATCTTTTCCAGGATCGTGATTTCGCCGGCCTCATATCGCTTTTTGGCTATTCTCGCCCAGGCCGCCTGTTTCGATGCGAATGCACTTAAAACATTTGAAACTTCAGAATGATAGGCCATTTCATTCCAAAGCCGGCGTGTTTCATACTCGATCTGAAGTTGGTTATAGTCGTTTGATGCTTCGCTCAACTCAATGCGTTCATTTTGCAATCGAGCCTGCGTGACATAGGCCGTCGGAAACTTAATGCCCTGGTTAATCTGCCATTGATAGTCCATTTGCGAAGAATTCAATTGCCCGTTTGAGTATGACACCCTGGTTTTCCCAAGATCAAATGCGGACTTTTTCAGCTTCTGCTGTTGCTCGATCTCAAGCCTGCCTACTTCGGCCAATGGGTGATTGGCGCAGGCTATTTCGATTGCTTGATCCAAACCAATAGAGTCTGTTGATTGAGCCTCGAGGTTCGAACTCAATAATGAGAGCCCTATGACCGCAACTCCAACCATCATGGTTTTAGACCCTCGCATTCTGTTTGTTTGAAAGCGTTCTACCATGCTATACAGCAGGGGCAAAATAAAGAGCGTGAGCAAGGTGGCGGTTATTAATCCGCCAATAACCACCGTGGCCAATGGTCGTTGTACCTCGGCACCAGCGGAGCTGGAAGTTGCCATGGGCAGAAATCCCAAAGCTGCAACACTTGCCGTTAAAATGACGGGGCGCAGTCGAACCTTGGTCCCGGTAATGATTCGCTCGTTTATGTCTTCCATTCCCTCTTTTTTCAATTGATTGAAATAGGAAATGAGTACAATGCCGTTCAAGACCGCAACGCCAAACAGGGCGATGAATCCAACACCGGCAGAAATGCTAAATGGGAGGTCTCGAAGCCAGAGTGCGTAAATGCCACCTATCGCCGATAATGGAATTGCCGTAAATACTAAAAATGCTTGGCTTACGCTTCCAAACGTGAAGAACAGAAGCACGAGAATCAGCAATAAGGCCACTGGCACCGCTATGCTCAAGCGTTGTTTTGCCTCGACCAAGTTTTCGAATTGACCACCATATTTCACGAAGTATCCTGAAGGCAGATCTAAATTTTCGTCGAGCGTTTGGCGAATTTCATTGACCAAGGATTCGGTATCTCGGTTTCGCGCATTCACGCCAATTACGATGCGGCGCTTTGCGTCTTCACGCGAGATTTGCATTGGGCCATCGCGCATTTCGATTTTTGCGATTTCACGTAGCGGAATTTGTTGACCATTCGGCAATGGAACGAATAGATCCTGGATGTTTTCGAGGCTTTCTCTTTCGCCAGCTTCCAATCGAACCACGAGGTCGAACCGCCGCTCTTCTTCGAAGACAACGCCTGCCTTTTCACCGGCAAAGGCTGTTCTCAATATCCGATTCACATCGCGAATGTTCAGTCCGTACTGCGCAATTTTGTTTCGCTCATACTCCACAACCATTTGAGGCAGACCCAATGTTTGCTCTACACGAAGGTCGCCGACTCCTTCCATGGATTGAATCAGTCCTTCCACTTCCTTCGCTTTTTCAGCCAAGATTTCTGGATTCTCACCAAAAATTTTGATCGCGATATCCTCTCTTACTCCAGCGATCAACTCATTAAATCGCATTTGGATTGGTTGTGTAAACTCATACTCCACTCCCGGAATTTCGCTGAGTACGACTCTCATTTTATCAAACATCTCCTCCTTTGAGTGTGCCGTTTCCCATTCACCTTTTGGTTTCATATGCACCATGATATCTCCTACTTCAATGGGCATCGGGTCGGTCGCAATTTCAGCCGTCCCAATTTTTGAAACCACCGAAATTATCTCAGGGAAGTTGTCCAAAAGGGTGCGCTGAATTTTTTCAGAAACTTCGATGCTTTGTTGCAATGAACTACCAGGTGGCAATATCTGGTGCAATGCAAAGTCCCCTTCTTCTAGGGTTGGAATGAACTCACCGCCCATTCTACTCAATGTAAACAAGCTCATCCCAAACAAGGCAAGTGACCCAACCACAAGGATCGATTTTCGACGCAAAGCACCGCGCAATAGCGGTTCATATATGCGTTGCAATCGTCCAATGATTCGATCAGAAATGGTTCGTTTTTCTACAATGTTTTTCTTCAGGAATAAGGCGCTCATCATGGGTACGTAAGTCATCGACAAAATCAGCGCACCCAATATGGCGAAGCTTACCGTTTGTGCCATCGGCGTGAACATTTTTCCTTCAATGCCTACCAGTGCAAGAATGGGTAAGTACACGATTAGGATAATTATCTCTCCAAAAGCCGCCGATGTTCGGATGCGCGATGAGGCTGTATTTACCTCGGCGTTCAATTCCGACTGTGTCAGGGTTTTGCCCGAAAACCGCGTTGAGAGTCGGTGCAGAATTGACTCCACAATAATGACGGAACCGTCAACAACGAGACCAAAGTCAATGGCGCCTAGCGACATCAAGTTTGCCGATACGCCAAAGAGGTGCATCATAGAAACTGCGAACAGCATGGCCAGTGGAATAACGGATGCAACGATGAGCCCACCTCTGAAATTTCCAAGAAGTAACACGAGTAGCAAGACCACGATGAGTCCACCTTCGAGCAAGTTCGTTGTTACGGTGCTAATTGCGCGTCCGATCAAAGCAGAACGATCTATGTACGGTTCAATAACCACCCCAGGTGGCAAGGAGACTTTGATTTCCTCGATTCGATCTTTTACCGCGTTGACCACATCATACGAATTTTCGCCTTTGAGCATTAGTACTTGCCCGCCTACTACTTCGCCTTGTGCGTTGTACGTAATAGCACCATATCGGGGCGCCGAACCAAAACCCACGTTGGCCACATCTCGAATCAGGATCGGCACTCCATTCACCGTCTTTACCACGATCTTTTCAATGTCTGAAATGGATTTTACCAATCCTTCGCCGCGAATGAAATAGGTGTTGAAACGCTTCTCAATATAGCTACCACCGGTGTTTTCATTGTTTGCTTCCAACGCGTCAAACACTTCAGAAACATTTACATGCATGCTATTCAGTTTGTTTGAGTTTATCGCAACCTCGTATTGCTTGGCGTGGCCTCCCCAACCGCTTACTTCAATAATCCCCGGCGTTCCAGCAAGCTGACGTTTAACCACCCAATCGTTGATCGTTCGGAGGTCCATGTCGGAGTATACGGAGTCATAGCCTTCTTCCTTGCGGAGCACATATTGGTAGACCTCGCCTAAGCCAGTTGTAATAGGCCCCAGTTCTGGACTTCCGAATCCACTTGGAATGTCACTTTCCGCAATTTTTAGTTGTTCGGAAATTAATTGGCGCGCCAAATACGTATCAAAACCCTCTTCAAAAACCACCGTTATTACGGATATACCAAATCGAGATACGGACCTGATTTCCTCCACCTCAGGAAGGTTGGCCATGGCTATCTCAATCGGAAACGTGACAAATTGCTCCACTTCCTGGGCTGCCAACGTTGGAGACTGCGTGATTATTTGAACTTGATTGGTGGTAATATCGGGCACCGCATCAAGCCGCAGTTGCTTTAATGAATAAGAACCCCAGCCAACTAGGGCAAGGACAAACAAGCCAATAATCAGCTTATTGTAAATCGAAAACTTTATCAGTCGATCAATCATAGTTGTGAATTAGAAGTAGGTGCAATCACCAGCTTCATTTCAAAATAAAAAGAGAAAGAAAAAAGGCCGCTGAGAGCCGCCGTTATCGCGTATTGAGAAACACGCTATTAAGCATTGGTGGGCGGGCCACGCTCTGAAATGTTCTCATACGCCGCTTCCGAGTATTGGAAACAACCGTGTGTACATGTCTCGCTTGCCTCCGCAACTTTGATTGAACTGGAGGCTTCCTCAGAAAGCACCAATGCAACGTTTGCGGTTAGATCGCCTTGAATGATTCGTGCATTTCTGCTCGTCATCAAAAGATGGCTTTGATCAATGTCTGAATCGGGATGTTCAACCTCTGTTAATAGGCAGATAACGAAATCCAAAAGGCCCTCATCGAGGTGATCATTGTGCTCAACGTGATGGTGATCATCGTGGTCATGTTCATGGTTGTGATGTTCAACATTTGCGTGATGGTTGTGTTCCAACTTTGCAAGTGCAGTGTCGTGATGGCAATGCGGAATTGCACTGTGGGCAAAACCTATCCCGTAGCACAACAGGAGAAACAGCGATATGACAATCCTCTTAAACTCGATGTTGCAAAGTTATGAGATTTCGACATACGTCAAGATTAACGGGGCCTCAATGAACATCCTGGATATCAAGATCGACCCTAAGTATTTTTTTTGCGTCTATCATAAATCACGGATATTCGCATTCAATGAAAAATTGGTCTCGACACATCACGCCCATCCTATTTCTTATCTGCCTTGCTTCGACAAGTTGTAAGGATAAAGAGCCCGTGGAAGAGAAACCGATCGTGACCGAGGAACAAGTCCGTTGTGAAAACACCTGCATTTTTTCGACCGATGGATCTTGTGACGATGGTGGGCCAGATTCAAAGTTTGGCTACTGCGACTTCGGAACAGACTGTGACGATTGTGGCGAGCGAAACGTAATTACCGTCAAGGACTAACGAAAGCATGAAACTACAATCTATCATTATCGGGATAATTTTCAGCTTGAGTTTGATTGGCACAGGCTGTAAAAAAACGCTTTGCGACAATACGTGTCCATATGCAAATGATGGCGTTTGCGACGACGGCGGCGACACATCCGTCAACCATGTTTGCCAACTCGGAACCGACTGCGCCGATTGTGGAGAACGCGAAAACTAGGCTCAACGACGGCCATTTTAGACCGCTTAATGCCACGAAATAGCAGCATGAATTATTTCTAATTTTACGGTCTGATGATAATAGAAGTCCTCAAAATAAAAACGTCCCGTTTGCAAGTCGCAGATGTCCATTTGGACTATGCACGAAGCGTGGCAATTGTGGCAACCAATAGCTCCAATTCATCGGTAATTTCTCAGGACGAACCATCCAATACACATATCTTTTAACGATTTGAGCAAGCGACTTAAATCCATTCTGCAAGTTGCTTTTTCATTGGCACTTGGTTTTTTCCTAATCTGGTTTTTTATCAAAGATCTGAGTGCGGAAGACAAGCAAAACATTGCCGAATCCTTTGCAAATGCAAATTATTTCTGGGTCGCCATTGCTATCGCAATCGCCATTCTCAGCCACGTATTCCGTGCATATCGATGGAGGTATACACTTGAACCATTGGGAATCAAAATCGATTTCGCCAATCGCTTCGCAGCAGTTATGATTGGCTATTTAGCAAACTTGGCATTTCCCAGATTGGGCGAAGTATCGCGTTGTGCCATTTTAGCACGCTACAAAAAGCAGCCGTTCGAAAAACTGTTTGGCACCGTTGTGGCCGAGCGTCTGGTAGATGTACTCATACTTCTATTCGTCATTTGCCTAACGCTTATCCTTCAACTTGAAATATTAGGCGGGTTTATCATGTCATGGCTGGAGCCCAAACTCGATGACTGGCAATCCAAGGCAATCCTTGGTGGTGTTGGCCTTCTTGGACTCAGTGCAGCCTATATAGGATGGCGCTTTCTTCAGTTATCAAACCATAAAATGGCCCTGTTTGTCAGAGACAAAGTCATGGGCTTGGTTGAAGGAATTAAGTCACTCCAGAAGATGGAGAGGAAGTTTGAATTCTATCTGCACACTGCACTTATTTGGCTTTCTTATATCACCATGCATTGGATCGCATTCTTAGCCTTTCCAGAAACTTCGGAGGTGCCATTTGGCGGAATCTTAGCGTCGTTTACCATGGGTGGTCTTACCATAGTGGCTGTACAAGGAGGACTCGGGGCATATCCTTTGGGAGTGATGTCTGTTTTACTTCTATATGGCATTGATCGAGATCTTGGATATGCATTTGGATGGATTAGCTGGGTTGCCCAAACGGTCATGATATTGGTCGTTGGATTTATCTCCGTTTTAATCATGCCATTGATAAACGCTAAGCCCGAAGAAGATGCATCTTGACTTTGAATCGAAAATTGTCTCTATGTCTGCCCTGCAAATCATTCGCAGCGAGTGGGAAAAAGACGAGCTACGTGTCGTATTTACGAATGGTGTTTTCGACCTCATACACCCCGGTCATGTGCATTATCTAAACGCTGCAGGCAATCTTGGAGACAGGCTCATTATTGGTCTAAACAACGATGTATCCGCTCGTTTACTTGAAAAAGGCTCCGGTCGGCCTATCAACACCGAGATGGCTCGTGCTACTGTTTTGGCCGCTTTACAAATGGTAGACGCCGTCATACTTTTTGAGGAATCAACGCCATTGAACCTGATTAAAAGTCTCAACCCAAATGTGCTTGTGAAAGGTGGCGACTATGAGATAGCAGACATTGTTGGTGCTCCTGAAGTAACTGCGGCTGGCGGCATTGTGAAGACTATTCCATTTGTTGAAGGATTTTCCACAACATCGATAGAACAAAGGATACTGAAAGCTGGTTTAGACAAGGAATGACGATCGATCAAACACAAAATGAAATCATTGAAGAATTTGAGTTCTTCGATGAATGGATCGAGAAATACGAGCACATCATCTCGTTTTCGAAGGATCTTGAACCCATGGCTGACGACTACAAAACAGAGGATAATTTGGTGAAGGGTTGTCAAAGTCGCGTTTGGCTCGATGCTGAGTTAATAGATGATAAGCTGATTTTTAAAGCTGATAGCGACGCCGTGATTACACGCGGTTTGGTAGCGTTGATGGTAAGGGTTTTGTCTGGTCATCGTCCAGCAGAAATAGCGGCAGTAGATCTATTTTTTATAGAGAAGATTGGACTTAAAGAACATCTCTCACCTAATCGATCGAATGGACTACTTTCCATGATTAAGAAAATGAAGCTGTATGCACTAGCATATCAAGCAAAATTGAACGAGGAGTAATGGAATTGCAGGAGAGAAGACAACTTGAAAAGAGCATAGTTTCGGCGTTAAAGACAATTTACGACCCGGAAATTCCCGTGGACATTTATGAATTGGGTCTGATCTATGAAATCAAAATAAACGACGAAAAAGAGGCGACCATTGTCATGACACTGACTTCACCAAGCTGTCCAGTAGCGGAAAGCCTTCCACTTGAAGTGGAGGAAAAAGTGGCCGGTGTTGAGGGGATAACCAAAGCAGCCATTGACCTTACTTGGGAGCCAACATGGGATAAAGACATGATGAGCGAAGAAGCGCTTGTTGAGCTCGGATTAATTTGATGGAAGAAATCGAAAATAAAGTCGCAAAAAGTGGCCTACTCACCATAGACCTTGAGGCATTAAAGCCGGATTGGAAAATCATGGGTTTTGACATGAGCGATGTCTTATATGAAGGCCTCGTATTGCGTGAAAAGGATTTTCGATCTTTTGTGAAATCTATGGATGTTGAGCAATATCGAGGGGCGCAGGTTTATATTAATTGCTCTACGGATGCCATTGTTCCGACATGGGCGTACATGCTAATAGGCACCACATTGAGTGGTGTTGCCATCCATTCAATTTCCGGAACAGAATCTCAATTGAAGGCAAAGCTATGGGAATCGTTTGTGGAGACACTAGACCTAAGTCAGTACGAAGGTCAGCGTGTCATTGTAAAAGGCTGTGGTGATGAGAATATTCCGATATCCGCCTATATCAATCTGTCGGATCGATTGACGAAAGTGGTCAAAAGCCTTATGTTTGGTGAGCCATGCTCGACCGTGCCGCTTTTTAAGCAAAAATAAAGGCCCGCACTTTCGTGCCGGCCTTTCCTCAATCCGCCCTTAGATTTAATATCCTGACGTAGCATAGGCGAAGATCTCTTCTAAGTCATTCATTGCCACTTTTTGCCCATTCAAAAACTTGTTTACCTCCGCATACTCGTATCCTTTGTCTTGTAATGTGTCCTTAAATGATTCGGCCTCATCCAAAGAATTAAAGGTCCCTGCCGAATATGCAAATGTGCGATTGGGAAGGATTTCAAAACTCAACTCTTCCCCAATATCCTTCACAGAATGCCGGCTAATCGGAGTAACATAAGTGTCGAAATAGACCGTAAATGAAACGGCGTCTTCCTCTGGGATGCCCGTAATGTCGAACCAGATTTTGTTTCCCATCAACGCGAATGCATCGGCAGTCGAAATGCTTTCCTGATTGAAAAAAGGAATCAGCGTAACATCTTCTACACCTACATTTTTCGGTAGGCAAGGCATACTGCTCATAGCCTCTGCCAACGAGCGGTACGTTCCGTAGAATATGGTTAGACCCGCGTTCGTTCTGCTGATGGTGAACGATTCGTTTTTCCAGGATGGGTGTACACTTTCGGAAACAATTTTCCATTGAAACACCAAACTCTTGGGCAATTCCGGGTTGTAGATTTTAGATTGAGCCTTTGTTACACTTACGAAGGCCATTAATAATAATAAAGCGATAAATACTGGAGCTAACTTTTTCATGTCATTAGATTTTGAGGTTTCGATGATGTTAGTGGTCATCACGATCGATCTAATGGAACGGAGTTATGAAGTATTCAATATCAAAGACCACAACTCCTCAGAAATAGTTGTCTGATATTTTGATAATACTGCATTTTGTAGAATAATGTTCTGTATAATTCGATCGGACAGTGTATTATTTCGACAGAATGCTACGTGGCTTCTTCGAAGTTATTTACCATTTTTGACCAATGCGAAGTCTCCGCACCCTCTTCCTCCTTTTGATTCTTATGGTTGCTCAATCTGCCGTATCGCAAGAGATCACACAAAGCGTTCGCGGCCGCGTGCTGGATAAAGACACGCGCCAACCCATTCCCGGAGTAAATGTTATTCTGATGGATGACACTATCAACTTTAATGGTACCACGACCGATGGTGACGGGCGATACACATTGGAAAACTTAAGCCTGGGAAGGCACGAGATCCAATTCTCCTTTATTGGTTATCTACCTCAATATGTAAACAATGTGATCGTCAATTCAGGGCGGCAGACCATCCTGAATATTGAAATTGAAGAATCGGCGCAAGAACTGGAGGCCGTTGAGATAAGCGCAACCAGAGACGGAGATCCATTAAACGAAATGGCGATCGTGAGCGCACGCCAATTCAACATTGCCGAAACCGAACGCTATGCTGGCAGTCGCGGAGAGCCTTCTCGTATGGCTTCCAATTTTGCTGGCGTGCAAGGAGCCGATGACTCTCGTAACGACATAGTGATTCGAGGAAATTCGCCTCAGGCTATACTTTGGCGGCTCGAAGATGTTCCCATTTCCAACCCAAACCATTTCAACATACCTGGAACGGCTGGCGGATCGGTCAGCATCCTCAATAATAAAACGCTCGGCAATAGTGACTTCTATACAGGTGCATTCCCAGCAGAATTTGGCAACGCCAACGCCGGAGTTTTTGATCTAAACATGCGAAATGGCAACAACGAAAAGCATGAATTTATTGGGCAGTTTGGTTTTCTTGGAACGGAGGCGCTGCTTGAAGGCCCGATCAGCCGCGAGAAAAACATCACATACATGGCCTCCTATAGGTATTCAACCCTCGCCCTCATAGGCGGTCTTGGAATTAACTACGGCACCGATGCGATTCCAAAATATCAAGATGCGTCGTTTAAAATTAATATCCCAGGAAAGGGTTCATCCTCTCTATCAATTTTTGGTGTTGGCGGGTGGAGCGACATCGACATTCTGATCAGCGATCAAGAAACCCCTGAGGAACGAAATATATACGGCGACAATGACCGGGACCAGTATTTCGGCTCGCAAATGGGTGTTTTGGGAGTGAGCTATACACGTGCGTTGAACGAAAAAACATATTGGAAGACAGTGGCAGCCTACAATCATTCGCGGGTTGACTCTTACCACGAACTTGTCTATAGACACTTGGATTCATCCAACTCTTATCAAGTTGACTCGATGAGTCCACTGCTTGATTACACATTCGGAAATGACAAAATTGTCGCACATTCATTTATCAACTCAAAGTTGAATCGGCGCAACGTGATCAAATTTGGATTGGTGGCTGAGCAGATATATTTCAACTATGTAGACAGCACCTGGATTTTCGATTCTACCCAAGCCGACTACCTTGATTGGCGCGTTCGGTTTAACACCGCTATTTCCGCGCAGCTGGTGCAACCCTATGTGCAATGGAAACACCGTACCGACAATGGATTGACCGTAACGGCAGGACTCCACGCACAGTATTTCACTCTGAGTCATTCGGTGAGTTGGGCAGAACCAAGACTTGCGATGCGAAAAACATTTAAAGACGGAAGTTCATTCACCGCCGGAGCAGGGATGCACTCACAAGTGCAGCCATACTATATGTACTTCTATAGTCTTCAAGCAAACTCCGACGGCACACGGGCGCTTCACAACAAGACCATGGATTTTTCCTATTCCGCGCATGGTGTAATGGGGTATGAACGCATGCTTGACAAGCGACTTCGGTTCAAATCAGAAGTGTATTACCAGCAACTATGGAACATTCCAGTCGAGGTCGTTTCTAGTTCATTCTCATTGGCAAATACAGGGAGCGGATTCGAACGATTTTTCCCAGATACTCTTGCAAACGATGGAAGTCAAACAAATTTTGGTATTGAGTTTACGCTGGAAAAATACTTCGCCAGAACCTATTATTTTCTAGCCACACTTTCCGTTTTTGATAGCAAGTATAAAGGGAGCGACGGTGTATTACGAAACACGGATTTCAACGGCCGTTACGCAACGAATGCCGTTTTTGCTAAGGAGTTCACCCTTTCTAAAAAGTCTATGATCTCGGTTGGCGCTAAGATAACCGCGGTTGGCGGGAAGTGGTATGGGCCGCCTGACGTTGCGTTGAGCAACCAAACCAAAGAATTAGAGGTGATCGACTCGCTGCGTAACACCAAGCAGTTTCCAGATTATTTCAGGGCAGACTTGAAAGTAAACTATCGCTTAAATGCCAAGCGTATGACCCACGAAGTAGGCATCGATATCGTGAACCTTTTTGGGACGAAGAATGTGCTAAGTCTGACCTATGCGCCTGATGAAAGCAACGATCCAAATAAATCAATACGTAGGGAGTACCAACTCGGAAGGCTTCCTCTATTCTACTATAGAATTTCGTTCTAGTACGCCCGCTCTCGCTTGCCTTCAAAGAAGTTCATGTACGCCTTATTCACCACTCGGTTTCCTCCAGGAGTTGGGTAGTTTCCGCTGAAATACCAATCACCTCTGTGATCTGGACAGGCCTCGTGTAGCTCTTCAATACTTTGGAAAATGATCTCCAGGTCAGCGTTGAGGTCTTCTGGTCGAAGAATTTCCGCAACCTTTTTTGAAAGCTGGTCATCGGTAAATGGGTCGTACACCTTTTTCACATGATTTACCTGATCTATATTCTCCTTGTCTGAGACACATAGATCGTAGACTTCTTTCAAAATTTCTTCTTTTCCCGTGTCCTTAAGTAATGCCAGTGCAGCTTGAAAAACGCAAAAATCTTGGAGCAAGCTCATGTCTATACCGTAGCAATCTGGATATCGTATCTGAGGTGCACTAGACACCACGACAATCTTTTTTGGTCCTAATCGGTCTAAGATTTTTAGAATACTACGCTTCAACGTTGTACCCCGAACGATTGAATCGTCAATCATGACGAGGTTGTCCTTCCCTCGTCTAATAGTTCCGTATGTAATATCATACACATGAGCTACAAGCTCATTTCGATCGCTATCCTGGGTAATAAAGGTGCGCAACTTCGCATCCTTAATAGCCACCTTTTCAATACGTACACGCTCGTTTAACAGATTTCGAAGGGCCTCTTCATCTCCTTGAAGTTTTCCGATTTCCACGATCTTTCTTTCGCTGTGGAATTCTTCTAACCCTCTAACCATTCCGTAGAACGAAACTTCCGCCGTGTTAGGGATAAAGGAAAACACGCTATTGTCGAGGTCGGCATCAATTGCCTGCAAAATACGCGGCACGACTAAGTTTCCGAGTGCTTTACGCTCTTTGTAAATGTCCATATCGCTACCTCGAGAAAAGTAGATCCGCTCAAATGAACAAGAAAGTTTTTCACCTGGAGTTCGGATCATATCCATGCTCACTGACCCATCCTTCTTAACGATTAGTGCATGACCTGGAGTTACTTCTTGAATTTGATTAACCGTCAAGTTGAAGGCTGTTTGAATAACTGGTCGTTCGCTAGCGACAACGACAACTTCATCATCCTGATACCAAAACGCCGGTCGAATACCGTTCGGATCACGAAGCACAAAGGCGTCGCCATTTCCAATAAGGCCGCACATAGCGTATCCACCATCGAAGTTGTGGGCAGATCGACTCAATATGTTTTGAATATCTAGATTCTTAGATATCATGCTGGTAATCTCCTGATTACCATATCCAAGGCGCTTGTATTTATGAAATAAAGCCTCATTTTCTTCATCCAGAAAGTGGCCGATTTTTTCCAGAACCGTAACCGTATCCGCCTTCTTCTTTGGATGCTGGCCTAGGTCTACAAGCACGTTAAATTGCTCATCAACATTGGTCATATTGAAGTTGCCCGCTAGTACCAAGTTGCGTGTCATCCAGTTGTTCTGACGTAAAAATGGGTGACAGGCTTCTATACTATTGCCTCCATAGGTACCATACCTCAAGTGTCCTAAAAAGAGTTCGCCTGAAAACGGCGCATTTTCTTTTAACCATTCACTATCAGCAAGCTTCTCTTTATCGCCTTCGGCGATATCGTTAAACCTTCCATGAACGTGATCAAAGATGTCTTGAATTGGTTTGTTGGAATTTGATCTGTGACGCGAAATGTATCGCGCTCCAGGTTCTACATCCAACTTAATATTTGCTAGTCCAGCCCCATCTTGCCCACGGTTGTGCTGTTTCTCCATTAGGAGATACATTTTGTTTAGGCCATAGAATGGCGTACCGTACTTATCTTGGTAATACTGGAGTGGTTTTAAGAGGCGAACCATTGCGATTCCACACTCATGCTTTATTTGATCACTCATGGTTTTGAACTGCCAAAGTTAATACGATTTTCATCCTGAATGCTTCCTAATTGACCATCATTTTGCAGCAACGAATCCATCATACACTACGTCTATTTAAAGGTTGCGTGCACCCAATGGGTTAATTTAATGCCTTAAGTTCGAACATTGTACAAACTCCTTACATACTTATTTCTTTTTCTTATACCAATAGTTGGTTTTGGACATCAAGATCCACCGGCAGTTAAGTATCAAGAAAACAAGGGACAGTGGGGTAAAGACTTGATATTTTTGGGCAAAGCACCCAACATGGATGTTATGGTCGGTCAAGGCAAGTTTATGCTTCAACTTCGAAGCGAATCGGACTATGCACTTATTCATGACATACACCACGGTCTAGCCGAAATTCCGGATAGCATGGCAATTCACTTTCACAATATTGAATTTGACTTGGTTAATAGCCACGGAAACAAACCTGTTGGGCAAAAAAAATTAGGTGATTATGTGAACTATTTTCTTGGGGACGACCCCAACCGTTGGCAAGGAGGTGTGAAACAATTCGAAGACGTGCACATGTCAAGCATCTATCCAGGTGTTGACTTTATTCTTTCCAGCTTGAGTGCTTCCATCAAATATGAATTCAGAGCTTCTAGCGGGGCTGACATTGAACAAATAAAATTCAAGATTCGCGGTGCCGACACACTATTTATTGAGGACAATCGACTGCACCTGCAAAACTCGGTGGATGAACTAATTGACGAGCAGCCAATTGCTTGGCAAATTGTGGAGGGCGAAAAACGATTTGTGAAATGCCTATACGACCTAGCTTCTGACACTTTAGGATTCAGCATTCCAACGTATGACCCGAAATACCCACTGGTAATTGATCCAACCCTGATCTTTTCTACGTTCACTGGGTCGAGCACCGACAACTGGGGATCAACGGCCACCTACGACAGCCTCGGTAATCTTTACGCTGGCGGTATAGCGATAACCACACTCACGGGCTCGATGAATGGATATCCGACCACAACTGGAGCGTTTCAATCTTCATATCAGGGAGGTGCGGGATCGTTTCCAAATCAGCCATATGGGACAGATATTGTGATCTCAAAATTTGATGACGATGGGGCGAGTTTAATCTATTCAACCTATTTAGGCGGAAACAACAATGAGATTCCCCACAGCCTTGTGGTAAACAATAACAACCAACTGTATGTGTTGGGCACAACATCCAGTAGCAATTTCCCTGTTACAGGAAGCGCCTACGACGGCACGTTTAATGGCGGTTCCAGTATCGGCGCCGGCACAGGAGGGAACAATAATTCAAGCGGAGTACAATATCCGAATGGCTCAGACATTCTCATTACTAAGTTTAACGCAAACGGAACAGGCCTAGTGGCCAGCACCTACATTGGCGGATCAGGTAATGACGGCATCAACTTGAGCGATACGCTACAAAAAGCTTATTCAGATGAATTTCGAGGAGAAATTATTGTAGACAACAATGACAATTGTTATGTGGCAACGAGCTCAGGGTCATCAAACTTCCCCATCGTTAATGGTTTTCAATCTACCTACGGCGGAGGCTTAACGGATGGGGTTGTATTTAAGTTTAACTCAAGCCTGTCTAGCCTATTGTGGTCTTCATATATCGGAGGAACCGACGCCGATGCGGCCTATTCGTTGCAGTTCGACCCAAATCTGAATGTATTCGCAACTGGAGGCACAAAGAGCAATAACTTCCCCACCACCTCAGGTGTAATTCATCCTACTTTTCAAACCGGTTCAGCAGACGGTTGGGTGGCGAAAATCAGCAACAATGGACAAACACTCCAGGCTTCAACATATTTAGGCACAAACGATTACGATCAAAGTTTCTTTGTTCAGCTCGACCTGCAGGGCAATGTGTACTGCGTTGGTCAAACACTCGGTGCATACCCGATTGGTCCAAGCTGGGTCTATTCAGTAAACAATAGCGGTCAATTTCTCCACAAGCTGAGCAACAACCTTCAAACTACCATCTTCTCCACACGTTGGGGGTCGGGCAATAGTGCTATTAACCTCTCCTTGTCAGCGTTTCTAGTTAATCAATGTAACCACATTTTTATCGCAGGATGGGGCGGCACTCTCTTCGGATCAGGTTCGATAACAAGCGGCAGCTCAACTACCACTGGCCTGCCGACTACAAGCAATTCCTATCAGCAGACGACCGATGGCAACGATCTATACTTCATTGTATTTGAGGATAGTGCCAAGGCCGTGCTTTTTGCTTCATTTTTTGGAGGCACAGGAAATACGGGCCGTGAACATGTTGATGGAGGTACAAGTCGATTCGACAAAAAGGGAATTATCTATCAGGCCGTTTGCGCTGGATGTGGGGGCGGCAATGCATTCCCGACCACAACAGGTGCTTACGCGACCAGCAACGGTAGCAATAATTGCAATCTAGGTGCAATAAAGTATGATTTGGTAACCCTTGAGGCCGAGGCAGATATTGACGGACCGTTGGAAATTTGCGTAAACGATTCCATTCAATTCCAGAATGAAAGTTTTGGCGGATCCCTTTATTTGTGGGATTTTGGGGATGGAAACTCAAGCGATGAATTTGAACCCAAACACGCTTATACAACCGCAGGAAACTATGATGTCATTCTAATTATCTACGACTCCGTGAGTTGCATTTTTGCAGATACGGACACAATCTCGCTTGTCGTAATTCCAGGCCCACACGCTAACGTTGGGTCGTTGCCCAGGGTTTGTCCAGATACTCCTGTGCAGTTAAGCGCTTCGGGTGGATTAACATATCAATGGTCTCCAGGTGGAAAATTGAACGATCCATTCAGCGCCACGCCGATTGCAAATGTTGAAGTCACAACGTGGTTTACGGTTTCGGTTACCGACAGCTGCGGCACGGATACCGCAAGAGTTGAACTGCGCGTGTTCCCCGATAAAACCAGTGCCATTGAGGATACAGCACTCTGCCAAGGGCTGTCCGGCAGATTATGGGCGCAAGGTGGGCTCAGCTATCAATGGACGCCAGGAGTCTACCTGTCATCATCAAATAGCGCCACACCTTTATGTTCACCAGACACTACGACGGCTTATATCGTTACAATCATTGATTCCTTTCAATGTGTGCGTCGGCATCCAGTGAAAGTGTTCGTTGAAGGGTTCCTACCTCAGGTTGAAGCATGGGGCGATAGCACAGTATGTCAGGGTGATCGTGTGTTGCTGAGTGCTTCCGGAACGAACAACTATGAATGGGATCCAAAGACTTGGGTTCTAGACCCGTTCTTACCCTCAACGCCTGCATATCCGGAGAAAACAACGACATACTATGTTCGCACATTCAATTCTTGTGGCTCTGCATACGACAGCATTCTCATCGTAGTAAACCCGATCGACTTGCAGGCATTTTCAGACACTGCAGTTTGCGCTGGGGATAGCGTCCACTTAGGGGCAACTGGAGCACTGATCTATAAATGGACTGGCGACGAATTCAATTTACCGAATTACAATCAGTTTCCCTCGATTCTACCCAATACGAACGGTTGGTATTATGTACAGGGATCAAACATTCAGAAGTGTGAGCGAAATGACAGTCTTTTTGTGACGGTACATCCAAGGCCATATATAGACCTAAAAACCAACCCCGATACCATAACTGGTTTATTCAATGTGCTGCTTGTTGCAGAAACCTCGGGACCACATAAATGGATTTCAGATGGATACGTGCCCTGTGCAAATTGCGACTCGATTATCGTCTATCCTTACTACGAAACGGAATATTTCATTGAAGTTGTTGATTCAAACTCCTGTCGAGTAGCTGACAGTATCACGGTCGAAGCGATCAGTAAAATCTTCGTCCCCAACACCTTTACGCCAAACGGAGATGGCTTTAATGATTTATTGATCGTGCAAGGCCACAACATTTTGAACTACGAAATTTCGATTCGAGATCGCTGGGGAAGGCAAGTGTTTTTTAGCAAGGACATGATGAATCCTTGGGATGGGAGCAAAAACAATAATGGCAATAACATGGGTGAAGGTGTCTACTCGATTGAAATAAAGTATCGAGTCTTGCCTGAAGAGGATTTAATCCAAATTGGTACGGTTACGTTACTCAGATAAACCGCTTATCGGTCTCCATTTGGTGACCGCAATTATCACACGTTCTCAACTCTTCATTTTCATAATACTCTTTGAAACGAGGCTGAAAGTCCGTTTCAACATTGGTCAATGAAAAATAAGTTTCGTGCAGCTTGTGGTTACATTTATCACAAAACCACATTAGCCCATCCTTGTGCTCGGGCTCGCGAACACGCTCGATCACCAGACCAATGGAGTTTTCAGAACGTCCAGGGCTGTGCGGCACCTTTGGCGGGAGTAAAAACATATCGCCGGGGCCAAGGTGAACCTCTCTTGGCTCTCCGTCCTCCTGAATTTTAACGGTGATATTTCCTTCTAATTGATAGAACAATTCCTCCGTCTCATTATAGTGGTAATCTTTTCGGGCATTCGGTCCGCCAACAATCATAACGATGTAATCCGTTCCTTCAGGATAAAGATTTTTATTTCCAACCGGTGGCTTGAGTAAGTCCCGATTATCTTCAATCCACTTGTCTAGGTTAAACGCTTTCTTGATGCTCATGAATCCAGGTGTTTCTAGCCTTATTGTTTGATAATTGGCCATTGGTTTCGCTGGCCTTCTGTTTCAATACTCAAAATGTAATGCCCATTAGTAAGTCCACTAAGGTCCAATTCTAAATTAGTTCCAGGGCTTGCATTTAATTGCTGGTTTTTCACCACTGCTCCTTTCGCATCAATAATTGTCAGCTTTCCATTGGCGCTCCAGTCGTTAAAAGCAAGAACAACCAACCCAGATGTTGGATTTGGATAAATTTCGAATGATCCGATGCTTGTCTCGTTGAGTCCGGTGGTCCAAATTTTAATCTTGACCGTGTCGGTTGTAACACAACCATTTGTATCCTGAACAACCACGCTGTAGTCACCAGACAAAGCTACGTTCAACATTTGTGTCGTTGCGCCTGTATTCCAAAAATAGGTGATGTATTGTGGGCCCGCGTCCAAGACAATCGGCCCTGGTCCAGATTGGGTGCCACCGAGATTTACTTGATCCGGAATATTTAAGGTGACGTTCACAGTATCAGAACCCGTGCAACCCTCTGCGCTATTTGCTGTTACCGAATACAGCCCCGCCGAAGAAACAACAATCGCATTGGTAATCGAACTGTCGCTCCAGAGATAGCCATCATGTCCAGGTGTTGCTACAAGCACCGTGCTCTGTCCTGGGCAAATACTGACATCGTCTCCGAGATTGATATCTGGATCTTCATTTTCAAATCCAACGTTCGTGTTTAAAGCGATATCACATCCGATATCATCGGTAATAGTTAAGGTATATAAGCCCACCGCAAGATTAGACTCGGTAAGTCCTGTCCCTCCAGAGCTCCATGCGTATGTATATGGCGGTGTTCCTCCATTAGGTGTAACCGTAGCTTCACCATCCGTTCCAGATTCACACAGTGTCTCCATCACAACGAACGATCCTCCAATGCCAGTCGGCGAGTACATATTAATCGAAGACTCGGCAGAACAGCCAGCCGAATCTGAGGCTGTCAGGCTATAAGTTCCAATTCCAAGGTTGGTGATTTGGGCTGTTGTATCACCTGTAGACCAAAGGTATGTGATCGGTGCACTACCCGATGTAGTGGCAGTAACAGAACCATTTGTATCGCCAAAACAAGCAAGAGAATCCATCGATAGGGCAATCGTAGGGCCTCCAGAAACAAACGTTGAAAACGTATCTCCACAATTTGGAATAAAGCCAACATAATCATTTGTAATTGTCCAACTCGAAGCGTTTCTGCCGGTTACTGGATAACCAGCGCTGCCGCTGGCATTCTCAATCCCCATCGTATGTGTACCACCATCGCTTGGCATTGATGTCGTATGTATTTCGATTAAACCGCAACCTTCGAAAAGCTTTATCTGAGACGTCACGTAGAATCCAGTTCCGGGATAATGCGGAACCGCGTCAAAATCCACCACACAAATTCGGTTTGGGGCAACTCCTTGAGTCCAATAACTGATCGTACCTGAATTACCATTGTCTGGGTCAAGGTCCTCCCAAGCAAAGGCAACGAAGTTATTTGGGGTGGAAGAATTTGGGATGGCATCTCCGCTGCAGCAGCCATCGTCACTGTTAGAACCGAAAAAGATAAATCCGTTCGAAGATATTCCGAAAGTCGTGTAATTGGCAGCGAAAAAATTGAAGGAGAATCCTATACTCAGATTGCTCGAAACAGCATCGTCCCCCAAGTTTACAGTGGTTGCATTACCTGGAACTCCAATCGTATCATAGGATCCTACTTGATCTATTGTGTAGGATGGGGTGCCGTCAAGCACAAAAATGTCAACGTTTCCAGTTCCCGCGTTCGAGGGGTCAAAGTTTCCGCTTGAATTCACTCCAGGACCAAATATTGTAGGGGTTCCGTTGCAGCTCGCGGTAAGGACGCTAATTGTGTCCGAAGAGCAATAATAAGAGTTCAGACCACTGAGTGTGCACTGACTCTGAGCCGTGATTCCAATGGAAACAGCGGCTAAAAGGACAAGTAGATTTTTCATGATCATGATAGGGTTAATTGGCGACTAATATACTGTCTTGGTCGCGATTATCCCCTGTCATATGGCGTTCATCTTATAAAATTGATCTTTCGTCGTTAGTCCGGAGTTATGAACTTAAATCCTTTACCATGTTCGTTGATGATTTTCACTCGCTCGTCTGCCCTAAGATATTTTCGGATTTTGGCGATATACACATCCATTGATCTGGAATTGAAGTAACTATCATCTCCCCAAATCGCCAATAAGGCTTGAGACCTATCGAGGAGTTGGTTTTCGTGCTGTATCAGCATTTTCATTAATGCATTTTCCTTTGATGTCAGCCGCTGCTCCTCTTCGTTGATTGTCAAAACCTGGTTTTTGAAATCAAATGTGAAATCTCCAAATGTCCAAATCGTCTGAATCACTTTCTTTTCTTCACCGATTGTCCTTCTGAGAATTGCCTTTATTCTGAGCAGCAACTCCTCCATGCTAAAAGGCTTTGTTATGTAATCGTCGCCGCCGGATTTAAATCCAGCGATGGTATCCTCTTTCATTGACTTGGCAGTCAAGAATATTATTGGCACATCCTTATTGACTTCTCGAATTTCCTTGCCAAGGGTAAATCCGTCCTTTTCGGGCATCATTACATCCAATATGCAGCAATCAAAATCTCCTGCTGAAAACTCTTTCCAGCCTTCAACACCATTCTTAGCTAATACCGGTTTATAGCCCTTTGCCTCGAGATATTCAGACAAAATGATCCCCAAGTTTGGGTCATCCTCAGCGACTAATATCCGTGCCGAATCATGCGGCTTTGTTTCTGTTTCCATGCATTTCTTGCTTTAATGGTATTTCAATGTAAAATGTACTTCCCTGTCCTAATGAACTTTCAACATATACGCGTCCGCCATGCCGCTCGGTGATTATCTTAACATAGCTCAATCCCAACCCAAACCCTTTCACGTTATGCACGTTTCCAGTGGGCACACGATATAGTTTATCAAATACTTTCTTCAAATTTTCAGAGCTAATTCCAATTCCGGAATCTTTGACTCCGATAACCACAAACCCATCTTGGTTGCACGTACTAATGCTCAATCTTGGTTGGTCCTTCGAATACTTCACAGCGTTGTCCAATAGATTATAAATAACATTGGTCAAGTGGTTGCGATCAGCCTCTATCACTACATCGCTCGCTTTAAGGTCAGCGATTAGCTCCCCGTTCTTTTCTTTCACTTGAATTGAAAACTTATCCACAACATCGTTGATAAGAGAGTGCAGATCTAACTCTTCCCTCTTTAACTTAAAGCTTCCCTTATCGAGAACCGCACTTTGTAAGACTTCTTCCACTAGAAGACCGAGACGTTTGTTCTCCGCGTTTATTATACTGATGTAACGATTCTTCACATTTTCAAGCTTACTCAACTCCGGATCACCCAAAGCCTCACACGCAAGCGATATGGTGGATATTGGTGTCTTCAATTCATGGGTCATATTGTTAATGAAGTCATTCTTGATTTCGCTGTTCTGTTTTTGTTGAATGACGGTTCGAAGGATGTAATAAATGATGCCGATAACCGCGATTACAAAGACCAAAGAAATGGCCAAAAGGAGCCATATATTGTTGAAAATATACCCCTGAAGATTGGGGAAGTAAACATGTATAAAGTAGGGCAATTGAATAACGTCGTTCGGAAAAAGCTGCACCCTGATTTCCGATTCTTGAAGTTCCACAATTCGATCATTATCCCCGAAAATAAGGTTGCGTTTTCCGTCAAACACCCCCATCTCAAAAGGTATCTGCAGGCCATGCTTGGTCAGCGATATTTTCACCAGTGAATCCACTATACTAGGATCGATACGCTCATCAATTGGCTGATTCAGATCAATCTCAATTAGGCTTTTCACTATATCACCGAGGAAGGCCTTTTTCGTTTTAACGCGCTCTCGAATATCAATTTCCGAAGGGGCAAGCGGATCACCACCTACGCTCATATCAAGCTCAAAAGAATCAGCCACGGCAACTCTCAGCTTAACCTCTTCCTCCAAGTTAGATTGAAAAGGCAGGTCTTGTACGCTGTGCGTGATTAGTTTTTCACTTTTTTGATCTCGGCCTTCTTCAACCAACTGCATTTCTATTTGATCTCCCTTGCGCTCTACCTTCTTGCTCACCACATACTCCACAAGTGAGTCATCGGGTGGGAAATCTATCGCCCCTGTACTATCCGGGTCTTGGAAAAAAAGATATCGGGCCTCTTGATGAGAGCGCAGTTTCGTAAGCGTCTCATGTCTTTCAAGAAGCTCTGCAACCTCACTGAGAGCCTCGCCCGCACTATGGTTTATCTTATCTCGCTCAAGGCTGAACTCGTTATGAATCCAATAGATCTGAATTGCGATCAGGCCGATCATAGCGATCGAAACTGTGGCAACAACGAGTTTTAAATGCAAAGCCTTCATTAGTGTGATCCAAAAATATACGGCCCACGCCCGCCTTGGCAGTGCTTAACATGACTTAACATTGGTTAACCGTGACTTCCATGTAAATAATGTCGCTGAGCCATACTTTTGAAAAAAACAGATTGCCATGCAACGTTTAAAAACAACCGTTCTTTTCACACTTCTTCTTTCAATTGGATTCGGAGGATTCAGTCAATCCTATTCGAAGACAATTAAAATTGAAGATGACAGTGAAAACCCCAGAGTTACCATCTCAACCACCAAGAATGGCAAGACTGAAACTGTGATCTTGGAAGGTGACAAAGCCCACGACTATATCGCAGATGAAAAAATTGAAACACGATTATCCAACCTAACCATTTCAAAAGCCGACGTGAAAAAACTCGAAACAGGATTCGAAAAAGTCTCGGTAGAGGTTGAGCAACTGATGACCGCTTTGGATGAAATTGAAATTAATGACGCGGATATTGATGGTGCCTTGGATGACATAGAACGCGTTTTTACGAATACCTCCAAGTGCATTAAAAAAGAATTGAACTGCCCCTTATAAGGCACACGACATGTTTAGTTAGGTAGAAAGGTTCCGATCGAAAGATTGGAACCTTTTGTTTTTTATCCAAATCTGGCGGGCGTACATTTGACCCTCAGCACGCATCCTATGGAAAAGCTTCAGAATTATATTAATGGTGAATTGGTTCCACCACATTCGAACGAATATTTCGAAAACATTGAACCAGCAATCGGAAAACCGTATTCTCTTATTCCAGACAGCGATGAAAGTGATGTTCTAGAAGCTACTAAAGCTGCAAAAGCTGCCTTTCCAATATGGAGCAAAATGAGCGTTGACCAGCGTTCCGAAATACTACTTAGAATTGCTGAACTCATCGGTGAAAATCTCGATGAGCTTGCCGCCGCGGAAAGTCGTGATAATGGGAAGCCATTGAAACTTGCCAAAACTGTAGACATTCCCCGAGCACAGGCAAATTTTCATTTCTACGGTACTGGAATTCTTCACTTTGCCTCTGAATCACACTCGATGGGAAACCTCGCAATTAACTACACGCTGCGACAGCCCATTGGAGTTGCCGGTTGTATCTCGCCATGGAATTTACCTCTTTATCTCTTTTCCTGGAAAATTGCTCCTGCTCTTGCCTCTGGGAACACAGTTGTAGCAAAACCATCCGAAATAACACCATACACATCCTATTTGCTATCCAAAATTTGCATTGAAGCTGGTCTACCAAAAGGTGTATTAAACATTGTACATGGTCTCGGGCCAAAAGCTGGCGCAGCAATCATTGAACATCCAGATATTCCAATGATCAGCTTTACGGGAGGCACTGCCACTGGCGAATGGATTGCTCGAACGGCGGCGCCAAAATTCAAAAAGCTCAGTCTTGAGCTTGGCGGGAAAAACCCAAATCTAATTTTTGCAGATTGCGACTTTGACGAAATGATGAAGACTACGCTTCGATCATCCTTTTCAAATCAAGGTCAGATCTGCTTATGTGGATCGCGAATCATGATAGAACGATCGATATACGACCGATTCAAAACGGAGTTTGTAGAGAGAGTAAAAGCCCTGAAAGTGGGAGATCCAAGCAATCCCGATACAAATCTTGGAGCAGTGGTAAGTAAACCACACATGGAAAAAGTCCTAAGCTACGTAGAGCTCGCCAAGGAGGAAGGCGGGACAGTGCTTTGTGGTGGTAATAGAGCAATTATTGGTGGTAAGTTTAGCGATGGATACTTTCTAGAGCCGACTGTAATAGAAGGACTTTCATATGACTGCCGCACGAATCAGGAAGAAATATTTGGACCTGTGGTCACCATCATGCCATTTGATACGGAAGAAGAAGCGCTTGCCATTGCGAATAGCACCAAATATGGATTAGCAAGCACGATCTGGACGAGCGACTTAAAAAGAGCACACCGCGTGGCTCGAGATCTCCACACCGGAATTGCGTGGATAAACTGCTGGTTGCTACGCGATTTACGAACTCCTTTTGGCGGAGTGAAAGAGTCAGGCGTTGGGCGTGAGGGTGGTTTTGAAGCCTTCCAATTCTTTACAGAACCAAAAAACGTTTGTATCCGATACTAGTCGAAGAACAGCTTTTGATAGAAGTTGCTAGACTCGGCAGTCACGTCTATTAGATACAATCCCTTTGGTATATTGAATTTATGGTTCCAATCATTGGATCGAACATCAAACGATTCGATTTCCCTACCAAGACAATCCCTCAGCGTGATTGCAAGAATTTGCTCTGTTGCGCTGATCGATATTTCGCCTTTGCTAGGGTTTGGGAAAATATTGAATGAAGTAGTTGGATTGTATTCTATCCCCAATGGAAACACATCGGCCACAAATGGGCAAGTGTGTGATGACGTAGACTCACATCCATTGTCACTTTTCAATACGGCATAATATCCATTGTAGTTGAAGTCTGGATCCGAAGTGACGACCTGTATCGAAGATCCATTCGTGCCAGAAATGATGTGATCTTTTGGAAACCATTCAATGGAATCGGAGCATGTATATCCGGCAACCATATCTAATGTTATGGTATCCCCTTCTGTAGCATATATGCCCGCACAACCCAATGGAACGGGCAAATTTCCGCAGCTGCTAAAAAGCATTGAGTCGATTGCGATGGCACCCGAGTCATCGGTTACTTCTACATAAAAGGCGCGTGGAAATTCTTCTAATTCAATGAAAATCAGTGTCGGATCTTGGGCAGTTGAATCATAAATAAAGTCAGAGGTGATGCGCCCGTTTGTGTGATCAGTATACCACCGATACGTATACGGCGCAGTGCCTCCTGTAGCAGTATTAATGGCGCCAAATTCTATTTCCACACTATCCGATTCTGCCTCGATACAAATGCTAGTGTCTGGTCCGGCGTATGCGATTAGTTGCTGCGTGAAACCAATGACGGTAACGCACTGAAATAAGAGAAGGAATAGGCAAGATTTAAGAGACATGACAATTTATTTTCTACCTAGACGTGAGTTCTAAAAGCTTCGTCGAGCTATTCGTGAAATCGTGCGCTCTCCACCTTTACAAGCATGGTGTGATAATACTTATACCAGCGTTTCATTCCTTCCATTTTGGCTTTCTGATGTGTCAGGTCTTTTCTCCATTGATCAATGGATTCGGTATCTTTCCAATAACTAATAAACGAACCACGGCCTTCTGATTTGTGGCTTTCATAACCAAGAAAGCCATCAATTTCGTGGACTAGACTCAAGGTCATTTCATCCATTTCTTGATAGCCACTTAAATCATCGCCGAGGTAATAATTGAAAATGTTTGCATAGTACGGAACCGCTGGTCGTTCGCCATCCTTCCAATTGATCATGCTTAGGCGCTTTGATCAATTTTCTTCACCATCGTTAGAATGGTAGCGATCGCGACAGTTTCTCCGGTCTCGTCATACATGTCCACCAAGAATTTCACGATGCCCTTAGCGATGTCGTCTTCGGAACGCTTTTCTTGATCAATTTTTTCTTTCACTGTGAACTTCACACCTACTGTTGCACCAGGGTAAACTGGCTTGGTAAAACGCGCTTGTTCTACGCCATAGTTTAATAATACTGGGCCCTTTTTTGGGTCAACAAACAGTCCGGCAGCCTTTGACAGTAGGAAATAACCATGCGCTACACGCTGTTCGAAAATGGTTCCTTCCAGCGATGTCGCATCCATGTGGGCGTAAAAATTATCGCCGCTAACATTGGCGAAATTCACGATGTCTGCATCGGTGACAGTGTGCTTATGGGTGAAAACTGTATCGCCTACTCTAAGTTCCTCAAAATGTTGTCGAAAAACATGAGGATTCGCTTCTGGCTGGTCTGCACCTACCTGAAATTGTTGTGTGATTCTTGTAATTGTTTCAGGGTGACCTTGAATCGCCGTTCGTTGCATATAATGCTTGACTCCTCGAACGCCGCCCATTTCTTCACCGCCTCCAGCTCGACCTGGCCCACCGTGACTCAACATCGGCATTGGCGATCCATGACCTGTACTTTCTTTCGCACATCGCTCGTTAAGTACTAAAATTCTACCGTGCATATGCGCCGTTCCTATGACAAAGTCTTGAGCGATTTTATCATCGGAGGTTACGATTGAAGTAACCAATGATCCCTTTCCGAGCTCGGACAATCGAATGGCATCATCCATCGACTTATAGGGCATAAGCGTACTTACTGGACCAAACGCCTCAATTTCATGCACTGCCGTTTTGTTAAATGGATCATCGTTGCGGAAAAGCATCGGGCCAAAAAATGCGCCCTTGTCCTTGTCTGCTCCTACGACCTCGAAATCATCTAAATCACCATAGACAACTTCCTGCTCCTTCATCAAGAGCTCGACATTATGTCGTACTCGCTCCACTTGTATTTGAGATGCAAGCGCACCCATTCTGACTCCTTCCACTGAAGGATCGCCAATGGTAGTCTTTGCCAATTGCTGCCCCAATGCAATTTGAACATCCTCCATGTACTTTTCTGGCACAAATATTCTTCGAATGGCCGTACACTTCTGGCCTGCCTTAACTGTAATCTCGGCACGCGTTGCCTTAATAAAGATGTCAAAATCTGGAGTACCAGGTGCGGCATCCTCACCTAACATGGAAGCATTTAAACTATCCGCTTCCAGGTTAAATGGAATCGTGTTTTCAATGATGTTTGGAAGCGCTTTCAGCTTTAAACCTGTAGCTGCCGAACCGGTAAATGTGACTACATCGTTTTGGTTTACGTGGTCTAGAATTCCTCGACCAAATCCACTTATTAATTGAAGGGAACCTTCGGGTAGGATCTTGGAATCCACAATTTCCTTCACCATGAGTTCGGTGAGGTAACTCGTAAATTCTGATGGCTTTACAACAGCTGGAACTCCTGCCAATAGATTCACAGCAATTTTTTCAAGCATTCCCCAAATCGGAAAATTGAATGCGTTTATATGAACCGCGACTCCTTGCTTGGGAACTAATATGTGGTGCCCAATAAACGATCCTCCTTTCGAGAGTGGGATAGGATCTCCTTCAACTGCGAATGGCAAATCCGGAAATTGCTTTCTCAAAGATGCATTGGCGAAGAGATTACCGATTCCTCCTTCGATGTCAATCCAACTATCGACCTTTGTGGCACCGGTTGCGGCCGATAGGCCGTAAAATTTTTTCTTGATGCTCATGAGATGCAGCGCCAGTGCTTTAAGCATTCGGCCACGCTCTTGAAACGTCATTTTTCGCAGAGCAGGCCCGCCAACTGTCCGGCCATAATCGAGGATAGCTGCATAGTCAAGACCGGAGCTTGAGACCGCTCCAACCGCATCGCCATTAATTGCATTGTAAGCAATCAACTCTTCGGCGTCGCCCTCTATCCAATTTCCAAGGGCGTAGTTTTTAATCTTTTGCATATCTATTTCTTTTCGTTACGCACCTTCATCTGCCTTCACTCCTTTATATATTCCTTCAATTCGGCGTTTGCTTTTTTCATGAAATCGCTGTCGTACACAAACTGTCCACCGGCGTAGACTATTTTCCCGACTGGGCGATCTAAATCAATATGAGATGGAATACGACCAACAGGGTATAAGTCAATAAAGAAAGGAAACATATGATCCTTTTTCTGCTTTGCTGGATGGATTTTAGTTGAAACAAGGATGGTCTTCGAAACGTGCTCCGCTTCATAAATTACCAAGGTAATGGAGTCTTGCATCGCTACGTCAAAGTTGAATTTACCAATCTTCGTCGTTGGAAATTCTCTAACTAACTCTGAACCGCGATATATGTAGATAGTGGATTGCAGTCCACGTTTGTTTTCGTTAACCACTTTTCCGCTTAGGTATAGCGTGCCAATTGCCTGATTTTCCTGTGCAAACGAAATCGACACCCAAAAAGCACACAGTACACAAAGTAATAATCGTCCCATTTTACTCACCATTTTCCTTGTCCCAATTTGAGTGCAAAAGTAGGTACTCAGGTCGATGCGCACATCATGTATCGATATAATGCTCATACAGTCGTTCATCTGCAGTTAAATATATCTGTCTTGCACAGTCACTTACCCAAGTTAATGTTGATTTTTCCAGATATCATAGGACTTTTCATGCTTTGGACGATCAGACTCAACTTCAGACAATGGTTGGCATTCTCTATATGTTTCATGCATTTCCATTGGAAGTTCCTGGTAAATTTTTGTCCCTTTCGACTTCCAACTTATCATTTCGTCCGAAACATCCTTGATAATCTTAGCTGGATTGCCTACAACAACTTTCCTCTTTGGAATTATGGTTTTTGCCGGCACGAAGGCAAGTGCGCCAACGATACATTCATCTCCAATCTCGACCTCATCCATTAAAACTGCATTCATTCCAATAAGACAGTTTTCTCCAAGCGTAGCACCATGCACAATTGCCCCGTGCCCAACGTGCGCTCCTTTTTTCAGACGGACCACCACACCGGGAAACATATGAACTGTGCAATTTTCTTGGATGTTACAACCATCTTCAATCACAATTGCACCCCAATCGCCTCGTATCGCAGCGCCGGGGCCTATGTATACATGAGCGCCTATGATCACATCGCCTGACACCACGGCCTGGGGGTGCACGTAGGCCGACTCGTGGACGACAGGCTTAAAGCCATTGAATTCATATATCATGATTCTCCTCTTTTCATTCCAAAAAAAAAGCCTTAACCGCAAATGATACGGGTAAGGCTCCAATTAGTTGCGGGGACAGGACTCGAACCTGTGACCTTTGGGTTATGAGCCCAACGAGCTACCAACTGCTCCACCCCGCACTGCGAAGATAGAACTATGTTTCTTTTCATCAAGGATTCAATTCGATGATTTTCTTACCCTAGTATTGCACTATGATAAAGGGCTTAAAGCCAGCGATAGAACAACTATCAACTCAGGAGAAACGTGCGGCCGTGCTATGGATAATCGTGATTGTTCTAATCACTTTGAAGATATATCAAGGCGATCACAGCTTTTTTACCCAGCACTTTAACGATCCTAGCTGGAGCACACCCGTTGCGGATTGGTTCAGATGGCTTTATCACCACCTCGCCTCCTTGCTGCTCTGGGCGATTGTTCCATTCATAATCATTCGTGCTTTTTTTAAGGAGCGCCTCAGCGCATACGGATGGCAACTAGGCGATTGGCGTTTTGGTCTAAAAGCCACCCTTTTAGCCGTCGTAATTATGCCTCTTCCGGTTTACATCAGCAGCCTTAATCCAGAACATAGAGAATGGTATCCATTAACAACCTTGGCCACAGCATCTATCGGCTATTTCTCTTTGTGGGGCCTGTCTTACATTCCACATTACATCGGTTGGGAATTCATGTTTCGCGGTTTTGTAGGGATTGGAATGAGCAAACACTACGGCAAAATTGGCGCTACAGGAATTCAAGTAATAATGACTACTCTACTTCATATCGGCAAACCGATGGGGGAAACTTGGGGTGCGGTGATCGGCGGAGTTTATTTGGGTTGGTTAACATATAGGACCGAGTCCGTGTGGTGGGCCATACTTTTCCACTTTTATCTCGGTATGCTTAACACTTGGATGTGCGCTTAACCATGCGAAGACAATGAAATACGCAGTCACTGGAGCAAACGGGATGATCGGCAAGGCTTTGGTCCTAAGACTCGTGTCAGATGGGCATGATGTTACTGCCATTTATCGATCTGAACTTCCCGTCGCATTTTTAGACGAAGAGCGCATCACATTGGCGACAGGAGATGTCCGTGACGCAGAGTTTATTAAAAAGGCGATCGTTGATGTCGATGGGGTTTTCCATGTAGCTGCTTTTGCAAAGCCATGGGCACGCGATGAATCCATTTACGTTGACATAAACGTAGAGGGCACCAAAAACATATGTGAAGCGTGCATTCAAAATGGTGTAAAGAGACTGATATACACCGCCTCTGCTGGTATCCACGGCTCCCAAATTGGGAATTCGTTGATCAGTGAAAATGCATGGCCAGCGTCATACGAAACGGCCTATGAAAAAAGCAAATACGACGGAATGCAGTGTGCCTTCGAGTATCAAACGAGAGGGCTTGAAGTAAACGTTGTTAGCCCAGCTAGAGTATACGCACCAGGCCCGGTAACTGAAAGCAACGTTCCTGCCCGTTTGATGGATATGTATGTAAATAAAGGTTTTGCGCTAGCCCCCACCGACGGATTAGGGATTGGCAGCTATGCATTTATCGATGACGTGGTGCACGGCCACATACTTGCTATGCAATTCCACGGCAGTGGTGAAGAGTATCTGCTCGGCGGTGAAAATGTAAACTACATTGATTTCTTCGCTCAATTGTCAGAATTGACTGGAAAGAAGAGTCCCGTTTTTCATGTCCCTTATCAGCTCAGCCTATTCATCGGCAAAGCGAATCTCTTCATGGCCGATACATTTAACATGAAGCCAACCATCACAACACCTTGGGTGCGTAGATATTTGAAAAACTGGGGCGTTTCGAGTAAGAAGATTGAACTCCTCGGGTACAAACCTCGGTCACTAAGAGAAGGGATGAAGCTCGTTTTAGAATCTTGGAACTAGCTATTCTGGCTTGTCCTTGGCCTTTTCTAAGCTTTCTGCAATTTGCTTTAATTCTTCAGGAGTTTTTCCTTTTAAGAATTCTGGCAACTCCATTCCCGCCATGTTAAACATGTCCTGCAACGGCGGAACAGATTTGTAGAGTCCTGAGATAAAATTCGCAGTTGATGTCTGGTTATCTCCTTGACCTCCACCTTCCCAAACGGTGACTTTATCAATTTTGATATTCTGAATTGCTTCAGATTGGAGCCGGACCAATTCAGGTAATTTATCCGTAATCAATAGCATTGCGGCATCGTTTGCAGTGCCACCTGCAGCCTGCACAATTTGATCCAATCCTTGCGCTTGTTTGGTTAACACCTCCAGTAATCCTTGCGCCTCAGCTTGAGCCTTAAACAAGATGGCGTCTGCCTCACCTTTGGCTTTCCGTCGGATTCGTTCAGCCTCCGCCTCTGCGGCAATTTCAACTCTTTCCTTGTCAATCTGCGCTGGAACCACAATATCGGCTGTTTGGCTCGCCTTATCTCTTGTAGCCCGTGCAGCCTCCGCCTCTCGTTCGGCGGCATATGCTTCTTCTAAGGCTTGGGCAGATTGCACTTTTTCAGCTGCTGTAGAAATCTTAAGGGCTTCCGCTTCTTTTTCAATTCGTAGGGCATCGGACTGAGCAACTTTAATCTTTGCCAAGTTTTCTCCTTCGACTGCCATCGCGTTGGCGTCAGCTACTTTGACTCGTTGATCCTGCACCGCGACCGCCTCACCAATAGATCCGTCTCTTGTCTTCTCGGCAACACTTTGACGTGCATCATTGATCGCTTTTGCTGCTGCCTCTTTTCCTAGCGCCTCGATATAGCCCGACTCATCCTTGATATCCGTTACGTTCACGTTGATGAGCTTCAAACCAATCTTCTTGAGCTCCGCTTCAAGATTTGAAGCCACATTTTCCAAAAACTTATCCCGACTGCTGTTAATTTCCTCAATGTCCATGGTGGCAACTACCAACCTCAACTGACCGAAAATGATATCCTTAGCCAAGTCGTGAATGTCTTGCTGTGTCAATCCTAATAATCGCTCAGCTGCATTGTTCATTACACCTTGCTCGGTGCTAATTCCCACTGTAAATCTGGATGGTACGTCAACCCGAATATTTTGGCGACTTAGTGCATTGGTTAGGTTCACCTCTATTGAGATTGGCGTTAACTCAAGGAATTCAAAATCCTGAATTATCGGCCAAATAAATGCTGCACCACCGTGAATACATTTTGCAGAACGCCCCTCTATGCCTCCGCCGCCGACTTTTCCATACACGACCAGAATCCGATCGGACGGACAACGCTTGTAGCGTTTGAACAATCCAATTAATAGAACGAAAATGAATACGACTGCTGCCGCTATGATTATTACAAATGATCCACCCATGATTGGCTTTTAGCTTTTAGAAATTAATAATAGGTTCCCGTTGATGACCTCTTTTACGTTGATAACCATGCCATTCTTCAGGTCTTCTTCATCGTCCGTAATGGCTTCAAGTTCACGGAGGGATCCTTGAACCATCAAACTCACTTTTCCAATGTTGCCGCGTTTGGCACGCACGGTCAGGTAAATTTCACCTACACCGCCCACGGCATTTTGAATATTCATTGTGCCGCTATCGGTCAGTTTACTGAAGAAATAAAAGATCGCGGCCATAACGCTCATCATAATTAAACCAGCAACCAATGACGTGATGATGACGGCCATCATCGACATCTCACTATCTAAGCATGCTATGCCTGTCCATCCAAAAATGGTGAAAAAGGCAACTAAGTTTTTTATAGTGAAAAACTGAAATCCGATATCGCCATCAGCATCCATATCCATGTCGGTATCTCCATCAATTTCTCCGCCGACAAAAGTCAAAACGGTTTGAATCAAAAAGATAATCGAGAAGGGAATGGAAATCGCCCAGTAAATTTGTTGGATGGAATTGAGGCCATCCCACCATGCCGGAAAGTTGTCGAACATAGGATTGTAGTTTCGACGGACAAGCTAGAATTTTTTCAGCGGTTTTGCAATGGATTCGCTGACAATCTGCGCTAACCGCGCAATTCCGCTCCCACTTCGCGTTTAAATCGCTCCAAAAGTCGGCTCATTGTTTTATCCACTTCCTTGTCTGTGAGCGTCTTGTTTTGGTCACGCAACTTAAAAGCGAGTGCATAACTCTTCTTGCCTGAGGGCAGTCCTTTGCCTTCATAAACATCGAATAAGGACACTGTTTCCAAAAGCTTCCGCTCTGTTTGAAATGCCAGCTTCTCTAATTGCGCGTATTCTACTGCCTGATCTATTAATAGTGCCAAATCTCTGCGCACTGCTGGATACTTCGGGAGCTCGCCTACGTTGATGGTTTCTTGTCGGAGTTTCACCAAATCTGCCCATCGGATTTCGAGGTAATAGACCTCTTTTTGCTTTATATCAAATGCCTTCTTGAGGCCCGTAGACACTTGACCTCCGCTCATGATCACCTTATCGCCTAGTTTCCAATCCATGCCAAATGAAAACCAATCATTCGAGGTTTGATCCGCACTTAGTTTTGAAGTATTGACGCCCAATCGCTGTGAAATTTGCTCCAACGTTCCATGGAGGAAATTAAAATCTGCTGGTGTATCCCCGATCCTCCAAGATTCGGAGATCTGCATCCCAGAAACCGCTATTCCAAGACGTTCCTCTTCTTTAAATTTTGAATCCGTCTTGCGGTAGACATTTCCAAATTCAAACAGTTTCAGGTTGTTTTGTTGTCTATTCAGGTTATAGGAGCTACTCTGCAACACAGAGAAAACCATTGCTGGACGCATAATGCCCATTTCAGAACTCAGTGGATTATTCACCGCGACGATGGCTTGCTCTTCCCACTCTTTTGACAAGGATCCATATTCGACATCCACCATCGAGTTAGACATACATTCTAGAAATCCATTTCCTACGAGCAGCTCTTTTGTTGCCGTTCTGGCAAGGGTTGCGGCTGGTGGTTTTATATCTCCAATCGATGATTTAATCTGCGTCGTAAAGGGAATGGCGTCGTATCCATAAACCCTAAGCACTTCTTCCACAACGTCTGCTTCCCTCGTCACATCCACTTTGAATGCTGGAATGCTCAACTTCCAATCTGATCCGTTTTTTTCAACGATCTCAATGTCTAGTCCTTCTAGGATGGTCTGCGTATCTGCTTCAGGGATCGGGTGTCCAATAAATGCATTGGCTTTGTCCAATCTATAATTCACCTCGAACCCAGGAAAGAATGTATCGTTTGTGTCGCTAACGTTACTTGAAATTTCACCGCCGGCAATATCCTTTATCATTTGTGCAGCCAACTTCGCCGCATACGCGGTAATGTTTGGATCTATACCACGCTCGAATCGGAATGATGCGTCGGAATGAATAGCGTGGCGCTTTGCCGTTTTCCGAACCCAAACGGAATTGAAATAAGCCGCTTCGAGAAAGACAGCAGTGGTTTCGTTTGTGACGCCCGAATCAGCGCCTCCAAAAACACCCGCAATGCACATCCCCTTTGTGGCGTTGCAAATCATTAGATCGTTATCGTTCAAACTTCGCTCGACGTTATCCAATGTTGTGAACTTCGTTTCAGAAGGCATTGTCTTCACAACCACCTTTCCACCTTCAATTTTCGATGCGTCAAATGCGTGTAGCGGCTGGCCAAACGCGTGATTGATGTAATTCGTGATATCAACAACATTGTTGATCGGGCGCACGCCGACTGCCTTAAGTCTGTTTTGCAACCAATCGGGAGATGGAGCAACCTCGATGTTTGAGATTGTTACTCCTACATATCTAGGGCAGGCCTCTGTGTTTTCAACTGCCACGGGAATGGTCAAGTTGGTATTGTCGGGCTTAAAATCGTTCATGGACGGTCTGCAGAGGGCAATACTCTTGTTTTTTCGCTGGGCCAACACCGCTTTTAAGTCTCTCGCAACGCCGTAATGTGATGCAGCATCCGCACGATTTGGTGTGAGTCCTATTTCGAAAACAGTGTCTGTTTCAACTTTAAAGAGTTCAGCCGCCGACGTTCCAACCGCCGTTTCCTTTGGCAAGACCATAATTCCATCATGGCTGGCTCCTAATCCAATTTCATCTTCGGCGCAGACCATGCCCTCGCTCACCTCACCTCTAATTTTTGATTTTTTTATCTCAAAAGAGTCGCCGTTCTCAGCATATAAGATTGTACCCACTACAGCCACAATCACTTTATGACCAACCTCAACATTTGGCGCTCCACATACAATTGAAAGCGGCTCTGCACCTCCTACACTCACTTTCGTGCAGTTCAATCGATCTGCATTTGGGTGCTGCCATTTTTCAAGAACTTCTCCCACGACCAATCCTTTTAATCCACCTTTTATGGATTCGAAGTGATCAACTCCTTCTACTTCAAGGCCGATTGAGGTGAGTAGTTCACTCACTTCTTCCGTGGATTCATCTAAATGGATGTATTGGCTAAGCCAGTTGTAGGAGATTTTCACAGTGCAATAAATTGACGCCAAAAGTAAGAATTGGCGGTGCTCTAACAGTATTGCATCTCGACTAAATGCAATAGCACTTTGCGCGCTCATTTCGAAATGTGATATCAGAATAAAACTGAAATTTGATTCCTGAAATTGATATTGGCCATGCAACAGATTTATGAGAACTATACAAACGAAGATTTCCTTGTTTGGCAAACCCTGTTCGGTCGCCAATGGCACAATCTGCAAGCGAAATCGTCTCGAGTGTATCTCGACTGTCTATCGCGAATGGGCAACGTATTGAATGCGGATCGCATCCCTCGATTCGAGGAATTGAATCAGTCATTGACCGCCGCAACGGGTTGGTCAATCGAAGTTGTACCAGGCCTGATTCCAGTTGATGCTTTTTTCGAATTTCTATCAAAGAAGAAATTTTGTTCGTCCACATGGGTGCGCAACATGTCTCGGCTTGACTACTTGGATGAGCCCGACATGTTTCATGATATTTTTGGTCACACACCAATGATCATTTTGCCAGAATATGCCCGATTCATGGAACAATTTGGCAAGCTTGGAGTCAAACACAATGGCAACGAAAAAATCGTCAAGGGATTACAGAACCTATATTGGTATACCATCGAATTTGGATTGATCAAAGGCCACAATGGGCTTGAATGTTATGGCGCAGGCATCGCCTCTTCATTTGGTGAAACAAACCATGTGTTTAAGGAGCTTGTGGAAATCAAGCCCTTTGATATTGCCGAAATATTGTTGCGAGACTTCGTGAACACAGAGATTCAAAACACCTACTATGCCTTAGAATCTTTTGACCAGCTTTACGGTTGCTTGGATAATATTGAGCAGCATTTTTCCAATCACATTGAGCCGTGAAAATCTATGCCATAAGCGGGCTCGGCGCAGATGAACGAGTCTTCCAATTTCTAGATCTCCCTATGGAATTGGTCTGTATAAAATGGGCGCCATGGAATGGGCATAACCTCCAATCGTATGCAAAACTGCTGTGCGAACAAATCGATACATCCGAACGATTTGTGCTCATGGGTGTAAGTTTTGGAGGAATAGTGGCCGTTGAAATGAATCAGTTTTGTGCGCCCGAAAAAACCATCTTGATCTCAAGTGCCGAAACATGGAAGGATTTGCCATCTTGGTATTTTCTTCTGTCTAGTATTCATCTCATTCGGTTTCTTCCCCCTGCTCTTTTTAACCTTCCACGACCTTTGGCAAATTTTCTATTTGGGGCCAAAAACAAGGTTTTGCTCGATCAAATTTTGAACGATACAGATCTAGATTTTGTCAAATGGAGCATGGGGCAAATAAGAATTTGGCGCTCAGACTCTAGGCTAGATAAATGTGTTCGGATTCATGGAAGCGCAGATCGAGTCATTCCCCTAAAACTTGGGTCGCGTATCAGGGTTATCCCTGGTGGGCACCATTTTATGATTGTGGATGAGGTTGCCAACGTCCAATCGAGCATCATATCTGAGGTTGCAAGCTTAAACGCGTAAATACCGAAACACACCATCTTTAAATCCTTGGAGGTTTTACATTTGCCGCATGAAATATTCTTTAGCCCTTATTGCAATTTCTCTGATGTTTAGCGCATGCACGAATGAGCCAGAGCGTGTTGTAGAAAGTGAATGGACACCCGAACAACCAAAGCTTGTTGCCTTTTTTTTGGAGGAAAACGATGTCAAATTCAAGCAGAGTGAAGAGAAGTATTACGAAGATGGAGCAATGGAATACAGCGGCTCATATGACATCGAAGGAAATCGACACGGCGAGTGGAAGTACTATTATACCAACGGAAACATTTGGAGCGTCGGTAACTATGCAAATGGAGCCAAAACAGGGGTAAAGCAAGTTTATTGGCCAGAAGGAAAAATGCGATACGAGGGTTTTTTTACTGATGATTTGAAAAGCGGTCACTGGAAGTTTTATGACAAGGATGGCTCACTCATCGAAGAAATGGACTACTAGACCAATCAGCTTATTTGATTTCGGACTATCCCTCAATATCGATTTAGATGCTGGGGTGGACGTTATATTTCGAGTAAATATCCACCTTCGCAACGTTCAATTCATTTAATATATCATGCGGACATTACTAATAACAGGAGGTGCTGGGTTCATTGGTTCTAACCTCGTCACACACATACTTGAAACTCGAGACGATGTTAAGATCATCAATCTTGACGCCCTCACTTATGCGAGTGATTTGAACAATCTTAAAACTATTGCGGATCACCCAAACTACCTGTTTGTTGAGGGTGACATTAGAAACCGAGAACTGGTTGACGGACTTTTTGAAGAGCACGACATTCAAGGCGTAATGCACTTGGCGGCTGAGTCGCACGTGGACAATTCCATCTCTAACCCATCTATATTTATTGAAACCAATGTAAATGGCACGTTCAACCTGGTAGATGCCGCATATAAGCATTGGATGGACAAGCCGTTCGCTTACAAAGCTGGATATGAAAACTGCCGTTTTTTACACGTAAGCACGGATGAGGTATACGGTACACTTGGCGAAACCGGTCTCTTTACAGAAGAAACACCATATGCCCCAAATTCCCCGTACAGCGCTTCGAAAGCGAGCAGCGACCACATTATTCGGAGCTACCATCACACGTATGGCCTGAATACGGTTATTACTAACTGCTCCAATAATTACGGGCCCAACCAACACAATGAGAAGCTAATCCCAACTGTGATTCGCAAGGCGCTTCATGGAGAGCATATTCCGATCTATGGCGATGGAAGCAATATTCGAGATTGGCTATATGTGCTCGACCATTGTAAAGGCATCGAGTTGGCATACATGGAAGGAAAAGCTGGGCACTGTTATAATATCGGTGGTCGAAATGAGCGAAACAACAACCAAATTGCGCACACCATTTGCACACTATTGGATGCGCATAAGCCCAAGGATTCAGGAAGCTACAAGGATCAAATACGCTTCGTAGAAGACCGAGCAGGCCATGATTTCAGGTATGCCATCGATGCAACAAAAATTGAAGGTGATTTAGGGTGGAATGCAAAAGAAAATTTTGAATCTGGGATCCTGAAGACAATAGAGTGGTACGCAGCAAAGTACTCAGGCTAACCAATTTCGCTGAATATTGATTCTCCGAAATGGCTCGTTGAATCTTACTTTCGTTACTCGATGATTCCTCCTCAAAAAATTGACGAAATAATGAACGCCGCTCGCATTGACGAGGTAATCGGCGAATTCGTTAATCTAAAAAAATCGGGATCAAGTCTAAAGGGACTGAGTCCTTGGGGCGACGAAAAGACACCATCCTTCATGGTTAGTCCTGCCAAGGGAATCTTCAAAGATTTTAGTTCAGGAAAAGGTGGTAACGTCGTCACGTTCCTGATGGAACATGAGCACTTCAACTACCCTGAAGCGCTTCGATGGCTTGCTCAACGCTACAACATTGAACTTGAAGAGGAAAAGCCAACACCAGAGATGGAGGAAGCGCGCAACGAGCGTGAAAGCCTCTATGTGATTAACGAATTCGCTAGTCAATGGTTTGCTGGTCAACTTTGGGAACAAGAAGAAGGCAAAACCATTGGCCTCAGCTATTTCAAGGAGCGTGGTTTTAATGAAAGCATCATCAAAAAATTTCAGCTTGGCTACAACCCAGATTCCTATCAAGCTTTCACGGATGTTGCTACCGAAAAGGGATACAAGGAAGAGTATCTACTGAGAACAGGATTAGTCAAGCAAAAAAACGAGCGCAAATACGACGGATACAAAGGTCGAGTGATGTTCCCAATTCAAAACCTCAGCGGTCGAACCATTGGTTTTGGAGGTAGAACATTGAAGGCGGATAAGAACATTCCGAAGTACATCAATTCGCCTGAAAGCCCAATCTACGATAAGAGCAATTCGCTGTATGGATTGTATTTCGCCAAAGGAGCGATTTCGAAGGAGGACAATTGTTATTTGGTAGAGGGCTATACCGATGTATTATCCTTTCACCAGAAGCAGATTGAGAATACCGTAGCATCGTCAGGAACAGCATTGACGAAGGATCAAGTCAAACTTATTTCGCGTTACACCCAAAACATCACGCTTGTTTATGATGGCGATAAGGCCGGAATAAAGGCGAGCATGCGTGGCATCGATTTAATTCTCGAACAGGGCATGCATGTAAAGGTGATCATGCTACCAGACGGTCATGATCCAGATTCCTTTAGTAAAGAGCATGATAAGATGGAGGTGCGGGAGTATTTGGAGGCAAGTGCACGCGACTTTATAGGCTTCAAGGCCGACCTCCTTATGGAGGAAGCCAAGGGCGATCCGATTAAAACTAACGATGTAATTCATGCTATGGTAGAGAGCATTGCGCTCATACCCGACACCATTTTACGTTCCATATATATTAGTGAGTGCAGCCGGCTCATGCATGTCGGAGAAACAGCCCTGATAAGCGAGCTGAATAAAGCGCTTCGAAAGCATCACCGCCAAAGCAATCGCTTTAGGGGTAATGACGAAATGGTGGAGCCACCGGTCATTGACACTAACTTTCAGGAAGAACCAAAGCTTACTGAGGATACGGTAGAATATCAAGAGCGTGACCTATTGCGGCTAATGATAAACTATCATGACCAGGTCTTTGCACCAGAATTGCCCACGGAGGAATTTCCGGAACCCGAAGAATTTAACGTACTCGAATTTATTCTAGACGAAATTGAAGGCGACAACATTGTTTTCGAATCTGAAAAATTTAGGTTGTTGTTTGTCGAAATCTCTGTTCGATACGAAGAGAGTGGCTTCGACCAAAATCATTTTATTCAACATCCAAACAGTGACATACAAGGTTTGTTTGTCGACCTCCTCTCCTCTCCTTATAGTCTGGATAATTGGGAGCGAAAAGAGATTATCGTAGAAAGCGAAGAAGACAAAATGCGCAGAGCCGTCATCGAAGGCATCTACGCTTACAAATCAAAGCGCGTGGAACGTATGATCAAGGAAAACCAGCAAATAATGAAAGATCAAATGACGCTCGGCGGTGACGTAGAGGAGCATTTGAAAAAACAAATCAAACTCGAAGAAATCAAACGCGAAATAAATCGCATGCTGGGGAGGACAGTTTTACATTAGACACCATGGAGCAACTACGCGAAATACTAGAAATAGAGCTGTTAGTGTACCGAGATTTTCACCTCTCCGTACTTGATGTGATTATTGTTATTGGACTGTTCATGTTTACATGGATTGGTCTCAAAATCTTCAAGTTGTTTGTCCATCGAGCTATTAAAAAGCGGCAATGGATGGATCGTTCTTCGCTATATGCGTTGCATAAATTGATTTCCTATTTTGCCTACACCTTAACCACAATTATTGCGCTCGAAGCAGTAGGGATCGACCTTACAGTGATCATGGCAGGATCGGCCGCATTGCTTGTTGGCCTTGGTTTAGGTGTGCAACAAATCTTTAATGACTTTACTTCCGGAATAATATTACTGTTTGGAGGAACCGTGCGTGTTGGTGACATCGTGGAGTTTAATGACACTGTTGGAAAGGTCATTGAAATTGACTTTAGAACCAGTAAAATCAAAACGAGGGACGACATCACCCTTATTGTTCCAAACAGCAAGTTGGTTTCTGATAACGTCATTAACTGGACAGAAGGCGATAAAAGAACCAGATTTCACATTGATGTTGGCGTAGCCTATGGATCAGACACTGAACTCGTCAAAAACGTTCTATTGGGCGTTGCTGGTAGTGACTCAACAATTAAAGAAGCCGGCCCGATCAGCGTTCAATTCACTGATTTTGGAGACTCTTCGCTAAACTTTCGCCTACTCTTCTGGGCCGAAAACACATGGGAAATCGAATTCATGAAAAGTGAACTGCGCTTCAAAATTGATCACGAGTTTAAGGCCAACAACATTCGCATTCCATTTCCTCAGCGTGACGTGCACATATTTGAACAACCAAAATGAAGCTTCTAATTCCATTTATTTTTTGCGCTGTATCCTCCATTTGCCTTGGTCAGAAAACAAACAACCTCGCTCTTGATGGCAAGGTGATCGATCACGAAGCCCATGCGATTGTGAACGCAAGTGTTGAACTGATTGATGAAGACGGTAAAAGAATTTGGGCCCAAAAGACAGACCGTGACGGTTCATTTAAAGTATATATAGACTTCGAGCATAAATATGAACTTGTTTTCTCCAATCTCGGATGTCAATCTAAATCCCTCTTAATCAACACGTTTGGCGTAAGCTGTGGAGGTCAAGAATGGGGGTATGAATATGGAGGGTTTAACGTTAAGCTTGAACAATCCAAAGTACCGACCCAAACAATTCGAGTGGCAGAAATCTACTACGACCCAAACATCCAAAACTTCGATTTCCGATTATTACAGCATTAAAAAGGCAACCAATCGATCACCTTTTCTAAGGTCTATATGCTCTTTGGTCAATGCGTAATCTGCACCTTCTCCAATTTCACAATCCCTCCATTCGCATCGGTAATCTGCAAGAGATATGTTCCTGCGGGCAATTCACTCAAATCAATGGAGGCGGATGTCGTTTGTTCCTTTTGTTGCAACACAGTCTTAGCGTTCACGTCATACAACGTTGCATCCCATGTTCCATCGAGCGTGGTTTTGACTGTTAGGTAATCCGAAGTTGGATTTGGGAAAACTTCCATTGAGTTTGCCGCTGATTCATTCACTCCTACGGGCCATGTCGGCACCGCCAACAAGTAAGATATGTTAGAATCTGGGTTTCCGAGTGAATCAAAGTCAATTTGAGCCACAAACAAATCTGCGGAGGCGTTATCTGACCACCACTTGTAAGAACCATCTGTTGCCGTATCGTAGTTCACCGAGTCAAGGAATGTTAGCATCAAAGGAGTATATGGCCTCCATTCGCCGTTAAAAAAGCAGTCTCCTGAAGACCTAATTTTCGCCACGGTCTTTTGCCTTATGCAGTTGTACGAACCCTGTGGAAGTTGCACCTCGCCCCAAGCATCAATTTCATTATAGAACGAAAACGAAATTTTTGCTCTTAGAGAGTCAACAAAAGGATGTGGCCCAATGCTGTCAAGGTCGACTCCCCAATAATTACTCTGAACTTGTGTGAACAAGTCCGACTCAAATGTTGTTCCCATTGTGGCTGGAAATTGCATGAATCGCCACTTACCGTCTAATTCACCGGGAACAGGATTTCCTATGCTGTCGTATTCAACAATTCCAACGATATCAAGATACGTGCTGGTCTGCTTAAAGAATAGATGGATGCTATCCTCCTCAAGGTCGTTTCCAACAAAATCTGCATCTGGATACATCGAACTTAATGGCGCCGTTGAAGGGTCTTCTAAGAAAATTCCATCTGGCTTTTGTTCTTCTAAATTGGTAAAATCCCAGACTTGGTTTCCAACTGCGCTGCCTAAGTCAAGAAAAGCTGCATGGGTGGTGTCTTCCCCCATTATGACAGTATCTCCTAAGGTTGCAATATAGGTGCTGTTCACCGTTACCTGAGCAACAGCTGAAATCGACATCAAGTTGATCGCTAATAATATTGCTTTTTTCATAATCCGTTCATTTTTAGTGTACTAAATCTAATCCGTTTTTTGTCTTTTGTACGTCCCTCACAGTTCTACTTTTGCCCAAACGAATGTGAACTATGAAAGATTTTTTAAAAGAACTTGGACTAAATGAGGTCAATGAAGGAACATCCACGGGACAGCAATGGCTACACTCAGATGGAACCGTCTTTGAATCATTCTCGCCTACAGACGGAAAAAAGATAGGTGAGGTAAAGGGGAGTTCAAATGACAATTATCAGGCAGTAGTTGCACAAGCGGTAAAAGCATTTCCTGAATGGCGTATGTGGCCGGCCCCATTACGTGGCGAAGTAGTGCGCCAAATAGGTGAAGCACTGCGAGAAAAAAAGGACGCATTAGGTAAACTGGTGAGTTATGAAATGGGCAAGAGCCTACAAGAAGGCCTAGGCGAAGTTCAAGAGATGATCGACATATGTGACTTTGCCGTTGGTTTGTCACGTCAGCTACACGGTTTGACCATGCACAGCGAACGTCCTAAGCATAGAATGTATGAGCAGTATCATCCACTGGGGGTTGTAGGAATTATTTCGGCATTCAACTTTCCGGTTGCCGTTTGGGCATGGAATAGTATGATGGCTTGGGTTTGTGGCGATGTTTGCGTCTGGAAGCCTTCAGAAAAGGTTCCATTATGTGCGGTGGCCTGTATGAATATTGTAGCTGAAGTTTTTGAACGAAATAATGTTCCAGAAGGAGTGAATGGCCTCGTAGTCGGCGATTACAAGATCGGTGAATTGATGACAAGTGATTCACGCGTGCCGTTGATCTCCGCCACCGGATCGATTCGAATGGGTAAAAAAGTTGGTGAGGCCGTCGGTAAACGACTCGCTAAATCTATCCTTGAATTAGGAGGAAACAACGCAATCATCATTAGTGAGGATGCCGATTTCAAAATCGCCATTCCAGGAATCGTTTTTGGCGCCGTTGGAACATGTGGTCAGCGTTGCACATCTACACGCAGACTGATTATACATGAGTCTATGTATGATAAAGTGAAGGACACGTTGGTGAAGGCATACGGACAACTTCGCATCGGAGATCCACTGGATTCAAACAACCACGTTGGGCCACTCATCGATACAGACGCTGTTGCCACATATTCGGCGGCACTTGAAACTGTGAAATCATCTGGAGGCAACCTTCTCGTCGCAGGCGGCGTGCTTGATGGCCCTGGGTATGAAAGCGGATGTTACGTTAAGCCAGCGATTGCTGAAGCGCAGAATAGCTGGGAAATTGTACAAGAAGAGACGTTTGCACCCATTCTATATTTAATGAAATACAAGACGTTTGATGAAGCCTTGGCTCTTCAGAATGGTGTGCGACAAGGGTTGAGTTCTGCTATCATGACCAACAACATGCGCGAAAGCGAAGTTTTCTTGAGTCATCAAGGATCAGATTGTGGAATCGCAAACGTGAATATTGGAACAAGCGGTGCAGAAATCGGCGGTGCTTTTGGCGGCGAAAAAGAGACGGGCGGTGGACGTGAAAGTGGATCGGATGCTTGGAAAGCATACATGAGACGACAAACGAACACGATCAATTGGGGCACTGAATTGCCCTTGGCTCAAGGAATCAAATTCGATCTATAGTACGGCCAAATCCGCATGAGACACGTTTAGAATCGGTGAGCCAATTTTAGCGTTTTCCGTGACGAAAACGACAAGTGCATAATTGCTCAACTCACCCTCTAGATTGTCTAGAGATAGGGTAAGGCTCGTCACATTGGAGTTGTTGTTTAGCTGTACTTCCATCCCGTCAAAAGGTGTGATCACCTGACGAATAACGTTGGTATGTTCAAATCCTTCAATGTACTTGCCTTGACCATAATATGGGTGGTTCTCATCATTGTCACCATAGTTACGTTGGTCATATCCTGACCCCTCACCCACGACCGTCTTCTCTATAAGGATGACGTTCAGTGCAACATTGTCTCCTAAGATCTCTTCTGAAAAATCCATTTCAACATCGATTTCAATGACGTCCTGTTCAATTGCCATGTCCACCTCGATTCCAAGTTCGGCTTCTTGATGACGGCGTCCTTCCAATATTTCATTCATTCGATCCACACCATAATAAACGGCGCTGCCATCATTGTTGGTGCGATGAACCAATGCTAAGGGCGTGTATATGGTCTTATTTACTTGATCAATTAAATACTGAGTATATGGATGATGGAGTGGGCCATACAAGTAATGTGTCATGTGAAAACCATCGGATTGTGCTGCCTCGATAGTCTCAATTTCATGATGAGCAAGGGGGCATGCGCCACAAGAAACACTGGTAAATGGCTCAATTAAAAACGCGCGATCAAACCCTGAGGTGTCTTCGATAACGATACCATCCATTGGGTGCACGAACTCAATTGGCTCCTTGTTACAGCCTAAGGCCATAAATAGTGAAAGGAGGGTTGAATAAAGAATTGCCTTTTTCATAGAAGGTTTAGAAGAATGAAGTTTCTGATTCTTACAAGCTGACGTTGTAAAGTTCTCGCAAGCACAGAAGTTTTATTTTATCTCAAATTAAACAGTTTCAATTCTACGATTGTTTACTTCGCATAAATGGAATGGCCCAAATACATTGGTACGATCATCTTAGCGTTCGCTTCAATGGAAGGTATCGCATGGGCCATGCATAAATTTGTCATGCACGGAGTGGGATGGACGCTTCACCGCGATCACCATGAGCCAAGTAAAAAGAAAGTGGAACGAAACGATCTCTACTTGTTCATTTTCGCAATTCCCTCCTGGTTATTGATAATGTTTGGCTCCATGAATGGTATGAATCTCCTGGTTTCGATTGGAGTTGGCATTCTCCTCTATGGCTTTTGTTACTTCATCGTTCATGATGTAATCATCCACCAACGATTTCCTTACCTGAGGCGGCAAAATAACTTTTACATTCGGGCCATTCGCAAGGCACACAAAATACACCATAAGCACATCGATCGTTTTGATGGAGAATGTTTTGGCATGTTGATCGTTCCATGGAAGTATTATCGTGAGGCCTTAAAAAAACCCTCTTAGATCATCCCGTTCCCAGACCAATACCACTATCTGATCATCAACGCCCTGATCGTCGCCTACCCACTCGCTCAGAGTTACGAAAGAAGGCTCCGATTTTTGCGAAATTGGAGAGCGATTTTTGCATCTACCGCAATTGTTGGTTCCATATTCTTGATGTGGGACGAACTCTTCACCGCACTCGAAGTTTGGGGGTTTAATGAACGCTACTTAAGCGGCTTTTACCTGGGAAGGTTGCCAATTGAGGAATACGGATTTTTCATTACCGTTCCGTTCGCATGCCTATTCATACATGAGGTCCTCCGGTATTTTGTGCCTAGAGATATTCTTTTTCCATATCGACATGCACTCACCTGGTTCTTTCTTATTCTCACTGGCGTTCTCGGCATTTATTTCTACCCTAGGATCTACTCATCAAGCGTGTTTTTTCTTTGTGCTCTGCTCCTTGTTTTACAACTGCTCATTTTCAGATCAAACTGGCTGGGGCGGTTTTATTTAACCTACATCGTTTGTATGATTCCATTCACTGTTCTCAATGGCTGGTTGACAGGTGCATTCACCGAAGAGCCCATAGTTTGGTACAACAACTTTGAAAACGCCAATCTTCGACTTGGCACAATTCCGATTGAAGATGCCTTCTATCAATTGGCATACTTAATGCTTATTGTATGGATATATGAACGAAATAAGCTTCAAAGGCATTCAGAAAATTCTATCAATTGAGAACTTCACTACCTTTGTTGCTTCGAAAACTTGCCATCCTATGAAGTATGTGATTGTAATTATTGCCCTTGTTGCCAGTTTAGCTGGATTTGCCCAGGACACTACCATGGTTTTTAGATCATCTAATGTGAATTTAAACTTGCGCGGTGAGAATACGCAGAAGCAATTGGATGACCCTATTACAATTCGAGTCGACTTAGAGAACAAAACGCTCACTATTGAGTCGACAATGCCAGAGATCAAAGAATTGTTTCGAAATCAAATGACACAACCAATTACCCAAACCATGGGCGAACTTGGTGATGAATTCAGCCTGACAATTGACAAGAATATTTTCGCTCACTTTTATCTTGATGACCGTAAATTAGTCATGTTTACAAGAAACGACATTCACCCTTTAAAGTGGGGAATCATGCTGAAAGAGGTAAAAGAAGAGATGCCCGAGACTTCGGCCGAGTAGTTATCCCCAGCCCATAATTACGGGAAAATACACCGTGACGAAACCTGTCACCCAACCCAAATATATTTGTTTGAGGTTATGTGATTCTAGGATATATCTGGCGCTACCAACCAATCCGCTAGCAATAATCCCAAAGACTACAAAGTTGATAAGTGGCAAATCATACAATTGAGCCATGCCATAGATCGAGGCGGTAATACCACCCATTCCCACCATATGTATACTAATCTTGGTGAAGAAATTAAAGACAAGTGCAAGAGCTACCGCAACGCTGCTTCCCAGAAAAAGTGAATAAATGATTGTGGGCATGTAAATGTCACGGAGTAGCCAGTAATTTGTCAAATAGAAGAATAAGGCAAATGTGAAAGGAACGATTCGATCTTCTCGTGTCTCAAGCTGGATCGAGCTCACCATATTCTTCCATCTTAAAAACAAGGTAAACAGGAATGGGATGATCGCCGTATTAATAAAAATCCAACTGACTAAAAAAATCTGTTTATCGAATGGCGTGGTACTAGCAATAAATCCATTCAGCGCAAAAACGATGACCAATCCTGATGTTGGCAGGAAAATCGGATGAAAAATATAGGATAAAATTTGGGCAGCAATTCTCATAACTCCTTTCTTAACCTGGCTACTGGAATATCTAGTTGCTCGCGATATTTAGCAACCGTTCTTCTGGCAATATTGTATCCCTTACCCTTCAATTCTTTGGCAAGATTTTCATCCGTCCAAGGCTTGCGTTTGTCCTCAGAAACTATGAGATCTTGCAATATTTTTTTCACTTCCCTTGTGCTAACCTCTTCTCCATCGTCATTAGTTAAGGACTCGGAAAAGAAATATTTCACGGAAAACGTTCCAAATGACGTTTGAATGTATTTGCTATTCGAAACACGACTAATGGTACTGATATCCATATGTATAATGTCGGCAATATCCTTCAATATCATGGGCCGCAACTTAGTTTCGTCTCCAGTTTTGAAGTACTCAATTTGATAGTCAACTATTGCTTGCATAGAGCGTGTAAGCGTATCATGTCTTTGTCTAATCGCATCAACAAACCACTTTGCACTATCCAATTTTTGCTTTACAAAAGTCATCGCGTCTCTTTGTGCCTTAGTCGGCGCTCCCTTGATTCGAGCAAAGTCATCGAGCATATCCATGTACTTTCTACTGATCCGTAAATCAGGAACATTTCTGCCGTTCAGAATTACGCGCAATTCATCTCCTTCACTTACCAATTGAAAATCGGGCACGACTTGCTCCACAGGACGAGCAGACTCATTCATAGAGTTGCCGGGTTTCGGATTCAAGTTCACTATCTCCTCAATGGCATCCTTCAAGTCGTCATCATCTATTTCCAGGCGACTGGTGATTTTGCTATAATGCTTCTTCACAAATTCATCGTAGAATTTTTCAAGAATTACTGTCGCGGTCTTCACCGTAACCGAGTTAGGCCGTCTTTTTATTTGAAGCAAAAGACATTCCTGCAGATCGCGGGCACCGATACCCGCCGGCTCCATGTTGTGGATTTGCTTTTGCAATAGCCCTTCAACCTCCTCTTCGGATGTCATTAAGCCTTGTGTGAATGCTAGATCATCTACAATTGCACTGATCTCCCTCCGCAAATAACCGCTATCATCTAGGCTCCCAACCAGGTGTTGACATATGAACAACTGATTTTCAGGCATTTTTCGCAGCTGCAATTGCGCAATAAGTCGATCGTGAAAAGTGGCGGCCGAACCAAAAGGCACGCTCTTCTCCTCGTCGTCCTTGCTGTAATTATTGGCCTCGTACTTGTATGCCGGTGTCTCGTCATCATCGGTGTAGTCGCTGAAGTCGAATTCTTGTTCCGATTGACTCAGTTCGTCTCCGAGTTGATCGTCAGATTCAGAATCGTACTCGGATTCTTCCTTTTCGCGCCCTTCCTCAAGAGCCGGATTAACTTCAATCTCCTCTTTCACTCGAGCCTCCATGGCTTGCGTTGGCAACTGAAGCATTTTCATCAGTTGAATCTGCTGGGGACTCAACTTTTGAAGAAGTTTTTGCTCTAATGATTGCTTCATTGCCATGCCCGAAAAATAGGAATTGCGGGGGTTAGAAATCGTAAAAAGTGAATCAAATAGCCCTCCTAACCGAAAAGACTTGAGCATATTTCCAATACAATCCATCATTCTCAACCACTTCTGCATCTTTTATAGCTTTGGTAAAATGCTCTGATTATGAAGTTTCCTTCGCTCATGCTGCTCTTGGCAATCTCGCTGTATTCTTTTATCCCTGATCCAGAAACTAGTATTGAATCAATAAAACTTCATAATGGAGGAAGTCCTATGTATGTGTATTACATCAAGGGTGAAGACGGCGCTATGGTCTTGGATAAACTTCTTGAAATGGCCAACAAAAAACGCAAGACAAACGCACACTACTCGATTCGAAAACTCACCGTTCCGGGAATCGAAAAACCGATCAAGCTAAGTATAAATGATGGCGTTCGAATTATCGAAAACGAATGTTTCTCAGGTTTTCGCACGTTCACATCCACCAAGAAACGCAAGGAGATAATCGCGAATATGACGGAAAAAGATTCCCGTTCGATTATGATTTATGTAAACGAAAACAGGTTGAAGTACACCCCGGCAATCGGCTCGGAAGCTGAGAATGAAGCGATGCAGCTTTACTTTGATTCCTTAATTAGTTCGGACTAAAAGTCTGCACTTTTTGGTGTGCGGGGAAAGGGGATTACGTCTCGGATATTGTTCATGCCCGTAACGAACGAAACCAACCGTTCGAACCCGAGGCCATAGCCGCTGTGCACACACGTTCCGAACTTTCGAGTCTCTAGATACCACCAGAGCGATTCTTCTTCAATTCCGAATTCTTCAATCTTACTTTTCAATACATCGTAACGCTCTTCACGCTGCGATCCGCCTACAATTTCTCCAATTCCTGGAAAAAGAATATCCATTGCTCGCACCGTTTTGCCATCTTCATTGAGTCGCATGTAGAATGCCTTTATCGACGCTGGATAATCGTATAAAATTACCGGTTTCCCAAAGTGCTTCTCCACCAAAAAGCGCTCGTGCTCACTTTGAAGATCCGCGCCCCACTCCTCAATCAAATACTTGAATTTCTTTTTCTTGTTTGGTTTTGAGTTCCTTAATATTTCAATCGCCTCAGTATAGCTACAACGGACGAAATCGTTGTTCGCGACAAACTCCAACTTCTCCAACAGTGGTATTGTACGCTTGTCCTGAGGAAGCTGCTTTTCCTCATTTGCCTGTCTATCAGCTAATAATTGAAGATCCTCGCGGCAATGCTCCAAGGTATATTGGATTACATACTTCAAGTTGTCTTCAGCCAACTGCATATTGTCTTGCAAATCATTGAACGCAACCTCAGGTTCAATCATCCAAAACTCAGCAAGGTGTCTTGTTGTATTCGAATTTTCAGCTCGAAACGTAGGGCCAAACGTGTATATCTTGCTTAATCCTAAGGCAAAGAGCTCACCTTCCAGCTGACCCGAAACGGTCAAGTTTGTCTCTTTTCCGAAAAAGTCTTCCTTCCAATCCACTTCACCTGATTCGGTTTTTGGAGGGGAAGCAGGGTCCAAGGTTGACACACGGAACATTTCTCCCGCCCCTTCAGCATCAGAGCCTGTGACAATGGGTGTATGCACCTGAAAAAAACCATTGTCGTTGAAATACTTATGTGTTGCAAATTGTAGCGCGTGACGGATGCGAAAAACTGCCCCGAAGGTTTGGGTTCGCGGACGCAAGTGGGCGATTTCTCGGAGAAATTCCAAAGAATGCTTTTTAGGCTGCAAAGGAAACTCCTCTGGATTTGCGTCGCCTAATATCTCGATGTTTTGGACCACCATTTCGATGCGCTGTCCACCACCTTGTGATTCGATAATTTCTCCTTCAACTTTAACACAAGCGCCTGTCGTGATTCGTTTTAAGAGGGACTCATCTGTTTCTTCAAAATTTACAACTGCTTGTAAATTCTGGGCGCAACTGCCATCATTAATCGCAACAAAGCGATTACTTCTAAATGTGCGCACCCAGCCCTGAATGATAACGCGTGAACCTATTGGCTCGTTTGCAACTAACTCCTTGATATTCATATCCAATCTAATTGAAGGCTGCAAAGGAAAGAAGTATGATCGAAAATTGGCAGCTTATTTCACCTTGGATAACCAAAGTCTTGTAACCGTGCGTTGATCGGAATTCAAGGTTTGGGAAAAATATGCCGCAAGGCTCGTGTCAGAGGTGATTTCGAACGGCATTTCAAAAGAGGCATTGGGCGGTTGTTTATTCGTGTCAAACGCATCGAAGGCAACGAAGGATGTGTCGGTTGAGCCATAGTTTGAGGAATTCACTTGATTGGTCACCACACCACTATAATTGACATACTTCAGAATGAAGGATGTGTCGGCTCCACACTCGATCAGCAAATCATAATAGTAGGTTGGGCGTGTGTTCAAATAAGTCGTGTCCAAGGAGTCTACATGTGTCTCGACCCACACTGAATCGCTCTGCCAATGCCCAACAAGGCTTTCGTCAACTTCACAAAAGCGCACATGCTTCGGCACGGGATCTTTGATGTCCACTATCTTCTCGCAGCCTACAAGCGCCACCAGAATTATTATTGGAAAAAACTTCTTCATCAGGTATATGGATCGCAACTGGTCAATGAATCTAACGCCATTCTTATTGATGCGACAAACGTAAATATATACGCTTTGGTATCCTGCCAATTCTCGGTTTTATAGCTCAGAAATGCGCCGTAATTGATGAGAGTCGCAAATCGCAGAACTCAAATTGAGTTCCAATGCACTTTTTACCATTAACCTTGCTCATGGATTGGATAGAAATTGGTCTGGTTGGATTGTTTATTGCCGCTTTTTTGTCCGCAACAATAATTCCGTTTAGTTCAGAATTATTGTTTCTAGCGTTTTTATCATCTGGATTCCCCCTTCTTTCTTGTGTAATTGTAGCCAGCGCAGGAAACACCCTTGGTGGAATGTCAAGCTATGGATTAGGGCGTCTCGGAAATCATGAAAAAATTCTCAAATACGCTGGTGTTTCTTCCAATTCTACACGACGTTGGGATGGCGCTGCCAAGCGCTATGGCTCTGTTCTAGCACTACTTTGCTGGACTCCTATATTCGGAGATATTATCGCTGTTTCGCTCGGATTATTCAAGACCCCCTTTGTGCCTGTTTTGGGATTTATGACCGTTGGAAAAACTGCGAGATATGCAGTGATCGCGATAATTCATTTAAAATTAGCAGCCTAAGGCCCTGATACTGCGTGTCTTTGTCTCTTGTCTTAATTGGGATCTCTTACCTTGGGTACTAAATATTCACTTTCTGGACTTCTGTTCATCTTGGCTGTGGCGTTCACAACCAGCAACACTTATGCGCAAAATAGGTATTGGGTTGCGGACGTAGCTGCAGATTGGAGCAGCGATAATTGGTCAGGCAGTTCGAATGGTGCTCCAGATGGAGGCGGGCCTCCGATTTTAACTGAGAGC
>DDCZ01000083.1 GCA_002336485.1 Flavobacteriales bacterium UBA1993
TCTGGTATCGATAATAATGCCCGTGAAGAATGCCGAACCTTGGCTTCAAGAATGCTTGGACTCCATCCTGTCTCAAACATTCACTCGCTGGGAACTAATTGCTGTGAACGACGGCTCTACAGACCGCTCACTCCAAATATTAAAGTCATTCGAGGCGATCGATTCTAGAATTCAGGTATTTCAGAATGATGGTCATGGCATCATCGACGCCCTGAACACAGCATTCACCCACACCAATTCGGACCTTATTACTCGAATGGACGCCGATGACGTTATGCCTCCTATGAAACTAGAATGGTTTATGGGCGCCCACAAGTCCCACCCAGCTGCCATTATCACAGGTAAGGTCGCGTACTTCTCGAAGGGCGAAATATCAAAAGGCTATTTAGAGTACCAATCATGGTTAAATGAGCGCATCCAAAAGCAAGATCATTGGAACTGGATCTATCGAGAGTGCGTAATTGCGAGCGCCAATTGGATGGCACCGAAGGAACTTGTAGCATTTGCTTCCGACATGTATCCTGAAGATTATAAGATCGTTCTTGACTGGCACTCACAAGGCTGCGAAATAGCCACAGTTGACGAGGTTACACATCTTTGGAGAGAGCACCCAAAGCGCACTTCAAGGAATTCAAAAAACTACGAGCAAGAAGCCTTTTTTAACCTGAAATTGAAGCATTTTTTACTGGAAAAGCGCGATTCCGAACGACCGTTAATGGTCATGGGCAAAAACAAAAAAGCAAAACTGATCAAGCGATTTTTGAAACAACATGGCGAAGTCTTTATCGAAGTTGACTTAGAGCACTTGTATCGGTTTGCGGAAGTTGAGAATCCTCAAGTATTATCTGCTGTATTCCCAGACGAGACTGTCCGCAACGGAATCTCAGATTTCTTAGCTGGCTTCGACCTAGAAATGGGACGAGATTGGTGGTGGGTATAACCCTTGAAGATATATTTCCAACGCGGCACTGCTGCCCGTATCTTTATCACCTAAACTTGTCTACTGATGTCAACACTACCTCCTTGTCCTATTTGTAAATCTGAGTTTTCTTATTCAACTGGTGGTGAGCTATTGATGTGCCCTGAGTGTGGTCATGAATGGAGCCCTGCCGAAGTAGAAGCCGAAAACGCAGCCCCCGTTGTCAAGGATTCACTTGGTACAGTGCTTCAAACGGGAGACAGTGTAATTGTATTAAAGAACCTTCCAGTAAAAGGAATGCCGCAGCCTGTTAAGGCAGGCACAAAAGTGAAAAACATACGCCTGGTTGAGGGTGATCACAATATTGCATGTAAGATCGATGGCTTTGGTTCAATGACGTTGAAGTCTGAATTCGTGCGAAAGGCTTAAAAAGCAAGTGACCATTAACATCGTTTAGATAGTTTCCGGCAATTTCTTCCGGCGCCAACGTTGACGTGGCATGAATAGAAGAAAATTCATTCAACGCGCATCCTTTGGTACGATGGGCGCAATAGTGGCCAGCGGACTTTACTCGTGGCAACTTGAACCCTTTTGGCTAGAGTTTGTCCACAAGAAAATGCCCATACGCAACCTTCCAAAATCCTTGGAAGGAAAGAACATCATGCAGATAAGCGATATCCATGTTGGAAATAGGTTCGATTACAAATTCATTATCGATTCATTTAAAAAAGCACAATCCTTAGAGCCAGACATTGTTGTGTATACGGGCGACTTCGTCAGCTATGAAAATGAAAAACAGCACGATCAGCTGGAGCAAGTATTGGAGCATACCGTGATAGGCAGAATTGGAACATTAGGAATTCTTGGAAACCACGACTATGGTAGACAATGGTCCGAACTAAAGGTTGCGGATCGAATAACAACGCAACTAGAGTCTGCTGGAATTTCAATGCTTCGGAACGATCATTTGGTAATTGATGGGTTAAACATCATCGGACTTGATGACTACTGGGGACCATTTTTCTACCCAGAACGGGCGATGAGGCATTACAACAAAGGTCAGGCGAACTTAGTATTGTGTCATAACCCCGATGTATGCGATCTCGATGTTTGGAATGATTACCAAGGGTGGATTTTATCAGGGCATACTCATGGTGGACAATGTAAACCACCTTTCCTCCCAGCGCCTATGTTGCCTGTTGCAAATAAGAACTTTAGCTCTGGAGAAATCGATCTAATGGATGGCCGTACGTTATACATCAATCGGGCACTAGGACACCTATGGCAAGTTCGCTTCAATGTCCGACCAGAAATCACAATTTTTGAATTAGAATCATTGACGTAAGTCGCTGATTAGAAGATCGGAGGCGAGTGGAATTGATGAGGATTGTACCTTGCGCCCCTCAACACAACGGATGAATTGACTTCGCCGTTCTAAAGAATAGACTATGCATCCATACGTTCGTCTCGCTCTAAACATCCTTGCAATTCCCGTTGGTTGGCTCGGAGGCAGCATCGTCAACATGAGCCTTGTCAATGTTGGACATTCGATTTTCCCAATTGAAGGGATCGATCCAAAGGACTTTGACGCGCTTGTCGAAGTCATGCCCACACTTACAGCAGAATTCTTTGTCTTTCCCTTTTTGGCGCATGCCTTAGGTACGCTAGCAGGCGCTATTATTGCCGCCTTGATGGCAGTTTCCCACAAAATGAAATTCGCTTTGGCCATTGGCGGTCTATTCCTACTAGGCGGAATCGCGATAAACATCATGCTACCTGGACCCATCTGGTTTACAGTCGCGGATATCGCCTTCGCATATATTCCTATGGCTTGGATAGGCGGACGTATTGGCAGCACATTGATAAAACCAAAAACCATCACGGGCGATACACTGGACGACTGATTCCTAATCAAGGTCATTTCTGATGACAGATTGATTGATTGACTGTGGTTCGCTCATTGATCATTGATCAAGGCTAGGCCGCCATCATCAACTATGGGATATGTACTTTCACCGTCACTTTTGAACCCTAACCAAGTATGAATTCATTCCGGAATCTGAACCCGTCAAAAATGTTGCTAAACGCACTAGACGACCTGGGTTTTTCAGAACCTACTCCGATACAAGAGGCTGCCTATCCTGCTGTGCTTTCCGGGAAAAACGTCCTTGGAATTTCCCAAACAGGAACGGGAAAGACATTGGCTTATATGCTTCCAATTCTGCAGAGCCTAAAATTTTCTGACAAGAAACATCCAACCGTAATCGTCATCGTTCCAACAAGAGAATTGGTGGTACAGGTTGTGGAGCAAATAAAGTCCTTCACCAAATACAAATCAACACGTGTTATTGGCGTTTACGGCGGCACAAACATCAATACTCAAGGCCTTGCTGTAAAGGAAGGTGTAGACATTTTGGTTGGAACACCAGGTAGACTGTACGATCTAGTTTTGGCGCGTGCCGTATCCCTGAAATCAATTCAAAAACTGGTAATTGATGAGGTAGATGTTATGCTTGATCTTGGCTTTATATTTCAGCTCAGCAACATTTTTGAGCTGCTTCCCGACCGGCGTCAAAACATCATGTTTTCGGCCACAATGACCCAGGAGGTTGATGAACTAATCAAAGGATATTTTTTCGACCCGATTCAACTGTCCATTGCACCGAGTGGAACCCGACTTGAAAACATAAACCAAGTAAGCTATCCAGTTCCAAATTTTCACACCAAGGCAAATCTGCTATCTCATATTTTGGAGGAAGACCCCAATATGATTAAGGTGTTGGTTTTTGCACCTAGTAAAAAAATTGCTGATCGACTATATGAGCGGTTATCCGACGATTTCGGAAGAGACATGGCAATTATCCACTCAAACAAAAGCCAGAATGCACGCTTGGCAGCGGTGGATACGTTTGATGATGGAACGCACAGAATCCTAATCGCGACGGACGTAATCGCGAGGGGGCTCGATTTTGATCATATCACGCATGTGGTGAACTTTGACACCCCGGTATTTCCTGAGAATTATATGCACCGTATCGGTCGGACTGGACGGGCTGAGCAAAAAGGCATGTCGATCCTTTTTTATACAGAGGTTGAAGAACAACATAAGAAAGAGATAGAGGCGTTAATGGACTACTCGATTCCCATATTGGATATTCCGGCAGAGGTGAAAATTTCTCGAGAGCTTATTCCTGGAGAGCAGGAGGAAGAGTCAAATCAACCCAATCCGCACCGAAACGACAATAATAAATTCTTTCCTGGTCCTTCCTTTCACGAAAAGAGTGCTAAAAACAGCAAGGTAAACTTGGGTAGTAAGTACCACAATGAGACGAAGCATAAGTTTAAAAAGCCAAAAACACGGGGAGATAAAAATGCAAACCGCAGGCGCAAGTAAGGCAGCGGACTTAATTGTCTCGCACCTGAGCATAATGGAACCAAAGCCTTTACTTTGGCAATTGATCTGCGAACAAACCCTATTTGAACGAATCGACTATGAATTGGGATAAACTTTTCCTGCTCTCGGGCCCGTGTGTGATTGAGGAGGAAAGCATCATGATGCGTACGGCTGAGGCCCTAAAAAAAACGTCAGAAAAGCTAGATCTGCCTGTAGTTTTCAAGTCTTCGTTTATGAAGGATAACCGCAGTTCAGTGGACTTCTACACTGGGCCGGGACTTGATGAGGGGTTAAAGATGCTCCAAAGAATCAAGACCGATTTTGAGCTTCCCATTGTTTCAGATGTGCATTTCCCATCGCAAGTAAAAGCGGCTGGCGAAGTACTCGACATCATTCAAATTCCTGCCTACTTATGCATGCAAACCACACTGGTAGTTGAGGCGGCAAAAACAGGTAAAACAGTCAACCTCAAACATGGTCAGTTTATTTCTCCCAAAAACATGATCAAGCCTGTGGAAAAAGTGGAATCAACAGGAAACAAGGACATACTCTTGACCGAACGCGGATACGCGTTTGGCTACAACGACCTAATTGTGGACCCCAGAAGTTTTTACGATCTTTCAGAAATGGGATACCCTGTAATTTTCGACATCACACACTCCATCAGAAAGTATGGAATACCAAGCGCGGACCCTTCCGGTGGTTTACGCGAATACCTACCAACTCTTGCACGATCAGGAGTGGCAGCTGGAATCGACGGGCTTTTTATCGAAGTTCACCCCGACCCAAAAAATGCGTTGTGTGATGCGGCCAGCCAACTAAACATTAATGATCTTGAAGAATTTCTGAAACCTCTCATCGAAATTCATCACATTGAAAAAAGCTATAGATAGATATGGAACTTTACTTAGACTCGGTAAACCTAGAGGAGATAAAGGAAGCCAGCAAGCTCGGTTATCTGACGGGGCTCACCACTACTCCAACGTTCATGGTGAAGGAAGGTGTAAAAGATATTGACGCTCAAATTCTTGAGATCAAGAAGTACGTCAACATTCTCCAGGTGGAAGCATTAGGCGATACAGCTGAGGAAATTATGGCCGAGGCAAATCGACTGATAGAATTGGGGTTACCAAAAGATTCGACCGTTTTTAAGATTCCCGTTTCACTGGAAGGAACACGCGCTTGTAAGATTATGGTAGATCAGGGGTTTCAGGTAAACCTCCATCTTGTTTACACTGTCCAACAGGCATTTATGGCCTTTGCAGCCGGTGCCACTTATGTTTGTCCACTCGTGGGGCGATTGCAAGATCAAGGTCACGATGCATTGGGGTTGGTCCAGGAATGTGTTGAGATAACGAAGCGCTATGGTTATAAATCCAAAATAATGTTCTCCTCCGTGCGTCACGCCGAACATGTTAAAAATGCCCTGAGCATTGGCGTCCACACCATTACCGTTCCATGGAAAGTAATGCAAAAGCTAACTGAAAACCACTTTACAACCATTGGAACCGATCGGTTTATTCAGGATACTCGCGCCTTGATGAATACGGTGAAAAACGTTGTGGTCACAGAGCATGTATCCATTTCCAGTTCGGCGAAAATCATTGACGCCCTTCTTATGATGACGAAGTCGAAACTTGGTGCAGTTGCAATACTAAATGATGACGGATCGTTTAGAAGAGTATTTACAGATGGTGACCTACGAAGGTTAATCCAACAAAACGGTGACAACGTGCAAGACTCCAAACTGGATAGCCTTCCTGAACAGGTATCATTCACCATAGAAGTAGACCGTTCGTTGCATGATGCGCGAAACGTGTTTGTCACAAAAGGCGTGGATACTTTAGTAGCAATGGATGGCGACAATTTCGCAGGATTGATTGATATTCAACACACCTTGTAAGATGTCCATTCAACAGCAATTCGAACAAATTGGAGGGAAATTCTTAACCCCGGCTGAGCGTATTGCCGAGGCATTAAGCTCCATTCAATGTTACATTTTTGATTGGGATGGGGTATTCAACAACGGAACCAAGATGGATGAAAATGGAAGCCCATTTTCCGAACCAGATTCTATGGGTATTAATATGTTACGATTCAGTCATTGGTTGAAGCATGGTCGATTACCCGTAACGGCAATCATTACAGGGGCAAACAATAAATACGCCCACCAATTTGCAAAGCGGGAACACCTAGATGCCATCTACATCAATGCTAAAGACAAGCGCACGACCCTCTCTCATTTGAGCGAACAATTCAATATATCGCCGGGTAAAAGCGCGTTTGTATTTGATGACATCCTCGATCTCAACGCCGCCGAACTTTGCAAAGCGGCTTTTTGTGTCAGACGTGATTCTTCTGTTTTGCTTAGTGATTTCATTTTGAGAAATAAGATGTGCGATTACGTCTCGGCCAATCAAGGAGGAAACCATGCTGTGCGCGAAATTGCAGAACTTATTATCGGACTTATTGGGAATTATGATGACTGCGTGAATAATCGGATGGCGCATGTGGGAGTTTACTCGGACTATCTGAATCAACGTAACCGCATCGATGCCCAATTTGAAGATATGAAGGGTAAGTAAGAATGGAAGGAAAAGGCATGAAATACACCTTAATATTCCTTTTATTGCTTTCCATTCAGTCTACCGTTTCAGTTGCTCAAGAACTTGAGGTTTACGCGCTAAGAAGTTTCTATTTCAGCGATACGGAAAAAGTCGGATTCGTATCCTTAACCGATAGGTATCAGTGGGAAACATCGGTCATTTCAAAGGAGAACCTAGGTGATACAGTCTTCGAGGGAGACAACTACCACGAGCTAAGTTTAGCCTACCGGAATCGATTTTTATCGACGGTCAAGATCAGCGAAGAGGATCAAGTATTTGTTCACAACCTGCTCTTGGATTCAACGATGGTGTTCCCTGTTCGTTCGCTAAGGCTTGTCGCACATCTATCGGCCTATGGCACATCCAATCCGGTAGAACAAGAAGAGTATCATATTGGTTTTGAGTTGAATGAAGATCAAATCTCGTTAAAAGAGATGGGCGATTATTATAGCAACACATTCATAAATATTGGAAAGGAAAACCCATTCAGGACTGGTCAAACGCATGCGATTGCCTGGGAAGAAACTGAGGTGAGAACCACGCTTCCTCATATAGACTTAACCGAATATCAAGCCGCAGTTTTAGCTGAGTTCCGCTATGACTCCACCATCGCATTTGAGTGCCGCATGATTGGCCTATCCTATTATGTACAAAACTTGATTCGAGATGATCAAGTAATTGGCCGGCATCTAATTGTTCAAGAGCACAAAATGCATAGCGTTGTGTTTCAGAAAATCTACTTGGACACCGAGGGCACGTACCTCCTGCCGCTCAATTTTCCAGAAGAAGGTCGAGAACCTATAAATTATCAATGGACAGGAAACCTGTTTAACGATAGGGGTCCATGCTTATTTGGTTTTTTGGGCAATTCCTTTGGTTGTCCTGACATCGATTTTTTAGACGAGGATAAACCGTCCATTTACATCCAATGCGATAATCGTCATTAGCATGTACCAGCGGATTGCACATATCGCTCTTGTTGTGAAAGACTATGATGAAGCCATCGAATTTTACACCAACACGCTCGACTTTGTATTAATAGAGGACACCAAACTGAGTGATGAAAAAAGATGGGTGATGGTGGCCCCGCCAGGAGCCAAAGAATGCTGTTTATTATTGGCAAAAGCTGCGGACGATGAACAGAGAAATTCCATCGGAAACCAAACAGGAGGACGCGTCTTTCTCTTCCTATTCACCGACAACTTCCATCGCGACTTTAAAAAACTTGTGGATCGTGGAGTTACAATCATCCGCCAACCGAAAGTAGAATCTCATGGCACTGTTGCCGTCTTCGCCGATCTCTATGGCAATTTATGGGACCTAATTGAGCCCACAGATCAAAACAAAGGTCTATCTTCTCTTGTTGGCGATTAATAATAGACGCCATTCTCATCGGATGAATTAATCCCTACACTTGGCAAATAATAAAACAACAATAGGAACACGGTAAATGACATTTGAAGATTTACGATTATCAGATCAAATTCTCAAGGCAGTTCAGGATCAAGGATACGAGCGGCCAACAGTAATTCAAGAAAAAGCAATTCCATTGGTCTTGCAAGGACTCGATGTTCTAGGCAGCGCTCAGACCGGAACGGGCAAGACGGCAGCATTTGCCATCCCCATTATCGAGCATTTAATTAAGAATCACTCCAACCAAAAAGGCAAACGAAAAGTACTTTCTCTTGTAGTGACACCTACACGCGAATTGGCCATACAGATAGGTGAAAATTTCACGGCTTACGCGAAATACACCCAGATAAAAAACACCGTCATTTTTGGTGGGGTTCCACAGCGAACCCAAACGAATGCGCTACGCAGTGGTGTAGAAGTATTGGTAGCTACACCAGGTCGATTGCTTGACCTTATGGACCAAGGTTTTATCTCCCTGCAAGATGTTGAGTATTTTGTATTGGACGAGGCCGATCGAATGCTGGACATGGGCTTTATACATGATATAAAGAAGATTATCGCCAAGCTTCCTAAAAAGCGGCAATCACTCTTCTTTTCAGCAACAATGCCTAAGAACATTGTATCGCTATCTCAGCAAATATTAGTGAATCCGCGTAAGGTTGAGGTAAGCCCTGTTTCTTCTACGGCTGAAACTATCCAGCAGTACTTATACAAGACCAATAAGAATACAAAGGGGCAACTGCTCTTACACATTCTTAGGAATCAAGATATTGAACAAGTTCTGTTATTCTCTAGAACCAAGCACGGAGCGGATCGAATTGTAAGGGATTTACGAAAAAAGAGTATCGAAAGTGCGGCGATTCACGGCGATAGAAGCCAAAATCAACGTCAAAAAGCGCTGAAAGATTTTAAGGATGGAAGAGTTAGAGTGCTCGTGGCCACGGATATCGCAGCGCGAGGCATCGATATTGACAAGCTCCGCTATGTGATCAATTACGACATTCCAAACGAGGCTGAAACCTATGTGCACCGTATCGGACGTTGTGGACGGGCAGGTGAAGAAGGTATATCCATTTCCATGTGCGAACCGGAAGAGAACACTGATGTCGCCGCAATTGAAAAGCTAATCAAGCAAAAAATTGAAGTAATCACGGAAAACCCATTTCCACAGACGGACCGGGCAATGAATGCCGACGAGAAAAAAGCATTCGAGAAAGAAAAGCAGAGAAAGAAGCAAGAGTTTTTCGCGAATCGCAAAAAGAAGGAAGGGTCGAGTAAACCTGGATTCCGAAGAGGCCGACGCTAACATTCTCAGCTTAAAAAGCGCAAATTCTAACTAACTCCTTCTAATTGAAATAAAGCCTCTGCCCGCTCCACTCCGTTAATTTGGATTGCGATGCGCTGCGGGCCATTGTAATATTTCCGAGTGCTAATTGGCTTTATTGGATGTGCCTTAACTACATGCACGGAATCTCCAGGCCTCAACTTTTTGGCACTGAGCTTAAATACCTTTGGAGCTTGCCTTCCATTGGATTTCATGAAATGGATAACGAAGTCAATGAGGTAATTCGATGCGCTTGTTCCTGTGTTTGTGAGTTTGAATTCAAAGGTGAGTTTGCCGCCATAATTGACGAGGCCGTCGACTTTAAAAGCCTCGACCTTAAGAGGCGCTGCTGGATCAAATCCCTGAAGTTTCAATGCCTCAATATGTCCATCCTTAATTAAGGTTCTACTAGCATGCCCGATAACCCATTGTGTGCCGACGTCATTGACAGAGCTCCAGCGCTGAAGGCACTTCATTACTTGGTCGGGATTGTCCTTGGCAATGTCATTCAGATTATTTGCGACAGACCTGCGCACATACAACTCCGGATCAGACTTCAATTTTTCGAGCAACTCGAAAACGGGCTTGGGATCTTTTTGAAACGCCGGGAGCCGACTCGCCCACGGCAGTCTCGGCCTCGTTCCTTCTGACACCAATCTCCGCACATGTTGGCTCTCATCCATCGCCCATTGATGCAGCATTCGGTTCATCTCCAATGGATACTTTTCAATAAATGGTCGTATGCAAAACTCGGAAGTAAAAACCTTCGTTAAGTCATATATCGCTGAGGTTGAATCATCAAAATATTCCAAACCATAGGCTGCGATGTATTCGGCAAATGGCATAAAATAAAACTCAGGATACTTTCCAATTTTCTGTCTATCGGAATCCGAAAGCGACATTGAGGCTTTTATTATCCTGCACGCATCGACATAATTCTGTGGTAAGAACTCATGTAGCGCTAAGGATATTAACTGAGCACGCTGTTTTAATTCTAAGCTATCCAGATTGGGCTCTATGCGATTAATAAAGTCTTTCTCCCTAAATTCAGGATGAACAATTTTCACGTTTTGCGCCAAGATGGAAACCAGAATTGGCGAAAAGATATTCTTCAGTAAGAGAGTTTCAGACATCGTTTTGTTTACCAGAAATGTATATTCTTTTAACGAAGGTCAAAATCTAAATACACACTTTCTTGACTAAGTTTGTGATCGAATAGCTGCAGAGGTTATTAAACTCAAATGAATATCCAAATTCCAAATACACACACAGCTTTATGTCTCATCCTAATGATGTGCATATTGAATTTGAACTTTGGTGTTTGGGATGCTGAGTTTATTGGAATGGAATTGGAGGAAGAATCAGAATCTAATTGCGAGAAGGAATGCAACGCAGATTACATAGTTTCCATATCGGATCACGATTCTGACAGTGCCGATAGCACGAGCAATTACACTGATTTTAAAAATGCAAATGCTCAAAAGAGCATAGACGGACATTTTGAAATTGACTCGCCTCCTCCGGAGCGCCATGCTTAAATTCATTTCCCTTTTCTTTAAGCAACGGATGGTTTAGATTATCCACAACAAAATTCATATGTCAGTTTATAGTCCTTTTTCTTCTTTTGGTAAAGACTTGCCCGCTGGGTTGGTCGTTTTTCTGGTTGCAGTCCCGCTTTGTTTAGGTATTGCACTAGCCTCCGGGGCTCCTCTCTTTTCTGGAATCATCGCAGGTATGGTCGGTGGTATTATTGTCGGATCATTAAGTGGTTCTAACATAGGCGTCAGCGGTCCTGCTGCTGGACTTGCCGTTATTGTCGCGGATGCAATTCTTCAACTCGGAACAAACGAAGCTGGCGTATTCAGCATGGCAGTTGGCTTTCCCATCTTCTTATCTGCGGTTGTAATTGCGGGTGCGATGCAAATTGCACTGGCGTTTGCACGGGCAGGAATCGTCGGATACTTCTTTCCAAACGCCGTTATTAAAGGTATGCTTAGCGCAATCGGAATCATGATCGTTCTAAAACAAATTCCCCATGCACTTGGACATGATGTTATCGCCGAAGGATTTGATGGTTTTTGGCAATCGGATGGAGAGAACACAATCACTGAGATTTGGGTAGCACTTGGTGATATCAACCCTGCTGCGGTAATCGTAACTCTTGTTTCGATGGCAATTCTGATATTATGGGAGCGCCCATTTATGAAGCGCATCAAGGTTTTCGGGATTATTCAAGGCCCACTAGTTGTCGTGGCATTCGGAATATTCGCCTATAACTTTCTACCACAACTTGGTACATTCAATTTTGCAATGGATGAAATGGTAGGTATCCCAACTGCTACTGAAGCTGGTGGAGTGCTAAACCTATTTACGACCCCAGACTGGAGTATGCTTTGGTCCAAACAGCTCTGGCTATTGGCATTTACTATAGCCATTGTTGCGAGCTTGGAAACGCTCTTATGCGTGGAGGCAACCGACAAACTCGACCCCGATAAAAACGTAACCCCAACAAATAGAGAGCTGCTTGCTCAGGGGGTCGGGAACATGGTTTCTGGGCTTATTGGGGGTCTTCCAGTAACACAAGTTATCGTGCGCAGTTCGGCGAACATTCAATCAGGAGGTAGAACAAAACTATCGGCCATATTCCACGGTTTATTGATTGTTGTGAGTGTGTTTCTGTTACCCGATTTACTGAATATGATTCCCCTCTCAAGTCTCGCGGCTATCCTATTTGTGGTAGGATATAAGCTTGCCAAACCGTCTGTTTTCGTTGAGATGTATAACAAGAACAGAGGACTATTCATAAAGTTCATGGTAACCGTTCTTGCCATAATTTTCACAGACCTTCTCATTGGAATCATGATTGGACTTGGACTTGGAATCTTGATGATTCTATATCGGAACTACGCCCTTCCTTTTAGCTTTTCGGAGAAAATTGAACCAGGGGAACCGATTGAGTTTAAACTCAGCGAAAACGTGACTTTCCTTAATAAGGCAAATATTATGGAGGCCCTCAAAGCTGTCCCAGATCACAGCCAAGTTGTTATTGACGCGACTCAATCACACTACATTCATCCAGACGTGATCGACATCCTGCATGACTTCATGGACCAGGCTGAACGCAGAGACATCACTGTATGCGTGAACGGAAGCTTTGATGATGTGAACGTGAATCACATGGAATATTACCTAAAAAAGGTATCGAAAGATGGAAGCCAAAAAACACCCTACCTCAAACAGGTATTGACACAATAAAAAAAGCCCTGAATCACTTCAGGGCTTTTTTTTAAATCATTTTTTGGACTACAACCATTCCACTTGGCCAGTGGTCAAATGATAGTATGCCGGAGCTACCTTCACTCGACCTTCATTTACCGCGCTTGCAATTATTGAAGAACGGCTTATCAAATCATTCGCTGTTATGGAAGCGTTCTTTTTAACCACGGTGTTTACATCCGCACCTTCATCGCATGCCGCGATGGCTGGTTGTACTTGCGCAAGTAAGTGATTCAAATTGTAGCCATTATCTCCACCTGCCATAGCTGCTGTTACAGCACCGCAACTTTGATGACCAAGCACCACAATCACTTTCGAACCTAAGTTAGCTACTGCGTATTCGATACTGGCTATAGAATCTGTATTTGCAATATTTCCTGCGACCCGCACCGTGAACACCTCACCAAGTCCGGAGTCAAAGGCACGTTCTGGTACAACTCGACTATCAGCACAGCTCAAAATAATGGCGTAGGGCTCTTGACCAGGAACAAGAGAATCTCGTCGAGGCTGATCAACCAACACATTTTCTAATCTATCTTGCTTGAACCTTTTGTTTCCTTCATTCAGGCGATTCATTACTTCATCAATACTCATCATAACTATTGTGTTTTTTGGCTTATTGATCTCAAATATGAGAATGCATTTGCAACTTCCCAAATCTTAAATAAGTCCAGATTTAATTTTGATTGGAAAAAGTGGCCAAATATGCCATCGCTGGTTATTCTATATCTCCAAAATGCATTTTATGATGCAAGGACAGCAGCAACTGAGCCTTGGGTTTGATGTTTCGAAATTCATTCATAGCGCCAAACCGCATTCCAAAATTATCTGTTAGCTGATACCCTATTCCCGCATACAACCAGTTTCTGTCAAAAGGTGCACCTTTGGCGTTGATAAAGAGTTCATTCCAAATTGGGATGTATACCGTACCGGCTTCTATTTTCTCTTTGTTCAAGGGAATATTCACAAACAATGCATATCGGAATCGAAAGGCAAACGGACTTGATTCAACAAACCGCTCTTCAAACCGGTATCGATGATGAATATTTACACGGCCTACCCCGTGACTGAAATCAACATCCTGAAACAAGCGATGCTCCAAGATTGTGTTGTTCGGAGTGCCTTCATCTTGAATAAAGAAAAAGGCATAGCCCATCAAGTAACTGGATTTAGAAGCGGCATGCACGTACTGAATACCCGGACGAATGATAATTTGATCGAGGTCTCCAACCAAATTATGATCACGATGAATAATGTCTCCCTGAAATCGCCACGGTGAATCTGAGAATGAAGTGTTATTGATATACTGCTGCCAATTTCCGAGCACGCTTTGTGCAGAGGCCACGTTGGAAATAAATATGATCAGAAAAATTGCAAGGATTTTCATAGCGGGCAAATCTATACTTACCTGCTTAAATTTTTCAAGCGGCGTCCCTAATCTTTTAAGGAGCCGAATCAACTCATTTTAAACCTTTTTTTGAAATCCGTGTTTAATACTCACGATAATGATAGTAATACTATTATATTCGCGTTTCATACAACGAAATATCATGTCTGTAATTCAAATAAGCGTAAATCAAAAGACTTTCATAAAAGATCCAACATCAAGCGATTTGGGAAGGCGAATAGTTTCTCAAGGAATAGAATCTATGAATACATTAGGGTTTGAGCAGTTCACGTTTCGAAAACTTGGATCTGAGATTGGATCTACTGAAGCATCTATTTATCGCTACTTCGAAAGCAAGCACAAAATGCTCCTATACTTCATTTCTTGGTATTGGAATTGGACCGACTATAGGTTATCACTTGCTCTTACCAATGTTGAATCGGCAGATGATCGATTAAAAAGAGCCATCCATTTACTCACTGCTGAAACAAAGGAAGACGGAAACTTTCTGCACGTAAATGAAACAAAGCTCCAGCGTATTGTTATCGAGGAGTCTTCAAAAGCTTACCACCAAAAATTCGTGGATGAAATCAATAAGGAAGGTGTCTTTTCCGATTATAAAAGAATTGTTGAAACCATCGCTGATATCATCCTGGAAATTAACCCAACTTACAAGTATCCGCACATGCTTATCTCAACAGTTATTGAAGGTACACATCACGAACGGTTCTTCGCGGATCACCTTCCACGCTTAACTGACTCCCTCAAAGGGGAAGACTCCATAGAGTGCTTTTTCCAACAACTGGTTCACGACACAATTCAAAAATAAAAATGCAAACAACTCTCCTTCCCATTCAGCGGTTCTGGAAACTACTTCAGCCAGATCAGCGTGAGATTCGAAACGTGTATGTCTACGCCATCTTCAATGGCCTTATTAACCTTAGTCTTCCATTAGGAGTTCAGGCCATCGTCAACCTCATTCAAGGAGGCGCAATCAATACCTCTTGGATTGTTTTGGTTGTAATCGTAGTTATTGGGGTTGGGGTTTCTGGCGCACTACAAATATTCCAGTTGCGCATTGTCGAAGACTTACAGCAAAAAATATTCACCCGCGCTGCATTCGAATTTGCCTATAGAATCCCCAGAATTAAACTGGAAAAACTCTACCAGCAATACGCGCCGGAGTTGATGAACCGCTTCTTTGATATTACATCTGTGCAGAAGGGCCTTTCAAAAATCCTCATTGACTTCTCGGCAGCCGTGCTTCAAATCACCTTTGGATTGATTCTTCTTTCACTCTACCATCCGTTTTTCATCCTATTTAGCCTAGTCCTAATCCTCTTCGTATTCGCGGCATTCCGGCTTACGGCATCCAAGGGCCTAGTGAAAAGCCTCGATGAATCTAAATACAAATACAAGGTTGTGTATTGGCTTGAAGAGCTCGCACGTACTTCAAACACATTTAAACTGGCTGGCAACTCGCGCCTTCCGATGGATCGCACAAACAGCGCTGTGAGTAAATACATTGACAGCCGCGAAAGTCACTTCAAGATATTGCTACGCCAATATTCTTTCATGGTCATCTTCAAAGTTTTCATCGTAGCTGGGCTACTCGCAATAGGTGGTGTTTTGGTCATGGAACAACTCATGAACCTTGGTCAGTTTGTTGCGGCCGAAATCATTATTCTTCTCATTATAGCCTCCGTCGAAAAACTGGTGCTGAGTATTGAGACCATTTATGATGTGTTGACTGGAATCGAAAAAATTGGTCGAGTAACTGACCTTGAACTCGAAGCTGAAGATGGCATTGATCTGAGCGTTGAGTGCCAACAGAGGCCAGTTAGCGTTGAAATGTTGGAGGTAACGTTCACCTACCCTGGCGCCATCGCACCTTCGCTGAAAGATTTAAATATTAAGATAGAATCAGGTACTCGCGCTGTGATTACCGGAGCCAACGGATCAGGTAAAAGCACGCTACTCCAAATCATCGCTGGATTGTATGACATAGAAACCGGAACAATTCTCTATCAAGGTTTACCAAAAAGTGGGCTCTCCACAACATCCATTCGAGCAATTCAGGGGGATTCGCTGTCTCAGGAGCAACTATTTGAAGGTTCACTTCGTGAAAACTTAACCTTAGGAGACAAATCCATCAATACTGATCGATTGAAATCAGTGTTGACGGATTTAGGAATTTGGGAATTCGTGTCTCAGCAGCCAAAAGGCATTGATTTTCATGTAGAACCAAAGGGATCCAATTTACCAAAGAGTATGGTTCAAACCATGCTTTTAGCGCGCAGCGTCATGTGTTCCCCAAAGCTATTGCTGATCGAGGATTCATTCGAAGTTCTCGACCCTAGGCACCGCAAACAGGTCATTGATTATATCACAGATAAGCAACACCCTTGGACATTGATTTGCGCATCAACCGATCCATATCTTGCTAGTAAGTGCGATCAGGTAGCATTACTTGAGCGGGGTTCTATTGCACAGATTGGCAGCTATTCACAACTCAAGAAAATCATTTCAGAAATCTAAACAACATGCTTAACATTTCGAACAATAGAGTGAGCGAACAAATTCGCAGTTACGAGCCCGAGGTGCTTAATCGCGTTGAAAGCCGAGCGTCAAACAAGGTTTTCAGAAGACTTCTGGGGGGACTCTTTTTCTTCATTTTGATTATGCTATTTGTGCCATGGACACAAAACATACGGTCAGGTGGCGATGTTACCACTATGCGACCAGACCAACGACCTCAAACCATTCATTCGATCATTGGTGGTCGAATTGAAAAGTGGCACGTAAAAGAAGGCGATTTCGTTACCAAAGGAGACACTATATTATTCATATCAGAGGTTAAGGACGACTATTTCGACCCTCAACTTTTAGAAAGAACGCAGGCCCAACTAAAATCTAAAGAGCTATCAGTTGGTTCTTACATGGAAAAAGTAAAGGCCCTAGACAATCAAATTGATGCGCTCAGCGAAACTGGGAAACTTAAACTTGAGCAAACATTGAACAAGCTTAAGCAGGCTGAGCTGAAGATTCAAAGCGATAGCACAAATTATGAGGCCGCTCAAACCAATTACGAAATAGCGAAAGAACAGCTACGCCGCATGCAGCAGTTGTATGAAAAGGGATTAAAGTCTTTAACGGATTTGGAATCGCGCAAACTTGCGGTCCAAAAAACCCAGGCAGCAGTGATCGGTGCTGAAAACCAATTACTCACTTCTAGAAACGAATTGATCAACGCCGCTGTAGAGATTCAATCTATTAAAGCCAAGTATCGCGATGATATAAGCAAGGCCGAATCAGACAAGTACACTGCCATGTCAAACATGTATGACGCGGAAGCAGTGGTAACAAAGCTGCAAAACCAATACATGAATTACTCTATTCGAACAGGCATGTATTACATTACCGCACCACAATCTGGCTATGTCACCAAAGCAATTCAATCGGGACTAGGTGAATCTATAAAAGAAGGAGAGCCAATTGTGAGTATTATGCCTTCAGTCTATGACCTCGCCGTTGCCCTCTATGTGCGACCTATAGATCTGCCATTGGTTCAAAAGGGGCAACATGTTCGAATTCAATTTGATGGCTGGCCAGCAATCGTTTTCTCCGGTTGGCCAAACACCAGCTATGGAACATACGGCGGTGAGGTCTTTGCTATTGATAATTTCATTTCAGACAATGGGCTTTATCGTGTTCTAGTTTCCCCTGACCCGAATGACCATGAGTGGCCGACTGCTCTGCGTGTTGGCGCTGGAACCAAAAACTTCATGTTGATGAAAGACGTTCCGATTTGGTATGAGCTATGGCGCCAGATCAATGGTTTCCCACCAGATTACTATAACAACACTCCAGCCAAAAAGAAATAAGCATGAATCGATTCATACTGTTATTTACGCTCTTGTTTTTCACCTTGAGTGTTGAGGCCCAAGACATACTCTCGGCAGAGCTTTTCATGCGTCAAGTGGCGCTGCATCATCCGCTCGCAAAACAGGCCGATCTTCAAATTAATCGAGGCGATGCGCTCGTATTGAAAGCGCGGGGCGGATTTGACCCTAAAGTTGGAGGTGATTTACGACAAAAGTACTTTGATGGCGATTCCTATTACTCCATGCTAAATGCGGGTCTAAAGGTCCCGACGTGGTTTGGCATCCAGTTGGAAGGCGGTTACGATCAAACAGGTGGTCAAAACTTGAATCCAGAATTCAAAACTCCTGAAGATGGCTTAATCTATGCCGGTCTCTCAATGGCGCTTGGAAAGGGATTATTTATGGACGAGCGTAGGGCTGCTCTAAGACAGGCGCAAATTCACTTGGAAAGTTCAAAAGTCAAGAGACAGCTTCTTCTAAACCAACTGGTATTGGAAGCCGCCGAGGCCTATTGGAAATGGTTCAAAGCTTATAATTCAATGCTCGTATACGAGGAGGGGTTCGCCTTAGCCGACCAGCGATTCAATGCAGTTAGAGGTGGCGCCGAATTAGGAGACAGACCATATATCGATACGCTAGAGGCCGGCATTCAACTGCAAAACCGGAATCTAATGCTCCAAGAGTCTAGGATGAACTTTAAAAATGCGTCGGCATATTTAGAAGTGTTTCTTTGGGAAGACGGTATTATTCCACTGGAATTAGCGGCGACAACCATTCCTCCAACCATGGACAACACGGAGTCATCAGATGTAGAATTTCGACTCCTCAATGCCCTAGACACCATTGGCACAAACCATCCTAAACTGCTTGAATATAGATTTATGGTAGAAGGATTGGAAGTGGAACAACGATGGAAAAACGAGCAGTTAAAACCAACGGTGAACTTGAAATACAATGCGTTGTCAACTCCAGTAAATGGTGATGTTTTTAGCACATATTCACCTTCAAACTACAACTGGGGTCTTGAAGTGAGCATGCCGCTCTTACTCCGAAAAGAACGCGGAAACTTTCGTCTAAATAATTTGAAAATCCAGGAAGCAAATTATGAGATAGCTTCCATGGAACAGGCTATCCGATCAAAGGCTGAAATGGCGATAAATGAATGGAGCACATCGTTCTCACAAGTAAACCTTTACCGAAGAACCGTCCTTGACTATGGCAAGCTACTCGATGGTGAGCGCCAGCTTTTTAATGGAGGAGAAAGCTCCTTATTTATGGTGAATTCGCGTGAAATGAACTACATGAAAGCCAAACTCAAACTGGTCGACCTTTTGGTCACGAATCACATGGCAGCCGTGCAGGCAGACTTCTCATTTGGTTCAATGGGAACGATCGTTCAATAACCATCCTACTCGTACTTGCTGAATATATCTTCCTGTCGTGCCGCCCATAAACACGCCCGTTGATTGCCTGATTTTAGCGCATCATTTGCCCAGGTATTGCAGGTAAAGAAGAGATTATAGGTTCCTATGCCTTCGTAAAACGCATCGTATTGTTCGTAGGATGCACCGCCGATTAGGATTGGCCCATTCGTCTCGGCCATTCGGAAACTCGATTTCACATATTCGATCATTTTCAAAAAATCCTGCTTTGAAACCTGCATTCGCCTGCAGCGATCGCCCTCTTTCAACTCCTTGTGATAGGTCACATGCATAGCAGAGGAGCCAAGCCAAAATGCGGCTTTAAAGGCCGTGCTAAATTTGAGATCAGCCCAGGTTGGCGTATCCAAGTAAAAGCCTTTATCACCCCAACCAAAAGCCGCATAGCGCACATCTGGGTCTTGGGATTTGGTGTCGGATGGATCAATAAAGGGACGCCAATCATAGAATCGTGAGTTGATAGGCATCACAATATCGGTGTGCACGCCATTGGTTAAAATATAGACATCAACCATCTCGGAATCTGATTCCACATGCGTCCTATTCACTGGAATCTTTGGAACGACGAATACAAAAGTCACGTATAAGGCAACAAATACTAAAACACCTAAAATCATTTTCCAGACGACTTTTATTGCTTTTAAAAAGAGTGGTTGCATAGGATTGAACGAGCAAAAGATAAGTGTATTGTCAAACATGTTTGACCTAGATTAAATGTACCTACATTTAATCTCTAAATCAAGCATACCATGAAAATCGCTGCACGCATTGCTAACTAAGTATTGGCAATACCATTTCTAGTATTAGGATTTAACCACTTTTTGAATTTTATACCGATGCCTACAATGGAAGGTGATGCAATGGCGTTTATGACATTGCTCTCTGATAGCGGATATATGGCCGTAATCAAAGTACTTGAGGTGGTGATTGCAATTATGCTATTGGCACAATTCAAGAAGGAGTTGGCCTACATACTTGTTGCTCCAATCATCGTAAACATCATGCTTTTTGATTTCTTCATAATGGGTATGCCAGGAATGGGAGTTGTGCTTTTTGCGATCGATGCATTCTTGATCTACGCGCACAGAGACAAGTACATGTCTATCATTTCATAACTCTAAATCGGATCTAAGAATGGCGTATTCATTCAGATCGAGATAGATTCCATTCTTGAATATCGCTTTTTTGAAAAATCCTTCCTTTCGAAAACCGCATTTTTCCAAGACCCTTTGTGAGCCTATGTTTGGACCATAAGGTCGCGCAAATATTCGGTTAACGTCCCAATGCTCGAATCCATATACTATCATTTGCTGCACGGCTCTGGTTATGATCCCATTGCTCCAAAACGGTTCAGCGAGCCAGTAGCCTAACTCAAAACTCTTTGATAGCACATCGGTTTGAGCGTGCAATCCAATGGCGCCTGATAGCTTACCGTCAATATCAATTGCCATGATATTAGGTGGAGTACCCTGAGTAGCCATATTGATAAATTTTTCGCCCGCCTCTTTGGTATATGGGTGTGGAAACCCATCTGTCATGTTTGAAGCAATCTTGAGGTTGTTTGCATACTCAACAAGTGCGTATAAATCGGTGATCGATATTGGTCGTAGGATAAACTCCACGACACAAATCTAATACAGACTAGCGTTTCCTCCTTCTCCACCAAATAAAGGCTCCGAGAAGCAATACTATCGGAACGAGCACTTGAAGCCAAGCGGCATAACGCACACTTTTGTTGAGAATATCGCCGTGCGTTTCATTGTCAATTTCAAGGCCGCTGTATTTCCCGACATGACTCAACAGATCAATAGCTACATCTTCATCGGGAACGGTTTGATGACACGACATACATACGCCTCTTCGATCAAGCTTTCCTAACTCTTCAGCATTCAATGGTCGAGATCCGGAAAAATGATGCCCAACTGTCTGTAGCTGTTTTAAACTATCGTCAATAATCCTACTCCAATCATTCTTGAGATTTGGAATGGCATTAAACTGCGTATCGACTTGCTTCGCAATCGGGTTTCCGTCGACGTCCAGTAAATCCATGACGAAGTTGGAATCTGGTCGATTAAAGACTTTGCCACTTTCAATACCAAATCCCATCGCTTTTGGATTGGTATGGCAGCTCTCACAACTTCTAGATTCAAATTGATTGGTATGCGGTTGCAACGGCGACATATCAATGGCATTTTGCCCCTCGGCGCCTGCCCCTTCTACATGCGGGATTTTGAAAATATGGTTGAGCAGCTTCGTCTTACCGTTCTCATCAATGACAGTCACCGTGGTTTGGCAACCTGGAATGGCAGGTGAAATTCGATGATCTCCATTTACAACCAATGGTGGATCTTCAAATCGCAAATAGCTTCGCTCCTCCTCTACTTTCCCGCTAATGATATAGTCCTTAATCTTAGCCAATTCCATATCTGAAACAGCGTCTGGCGTTTGGCCGTTGACATTGGCATTCTTTGCCATCTCTACCCAATCTGGTTTTAATTCAGGTTTGGAGTAATCAATCTTGATATGGCAGCCATAGCACTGCGGCGCCCATGTTGCGTGGCACGCATAACATTCCAATTTATCGATGTGTGAGGAAACCTGCGTCATGGCAACCTTGCCTTCTGGACTGAGCCTATCTTCTTCTGTCAGCTTCTTCAACGGCGTCAATCGAATGTTTTTTCCACCCGCGGAATAAAGTGTGATCTCATCCCCATTCTTTACTACATGTGGCATCGGATTTCCACGGCTCGATATGAGATATCCATCACGTCCACAATCTTCCGACCCTTTTTTGAGGTAATCCGGAATGGTTTCACTCACCCCTCTTGGTGCCCCTGTTTTTGGAGCTTCGCCAGCAATCTCATCGCCATATCCAATTGGAAGTTCCCATGGAAAGGCCGTCGGTGTTCCATGACAATCTTGGCATTCTATTTCCACCGCTCCTTGAATGGCTCCGCTTAAATCACCGAGGCTATGAATATCACCTGAGGTATGGCAATCTTGACAAACCATGCCTTTGGTGAGGTGAACATCTGGTTGCAGGTGCATGTAGTTCTTCTTGTGAATCTTTTCCTGATCGCCCCCATCGCTCATGAAAGGCGAAGTATAGGACGTCTCCATTAATCCTTCGTATGAAACGCCAATGCGGCGTCCACGGTTATGACAGGCCGTACATGTTTTGGTAGGCACTCCCGAGTATTCTTTTCCATGCACTGTAACCTTGGCGTCTCGCGTGCCCTGAATCGCATGCACCAACATATGCCCGGGCTCTTTTAGGTCGATGGTTTTATCATCGCCTTCATACAATCCTCGATTCGAATACGGGATATGACAAGATCCACAACCTGTTCCGCGGAAATCACCTTTTGCCTGATGTCCTTTCACTCCCGTATGACAACGCTGGCATTCGGTTCGCAAATAGGTATACACCGCTCTTTCTGGATGCGCTTCAATCTCCTCTGGAGTCGGAGCTTCGGGCAATGCCTTCATCTTACCAGGGAACACTTGAGGCTCTGCTTCCTTAAGCTCAGCCATATACTTTTTATAGGTTTCGGATCCCAGTCGATCATGCACATGCAGTTCTTCCACAGCTACATTTGCAACATTGTGATCATATCCTTGCAATCCGCCGAAGCCCCACGTTGTTCCTTGAATTTTGCCGGCTTCGGTAAACATCAACGAGGTGTATTGCGTGCTTACTTGCTCTTTATGACACATACCGCATGTCTTGTCATTGATCCAAACACTTGCCGGATCGGGGTAGAACGCATCAGGTCCTTTAAGGTTTGAAAGCGACTCAATAGATCCTTTATGTGCCAAAAGCGGATCCTTTGTTTCTGGATTACCTCCATGGCAGACGATGCATTCGTTGTCTTTGAATCCAGACTTTTCGGCAATGGCAAAAATCTCTTGCATCATTCCCGATCGATGATCACGAATCGGCTCCACGCCGGCGTGACATCCAGCGCAACTATTGTTTGCTGCATTAGGAAAAATGAGCGTTGCTGAATCCGGGAATCCGTGATTCAATTCACATTCTCCCTCATCATATACATCAGCAAATTCCTGGCTTTTCTGTTCATTTGGATCCGGAGAGCACATAACTCCAATCCCTATAAGAACAGAGATCAAAGTCAATACATAGATGCGCGAGAAGGGTATACCCATGAATCAAATTTCAGTTGTTCAAACCTAGTTAATAGATAGGAAGCACTTAGATTTCTTTGAGGCTTACCCTGATTCAATCTCCCCGAATTTCCGATAGGAACAATCCATACTTTTGCGCAAGATTAATTACGACAGTGATCTTGAACAGTTCGACCGTTGTATTACTCCAACCAAACAAAAAGCCCAAACATGAAGAGAACCCGCGAAGATTTCGAGCAAAAACTCGAAGAGTTTTTTGAACGACACGACGACACAAAAATGGGATTAGCCCACACCTTATCGCATCGATTTGTAAATCACCAAAATGAGGTGTTTGAACATCTATCAGAATTGTACCACAAGCGAGAAGGATTGGAAGAAGTTTCTGATACAGCCATATTCGACTTTTCGATTGGCGGCGGAGCTGGTTAAGCTTCTTTTATGATGATGTTCCAGGTGTATGCAATCAGCACAGCACCAATGGTGGTTGCGAATATGTAAAGGGCAATTCCTTCGTATTGACCTGAAAAAACCGCAGGTGCAATGGATCTTGCGGGGTTCATAGACGCACCTGTGTATGGTCCAGCGAAATATGCCTCGAGCCCAACTGTAGCGCCAATTGCGATTGCAGCATATGGCTTGAGTGCTTCTATTGTTGAGCTAAAAACAAGGATAACGAGCATCAAAAATGCGGTCAATCCAAACTCGATCCACGCACTCTCCGTTATCCCAGCAACTGGCAGCGTTGCACCCAATGTTTCATTATCCGGAAATACAATCTTTAAGACGATGGAAGCAAGAAATGCACCGAGCAATTGAAATAAGAGATACGGAGCAACAAATTTGGTTTCCATCTTCCTACCTACCCAAAATGCAATAGTCACAGCCGGATTGATGTGCGCACCACTCCACTTACCAAAGGCATAGATCATAGCAGTTACGACTCCTCCAAAGGCAAATGAAATGCCGAGGTGTGTTACGCGTCCTTGTGTATAATCATTCAACACAATGGCACCTGTACCAACTAGCACTAGAAAAAAAGTTCCTAAAAACTCTCCGACATATTGTTTCACTCGCGGATTCAAGGGCACGAAATAAAACGTTTCTATGAATCCGAACATTAAATTCGCCGCAATGATTCGAATATTAAGTTTTGCTCTCCTCATCTTTGGCACTTCACCTGTCCTTTTCGCTCAATCATGGGACTTAAGAAAAGATGAAGACGGAATTAAAGTCTACACTAAGGTGAACGATGGTCATCCGTTTGATTCATTTAAAGCGGAAATGAAAATCAATCTCACGGTGCCGGAAATAACGAAATTCCTAAAGCATATGGATGAGCATCCAGAGGCATTTCCGGATACAAAAGAGATTCGAATCTTAGAGCGCCCAAACGACTCCACCCAGATCCAATACGCGTTGACCGATGCGCCATGGCCTGTGAGCGACCGAGATGGTATATACAAGCTCGTATTTCAGTACAATAAGAAAACCGGTCAATTGGTGACCAAGGCAAAGGCACTGCCCACTTACTTACCAGAAATTGAGGACGTGGTTCGCATTGCTCTATCCGACACGTACTGGATAGCCACACCCATTGATGAGAAATCAATAAAACTAGAATACATCGTTCATGCAGATCCGGGAGGGAACATTCCCGAATGGTTGGCCAATACCGCTGCCGTAGATGTTCCTTTTGACACGTTTATCAATATTCGAAAAGCGCTCGCACCTTGAAATCGTTCGATGTAGCCATAGTTGGAGCTGGGCCCGCAGGTTGTAGCGCGGCCATCTCGTTGCACGGTTCTGATATGAGCGTGGCCTTGATCGATAAATCTGAATTTCCGAGAGACAAAATTTGCGGCGACGCATTGAGCCCAGATGTGGTAAATCAACTCAACATGTTGCCGTTAGAAACGGGTTCAATGTTCGATAAGTTTGAAGAGAAAATCTGGTGCAAGGCTGTGCGATTTGTGTCGCCAAACTTCAGTCATGCTGATGTAAGCCTCAATCAAAGAAACATTACTGGCTACGTTTCGCCAAGAATCGATTTCGATCAATTCATGTTTTCACAAGCCATAAAATCTGAGAGCGTAACGCCGATTCTTGGGTCGGGAATCAAAACCATACAGAAACATTCCGACGGTTTGGTGATTGAACTAGCTAATGGAGAAAGCATTAAAGCCGATGTGGTTCTAGGCGCCGATGGAGCGAATTCTGCCGTGGCCCGAATTTTATCGGAGGACAAAATGGACAAGAATCACCATTGCGCAGGATTACGACAATACTACGAAGGTGTTACTGGATTTTCAGAAGACAATGCGGTTGAATTGCACTTCTACAAGGACCTGTTGCCTGGATATTTCTGGGTCTTTCCTCTTCCTGGAAATAGAGCGAATGTGGGCATCGGAATGTTAAGCTCTTATGTTTCGAAGCGCAAACCAAACCTGAAGAAAAAACTAAAGGATATTATCGAAAATCACCCCAACATTAAAGATCGGTTTAAGGATGCGAAGGCACTGGAAGAGGTGAAGGGATTTGGCCTTCCATTGGGTAGCAAGAAGCGCAATCTCAGCGGAGAGCGCTATTTACTGCTGGGTGATGCGGCATCCTTGATCAACCCATTATCGGGTGAAGGCATTGCCAACGCCATCCGAAGTGGGCGCGTAGCGGCCGATTATATCAAAAGCGCAGCAGCCGATTATTCAGCAAAGTCAATGAAGGCATACGATCGAGAAATCTATCGAAGAATGTGGGGCGAATTGCGATTAAACTATTGGATTCAAATTGCGATGCGCAATCCAACTTTGTGCAATTTTATTGTGAAACGTGCCATTGGCAACGCACTTGTTCAGGATCTGGTGATAAGTGGTTTCAGCGCAGAACAGATTCGCGCTCGATTCAAACGCTAATTCAATTTACGGACACTCGATATCAACGTGATCTTCGTCCCAGCAGTTCCATAAATCAGTTTCAAAATAGACAGAGTCCTTTATTCGACCCGCGGTTGTTTCATCGTCGTAATCTATTCCAATTAAGCGATCTGAGAGGGCTCCATATATGTCGTAGTACATTGGATAATCTGGCTTCAATTCATTTTCAAACCCAAAGTGTATGTAGCTACCGACGTTCGGATCATTTGGGGCGACGTTCGTATAAGATATTTCATCCAAGAGGTCATCATCATTTCGCACCCAATTGATTTCCAAATATGGCTTGTCGCTATTCGGATTCTTGAAAAGACTCCAATCACCGCGGGTGTCTTTGGTGTTTGACGTTCCTCTATACCAAAGAAATCTTTCGTAAAATCCATGCTTAGTAACATACATTCTCCATTGTACTTTCTTTTGCTCCACCCAACCGTAAAGAGAAGCAGTATAGTTACCATCAATGTTGCTGAATTCTCGTCTCCAGACCCAGGCATTTTCATTTTTATCCCAAACAGCAGTGGCTGTTCTGACTTCGTTCCATGCTTTAATTGGTAATGCGGTATGTAAAAATAATGCCGTGTTCCAAAGACCAACATTTGCTGCGGCATAGTTGTAATTACTATCTCCTCCTCTTGCACTTGATTGCCCAAATCCACTCATATCCACAATGAAGGAATTTGAAGGAGGAAGGCTGGGTTTGGTGGGTAAAATCGGTTCCTCATCTTCTTTACAAGAAGTGATGGTCAAAATTAGAATCAAGCTGAAAATCGGAAGGCGCAAATAATTCGTCATAACTCAAATTTACAATGCAAAATTTTAAGACCCAATACGTCCTAAATCTGAAAGTGTAAAAACAAGAACTAAGCTTAACGCCTACTCTGACTCAAATGCATGAATAATTGCGGCTACCGTAGCTCTCTTTTTATAATCTACATCGAAGTGTCGATATAAGATTACCCCAGATGCATCAATGACATATGTGGCAGGCACAGGAAGTGCGGCAACCTCTTGACCGTTCGACTCAGCAAGGTTCATCTTTTTACTAGCAACACGTTCCTGATATTTCTCTGTTACCTCAAAAGATCCATCATACATATTCATAATATCACCATTTTGATCGTGCAAAATTGGAATCTGTCCATCCGTCTTATCAGAAACAGCACTTATCCCCTCACTCAGCTGCGGGGTCACGGCATATACGCTGGCTCCGACCTCCTGAATGAATGAAATGCTGTCGGTAACGTTCTGTAAATATCGAACACAATATGGGCACCAAGCTCCACGATAAAAGATAAGAACGACTGGCCCTTTTTTCAGCTCAGAGGCCAATTCAACTGGATTATCAAATTGATCGATCGCAATAAAGTTTGGAGCCTTCGAGCCGACTGTAATTCCCGATGGGGCCGTATCTCCTTTCATCCCAAAGCGCTCAAAACCTTGGGAGAACACCTCACTAGTTCCAACCAAAACCAATATCGCTACGATCAATTGTTTCATATTATACTCGAATTCCAATTACACATATATCATCTATTTGTTCAAGTTCGCCGCGCCATGAGTCTATTGTATTTCCAAGCGTACTTTTCTGCTCATCCAGCGAGGTTCCTTGGATGTTCAATATCAAGTCACGCATTGAAGCCTGTTTGAACTTCTTCCCTCTGTCCCCACCAAACTGGTCAGAATAACCGTCGCTGAATACGTAGATAGTGTCGCCGCTATTCAACTTAATCGTGTGATCTGCAAACGGCCTAGCCGCCTCAAACGATCCAATGGGTTGTTTGTCTGCCTTTATTTCATAGAGCTTTAAGTCGTCCTTTTCGGTGCGCATTGCCAAATCATGATCATGTTTCGAAATCAGCCATAGCGGATTGTGTGCGCCCGCATATGAAACTGTCTTCGCGTTCAGATCCATCGAGCACAAAGCGATGTCCATTCCATCCTTGATGGTGTCGGACGTCTGATCTAGTTGAGATTCAAAGGTTTCCACAACGAGCTCACGGACCTTATTCAATATTTCCGCTGGCCTGATCAATCCGTACTCGCGAACGGCTCGATTTAATGCGTTGTGACAAACAACGCTTACCATAGCTCCAGGTGCGCCATGGCCTGTGCAGTCAGCAGCTGCAAACAACACAAGGTTATCTCGCTTCTCCATCCAGTAAAAATCCCCAGCCACAATGTCCTTTGGCTTGTATAAGACAAACGAATCAGGCAAGTGAGTACTCCAAAATTCCTCCTCTGGCAAAATTGCTTCTTGAATACGTTTGGCGTAGGTGATGGAATCGGTTATCTCTCTATTTTTTTCCTCGAGAACGATCCGTTGCAGTTCTATTTCCTTGTTCTGAAATTCAACTTCAGTTTTTTGAGCGCTGATCAGACGATTATCTTTTTTCTTTTGAACTAATGCAAATCCGATTACAACTACCATCAATAGCGTCAAAATCAATCCTATTGTGAGTCCTAATCTCTTATTTTCCTCGTGTTCCAACTCAATGTCTTGAAATGCTTTTTCAGATTTCAAACTCTCAATCTCAAGCTGCTTTCGTTCCGTTTGAAACTGCGCTTCCATTTTCGCAATCGCCTCCGATTTATTCTCTTCGTTGATCGAGTCTTTAAACGCCGAGTGCCGTTCTAGGGCATTAAACCCTTTCTCATATTGTTTATTCTCAACGTACAAATCGGCCAATAATCTTGTCCAGTTTATCAGATCTGCGCGGACCCAAATCTCCTCTCCGATGGCAACCGCTTCCTCCGCAAGTTTAATAGCCCCCGTAAAATCTTTCTTCGCTCGTTGATGTTCTGCCTTTGCTATTAAGGTCTTCCCGACAAATCGTTTATCGCCAATTTCCTTAAAAATATCGTAAGCCATATCGATTTTACGAATCCCTTCTTCGGACCTTCCAAATGTGCTTAGAACTGCACCTTGGTTCATTAGAATCAGCGCGACTCGATTCACATCTCCAGACTTTTCATACAATTCGATTGCCTTGTCTAATTCCAACAATGCCGAATCTTGTTTTCCGTCTTTAAAGTGGAATTCGGCCCAAAGCGTGTGCACACTTCCCATTCCAAAAGCATTGTTCGTTTTCTGGTAGGTGGCGTATGACTCCTTTATGAGGTCATGGGCCTTTTTTCGCTGTCCATCTTCGGCATAAAACACCGCGATATTATACTTCATGAGTGCCAATTGATCAGGATCGCCGATTCCGGCAACCAAGTCTTGTGCTTTCATCAAGTATTCAAGCTCTTTCTCCTTATCACCTCGATCATGGTGAATGGTGCTTATGTTCACTATGGAGCCATACAAGGCCATGGTATCATTGGCAAGTTTTGCGAGCTCTTCTCCTCTACCATAAGAAGAAAGTGCACTATCATACAATCCAATGTCTGCGTATCTATTCCCAATATTGACATGTTGTCGAGCCACTTTATCGAGCCGACTGATTTGGGTAAACAGTTTAATCCCCTCCAAATGCTCTAGGATACTAATTGGAATATTGCCTTCCGATTCGAATGCTGAACCACGGTAGTGATGACTCAATGCAATGTAATACGAATCGCCTTGATCGATCGCAGCAGCTTTTAGTTTATCCGCCCAAGACAATCCATCTTGCGTTTTGACCGTGGCCTGCGCCAATGCATCAAGAATAGTCAGCTGCTCTTTCCCCTCAGATCGGTCCAGCGCCTTTTTCAAACTATCAATTTGAGAAAAGCCAGGAAAGGCGAGTATTATCAAAAGTGCCCAGAGCAGCCAATGCTTCATGGGCTATATGTAGAACACAGAATTTATTCCGAAGGAATCGAATCTCATGTTTTTGTGATAGAGCTCTTGCAACCTCGATTCAAACCATTTTAAACGATTATGATCGTAACTTCGTTATTGCAATGATGACTGTATCTAGAACGCTTTTTTTTGTGCTATTCCTAGCAATTTTTGGTTCGCTTGAATCCAAGGCTCAAGTTTTGGAATCAACACCAATTGAGGAAGAGGAAGAACCAAAAAAACCAATCCGAGAACGATTCTATTTCGGAGGAAATCTCGGCGCTCAGTTTGGGGACTATACCTTGATCAATGTTGCTCCACTTGTTGGGTTTAAAATCACCGATCGTTGGTCCATTGGCACCCAGGCGACATATAGTTATGTGAATATCAGGTACTCGAACTATCGATACGAGGATAATATTTATGGTGGTTCGCTGTTTTCTCGATACTTCATATTCGAGAATTTTTTCGCTCATGCCGCAACGGAAACGTTGAACGGAAACTGGGCTGGAACTGGATCACGCTTTAACGTTAACAGCATTTTTGTTGGAGGAGGATACATGTACAGAATTGGCTCTAAGGCTGGATTTGGCATAACGGCCATGTTCAATTTACTTCCATCCGTTTACAGTCCGTATCGAAATCCGATCATCAACGCGGGCTTCACTTTTGGGCTTTAACACCGATCCCAAGTTGGTTCATTAACTTTGACCAATGATTAAGCGCACTACACTTTTTAAAAACTCTGTTATTCTGATGGCATTTTGCTTCGGAATCCAGACCACTCAAGCCCAGGAACCAACCGCATGCGGAACAACACTGGAGAGCATTGAAACGGCATCCATTGATGAATTGGGAAAAGAGTATCGAAGGCTGAAGTCTTACAGCAATCCATATTGCGACACAACCAACAGCGACATGCACAAGCTGATGGAAGAGCTGGCAAAAGAGCTAAATACAAGCAAAGCGAATGCAGATGCCATTGTTGCTCAATTAGGGGAGCCTTATTATAGAGGCCCACTATCGGATTATGAAAATCAAAAAGTGACTGTTGGACGTGGTGGAAAAATGTTAGGAAAAGCATTGCCACCTCAATTCAAAATTCCAGCCGGCGACTATTACGTTGTTTACTTCTGGAGAAACAAGGATTACCTAACATTTGCACTTAAAGGCGGCCAGGCCAGCGAATACAGCTGGTGGGAAAAGGGAAACTATCGTTAGACCTTGAGTTGATCCGCAATGGATCGATCATTCGCAAGGCGAGGAAGCTTGTTTTGTCCTCCCAATTTCCCGATAGACTCCATGTAGATATTGAATGTTCCTCGCGGGGCCTTGACTACCTCCAATCGTTGAAGCACATTGCCCTTGACTAAATCGTCGTAGTATTTATTTTTGGATCGAACGGCGGCATCTAAGTCTGACGCGAACGCCTCACTTAGTTCATCATCTGCTTCAATAAACCATTGATGACGTGGCTTCCCGTTTTCTGGCTTCACAAGCGGTGCAACATGAAATTCTGAAATAGTTAAAGCATGCTTGGCAGCCGTTTCTGCGATAGCTGACTCTACTTCTTGGGCTATTACATGCTCCCCAAAGGCAGAAATAAAGTGCGCAATTCTTCCAGACACCACAATTCGATATGGCGACACAGATGTGAATTGAACCAGGTCGCCGATGACATATCCCCAAAGGCCACTTGCCGTGTTCAATACAATGGCGTAATTCACCCCCATCTTCACCTGACCCAAGGTCAGTCGACTCGGATTCTCATTGTGCAGCTCGTCCGCAGGTATAAATTCATAGAAAATACCCCCCTCTAGGTTCAACAGCATGCCCTCCACGTCTTGATCATCCTGAAACGCTATGAAACCCTCACTAGCGGGATAGGTTTCAATGCTGTCAATTTCGCCGCCAATAAGATTGTTAAACACAGATCTGTACGGATCAAAGTTTACTCCTCCATGCGCGAATACACTGAGGTTTGGAAAGACCTCACGAATCGTTTTCTTTCCTGTTTTGGCGAGTAATTTTTCAAAGTACATCTGAACCCAAGGCGGAATCCCGCTCACCAATCGAAGATCTTGGTCTTTTGTCTCTTCTACGATGGCATCAATTTTTGCTTCCCATTCTGAGATGCAGTTTGTTTCCCAACTGGGCAAGCGATTTTTCTGAAGGTAATTTGGCACATGATGGGCCACAATTCCAGACAATCTCCCTGTTTCAATTCCATTGTTCTTTTCTGTGACCGGTGAACCTTGAAGAAATATCATTTTGCCGTCTACAAAGGACTTGTTCCCGCTTTGATACATATAGGCCAAGAGTGCATTTCGCGCAGCTTGAACCTGCGCCTTAATGCCTTCTTCTGTCATTGGGATATACTTTGAACCCGAGGTGGTGCCAGAGGTAGTACAGAAGTATTTTGGCAACCCAGGATAAAGAACATCTCGTTCGCCGCTGCGCACGCGTTCTACATAAGGCTTTAGATCTTCGTATGTGGCTAGTGGCACCGCCGCTGCCCAATCCGACATTGTTAGTTGGTTTGGGAGCTTGAGGTCGCGCCCATATTGGGTGACTTTGAGCTTAGTCGACAGCGTGTCGAAAGTCCGTTGTTGCACACGAATGGGGTCACTTGCCCACTTTTTCATGCGTCGAACATCTCGTTTGGCCAATAAGACCGCCGCTGTAGATTTCAAACTCACGCGGCGAATGTAATCCGATAATTACATCACGCCAATATTGGTTCGGAAGAGTTTTACGGCAATCGCCAACAGAATAATTCCGAATACTTTCCGAATCACCGCAATACCTGTTTGACCGAGGATCTTCTCTATCTGTTTTGTTGTTTTTAGCACGGCATACACGACGAGCACATTGACACAAATGGCAACAATGATATTTTGCACTTCATACTCTGCTCGAAGCGAGATTAATGAAGTCATCGTTCCCGCACCAGCAACCAATGGAAAAGCGAGTGGTACAATGGATGCACTCGTTGGCATTTCATCTCGGTAGAGCCGAATTCCTAAAATCAACTCAAGGGATAGAAAAAATAGAATAAATGAACCTGCGATGGCGAAGGAGTTTATGTCGATTCCGATGATGCCTAAAATCTCCTCCCCAACGTAGAGAAATGCCACCATAATTAGCAGAGACACAATGCTCGCTCTTCCGCTGTGGAGGTGACCTACCTTCTGTCTAAGCTGAATAATTATTGGAATAGAACCAATAATATCAATGACTGCAAAAAGCACCATTGTTGCCGTACTAATCTCCTTAAAATCGAACATAATTTCTACCCCTTTTTTTTGAGGCCGCGAAAGTACTTCTAGTTACGTTGATTTCATACCGATGTCATGTAATTATTTACTTGCCGAAAAGAGTGCATTGTTGGGAGGGTACTGAATCACAAAATTGCCCGAAGGCTCCTGAGTTAATCAGCGCTGGCCTGTCCTCGATCCATAATTTTCTCAATCTCCGAAATCTTTTTCGGCGCTCCGCTGGATAGAAGTTTTGCAGCTCCTGCGGTGATAAGGATATCATCCTCTATTCGCACGTAAATATCCCACCACTTTGGATCGCAGGGCGACCCGTGTGGAATATATATTCCTGGCTCAATGGTGATGACCTCACCTGGTTGAAGTGAACTATAAATGCCTGAATCGTGCACATCAAGTCCTAGATAATGACTTGTACCATGAATGAAGTAGTCCCCAATTTCTGACCACTGTGTAATGATCCCATTTTTGATCAATCCTTTCCCGATGGTTCGGAATGCCTCTTCGTGTGGCGTCCAAAACTTGTATCCCGGTGTAGCGTATCTTATGGCCACGGACTGTGCATCCAAAACAATCTGGTAGATAATGGCCTGTTCTGCGCTGAATGTGCCATCAATAGGAATTGTTCTGGTTACATCTGCGGCATACCCTTCGTATTCCGCTCCTATGTCTATAACGACTAAATCACCTGGAATGAGCAACGACTCGTTTGAGGTATAGTGCATAATCCCTCCATTGCTTCCACCAGCAACGATGGAAGGAAAGGCTGCTCCACTGGCGCCGTTTGATCGAAACGTATATTCAATGAGCGCTTCAACTTGATATTCGGTCATCCCAGGCACTATTGATCGCATGGCATTCTTTTGAGCTTCACACGTAATGTCGATTGCCTGCTGCAACATTGCGATCTCTTCCGCAGACTTATGTTGCCGCAAAAATCCAAACAGGTCTTCAGCAGCATTTACTTTTATCTGAACACCGGCGCGTTCTGCTTTTGCTTTAAGGTGCTTATCCATGCTCATCAGATCGCCGGGGTGTTCCTTGTCGTCCCGTTCGATCCACTGGTTGGCGTTGCTGTATACGAAATCAAAGTCTTTGAAAGGAATGGGCATCGATTTAAAGTCGATGTTAGACATGACATTGGCAGCGCCACTTACCTCTTTTGCCTCAGCAAGCCCCAGCATTCTCCCCGTCCATCGTTCCTTCTTAACGTTCTTAGATTCGACGAACAAAATTTCATTTAGCCATTCGCCGTCAATTTCAACTGAATCCTTAAACAAAAGGAGCATTGAGTTCGGTTCTTCAATTCCAGTGAAATAATAGAAGTCAGGATCTTGATGATACCTATAGTCGATATCGTTTGATCGCGTTTTTTGTGGAGCGGAGAGTAATACCACCACGACACTATCGCCCATGGTATCTCGCAGCCTATTCCTGTTTCGAACGAAAAAATCTGCCGACAGCTCTTCATCAATCACAGGAAGGTTTGCGAACTTGAGCGGACTGTTTTCTTGGGCTTGAAAATCCATAATTCCAAGACCTAAAAAAACGCATACAAGAAGTGCTTGATGGGTATACCGTGCCATGGTACAAAACAACAGGGAAGAAGCGTCGTATTTCGTGGCCAAACGCGCAGTTACTAACCCCTTAAAGTGAACAGCAACAAAAAAGGCCATCAACTCGATAATATCGAGCGGATGGCCTTTTCTTTTAGGTTTAACAACCTACATAAATCCTTTTTCCTTGGCGGTTTTAATACACGCAGAAATTCCGTTTTTGTTGATGTTTCGAATAGCGGCTGCGCTTACTCGAAGTTCAATCCATTTATCTTCTTCTGGAATGAAGAATCGCTTTTTCTGCAAATTCACATTAAATCTACGCTTTGACTTAGCGTTTGAGTGTGAAACGTTGTTTCCTGATTGTGCTATCTTACCTGTTAACTGACAAATTCTCATGACGTGCTTTTTAACCGTTCAAAACGGGCTGCAAATATAGATCATTATTATTTTAAATAAAGCGATTCGAGCTCACTAATTTTTACACTCTTAATAATCTCCTTTCTAAGCAGCTGAAGTGCTTGTAATGCTGTCTTTCGAATGTTGCGTTCGCGCTTGTCTCCCATGCTAAATTTTAAAGCAAATGTTTCGGTTGGCGTGGCCACCCCAATCCACACTGTTCCAACAGGTTTGTCCGGAGTACCGCCACCCGGGCCGGCAATGCCAGTGGACGAAATCGCGAAGTCAGTTTTATATAAATCACGCACGCCCGCAGCCATTTGCTTGGCAACCTCCTCACTGACGGCTCCAACATCATTTAAATCAGCCTGGCTCACGTCCAACGCTCTGGTTTTAGCTTCATAGCTATAGGTAACAGCTGACCCCATAAAATAGGAGCTACTGCCAGAAATTGAAGTTATCAAATGCGATATATATCCGCCCGTGCAGCTCTCTGCTATGGCCAATGTATATCCGTATCTCGTTAAAAGTTTACCCACAACAGACTCTAACGTTTCGCGCTGGAACCCAAACGCATAATCTTTAATGAGTGGCAACAAGGCCTCAACCCTGTCGTGAATGATTTCTTGACCTTTCCCGCCCGACTCATCATTTATAGAAAGCCTCAATCGAACCGCACCCGGCGACGGCAAATATGCCAGCTTCACATTGTCTATTGCGAGCCCATCTTCCCACTCATTGATTATCTCCATTAAGGAGCTTTCGCCGATGCCTTGGGTGAGAATGGTTCTATGAATGATGTTTTGGAGCTTTAGTTTCTTCTTTATTTCCGGGACCGCCGCGTCTGAGAAAATGTGTTTCATCTCGAATGGCACCCCTGGCATGCTAATGAATACGCACCCATTTTTCTCGAACCACATTCCAGGGGCAGACCCAAGTGAATTGGTTAACACCTCGCACTTTTCGGGGACTCTGGCTTGATTCACATTCACCTCAGGCATGGGAATTCCACGCAACCGAAAGTGCTCCTTCACTCGTTCCAATACTTTTGGATCTACTTTCCAGCCACTGTCAAACCAGCGGGCTAAAGCGTCTTTGGTTATATCATCTTTTGTTGGACCCAATCCACCCGTCATAAGAACCAATCGAACATCTTTCGGCACAATATCAAGCGCCCCATGTATGGCACTTCTTGTATCGGCGATGCTGAAAATTGAGTCGATTGAGATCCCGAGACTATTAAGTTCGGTTGCCAGCCACGCTGAATTTGTGTCAACAATTTGACCGATTAAAATTTCATCGCCAATGGTGATTATCTGTGCCTTCATTCGGGGTTAAAACTATCAATTTGATGTAGGTTTGATTCCTGAATTTTTCAACATGAGTCAACCCGAGACAGAATTGATACTTAATGCGGATGGGAGTGTTTATCATTTGCATCTGAAAAATGAACACATCGCCGACACCGTGTTGCTTGTGGGCGACCCGGGGCGTGTGGAACGCATCAGTAGTTTCTTCGATTCCATTGAATTCACCATATCCAATCGTGAGTTTGCCACGCATACTGGGATGTACAATGGAAAACGCGTTACTGCCTTGAGCACAGGTATTGGCACCGATAATTTAGACATCGTAGTGAATGAATTGGACGCGGCGGTGAACATTAATCCTGCGACCAAGGAAACCAATTCATCACTCCGCTCATTAAATCTGATTCGACTCGGAACCTGCGGCGCTCTTCAGGCAGATCTCGATGTGGACAGCGTGGCGATTACGGAGCATAGTATTGGACTAGATGGTGTGCGACATTTCTATGACATCGAACCTTCCAGCGCAGAACGAAAGCTAGAAATTGCATTTCAAGCTCACATGGGGTTTAATGAAAAGATCAATAAGGGATACGCTTCATCAGCTGACCCGCAACTCTTATCAACATTTGAAACAATAGGAAGTTCTGGAATAACTGTCACAGCAAATGGTTTTTTCGGCCCCCAAGGCAGGGTTTTGCGACTACCACTATCTACACCAAACGTAAATGAGAGCCTCACATCCTTTCATCACGAAAGTGGCCGAATCATCAACTATGAGATGGAAAGCTCAGCTCTCTACAGCCTTGGAAAGGCACTTGGTCACAGATGCTTGTGTATGTGCGTCATAATTGGCAATCGCTTGGCTGGAAAGTTCAGTAAAGACTACCATCCAGCTATAGATAACTTGATCAAATCGACCTTAAACAACCTATAATCAGTAGGTTAATGCAATTAACAATCAAGGACTCATAAGCTGAGTTTTGGTAAATTTTTCCGGGATTTAATGCCCTTAATTTTGGGCATTAGTGAAAGACGAACAAGACATATCCTCTTTAATTCATTTGTTAGACGATCCCGATGAAGGCATCTATAGCCATATAAGGATTCAGATTTTAGCTTTAGGCGAGGAGATAATTCCAAATCTGGAAAACGCTTGGGAGACAAATATTTTCGGTGTTTTATTTCAAAACCGAATTGAGCAGCTGATACACGACATTCAATTCGAGGCTTTGCTAAAGCACCTTGAAATGTGGAAAAACGCGGGTGCGGCGAGCTTATTAGATGGGGTCATACTTATTGATCGATTTCAATATCCCGACTTCGATCAGGAGCAAATGCTCAAGACACTCGAACAAATTCAGCAGGATATCTGGCTTGAGCTCAATGCCAACCTTACCGCATTTGAGCAGGTCAAGGTCATGAATCACATCTTATATGAGGTGTATGGCTTTAACGGAAACACGAACAACTATCACAATCCGAAGAACTCCTTCCTCAATATTGTATTAGAATCTAAGAAGGGAAACCCGCTCAGTCTTAGCTTGATCTATTCCATCATTGCACAAAATTTAGATCTACCAATTTACGGGGTTAACCTTCCTCGTCATTTTGTTTTGGCCTATTTAGATCGATTTAGTTTGTACAAAACGAACAACATTTACACCGCTGATGTGCTGTTTTACATCAATCCATTTAGCAAAGGAACTGTCTTTAGCGTGAAGGAAATTGATCACTTTCTGGAACAGCTTAAGTTGGAACAAGACCCGAAATACTACCAACCTTGCACAAACGTAGATATCTTAATTCGAGCCCTAAGCAACCTATCTAACAGCTATACAAAGCTTGGTGACACGGCCAAAGTAGAGGAGATTAAAAAGATGATGGGCGTGCTAGAAAAGCCGGCTGACTAATATCATCTAGTCGAACGCAAAACCAGAGCAAGCAAACTGAATTATCTATTCTTTATTGAACTATCTTCGCGGCCAGATGTTCGTTATGTATTACAACTAGACTCATAACGAGCAATTGACGTAAAATAGCCTATGGAAATTCTGATTTTTTTTGTCGCTCACTGGTATCTATCTCTGTTTACTCAGACATTTTTTCACCATCGATATGCAGCCCACCAAATGTTTACAATGAGTAAAGGTTGGGAACGCTTTTTCCAAATTTTGTCTTTGGTGTTTCAAGGCTCAAGCTACTTGAGCGCTTACACGTACGGAATTTTACACCGTCGTCACCACGCATTTGCCGATACAGAACAAGATCCGCACTCTCCAAAGTATGACAAGAACTTGTTTGCCATGATGTGGCGAACAAAGACCATCTATTCTGACATTTTCTATGGTCGAATAGAGATCGAAGACAAGTGGAAAAAGGACCTTCCTGTTTGGGAATCGTTTGAAAAGTTTGCTGACAGCTGGCCAGTTCGAATTTTCTGGGGCGCCTTTTATGTTGTTTTCTATGCCATATTCGCAGAGCATTGGTGGATGTACTTATTATTACCAATTCACTTCGTGATGGGACCTGCACACGGGGCGGTCATCAACTGGTTCGCGCACAAGTATGGATACACCAACTTTAAATTAGAGGACACTTCTAAGAACTTATTACCTGTCGACGTGCTTATGCTAGGTGAAGGATATCACAACAATCATCATAAATTTGGAGGTCGTCCAAACTTTGGAGTAAAATGGCACGAGGTTGATCCAGTCTATATTATGATCTGGATATTTGACAAAGTTGGCATTATCAAGCTAAAGCAGCAGCCAGTAAAGATTCAGCCTTAATCTTCCTTGCAGTTTTCTAACTGCGCACGTATCTCAGTAATTCCTGAGTGGCTTTCTTGATGATTGAGGTCTACCATTATGTAATGAACAATATTACTGACCTCGGTTTCCGACAGCTGTTGGTTTCCAGCCATCTCCCCATCATACTTCACACCGTTAACGGTTAGCTCACCTTTTACACCATAGCGGATAATACACGCCAATTGATCGGCATTCTCAAGCACATAATCGGCATTGGCTAAGGGTGGAAACAGCGCCTCCAATCCTTCACCATTGTCCATATGACAACTCAGGCAGTTTGCATTGTACAAAGACTTCCCCTGATTTCGTGGTTTATAGTCGCATCCGCTGCCACCTATGAACACCGAAGCAAGAATCAGAATTGCACCTGCCCTACTTCTCATCTTTGGTGTTGTTCAATAAACCTTCAATATCGTCGATGAGCACGTCTACATCCTCCGGATCGGTTCCATCATAAATGCCACGGATCTGTCGATTCTGATCTACCAGTAAAAAGGCGCCACTGTGCGCAAATCCACCAGGAGCTTTACCGTCTTCTTGTGCCGCGATCATATAGTGCTTTGCCATGCTATAGATACTATCTCGGTTTCCTGTCATCAGGTGCCACTTCGATGACTCCACACCCAATTTGGTCGCAAACTCTTTTAGTCGAGCCACCGAATCGCGCTTTGGGTCGATAGAATGGGAGAGTAACAATAGGTTGGGATTATCATAGTATTCCTCATAAACGCGAAGCATTTGCTGCTTCATTTTCGGGCAGATTGTTGGACACGATGTGAAGAAAAAATCACTTACGTAAACCTTGCCCTCGACAGACGCTTCTGTAATTTCAGCTCCATCTTGATCATAGAATAAGAATGGCCGAATTTGCGTGTAAGCCGTATCGGTGATCAGCTTACCATCGGTTATTACATCCGTAACCGCATACGGTCCTAGGACCGGGAGTTCTCTTTTTTCTTGTGTACACGATGCTCCAATAACGAGCAGTAAAATCGCACTAATTGCGCCCTTCCAAAACCTTCTTTCCATCATCAATACTCTTCAACATTAGTTCACGTACTTGTGCAATTCGAACAATTTCATTTTCGTAGTATGAAATAGCGGAATCCGCATCATGCGAAGCCTCGTAGTACACTTCATAGTCTCCCATCCATGCCATCATCGACTCGTGGGCCGAATCCAATATAGTCACCTGCGCAACGAGCATTCCTCGGAAAGCAACAACCGAATCACTGGTATCGCCATCTAAGGTCTTTTTCCAATCTTTTATATCTGTGCTTAGCTCAACGATGTTGCCCATTTTCGGCATCACCTCATCGTGAATCTCAATGCACTCCGTTTTTAGCGCATCTACTTTATCCATTTTCGGATCCGAGCAAGATGACAACACCACCCCGAGCCCAACTATCAACGCGACTAATTTCCAATTCATTCTTCCATCGATTTAATTGCGAGATAGGCCATCAAGCCAGCGCCAGTTTCTAAACATGTTTCATCCACATCAAATGTTGATGTATGCAGGCCGCGCATTTTGCCGTCCGCGCCTTCTTTTGTGCCTAAGCGATAGAACGTACCAGGCATAACTTGCGAGTAGTAGGCGAAGTCTTCTCCTGTCATGCGCATTTCCAAATCAACTACGTTTCCTGGTCCCAGAAAATCAATGGCATGCATTTTCGCATTTTTGGTAAGTACCTCGTCGTTTTTCACAAACGGATAGCCGACTCGAATATCAACTTCGCAGTTTCCTCCCATGGCTTTTGCCGTGTTCTCAGCCAATTCACGAATGAGTTCGTGCGCCTTTAATCTCCATTCTTCATCAAAGGTTCTAAAGGTTCCTGCCACTTCCACATGGTTAGGTATCACATTGGTTGCTCCAAGCGCCTCTACCCTGCCGAAAGAAAGGACAGATGGCATGTTCGGATGACGCCGGCGACTGATAATTTGCTGCATCGCAACAATGATGTGAGATGTTATAAGAACTGGGTCGATATTTCGATCTGGCAATGCGGCGTGCCCGCCTTTGCCTATCACCTTAAGATATATTTCATCTGCCGACGCCATGTATTTTCCGGATCGGAATCCAACTTTTCCAGCTTCAAGTTCTGGGTAAACGTGTTGACCTAGAATAGCTGTCGGGGCTGGATTCTCGAGTGCTCCATCTCGGATCATAAGGCTCGCGCCCCCGGGAAGCTTTTCTTCACCCAATTGAAAAATGAGCTTAATCGTCCCTTTCAATTCAGGAGCCATATTTTTGAGAATAGCTGCGACACCTAAAAGAGAAGTGGTGTGCACATCGTGTCCGCACGCATGCATGACACCAATATTTTTTGAGGCATATTCCGTATCGTTGGTTTCCTGTATGGGCAGGGCATCCATATCAGCGCGAAGTGCGATGACCTTCCCTTCGGCGCCACATTGTATCAATGCAACAACACCCGTTTTCGAAACCACTTCAAATGGAATTCCAAGTTGAGTTAATCGTTGTTGGATAAACTTACTTGTCTCAAACTCTTCGAAAGATAGCTCAGGGTGCCGGTGAAGATGTCTCCTTACCTCAATCATTTCAGGCAGAAGTCGGCTCGCTTCTTCTTTTATTCTTTCAATCAAACCGGTGTCGCTTTTGAGAAGAAGATTAATCGAATCGCCATCACCAGCATCAAGATTCCGAACATACGTTTAAGCATNNNACTGGAATAACCAACACGCCAAGACTGGTTCCTTGGGCGCTGTGCTGCGACATGGCAAGAAAGAAAACCAAGGCGGGAACCATGATCATTCCGCCTCCGATGCCGAACATGCCGCTAAAAGCTCCAGCGGCCAATCCGATACTTGCGAGGATGATTATTTCGTTGATGGTCATTAGAAATCTAAACCAAATGAGAGGTAAGTAATTGGGTCCAAAAATACGCCGTTTTCCACGCCCCATGCATAGTCAAACCGAACGAAGTAACCCCAAATTTTGGTGCGTAGTCCCCATCCCACACCGCCAATAATTGGATCGCTTTGGTTTTTATAAACCACAGTTACAGCTCCATTGGTTACGGTAATATTATTGAAGGCATTCTCATCAGAATATGGATTGGGCCCATTCCATGCTGATCCTACATCAGCGAATCCAATGACTTGGAAGTTTGAGATAAACTCACTTTTGACTGGTTTATCGGTGAAGTAGCGCACTACTGGCCAGCGGAGTTCGCTGTTCAAGACAACAAAATTATTTCCGTTTCGCGCATTCTGAATGAATCCCCGCATGTTGGTAGCAATTGTCTGGAACGCGTAGCCTTGATCGCTTGGAACATTCGTCGTTCGATCAAATCGATCTCGTGAGGAGAGCACGATCCAATTATCGACACTACCCATGTAATAGACCAACTTACGTCCACCGAAGCTCGAACTTCCTGCTAAGCGATTGGCCCAAATGAGGTCTCTATGTATTGGAATATAGTTTCGAGCGTCTAAACCAACTACTGAAAATCCAGAGTTCAGATTAAGCACATCGCGGTAGTGCTCCGCGAAGACTTTTGCACGTGAGCCCGTTCGAATATTGAGTGCTTTAAACAAAGTGTTATCAAAAATGTACTCTCCCTTCACTCCGATAAAATATGAGCTCTTATCTGGAGTACGCAACGACCCACCCTCAACAGCCTCTGTTACCTGACGGTCATATCGACCCGTACCCGTAAACTGAAACGCACCAACTTCGCTTAATGGATATCGCAGAATTACGCGTCCTTGGTACAAATAATTTCGCTGAATAGAATCGATTCGGTTATTGTCAATAAGCGATTGACGCTGCACGATATACTTCTTATCGAGCCGCTTCGATCGATCTTCCAATGAAATAAAGTATTCTGTTCCGCTGCTATTGAATGAGTAACGAAAGCCTCCCTCCAGCTTGTAATCTTCAAAGACATCCAGCATTCCAACCTTTAGAAAAGCGCCCATGCCAGGCATAATATATGGACCACCGTTAAATGGTTGATACAAATCTGTGGCGTAATCAAAATCAAATTGAGTGGTTAGGTCTGTGGCTGCAAAAGACAGTTTGTAATTTCTTAATTCGGGAATTTTAAACCCTGTCTTGGCGGGAAGGTCTGCTGAATCTGGCGACAATTCCGTCTTAAACAACGTATTATCCTCTTGAGCTTCCGTTATACTTTCATCATCGAATTGGTAGTTATCAATGTCTACCAATCCACTTTTGCCAACGCTATCCACTTCAGGCAATTCAAATTTCGGCTCCTCTGCAGTTGTATCAATCGGAAAGACCTCAGCGTCTTCAAAAACCTTATGTCGAATGAGCTTTATCCCGTTGGAGTCTCCTTGATCTGCATTCTGACTCGGCACCACATCTTCATTGAGCAGTGACTGCACAAAATTAGAATTGGCAGGTTCAAAAAATGCAGAAGTCGATGCGCTTTCGGTCTTTAGTACGCGGTACTTTCCATCAAAGCGTATAAGATCAAAGCTGTAGTCATCTCTGTGCTTATAATCTGATTCTATTATGTTGCGCACATAACCAGAGAGCGGCTCCGTTTGGGTGAAGTATCGATAGGTGATAACGGTATCGATAGAAACAATGGAACTATCTAGCCGCCCGATATAACGGTTTCGAATTCCCGATTCCGTGCCCAGATAAACAAAGGAGGTTTCATCTATCATCTGTCCGTGTATCTCGTTGGAATTCGGAGAGTCTGTCAGCCTTAAAGCCTCATTACTTCCATTGATATCAAGTGCAAATAGGTCAAATGATTTGGCCGGAGCGTAGTCAACATATGAATTGGCGAGGTCGACCGTATCGTTGGTTCGGTTAGAAGAAAACATAACCTGCTCGTTCCAAAAAGACGGATACCGATCATCAAATATGTCGTCGGTTAATTGTTTCTGACTGCGTGCCGCTACACTGTAGAGATAAATATCAGTCTGCCCTTTATTTATGGCCGAGAATAGAATTTGTTTTCCGTCGTCGCTCACATCCATTTCGAGTACCTTTTCTAGACGGAGCACTTCGCTTTTGGATTCAATACCAGTCTTTGGATCTACCTGATACATCCAAATTTGCCCTTTCTGCTCTGTAATGACCATGAAACGACCTGTGGCTTCATTCCAATCAATGATGGGGTAAGATAAGTCGTTGATGCGATCAAGCCTGTGCCCTTGCCTTAGATACCTTTTTCGCTTATCGTCCTCCGTATCATAGACCCAAAATTTGGTCTTACTTAAGTCATTCGAAGCGTAGGATATGTATTTGCCATCATCGCTGACCTTCAAGTCGCTGTAGTCCAGTTTTTTTCGGGTTTTTATGGGTATGAAATCACCAAATTCTTGTGCGCCTTCTGCGTCTTGCTCATATCTAAACTCATAGTATTCCTGTGCATCTTGAAGCAAGGTATTCATGGATATACCCAAGACAAACATGAATCCGCTTTCCACATTTCGGCTAACCCGAGCCATGTACATAATATTGGGAATCACCTTAGAGCCATAGGTCTCGCCGATATAATACCACAGCGACCTTCCGGCTATTTCACTATCAATTCCCTTCAAACGGTTAAAGTTCTTGTATCGACCACTCAACACTATATCGCGTAATCGATCATCCGCTTCAATGCTCCAAGGTTCGGTCGCATACCATGTAAGTCCGTCTATATACCAATCTGGGAAATTTAAGAGCGTAGAATTTTTGATCATTTCACGCCAATTATCTCCAAAGAGCATTTGGGCGATAAGCACTTCGGAAATTCCTTTTCGAATTTGCCGCCGCAGATCGTTTAGGTCGCCATTGAAGTAGAGGAAAATCTTATTTCCGGCAATCTGGGTAGTTCCTCCAATATTAGATTCGTCCGTTTCCGGAATGCCCACATTGCTCTGGCGGAAGTGCTCCATTTTCTCATATATCACGAACTGCAATCGTTCGCTTCTTACAGGATAATCAAAGAATCGTTCGACCTCGCTTATGGTCTGATCGGCTTGCCTTGCCGTAAATACTGCTAGATTTCTACCTTCCTCGTAGAAGAAAACCGTGTAGTCCTTGAACTCATATTTCTTCCACAGAAATTCTTCGTATTGAATCCGATTCTTACCAAACGGATGATGAATTCCATTATAAAATTGGGCATAAAGAGGCATTGTTAAGGTCAACATGAGACCCAGAATAAGCATCCTATTACATTTGCTAAAATTCAAATTTCGTCGCCAATTTACTGCTCTAAAGGTACAGACCGCGCAGTGAATGACGAAACAAATTGAGATACCGTATGGTTCAAATAAAAAAATTTGTGTTCAGCCCCTTCCAGGAGAACACGTATGTCTTGTATAATGAAGATAAAGAAGCGTGGATTATTGACCCTGGATGCTTCTATGAAGAAGAGTCTCAGGCGCTTAAAGAATTCATTCTAGAGGAAGGGCTAACACCAGTTAAATTACTCAATACACATTGCCATCTAGACCACATCTTTGGAAACAACTTTGTGCATCGAGAATACGGCTTGCTTCCCGAGTATCACAAGCTCGATCAACCTATGCTCGACATGGCTCCGAGCCAGGCCAAATTGTATGGCATCGATGGTTTTCAAGACTCACCAAATGCCGAATCGTTTCTAAAGGAAGGCACGACCATTAATCTGGGGCAAGTAGGGTTTGAAGTTCGCTTCGTTCCTGGTCACGCCCCCGGACATGTTGCATTCATAAACCATTCGGAACAAATTGTGATTGGAGGGGACGTCCTCTTCCATCATTCCATTGGTCGAACAGATCTACCGTTTGGCGATTATGACACACTTATCCATTCCATAAAAAGCCAATTTTATACTCTTGCGCCTGAATTTACTGTCTACTCCGGTCACGGACCTGAAACGACAATAGGAGAAGAAATTAACAACAACCCCTTTACCAAATAATAAACATGGGAAACTTAGAAGAGTCAATGGCTATGATCCAAGCCTTCATCGTAGAATATGGAATCAAACTAATTGGAGCAGTAGCGGCCCTGCTCATCGGACTTTGGATTATCAAGATCCTTGTTGGATTCTTGAAGCGCATGATGATCAAGCGAAACCTTGATGCGAGTTTAATACCTTTTCTAAGTAGCATTATTGGCATAATACTTAAGGCCGCGCTTTTTATAAGTGTAGCGGGAATGATCGGTATTGAAATGACATCGTTTGTTGCGATTCTTGGAGCCGCTGGTCTTGCCGTCGGTTTGGCGTTACAAGGAACGCTTCAAAACTTTGCTGGTGGAGTCATGTTGTTACTCTTCAAACCTTTTAAGGTTGGTGATGTATTGTCAGCTCAAGGATTTACCGGATCGGTTAAGGAGATTCAAATCTTCAACACCATTATGGCTACACCAGACAATAGAATCATAATCATCCCTAACGGAGGATTGGCAAACAGCGCCATGACCAACTTCAGCACAATGGATACACGTAGAGTAGATTTTTCATTTGGAATTGGATACGACGATGATTTTGAAAAAGCAAAAAGCCTTATTCGATCTCTTATTGATGCGGATTCTAGGATTTTAAAAGATCCTGAGCCGTTTGTTAGAGTAGGAGAATTGGCGGATAGCTCGGTAAACATTACCACTAGAGTTTGGGTAAATGCGGCCGACTATTGGGCGGTTCATTTCGATTTAATTGAAAATGTGAAGAAGACGTTTGACAAAGAAAAAGTCAGCTTCCCTTACCCACAAATGGACGTACATACTAATCAACTTTAATAAAAAGAAACTATGAAATAGATAACAGATAGCATGACAGCGGCTCAAGACATGGGCCAACGTGGCATGGACTTCCTTATGGAAAAGGGACCAGGCATTATTGGAGCAGTAATAACCCTTGTCATTGGTTTTTGGATCATTGGCCGAATCGTTAAAATGACCGAAAAGGTTATGGTGAGCCGAAACATGGACGCCTCGCTTATTCCTTTCTTAAAGAGTCTTCTGAACATCATTCTTAAGGCAGTGCTTATTATCAGTGCGGCGGATATGATTGGGATAGAGACCACTTCTTTTATCGCAATACTTGGCGCCGCTGGTTTAGCCGTTGGTTTGGCGCTTCAAGGAACACTACAGAACTTTGCTGGTGGTGTTTTGATCCTAATGTTCAAGCCTTATAAGGTTGGCGACTTGGTAAACACGCAGGGTCACTTGGGAGTGGTGAAGGAGATTCAAATTTTCGTAACCATCCTTTTAACTCCAGAAAACAAGACGGTAATTATTCCAAACGGCGCTATTTCAAATGGCGACATCACAAACTTCACAGTGGAAGGTGTGATCAGAGTAGACATGGTTATGGGCATCAGTTATGACTCGGACATTAAGGCGGCAAGAAAGGCCCTCATGGAAGTTATGGAGGCGCATCCATTGGTTTTGAAAGATCCAGCTCCATTTGTTGGGGTGGTTGAATTAGCCGACAGCGCAGTTAACCTTGCTGTTAGGCCATACGAAGATCCAAACAATTATTGGGATGTTTATTTTGACATTTATGAATCAGGGAAAGAAGCGCTAGACAAGGCGGGCATCACAATTCCATTCCCACAGATCGATGTACATATGGAAAAATAAGCCTATTTATTTGGGCGGATTAAAACATGCGATATCTTCGCACAAAGAATCGACAGCGCACCCAACGGATAGGGGTATTTTTAGGCGTGCGCTGCGACATTCGGCTACGGATTCACTGGTTTTTTGACACTAGCGTAAGCTAATGAGATTTAAATCTTCGGTGGTTTACCATCGATTAAGAAGTCAGCCGAATGACTTTGGGGCGTACTCTTCTGGAAAGTTGATAGGTTTAGAATGGACTAATTGTAAAGCAATTATTCATAAGGTTTTCCAGGGATGCGCCCCTTTTTTGTGACCAATAATGAAAACAAAGGCGCTACTTTTTACTTTTTTACTGTGTTCATTTGGGACATTGATGGCTCAGAAACCTGGCGCTGAAAAACGACCTCCAAACCTAAGTGGTTCGGTTTTGGATTTCAACAAGTCACCTGTGCCCTATGCTTCCGTCGCACTCTACACCTCCGATTCTCTTCTCTTAAAGGGAACTACTTCAGACGAATCAGGAAGCTTTTCACTGCGCGCACCAGAAGGCGCATACTTCATCAAGATCAGCTTCCTCTCCTTCGATGATTACACATCCTCTCCTATAAGCATAATCAGAGGGCAACCTGTGCGCCTCGAACCCATAGAGCTGAAACCAAACGCCTCCATGTTGGATGCGGTTGACATCACCGCAGAAAAAAGTCAGATGGAATTGCAATTGGATAAGCGTGTTTTCAACGTTGGCAAAGATCTAGGCAATGCCGGTGGAAATGCCGCAGAAATATTGGCAAACGTGCCTTCGGTGGATGTAGATATTGAGGGGAATGTGAGTCTGCGCGGAAGCGAAAATGTGCGCGTGCTTATTGATGGACGTCCATCGGGCATGACGGCCGGTAGTGCCGACGCGCTTCGAATGCTCCAAGGAAACCTCATTGACAAGATTGAGGTGATTACGAATCCATCAAGCCGATTTGACGCTGAAGGTGAGGTGGGAATCATAAACATCATATTAAAGAAGGAGAAAAAACAGGGATTGAATGGGGCTTTTGAACTGAAGGCCGGATATCCAACAAATGCCGGTGCATCATTCAGTTTAAACTATCGCAAGAATTGGGTAAACCTGTTTGCCAGTAGTGGCATTTCGTATCGTTCCTCTCCCGGCTCGGGATCGGCAATCAATCAATTTCAAAGCCCCGACACATCCTATCAGTTTGAAAGTACGCGGGCGCAGCGTCGAGGTGGCTTAGCGAATGTGAGTCGCGTTGGGGCAGACTTCTTCATCAACGATAACAACACGCTGACCACTGCTCTTATGTTGCGCTATTCTGACGCAAACAACACCGCCGATATTGACTACAACGACCTCGATTCAATGGGTGAAGTCTTCTTCAACACACTGAGATCTGAATCAGAAAATGAGATTGGACTCGATCTTGAGGCGAATGTGACATACAAAAAGACCTTTGAACGTAAGGGCCACGAATGGGTCAGCAATGTGAGCATCAATCAAAACGACGATACCGAAGAATCGAACTTAACACAAACTGAAACCTTCGGAAATATCGAGAGCGAATCCTTTCAGCGATCTAGCAATACAGAAGATCAGCGCCGCTACGAAGTACAGACAGACTATGTACATCCATTTGGGAAGGACGCCAAGTTCGAAGTTGGTGCGAAGGCTTCTCTGCGAGAAATTCAAAACAACTATTCGGTTGAGCTAAAGGACACCGGCGATTGGTATGCCTTGACTGATTTCACCAATCAATTGGTTTATAACGAAAACATCTACGCGGGTTATGCTATGCACAGCAACAAGATTGGTTCGTTTAGCTACCAAGGTGGATTGCGGTTAGAACAATCGGAGATCAAAACCCTGCTTAAGGCTACAAACGAATCCAATCCGAGATCGTATTTAAACTTGTTTCCAAGTGCACATGTCAGCTACGAGTTGAACCCAAAAAACGCCTTGCAAGCAAGTTATAGCAGACGCATTAGTCGCCCAAGATTCAGGGAGCTCATCCCCTTCTTTTCATACACAGACCCACGGAATTTCTATTCTGGAAATCCGGACCTAAATCCAGAGCTCACGGATTCGTATGAAGTTGGTTATCTCCAGAAATTTGAAAAGGGAAGCCTCTTGTCGAGTTTGTATTATAGACACACTAAAGGGCCAACGGAGCGTATCACCGTGACTGACAGCACTGGATTACTGAGAAGGTTTCCGGTAAACCTGAGCACTATGGACGCATACGGTGTAGAGTTTAATCTTCAATACGAAATCACGAAATGGCTGCGTACTTCATTAAGCGCGAATCTCTACCAAGCCTCTACTCAAGGCTCGTACAACGGGCGTCGCTTGTCGAGTGAAACCTTCACGGCCTCGGGTCGAGGCACGGTAATGGTGAAGCTGCCGAAGGCATTTAATTTGCAGGCGGCCGGTCGATATCGCGCACCTCGAATTTCCACACAAGGGAAAACGTTGGCTATGTATACACTGGACCTAGGGCTTTCGAAAGATGTACTGAAAGGCAATGGCACGATCACGGCGAGCGCCAAGGATGTATTTAATAGTCGGAAGCGGAGATGGATCGTGGATACAGAGTATCTGTATTCGGAAAGTGAGTTTCAGTGGCAGGCACGTCAATTCTTGGTGATTTTCACATATCGTCTGAATCAGAAGAAGTCGTCGAATCGCGGTCGCGGCGGGGATATGGAAGGATCAGATTTCGATATATAGCCTATTTCGAAAAAAAAACGCATGTCGTTCATCTTTTGACTTGGAACAGATTTGAATTTCTATACATTTGCCGTCCTTTGAAAAAAGGGAGTAGCAATTTCCGCATCGACTGACTGTTGTCAGTATCACACTTAGGTATGATTGGAAACTTGGTCCGGTAGTTCAGTTGGTTAGAATACCTGCCTGTCACGCAGGGGGTCGCGAGTTCGAGTCTCGTCCGGACCGCTTATAAAAGCGGAAATAAACCGCAATATGCAGTAAAACCTCACGTTTCGTGGGGTTTTCTTGTTTTACCCCATACCCAATTTCACCCCCTTTCTACCCTATTCAGGTGGACTAATCGGTGGACTAGATCTCTAGCCAAGAGACCATCTATTTCATTCATTTTCAAATGAACTGTTTACAAAGATTAAAGGCCATGTCAAATCGGGAACTAGCGTTTTTGTCCAAGGTCTTTATGTGTTATCTAATACTCGGGTAAAGTATTGGACACACTACTCCAGATATAGAAGATTGCAGTAAGCTGGAACTTATTTAAATCAGAGAATGTTCTAGCATGTTAGATTTTTGCAACTCCCTGATCAAGCGATGATTTAATGCCAACACAAGTCAGTTGCAAGTTGCGAGGGTAAATTCTCATCATCAATCATTTGAAAGCAACGCGACCAATACCTTATTGCTGTGACCATGTTCTTACCAACTCCTAATTCGAGAGATGCTTCATCATCATTAAAGCTCTTGTTAGAAGAGCTAAAATCAAAGGCTTTCTTGAGCCAAAACTGACGACAATGGAAAGTATCGTGACCTGAAAAAACTAGGTTACTCATACTTCAATATTACAATTCTTGTGTTTAGATGTTTCCATTTGTTTCTAACAATAATCAATAGTTAAAAACCAAAGGTCTAGAAGAAGATTGTAATGTATTTACGTAGAAGAATATTTCTTAAAATCTGCAGATTCACAAATTGCCGGATTAAGGAATACAGAATATTGTGATGCGCGTGATTTTTGCGGAGTCCAGAATCCATCGAGTAAGGTTGTTCCCTGGAAGGATGATCATATAGAGGCTCTTTCTCTGCAAAAAGAGTGGTTTTAATAGTGATGGAAAACAAGGCTATTCGCTATTTCAGGAGTTCGCGAATTCTGCTAACGGACTTATTGACCTTCTTTGCTGCTTCAGCTCTTGAGTAGCCTTGGTCAATTAAAGACTTAACTTCTCCTGCTAGCTGCTTAGTTTCTTCGCGCACAACGGGCGAATACTCCTGTTTTTTTGAGTTCCAATTTTTCCCCATTTTCTCTCTTGTTATAGTTTGGTTTATATCGAATCTAAGAATAGATATATTTTGTCTTTCATAAAAATCAGCCCAACACCTTTTGAATTGCCTCAAGTATTTTGACCATGGCAAAGGTGTCCATCTTACAATATTCCAAGAGTTGTTTTCTCGTTTCTTGTAAGTCTCCCTCAAATGTCCCATTCACCATTGAAAGAAATGTATTGGACGCGGAACCACCTTCTTTTATTTCAAGGTCGTTATATGAGAGTCCAGGAACCAATGCAGGCAAGACGGCCTTGATTGAGTAACTCCCTCTCATTTGTGGAGTATAGTACCACCTCTGTTGAAATGGAATCATGAGATCTTTAAGACGATCTATAATTCCTCCCAACTCATTTGAATATCCAGGGAATAATTCTTTTAAATCATTGAGTTTCCCTCTCTCAAAGCCTATGTTGTAGACTAATATATCTCCACTGGTACCACAATCCTGAATGAGTTGTTCTATGAATCCAATTCTGGGATCTTCAGTCGGCTCCGCAAGGTATTCTCGATGTTCAATTGATGATGTTGGATTTTCTTGAACGTGGAGTGAGTACTGAAACACCAATTGTTGATATGGTCGACTTCCATCATAAGCGGGAACCGCAGGACCAATAGTCTCAAAGTCTAAGAAATATAAAGGGTAGCTTAATCCTTTTATGAAGTTTCTTAATTCATTCTTTTCGATGTGAGTAGTTCCATTTATTTCAGATTGAACTTGCAATACTTGATTTGGGCTCAGGTCTGTTTGATCAAGATCAACCTGATCTAATGTAATTACACCTTGATTGTATAATTCAAACTTCCTGTCTTTGTTAAGTCTCGAAATATTGAAAACCGAATATTCAGGGATGTGTTTCCAGCATGTTCCGATAAAGTCACAATCGTAAGGATCAGAACAATG
>DDCZ01000030.1 GCA_002336485.1 Flavobacteriales bacterium UBA1993
CTCCCAGGTTAGCGATCGCTGGCTGATGCCTGCATTGTTGACAAGGACGTCTACCTCATTTATGGAACCTTGATGTGCGGTGCACTGAGAAGTAATGGAGTTCGAATCACTCACATCCATTTGCAGGACGAGATGCTTTTCTGGATTTGGAAGGCTCTGCTTTAAAGTCTCTAAAGACTCTTTTCTTCGGCTACTTAGGATCAGCGTTGCACCCTTGGCAGCGAGCTCTTTTGCTGTTGCTTCACCAATGCCGCTGGATGCTCCAGTGATCCAAACCGTTTTATTTTTCCAAAATTCCAATCCAGGGATATTCTGATGCAAACCAAGTGGTTTTTGGTCAATTACCACATATATTAGTTGCAACGCATTTAATTGACCCCCGCATTGAATTTAGAAACCCGCTATCAGAGTATTACAAACGATGAATTGATTGGAATCATTGAAAGCCCAGAAGGCGATTATACCGATGCGGCCATTGACGTAGCCAGAGTTGAGATGAAGAGTCGAGGCCTTTCTGAGGAAGACATGCGTTCCATTTCTCGTAAGCTGTTGACGGAACGGATGCGCACATACTTGGATGGGTTTAACGTGATCAACGACAAACTTGTCTTGCCAAAAAGCCGAATACTGAACACCGAAGAGGTGCAAGCATTGTTTACAACCGTGTTTACCCAATGGAAACATGAAAACGATGACATGATCCCCGATGGTTGGCAATACGTGCTCGCGGCAGGGTTTGGGTAATGGCAGTCAGCGATTGCCGCCAACTGCCGATTCAATTATTTTATCGTGATCACGATTGGACCAAGTTCGTGCTCCACGCCATCGTCTCCCTTCGCCTTGATTTTTGAGAAGGTCACTTTTGAGCCTGTGGGCAACGCCCGTAAAACAATCTTTTGTTCGTTCGAAAACTTGTTGGATTCTGTGGCAGGATCAACAATGTTACCTTGATACTTAGCACTCATTTCAAAGGACTCAACTTTGCAAATCAGTTGAAATTCAAAGTCATCGGCATACAATGCTCGGATTCCCTGCATCGCAATGATTTCAGGTCCGCTCATTCTTCCGGTGGTCGTTACCTCCCCAATCTTAGCATACGGCTTGGGTAAACGCTTCACACGGAATTTTTCGCGACCCATTTCGCGGGTTCTGCCATCACCGAGATCGGCCACTACAACAACCTCTGCTGTGGTAGGGCTATTTTTCGAAACGTTTACTTCAAAGGCACCATCGCCTATTGGGCGCAGACTGCTGCCACCTGTGATGGAAACACGCAGGTTTTCATTTGGTACTCCGGGCGCACTTACCTTAATTGGGTTTTTGATTCCCTTATAGAGCACGTTCATTTTTGTCGGCGCCACAGTCAAGCTAGGTTTGGCCACCAAGTATTCGCTCTTAAACGGATAGTCTTTAGTAGTGCCATCGTTGCGCTTCATTTTAATCACGCCTTCGTATGTTTTGAAGCCTTCACTTGTGGTTGTCGATACCATTTTGCCAAGACCTTGCTCTACAACCAATGAATCGGCACGTTGGAAATCACCCGAAGTTGGATCCGTATTTCCGAGAAGCATTTCGGGCTGTTCCGTGCTGCTGAAAGCAGCCAAGAACACATCCGCCTCGTAGTTTTCTCCGAGGAGCACATAGTTCGACCTAGGGATTACCTTGGCGGCGATGGTGTCGAACTTAAATGCATCCACAGAGATATTATCGTAAAGTGCTTTGAGGGCATCGGTTTCGGTAGCGCGTATGTCGGCCTGAATTTTTGTCAAGTTGGTGATGCACGCCGCCAGTGGTAGGTGGTAGAAATTACCGACTTCCCATGGTTCTAGAAGGCCTTCGCCGTTTGGAACTTCTTTCAGAGCCAAGTCATTCTCAATCTTTGAAATGAAGTCAGCATCCTTGCTTGGGTCGAACTGATCAACTATTGAGCTCCGGAACGATTCAATTTTATCTCGAAGTTCGGTTGCGGTGAATGCACCGGTAACTGGAAAGGCTGCTTCCGATCCAATGAGCATTTGGGTTGGGATGTCGTAGTTGTCTTTCTGACTCACGTTTCGAAGCAAGTACATGGAATCGGGCATGGTTTCGTCATACCCTTCAGTACCATCAATGAGGTGATTTTTCAGTGATTCCACATAGTCGTTAAATTCGGTAGCCTCGGATTTCACAATTAGTGCACGGTCGTAGAAGGGCCGGGTCTTTTGTTCATCTACGGCAAGTTGGGCTTTGAATTGCGCCATGACAGATTCGCTTTTGTTTTCAAGCGTATTGTTGGTCGACACCAATCCATCGTTGATGATCACAAAGGCATTGAGTAGGTCCTTGCTTACGTTGAGTGCGAGTAGTGCTGTGAGTACGAGATACATCATTCCGATCATCCGTTGTCTGGGGGTTTCTTTTCCTGAAGCCATGTTGTTGCTGTTTTAAGTGTTAGACTGAATGGACACACCTCTTCCATTCACCTTCAAGAAGAGAAGGCGCATCGGCACTCCGGATTGTGCCTGTAGTTCATTGAAACAGGATGTGGTACCGATCGTGATCCAATGCGAGAATGTGTCGCTTTAACTATAAAATGAGCGGACGGTGCAGAAGGAACAGAAGAGGGGAGTTTATTCTACGAATGGGTTTCAGAATTCGATAAAACTCTAAAATCAGGATGCTGAGTTTGCTGGCACTTAAAGCAATAGCTTTGAATCGTACATTGTGAAAACCAACGTTCACTGATTCATCTTATACGATGAGTTAGCGACTAGATCGACATGCATGGATACACCAAAATAGCCATTGAACGCATCGTGTTTGCTTTGCTGCTTGCGCTAATTGTTTTGATGACATTGGTACGGGCGTATTTAATACCACCAACCCAAGATGAGGTCATCTCATTTTTTGAATACGCCATTTCAGATTCCAGTTGGATGCTGGATACACGGACTTCGAACAATCATCTCTTAAACACCATTCTTGGAAAAGCATGTACACTGCTTTTTGGGCTGAATATGTTCGCGTTTCGCTTGACCAATGTTTTGGCATTGATCCTCTATGGATTGGGAGTTTGGAGAATTGGGTCGAGGCTAAAATTTGAGATGAAGTGGTTGCTCATGATCAACTTATTATTTGCCTATCCCATCATTGAATATTTTGGGCTTGCGCGTGGTTACGGAATTTCGTTCGCCTTTTTGCTTTTGCAGTTGAGCTACTTATTGGAATATGTGACGCAGCGTAAACTCAAGGATCTTTACCTCTCTGTTTTATGCTTGGGATTGGCTGTGTTTGCAAACTTGGGACTGACAGTTCACTTGGTTGTAAGTCTTGGGGTCATGGTTTTATCTAATATGCTGCCGATGCAAAGACCCAAGTATTGGTTTCCAGTCGTTTGTAGTGGAGTGTTCGTTGTTATTTTTGGCACCATTGGCTCTGGGCTGAATCGCAACAATGAATTATACTTCGGACAGAGCGCGGGGTTTTATAATACTACCGTTGACTCTTTGCTCAACATGTTCGAATATTCAACGGACTCCGTCCTAACTGTTTTGTTTCTGGGTTCACTTCTTGTTTTAGTTGCGTTGTCAGTTTTGAGTGATTTACCCCCCCGAAGAACAGAATTTACTTCTTCTCCAAAATCAATACTGTGCTTGGTATTCGCTTTGAACGTCCTAGGTACCATCTGCTTGGCGGAGGCGTTTGACATCAACTATCCATCAGAAAGGGTCGGCCTCTACTTTGTAATTCTTTTTCTTCTCCATTCGGCATTTGCTATTAATGAGGTCAGGTGGAAATCGCTGCGGATCGGGATTCTCTCGGCCAATATTGTTTTAACTATTGGAATTTTGACGCACACAACCATGGCATTTTCGCTAGAAAAATCGGGAGTGGAGCCCTTCGCCCACTTAAGTGCAAATAGTTTTAAGCGGATCGCTGCAGCGAGCGAAGTGGAAGAAATATTGCCAATTGTAAGTGGTGACGAACGGTTGTCATTCGCCTATCGATATTATTCGTTTATCAATGATGCCCGCGTTAATCCAATTATAAATGGGGTTGGAAATAGCGAAGAAGATCTGAGCTCTGAATTGATTGATTTGGAAGGCCTAGAGGTCTATTTGGAACAAAAATTATCGAGAGCGGAATGGATCGATATTAAAGCTGACTATGTGACCCTCTCAAAGTTCGCGGTGCAAGATTCTGGAGAATACGTATTGACCTTAGACATCGAATTGGAAGCGGATGATAAGCCGAAGGTGGCATTGGTTTTAACGGTAGTCCATGAATCGGATGACAAGGAGATTTATTACGAAGCGCAACGCATCGACGGTCTGCTCAAACACGACGCTTGTACAAAAATGCGGTCATATAAACTACGGTTCGAAGAGCCGGTGGAGGTGCATTTCTATCTATTCAATATAGAAGAGAAGCGTTTTACAGTTCATGCTGTGGAGAATCGAATCTTGAGGGTTATCAAGACTTAAGAGATCTCGACGACTAAAATGGAAACAGATTACCCCTTCAGTCCTTCTTCGAATCTAGCTTAAGTGCTTTCAAAAGCTTCTCGTTGAAGTTTGATTGGGGCTGTTGCTTTGCTACGAATTCCCCAATGATTTCTTCGGCTTGTCCGGCTGTTACACATGGCAGTGATTCTCCCTTAACGGAAAGTTCAATCTGTGCAGGATGTTTCATCGAGTAGCTTTTCTCCTCTGGTGCCAATGCCTTTAAGATGTCTTTAATGACATAATACGTCGTGCCAGCGTGGGAAACGGAGCGGGAACCTTTAAGAATACTTGTCAGCGTTTTCACTATTGGGGTCTTGTTGGTCGAACGTCTTTCTGTTTTCACAAAAGTATATCCATTTCACCTCTGTGGGCGCAGATGATTCGCTAGTGTTTGACAACTTTCACTGCCTTCGCTTGTTCCTCCGTTTTTAAGACAATAGTATAGACTCCTGCGTCCAATTGATTTAAGTCAAGGTCAATGATACTTGCGTTTGACGCTGTCCGATGCACCATGCTGCCAGTAACATCAAATACCACCACATCCTTCTGTCCATCGATATTTGTCTCCAGTTGAACCATTCCTGACGTGGGATTGGGATAAATCGAAAATGATGATTCGGATGATAAATTCTCTATACCCAATGGAGTAGAGAGTTTTAAGAGAAACGTATTCTTTAAATAGAATCCATCGATTCTGCCCGTTACATATACATCACCGATGGAGCCCACATGAAAGTCAATGAAATGATGGTCTATCGTATCAGACTTAAAAAAGGCATGGCTGCCAATTTTATTACCTGATTGATTTAGTTGGAAGATCTGAAATGATGATTCATAGTCATGTCGATAGGCGGTGTCTACTACACAATAATGATGTCCCAAGGCGTCCGACTGCAGACCGCTTCTTAAGAAATGATGATCAAGACTGGTCGACCAACTAGCTGCACCGTGCTTATCAAATTGTTGCAGCGAATACATCTGGTCATAATAGTTTGCGTTTGAATGGGCAACGATCACGGCACCGTTCTCAAGCGTTGAGATACCAGCAAGACTCGCTCTAGGATCTGATTCAGTTCGGATCACTTCGTGAAACAACACGTTTCCATCGAAGTCAAATTTCATCAAATTGGTGCTCCCCGTATATTTATAATAGGCCATATTGATCGTTTCTGATGCGTGATCAACCTTTATCGGTGCAACGTCAGAACCAGAGAGTGAATCAATGTCTTGTTAGTGTTGCCACAGGATATCTCCATGCGAATCATAAGTGACGATCGCCGGCTTGCCACCAGCGATATTGCCCTGATATTCGGATAGGTTTACGTTGCCGGATACGATAACTCTTCCCAATGAAAGTTGCTCGATTGCGGAGAATCGTGAATTGTCCATATCCTCAGATAAAGATCTGGTCCAAACCAGTTGTCCATCGCTGTCGATCTTGACCAACTTGCTTCTACTCTCTATCGATCTGTTATCAGCCTGTAGAAGAAATATCTGATCACTCGCCGAAATGCTAATTTCTAGTCCACCGACACTCGTCCCAATGTCAAGAGAGTCAATTCGCCATAGTTCGTCTCCATTTTTTGAGAGCTTTCCTACGACTATTTTCCCAGGTTGAGATGCTGCAAACACAATATCGCCACGATTATTCTTTAGGATTTTCGCGGTATACCATTCTGACCAGGGCCATAGTGGACTTGAATAGTCATACGTCCAATCTGGTTCGCCTGCTGTTGTTACTTTCTGGATCCGAAGTGCTCTTCCCGAGCCACCATCATAATTTGCAATGATGTATGCATTACCCATATCATCAACATGAAGGTCAATAGGTCGTGTATTTTCAAAAACACTCTCCCACTCAAAAGCCAATTGGCTTATGCCTGCAAATGTTGCAAGCCAGAGTAAGATTGTAACAGTTAGGCCCTTCATTGGATATATGGGTTTTACCGAAGATACGAATCATCGGATAATCAGGACTTTGTGTAGTAGAAAACTTGGGCGATTAAAAAAGCGCCATGTCTATGTGAGGCGCTTGATTTACGTGGTCCCACATGGACTCGAACC
>DDCZ01000023.1 GCA_002336485.1 Flavobacteriales bacterium UBA1993
GATTGGAACTGGGGTTTAACGGGTTATCAAGAATAATCCATATCGACTATTACTCCATAGAAGGCGACTTCCTTTTATTCCCAAACCCAACTAGCAACAAAGTCAATTTGATACGCTCGAACCCTTCTAGGCAGCAATTAAAAATTAAGGTTTTCACGTTTCAAGGTGAACACATGTTCGATATGCAAACACCACGAGAGACGGTACAAATCGATGTTAGTACATGGCCCTCGGGAACGTATCTCATTACAATTCATAACCAGGATGCCTTGATGGAAAAGGTGCAATACGCTAACTTCATTGTAACCAATAATTAGTGCCCAAAATCACAGATTGAATGAACATTTAGTCTGACATTCGCCAAAACATTTAGCGTGAAAAAAGGATCAAAACTGTATTCTATTTTAGGTCAAAAATGCCCTAGATGCCACGAGGGCGATATGTTTGAGAAACGCAATCCTTATATCTTGAAAAATATCTGGGACATGCACGACGGCTGCTCAAATTGTGGGCAGCGATATCAACTAGAACCTTCCTTTTTTTATGGGGCCATGTACGTTAACTATGGCATCACCATCGGCATTGCGCTTACAATCGCAGCAATAATGATGATTTCAGGTTCCTGGGAAAAGTGGCACTACCTTGCAGCTATTAGCGCAGGTATCATTGGATTGGCTCCAATTACCTTTAGAATAGGTCGAATGGTTTGGATAAATATGTTTGTCGGCTACAAGCCCGACGAATCGGATTAAACCAATTCCTTAGGGCAGTAAATACCTAGAATCGTTAAGCCAGCTTTTCCAAGAGGGAATCGTATTGTCTTTTCGTCTTCGACTCTAACAGACTTATTAAAGCCCGAGTTACTTCCAAATAAGTCGCGTACATGTCGTTTTGATCGCTTAAACTTCAAGACAAAGCTGTCCTCCTCAACGGTCCAATTGCCTTTCAGTATCATCTTCTTTTGATCCTCGGCTTTTTGTAGATCCAGAACAAACTTTTGGTTCTCATTTAATGCCAATGAAATATCCGCTATCCCATTACCAATAGACCGATACTTGACCGCTCCAAAGGAGGCATGAGCCAGAGCCAGTGAGAGTGCAAGCGAGGCATAATGTCGCTTTCTGTTCTTAACTAAATAACGATACTTAAAAAATCTAAACAAACCCATAACAAACGTCTTATTGTTAGTAAGACGCAATTGCTACCAAATGGTTTACAGTTCAAGACGATAACCTATATCCGTTCGCCGAATGCTGTATAAAGACGTATGAATTAATTACTGACCTCAACAACCAAGTAATCAGTTACTTCCCAAAATGCTTTTCGGTCTAAAATCTTTATTGACTCCACTGTCTCGTTTTGATCCAGCACAAACTCATAGGAAGACTCCGGATGGTTTGTAATCACCTTAGCTTTTTTGGAATATAATGGAATACTTATTAAATCTCGTTGATCTACCTCTTTGAATAACGATCGATCCAGCTTAGATACATCCAATTTTTTTGAACTACCAACGCCTAAAATTCCGCCTTCCTTAGTAACGACTCCATTCTTCTTCAGCTCCTTTGCATCACCTACCGTGTAGTATACCGAGTGTAATTCTTCATCCATTTTTATTACCTCCTCGGTCAGCTCAATGTTGTTGACGCGCATGCTATCCATCGTGCTTAATATCTCATCTATCTGAATATCCTTATTTGCTAGTAGTTTCATTAATTCGCTGACCTGCTCCTCTTTTTGAGCAATGCGGTCCAGCATTCCGCTGATTCGGCCCTCTAGCTTTTCATTCGCCACCTTGCTATCCTTCATTCTTGCATAAAGATCAGCCAGTTGCTTTTGGTTTGCTTCCAGCAAGTTGTCCAGACTCTCAACTTGGTCAATGATGGTTTCCTTACTAAGCAAAACATTCTCGCTTGTGTCAAGCTTAAATATGCCGTTTGACGTGCTTACTTCATTGACCTTGGAGGCAATTGATTCCAACTCACTTTTGAATAAATCTAAAAGCGAATCTTTTTGGACTTGAAGCAAAGAGTCTTGGTTTTGAACGACCTCTTTTTGCTCCGATGATCCCGTACAATTAAAAAGAGTAATTGCCGCTAGAAGGGCAAAACCCAGTGGATATAACTTATTCATGGTAGATTTTTGGCAAAAGTACGGAGGAAGGTTAATCAAATTCCCTAGACCTTGATCGAGATTTCAACCGACAAACCGAATCGTCTGTGTAGAAATCGTCGGTCGAGAATGTACATTTGCAGTCGATTTAATAGCCCATTATGACTGCGAAAGAAACTGCCGAGAACTGGATTAATCAAAACTTAGATGAAAACTCGAAGTTTGAGATTAAGCAATTACTTGACGGAGACGCCTCCCTTCTCGAGGATGCGTTTCACAAAAACTTGGAATTTGGAACCGGAGGAATGCGTGGAGTAATGGGTATAGGCTCTAATCGTGTGAACAGGTACACCTTAGGTATGGCTACACAAGGTTTGTCTAATTATTTAAACAAGCAGTTTGCAGATCAAGCCATCAAGGTGGTGATCGCATACGACTGCAGAAACAACAGCAAGGAGTTTGGGCAATTGGTCGCGGATATTTTTTCGGCGAATGGCATACATGCATACCTATTTAGCGCCTTGCGCCCTACCCCTGAACTATCATTCGCCGTTCGTCACTTAGGATGTCAAAGCGGAATCGTCATCACCGCTTCGCATAATCCACCCGAATACAATGGATATAAAGTTTATTGGGAAGACGGCGCTCAAATTGTTCATCCCCATGATGCCGGCATTATAGGGGAAGTCAATGCGATACAATCTCTAGATCAAATCAAATTTGACTCCAATGCGGAGAACATAACATTTATTGAATCTGAAATTGATAAGGCTTTCATTCAGACATCCATAGAACAGCGAAAGACCACCAAATCAGATCCACTAAAAATTGTTTTCACATCACTGCATGGCACGTCGATTACGGTTATGCCCGAGCTACTAAATCAAGCTGGATATACGGATGTTCATATCGTTGAAGAGCAGGCTATTCCAGACGGGAACTTCCCAACCGTGGAGAGTCCCAATCCAGAGGAACGCGCAGCCCTTGATCTAGCATTAAAAAAGGCAGATGCAATTAGCGCTGATATGGTGGTTGGCACCGATCCTGATAGTGATCGACTCGGAGTAGCAATTCGCAATGACAAAGGTGAGATGCAACTTCTAAATGGGAATCAATGTGGGGTTTTATTGACCGACTATTTGCTCGACAAAACAGAACTGAAAGGCAATGAGTTTATCGCATACACCATTGTGAGCAGCGAGCTCTTTGGCGATGTAGCAAAGCACTACAATGTCGACTCAGAAGTGTGTTTGACGGGGTTTAAGCATATCGCCTCGTTAATACGGAACAATGAAGGATTAAAAAAATTCATTGGGGGTGGAGAAGAGAGCTATGGTTACATGATCGGCGACTTTGTTCGCGATAAGGACGCGCTTACATCAACGCTCTTGTTTTGTGATATGGCTGCTGAATTGAAGGCAAATGGCAGTAGTGCATTCGAACGGCTTTGCTCTATCTATGAACGACACGGATTGTATACGGAACACCTGATTAGCATTACCAAAAAAGGAATCCATGGGGCTCGAGAAATATCTGCTATTATGGATCGTTTGAGGTCAGAGTCGCCAAAAACACTTGCGGGCGAGACTGTTTGCCAAGTGGATGACATTAAAGTAGGAACATCCCGAGATCTAATTACGGGGAAACAATCCACGCTCGACTTACCCACGTCGAACGTGTTGCAATTCTATACGGAGAGCGGAAGCAAGATTTCAGCACGTCCTTCAGGCACCGAACCAAAGATTAAATTTTACTTCAGCTTACGAGCAGATTGGAACCCCAGTTTAAATTATATGGCGCAAGAAAAAATCCTCAACGATAAGATTGAACTAATCATTGAGGATTTAAATCTTTAGAGATATTCCCGTGTTTAATCGAGGGCGTCTTCTTTCATTTTATAATAGGACTCGATAGCATCCTCGTTATTGGATATCCACCAATACCATGTTTCTTCACGGCTTAGGTTTTTCATTCCTTTCTGAGGAACTTCATATTGAGTCATGAATTCCTGAACATAAGACGTATTTTCAGTCGGATTTGCATACCAGACTTTCCATTCGTTCCAGACGTCTAGAGGATCATATGACGTAGTTGGTGCCACATCTGGATGATCGTATTTCTGCTGCTGAGCTTGGGCTTGAAAGGCACAGGCCATGACAGCGATACAAAGTGTGATAATTACTCTCATTGATCTTTAGCTTTTGATATCACGAAGTTTCCGTAAATCTTTTCTTTAATTCTATTTGTCTGCTTGTATTCAACTGCATAAGCATAGGATCCAATTTGCATAACTCGACCTTGGTAAAGGCCATCCCATCGTGCATTTTCGTTTTCACCAAAAAACACCTCATGCCCCCATCTATCATAAACCCATAGTCGGACAAACTCTAAATCTTCTCCCTTAACCTCAAAGTAATCGTTGATTCCATCGGCGTTTGGTGAGAAGCTCTTAGGCACAAACAAGGTCTGATGATAGTCGATATCTACGCCCTTAATTAGCATAGCATTGCAACCGTAATCAGACTCTGTATACAAGGAAACTTGATACCTACCTGAGTTCGCATATTCATGATTAATTGGGTCGCGCTTTGTACTTGAAGTGCTATCGCCAAAATGCCACAACCAGTTCACTCCACCTTCAGAGTAATTTGTAATCTCAACTACTGGATCAAGTAAGCTGTATACTTCAGCGCCAAGATCAAAGTCGGCGATTGGATTTGAATAAATCACGACGTTTTCTTTAAGCCGAGTGCTGTCATAACAACCTTCAAGGGTTGTCACTTTTAGTCCCACTGCAAATTCATAATAATCTTGTCCATCCTCGACCGAATAACAATGTGTCGGATTAACGTCTGAACCAGTATCATCATCTCCAAAGTACCAACTATATCCAAGCTTGTCTGGGTCAACCGCAACCTGTGATTTATCAATAAACGTAACACAATGAGGGCTACATCCTTCCAGTGTGTCCGCCACAAAGTCGGCAACAGGGTTATGGTAAACGACTGCGTTTCGCACAATGCTATCAATACACTTATACTGTGTTTCCACAATCAGGCTTGCCTGGTAAGTTCCTCCCTTGGCAAACGTATTTGTTGGGTGCTGCTCGTTCGATTCATTTCCGTCGCCAAAGAACCACTGCCAATCAATGACACCCGTGGTATCATATGTATAATCAAAGTAGGTCTCATCTCTGTATCTAATCGGAGTTTCCGCACAAACGTGGTCATCCATTACCAAAATCTTTGCTTTTGGACGAGGACGAATTAGGATCTCAGTCTCAACAGTAGTATGACAACCATGATTCGAGAATGGAGTATGAGCTAAGATGTATGGTCCTGGTTCCTGATAAAAGTTTCCTACTCTTTCGTTGCTAGCGACTTTCCCATCACCAAATTCCCAATCCCACTGCACTAAAGTGGAACTAAACATATTGTCGAGTACTGAAGAATCTTTAAAGCGCACCGTTTGTTCTTCGCATTCTCCATTCTGGGTGAAGTAAGGAACAGGCACTGGATAAATGTCAAGTGGTTTCACCACAATGTTTGTACAACCTTTATCGGTACCAACAAGCAATTTAACGTTGTATGTGCCATGAATGCTATACTCATGTTCTGCATTTTGGGTGTATAGCGGCGGTGTACCATCTCCAAAGTCCCACTCCCAATAATTAAGGTTACCCTGAGTGGACACAGAAATATCTGTATAGGCCGCAGTATCATTCGAGCAAACGTTTGGTGATATAAAATCTACATCCGGTATACTGAACACTTCTACCGTGTCTTCGAGAATTATAGCACACCCGAAGTCACTGGTTACCGTTAAAGTCACAACATATAGTCCATCCTGCGGATAAACATGGGCAGGATCTTGTGCCCCGCTAGGTGAAGAACCATCTCCAAATTGCCATTCCCATGTATCAAGATTACCGGAAGATATTGTAGTTAAATCTGTAAATGCCATTGGAGAGCCTTCACAATCTGGGTCATAACTAAAGTCAACTACAGGATTAGGATAAACGAACACAGAATCGATCACAGTGTCCTTACATCCAAGGTTAGCCGTGGTAATCAGTGTACACAGATAAACGTTTGGAACAGTATAGGTATGTTGAAATTGATTCGTTGAATAATCAAAGGTTCCGTCACCATCTACGTCCCAATCCCAATCAATAATGTTTCCTCCTAGAGCGTAACTATTATCTACAAACGTGATTTGATTATCAGCACAACCATCATTCAAGATCATTTGTGCAACAGGTATTGGGTTTACTGTGATATTAACCTCATCAAAGACTGTATCGCAATTGGCATTACCTACAGACCATCGGAGTGTATTCACCCCAGGAGCCAAACCGGCTACCTCTGAATCGTAAGCATTTGCATTGGTAAAGGTTCCAGACCCACCAACTACTGACCATGCTCCAAGTCCATTATTTCCCTGAAGCTGATATGTTGTCGAACAAATTGATGTATCCGGTCCTGCATCCGCCGTAGGTGGGTTAATTGTAACTGCAATACATGTATCAATACTCGAGCATGAATCTTCTAGTGTGACGCAAACGGTATCATTAACTAAGTTACCATTGAAGACTATCTGTACAGACGAACTGTCATTGTTCGCACCAACTATGTTTCCAGAACCTCCTACCGACCATGTATATGATTCTGCGAAAGCGTAAGGAATAACACTGTAGGTAAACGTATCAGACGAACATAGTTGCGTTGGAGCCGCAGCCATTTGAATGGCCGGAGGAGGAGGGCAACAGTGATAAAAAAGTCTACCATTCCATATTCTAGGGTTAAAACTTGTTCCAAAAGGGTAATCCTTGCCGTACGCAACAGAAAGGCTTAAATCTGCATTAGTTACGTATGCATTTCCAGCCGTACCTGTACCGTTTGTGTATCTCATATAGGGACCAGCAGAACCCACAAATGCACGCGTGACATACAGCCCAACTGTCTGTCCTGCAGGGACATAAAGATTCATCCAAATTGGCACGTGAGTGAAGTTGTTTACCCCAGCCGATGTAAGGTTGACAACGCTGTCAATCATTGTCCAGCCTGTTGCGGCATTTGCGTTTCCGACCACAGTGCCAGATCTCCACCAAATTTCAACTTCTTGAATCGTGCCAGCATCAAAATTACACCAGACCGAGTCTAGGAATATGTTGTTGATTGCGGTAACATTAAACATGTTTCCATCTTGCCCATTATTATAGTTCATAATGGTGTTGATAGGGCTTGCACATTGTGACTTGAGGCCACTAAATGGTGCGAAGACCAACAACGCAACTGTTACTATGTAGAAATACTTTCTCATCTTATTCAATTCCTAATACTGAAACGCTACCAAAGTGTTCGAACACTTCGCCCGTTTTATCAGTGTATCTGATTTTGTAGAAATAAAGTCCTTGCTGAATTATCTTATTCTGGTTGTTTCTGCCATCCCACGAAGCATCCAACCCGTTTGTTTCATAGATCGCAGTTCCCCATCGATCATATATAGCCATATCCATCTCTGTAATATCCTCGAGACCGGCGACAAAGAAAAATTCGTTTTTACCATCTCCATTTGGCGTGAATGCACTTGGTATATAAGGAACATTGACATGGTGAACGTTCACATCGGTTTTGGTCGTATCCGTGCAACCATAGATGTTGCGCGCAATCATAACCACTTCATAATCTCCAGCCTCGGCCCATTCGTGAAAAGGATTGTGTTCTGAAGATTTCTCTTCATCGCCAAAGCTCCAAACGTATCTGTTCGCTTGGCTAGAAGTATTGATAAACTGAGCTACTGGTCGTTTGGTTGACAAGGTTAGAAGATCTTCTGGTGTGTGCTGAAATGAAGCCGCCGGCTGAGGCACTACATAAACTATGCTATCCTTGGTAACTTCGGAGTAACAATTCTCCTCGGTGAGCACTTTGAGGGTGACATCGTAACTCAGGTGTTTTCCAGAATAATTCAAATAGATATTTTCTGCAGTATCCAAGCGCGTATTTCCATCTCCGAATACCCAGCTTCGCTCCCATGACACCCCTGACTCACTCGCTGTGCTGTCAATAAACGAAACCGTTAGTGGCGAACAGCCGCTATCTGGGGTTGCGTCGAAACGCGGAATTAGTCGCTCGTAAATCTTAATTGGATGCTCAATCAGCGATGTACAACCTCTAAAAGACTCGACATATAATGACACATCGTACAAGCCAAAGTCTTCGAAAACATGCTCAGGATTATGCTCATCCGCTAAAACGGTGCTGTCGCCAAAATCCCACTCATATTTCATTACTGGCTCGAGAAAGAAGGTAGTATCCGTAAATTGAACTTTATTGTCTTCACATCCATCTGTGAAATAGAAATCTGCCTTTGGGATTTCATAAACCGGTACTGATTTAAGAATAGAACTTTCACATCCCTTTTCCGATGTTGTGGTTAATCGCACACTATAGTCACCAACCGCGTCGAACATATGGAAGACTTCTTTGCCATTGTAAAACCAAGTCGAATCTACTTGCCAATCATATTGGGTCATAGCACCATATGCAATATGCGAAACAGCATCTAAGTCCAATGTATCTCCCAGACACACCTTATTTGTAAAGTTAAACTCACTTACCGGTGTTGGATAAATCTCTATGTAGCCAATACTGTCGTCAAAACAGCCTTGTGACGACCAAACCTGCAAGTGAACTGGCACAAACCCATTGATATTGTAGTCATGTGAAGGATCTTGAATAATGCTAGAATCGCCTCCATCTCCAAAGGTCCATGTCCATGCATCAACGTCGGCGCCAGTTACTGTACTCTTATCTGAAAATACTGAAGTTTGATATTGACACGAATTGTCAACTACAAAATCGGCCTTAGGCAAATGGTAGACTCTTACATCTATTTGCTGAGAGCTTTCGCACGTACTATCTGAGACGGTATTACATGTAACTGTATAAAATCCAGGATCTTGATACAAATGAGAAACGTTAGTGGCACTAACCGCCGGTGTACCATCTCCAAAATCCCATGTCGTGGTTGCAATAGCTCCTGTGGCCACCGAATTCGCATTATTAAAGGACATAACCTCATTGAAACAAACATTGTCTGCAGAAATATCCATATCCGGCACTGGGTTTACATAGACATCTTTAAAAAGAGTATCCGCACAGCCCTGAACATTCGCTATTAACCGAACTGAGTATGTTCCTGAGTTTAAATACTGATGAATCGGATTCTGAACAACGTGATTATTCACTAAATCTCCATCCATATCCCATAGCCATGAATTTATTGTTGCTCCATTTCCGGTACTCTGATCGTTAAATGGAACTGGCCCACCTTCACATACGTTTACAGTACTAAACCCAGCTGTTGGCGTAATATTGATTGTCACGATCATTTGATCAGAGGTAGAAGGGCAACCTCCTGCTGAAACAGTCCATTGAAGAATGTGTGTTCCAGGAACACTTGACAAGTAAGTCGAATTATGTGCGGTTGAATCACTGAATGTTCCCGGTCCTGGAGAACTTACAACTGTCCATTCACCCGATCCTATATTGGCTGCGTTCGCTGCTAGTTGTGCCTTATGATCTGAACAAACCGTTCGGTCTGGGCCGGCATTCGCTACGTTCGGTAGAGTCATGGTATTCACCGTAATACAAGTAGAATCGCTCCATGCACACGAATCCTTAACTCGAACACAGATTTCAGCGTTTCCAACGGAGAACGATACATTAATTGCGTTGCTATCCTCATTCGACAACAAAGTTGCATTGGTAATGGACCAATCATACTCTAGAATTCCGTTAGCGGCGACCACACTATACCATTCACTGTTGTTCTGACAAACAGAAGTCAAGCCTGTAATACTGCTTGGCGTTGTTGGTTGATTGATTGTGTAGGTGAAACACGTATCACCGCTCCATGTGCAGGAATCTTCAAGCTCTACACAAATTTGACCACCCGTTGAATTTGGGCCAATCGCAACAGTTATCATAGTATCTCCCTGGTTTGCGACAATTGAATCGCCCACAGGAACCGTCCAAGAATAATCTTCGGCAATTGAGTCTAATGGTATCCACCATGTCACCGTATCTCCCTGACAGATTTGGGTTGGCCCGTTGAATGGGCCCTGCGGCTTCGGTGGTAGTGGACAACAGCTGTGATAACCAATAATTCGGCTAGTGTTGTAGCTAACCTCCGACCAAATGTTGTGCATTTGTTGATTATTCAGCGGGAATTGCATTCCGCTTCTTCTAAGTGTGGTATTGTTACCCAAGATGCTCGTGACAAAGTTCGGGCTGTCGTAGCTATTCGCCATCGTCGTTCCCACAGAAGTACTGCGACTTCCGTAGATCCCAATTACATCACCGGAGGCGACAACCACGTTGCAAGTGATGGAATTATTGCCCGTTACACTGTCAGCATAAAACTGGCTAACAAACGCATTTGTTGTAGCGGGAAATGCCGGCGGGGCTGTGCTGCTATTAAATTTCACAATCTCCACATGCCACATGTTATTATTCATGGAATTAGGCACATACACTTCACATATTCTAAAAGCCGATTGGGCAGTGAAGTGATATCCTCTAACCCTATTGGCCGTGTATGACGTAATCTGTGCTCCTGGGCTAAAAGGCACTTGAGAAATGCCGTCAATCGCAAAGAATGCCGCCATTAAGGCTAACAGCACTTTGAATCTTGATTGAACCAGTATGGAAATAAATTTTTTCATTTTTCTTAATCTAGATTCTACTTAATCAATGCTGGATTGAAGTATTTATCATAGTTCTTTTTTGCACGTATAAGCAATTGCTCAATCGCGGCAGGATGAGTTGTCACCCATTCTGTTAACTCTTCGGTTAACTCTGAACTCATTGGAACATTTGGCGCGATGGCCGGAAAATCATCCTCTTCAACGAGAAACTGGATATACTCATTGGTTTCATGTGGAGCCTCGAATCGTTCCTTAATAATATTGGTAACCTCATCCACTTGATATGGCAGGATGGCTGCGTCACTAGGGATTTGAGCAATCGTTGAATTGGAAAACCCAACTACAAAAAATGCTAGCAAAACCAGGACAAAAGAATACTTCAACTTCATAATAACCATGTTTATCTCAATCTATAGACAGCGCAACCTTTAAAAGGATGCCTCTAACTCGTAAAATTAAGAATTAATGTGTTTAACAATTGGTTAAATACACTCAATTTCAACAGGATAGGTCATCAAATTAACCTGCTAAATGTGCTGGGCGGAGAAGATCTTCCAATTCTTTGACAGGATTGAATGTCGAACTTGGCACCTCCACGAATACTGTAATCCAATTTGCCATGGCGCCATTCCACAATCCAGGCCATTCGAGCGCTTTGATTTTTTGATCTGCCACAGATTTTTCAGAAATGAAATATTGATCGTGGTTTACAAACTCTAGGAGGTCAATTTTATTTCCATCCAAGTCTCGAATCGAACAAACTAAATCAACTGGATTAAAGTGTGTTGCTGAATTCAAAATCATTTCTTGACGCATCTGCGAAGTATCAACTTGAGATTGTTCGATAATCTGCAAACTCTCGCCAGTGAACTTATCTAAGCACCAAAATGGCCCCCCACCTGGCTCGCCTTCGTTTTTAACCATTCCGCATACACGAACCGGGCGTCGTAGGTATTCCTTAAGCTTTAAATAGTCTCGAGGCACTCTCAAATTCCATTTATCTCTTACCTGATCGATCGTTACGGCATCGACCAATCCCTTAGAAACCTGCTTATTTAGCGCAATTAGCTCACGACGGATGTCAAGCAAAGTTCCACCGATGAGCTCTTTACTCCGAACTGTATCGGACATCAATCTTGGGTGCCCCGTATTGTCAACATTCTTTATGAAAACAACATCTGCCTCAATTTTATTCAGGTTATGAATCAATGCACCATGACCACCGGGACGCATTACAAATTGACCACTTTCATCCGTCAGCGGATCTCCATTAGTCTGAACAGCAATAGTATCGGTTTTTGAATCTTGGTAAGAATACGTTGCCCGAACTTCTTGGTTAGTTAAGCCAGCGTTGAACGTATCGACCATTGCTTGGAATTGAGGCTCGAAATTTTTGTTTATCGTGAAATGCACCTCAGGGCCTCCAACTCCATTGCCATACAACAGCGCTTCGTTTAAGTGCGCTTCCACAGGAGTCTCCAGCTTTTCACTGAAGTGAAAGGGAATGAGACCCTTTGGCATTTTCGCATACCCCAGATCTCCGTTCAATAAAAGTTTCAACCATTTAACCTTGGAGTCTAAGCCACCTTCGTACGTGTCAATTCCGTTCGCTTCTGCACATCGAGCCCATTCTTCAAAAAAGGCAAATCGAGTAATCTCCTTGAAGAATTTATTGATCTCTTTTCTGTTTGCTGGTGGAGCCCCAACCCAGGTGTACATCTTCCCGAACATTCTCGTTGCCGCACCAGATGCAGGCACAAACTTAACTACCGAATGCTTTGGCATTTCAGTACGATACGTATCCACAAGATCTAGCCTTCTTTCCCTATTAAAGGCATGGATACCTTTACCAGCCATGGCCGCTCGCAGTAATTTCACATGCTGAGTGCCCTTTTGAAACAGTTCAAGTTGATCTTGGATTTCTGGGGTCAGGTCGGTTTGGGTTAGGTCTGGCATAGATCGCAAAGTTAGGTCCAAACTTTAAGCTGACAACTCTCTACCATGAATGAAGTTATCTTCGCGCCAGAAATGAAGTCGAAATCCGCAAGAGAATCAATGTTCCCTGTAATGGAAAAGTTCACCACCCTTCAAGGCGAGGGAAAGTTTGCTGGAACGCTAAGTTATTTCGTTCGCCTTGGGGGATGTGATGTGGGCTGTCATTGGTGTGACGTAAAAGAAAGTTGGCCAATTGACGCACATCCTAGCGAGTCCGTACAATCACTAACCGACGACGCCCTTTCCTCAAATGCCAACATCGTGGTGGTCACAGGTGGCGAACCGACCATGCACAATTTAGAACCCTTAACCGAGGTTCTCGGTGAAAACAATATTCAAAGACATATCGAAACCAGCGGAGCCCATCCTTTGACAGGCACATGGGACTGGATTACATTTTCACCGAAAAAATTCAAGTCGCCGGTAAATGGATTTGGAATGTTGGCATCGGAATTGAAAGTGATCATTTACAATCGAAGTGATTTTCAATTTGCTGAAGAACACGCTAAAACGGTATCAGGAAATTGTGAGTTATATCTGCAACCTGAATGGGATAACCGTGAAAAGGCAATGCCACTGATCGTAGATTACATTAAACTCAATCCAAGATGGAAAATCTCGATCCAGGCACATAAATACATTAACATACCATGAGAATTCTTTTAACTCTTCTGCTACTTTTTTCTGCGGGATTAGGGTGGGCACAGGATGGAACCACTAGCGACAAAAAAGCTCAAAAGCTTTACGACCTTGCGAAGGAAGACTATAGATGGAATCGATGGGAAGGAGCTGAAATCAAGCTTACTTCGGCGATTGAACGAGATGATAATTATTTAGATGCGATGAACCTTTTGGCAGAGGTGTACATTAAAATGAACCGCCTTGATGAATCTAAGGAATGGACTAAACGTGTAATTGAAAAAAACCCAAACTACAGCCCCAACCTGATTCTCATTCTCGCAGCATTAGAGCATCATGGTTCTAATTATAGTCTCGCACTTCCACTTTATTTACAATATTTAAAAATCGCACCGCCGGAATCATCAAACTATCAGGCGGCAAAGTTGGGCGCCGCAAGTTGCGAGTATGCAGAATGGGCAATGAAGAATCCCGTGGAATACGACATTTCGAACCTCGGTGAGAATGTAAACTCCGAACATGACGAATACTTCCCGGCATTAACTGCAGATGAAGGATTGCTTATGTTCACCAGGGCAGTCCCTGTAGAAAGGGGTACGTATTTTCTAAATGATAGAAATGAGGATTTTTTCTTTTCAGAAAAAACGGAAAACGACACCTGGGGGCAATCATATAACCCAGGAGGACCTTTAAACACGCAGTTTAATGAGGGCGCCCCTACCCTCTCGCCTGATGGGAAATACCTGATTTTCACCGCGTGCGACCTCGGAGACATGGGCTCGTATGGTCCAGACAAAAAGGGATTTGGTCGATGCGATTTATTTGTGAGCGTGCGGCAGGGAACCAGATGGTCGAAGCCCGTTAATATGGGATCGACTATAAACTCAAAGCATTGGGAAAGTCAACCATCATTTTCAAGCGATGGAAAGACAATCTATTTTATCCGTGGGAAGTATGATCGATACGGCGATCAGCACACTGATATTTACGTGAGTGAAATGGTAAATGGCAGGTGGTCACAAGCCAAACCACTTCCAAAAAACATCAACTCAGATGGCGGCGAAGAATCTGTGTTCATTCACCCAGATAATCAAACTTTATATTTTTCATCTGACGGTCATATCGGCCTAGGAAAGATGGACATATTCATTAGCCGAAGACAACCCGACGGAAGCTGGGGCGATCCAGAAAATCTGGGTTATCCAATTAACACCTCCGATCATGAAAATAGTTTTCATGTTTCTGCTTCCGGAGATTACGCCATCATAGCCAGCGATCGCGAGGGTGGAGTTGGTGGAATGGATCTCTACAAACTAAAGCTTCCAGAATCAGCAAAGCCGCAAAAAATCACCTACTTAAAAGGTAAAATAAAGGATGCGGGCACTGGTAAGCCACTTGAAGCATTCTTTCAATTGATAGACCTAAATTCGGGTGACACTGTAGTTCAAGCACTTGCCGATAAAAAAACAGGCGACTTCCTAGTTGTGCTTCCGGCAAGCGAGCAATATGCCTTATCCGCAGAACATGATGGTTATTTATTCCACAGTGAAAACTTTGAGTTGGATTTCTCCAAGTCGTTGTCACATTACAAGAAGAATATCGAGCTACAACCAATGGTTACAGGTAGCGCAGTGGTGCTGAAAAACGTGTTTTTTGATTCGGATAAATTTGAATTGAAACCCAAATCAAAAACAGAGCTAGACCGACTGGCGCAACTATTAAAATCGAACCCCGAACTGAAAATAGAAATCGCCGGCCACACAGACAATCAAGGCAATGCAGGAGCAAACCAGGTATTATCTCAAAATAGAGCTCAAGCCGTACGCGACTTCTTGGTGCGTGTAGGAATCGACGAGGCCAGGCTTACCTATAAAGGATATGGGCAGACTGAACCCATCGCCACCAATGAAACGGATGAAGGACGCCAGCAAAACAGAAGGACTGAATTTCGCATCATCGAAAAATAGTTGGTGCTCTTCTCCAGCTTAGAAGTATTTGATTTTAGGCCACGTACATTTGGTTCATTCAACGCACAAATCATGATGCGATGCGTCAAAAACAGCACACAAGTCATCTAGGCTAAGATATTATCGGCTTTCAGCGCGCCTGTAAACCTGAACCGTTGATGGTCCCATGGTATTTTCAAAGACAAGCTCAAAACCAGCCAACACCCCACTATCCGTCCCATTGCAGACAGCGGTTGGAGACTTTATTATGTAATCAACGTTCTTGCAATCCTTGCATATGTCAGGAAACCAGCGACGCATAAAATTCGAATCCCCAACGTGCCCCCCATACTCATTGATTAAGTAGTTTGACATCACAAAATCCGTGCACACATCAGCGTCTCGATCAATGTTTTCGGTGATCCAAGCGATCGATATTTTCTGGTTTTTAAGATCATCATGAACTCCTAGATCCGTATCGCCAATTGTCCTTAAATCATATGTTGCGAATAATGAGAGTCCAATGCAGAAAACTGAAACTAAGTACTTCGACCATGTAGGCATGAATCTCTGACTCCAAATAATTATGGCCGTCAGAAGACTGATAAGAATAAGACTTGCGAGCAAATATCGCGGCGTAAAAAAGTTCATAGCCGAAAAGATTACGAACCCAATTGTCACAATGAAGCCTAACCCAATTGTGTTCGCTATAATCCCAAACGACCGTCTTTCACGAAACCTCAACCAAAGCGCGATTGGAATAAAAACGGCTGCAAGTAAGATTATTGGAAACAGCCAAGTTGGCACAACCCACTTCCAAATCAAAACTTTATACGCTGAAAACCCGATCAGCACAACCAGCAGGTTGATCCACCACTTTTTTAGTTTGAAGAGAAAGGCACCACCAACTAGAACGGGGTATAGCATCCAGCCTCGATACTGCCCCTCAAACAATATGCGATAGATCTTGCGAACGTTGAAACGAACATCCTTCATTTCTAAGGTTACTAGATCTGTATGCTCTGGAAACAAAAACCATCCGTGATAGAGGTATTGCAGCAGGAGATGGGAAAGAAAAAAAAGCGCTGGCCACGCATGCTTTACTAAGGTTTTGCTAGCTGATTCTCTTGTGAGAACACGCACAACATCCCAACCCAAGAAGGCTACAAAAAACACAAGTGCTGATTCTTTTGAATAAATGGCGATGAACATACCTATGTAGTACAGCCATGTTTTGTTTTGGAGATAGCCACTCAGGGCAACAATTAAACCCAGAGCCATAAGCATTTCGGGATATAACATGGCGGACTGGGTCATAAACATGGGTTGGGCCATGACTATCAGCGCTGTAGTTAGCGCCACAGATGCGCCAAACAATTTTTTCGCCAAGGAATACAATATGATCAGCAACGACACGGAAATGGCCAACGCGTAGGTGTGCGCGCTGATGTTGCTTGCCCCAAAAAGTTTCATCCAAATTCCTCCAAGAAATTGAAAAAGTAATGGGTGTCCCCGACTCAACTCAACCGAGAGGGCATCAGGAAGAATGGAGGGTGTGCCCGCGGCCATCGTGCGAATTGCAGGAGCGTATACCCAAGACTCATCCCAAAAATGGCCCAGATCTAAGTACATGGCTTGGAACGCAACAAGCATTAGAATCGAAACACCAAAGGCTCTATCCGATAATTTGGACGACATCAGTGAATAAACACCTTTTGAGAAGTAGTGAATTGACCACTCGCGATTCGAATTATATAAACTCCAGTCGGCAACGACCCAATACGACCTCTACTATTACCTCGATTAGAATAAACGGATTGACCGCTTACATCAAACAGTTCATATTCAACTTCAGCTTCCCCATTGTTAACGTGCAGACCAAAATCAGTAGAATAATACACCCTCAACTCATCAGAAACGGGTGCGTTTGATGACTCAACGGTGAGCAATAATGGATTATGGTCATAGGCATATGCCGTATCCGCAATGACAGTAGTGTCGTTGCTGAAGACTTCACGCCGCCAATAAACAATATCGTCGAGTCCATTAGTCTTGTTATCGGTACTGCCTATTCCGCAGAGCCCCTTTGTGGTTTTAATTATTTGAAACGACTCATCTGTACTTTTGGTTCCAAACGTTGTGGAAAATTGTTTTGGACCGAGGTTAATGGTCATTAAAGTTATGAATCCGTCGGATTTCCCTAAACCGAAAGTGTTTGTGTGGCCAGTGATATATACGGTGTCTTCATCGATCGCAATATCGGTTGGAAGGTCATCGCCGTTGTTTACATTCATTCCGTAGCCTTGAATAATTGTATCCATTGACACGCCCAAACTCGTGAACTTTTGCACGAGAATATCAAAGTCAGGACCATTAAAACTACTCGAGTTTCCAATTGCAATAATGGACGAATCGTTTGTCTCTACGAGGTCTACGTATGTCTCATCGCCAGACAACCCGAGTACATATTCCCATTCCACGCTAAAGTTGCGGTTAAACCGAATAATGAATCCATCTAACGAATCCCCAAGAACGCTACCCGTGGCCAAAAACCCGCTCCCATACTTCTCCCTGCTAATCGATTCAAATTTGTAACCTGGCAGATCAGTCAGGACCAGTCGCTCGAAAAAGTCGCCTTGAATGGAGTACTTTTCAATTACTGGAGTACTGCTGGGATCATCAATAAAATCATGTACAACAAAAACAGTATCATCCGAAACGGTCAAATCATCGTATGCATTCCACGCTGCTTCTCCCGACACATTGATCTCCTTTATTAAAGAGTCGTTTCTCACAAAATACAGGAACCCATTATATCCAGTTTGAAGACCATTTGAAATACCCGAAATGATAATGGTTGAATCTGATGCTATTGCGAAATCAAGTGCACTTTCAGAAGCTTCAGAACCTATAGAAGTGGAATGCTTTACATTTCCGTCCCAACCTATCCGAACAAGATCAACATTTGAGCTTGCCTCCGAGGCAGAATAGCCCGAATTTACGAGGATCAAGAACTCTCCATTTGCAATGGGTTCCATTCGTATACCTCGCTCAGAATACTTTGTCCCGATTTTATTGAAAAAGATGGTGTCCTGCCCTATCCCAACGAGACTGGTCATTACAAATAGTATTGTCAGAATTCGCTTCATCTAAAACAAATAACTAAAGTGAAAATTCAAACTCCCTCCGGCAAATTGAGAAGGGACGATTAGCGCCTCCAGATTATTTATGGCCAAACCCGCGTGAATATGTTCAGAGACATATCCGCCTCTAATTCCCATTTGGAATGCCCCATAACCTCCATATCCGATTGTGCTATGTAAGGCGATAGCTGTATTAAATCTATATCCAATTCGGCCATAAGCAAATGGATTGTAACCAGCATTCCAACGAACCACTGCGCCACCGCCTAACTCTAATCCCTTGTCTTTCAGTTGAACAAAGTCAACCTGCGCTGCACCTGGAAGCCAGGTATAATGCCTACCCTTTGATAATGAATTGTCGATCCCCCGGGTTAAGCTATCTTCTAAGGCAGTTCCTTCGAACTGCTCGCCTGCTGCCAGTAGATCATTAATCTCAACTCCATACCAATTGAGATTCGTATCCACGTCTGCTTGTATTGTTCGTGAACTCCACTCGATTATACCTAGGTTTTGAACAGAGGCACGCATGATCCAGTCAGAAAAATCACCTTGAAATTGTCGATTTAACCCAAAATCAAGCGCACCACCAATGCCACTAGGCTTTGCAAAACCCACGTGTGAAGTATCAGACAAATAACCCGTCCCAGTTAGTCCAACACCCAATGTATCTCCGAGTGTTCCTGTATAAAGCCATGAACGGGAAATGTCAATTTCCGCCATTTGCTGCCCATTCACAAAACTTGCCATGGCCCAAATTGAAGCGCCAATACCTTGGTTATAAGACCAGCCTATGGATAGCTGTTGGTATCGCATTCCTAATCCTGATATGTTTGAAAAATCCAGTGTATCACCTGCAAATGGTTTATTTCCTTGGAACACAAGTGCCATCGCATTCTTAGGGGTCGAGAAGTGAATATGCGCTCCATCTGACGCTCTAAACAATAAAGAGTGTGGCCCATTTTTCACATTCCAACTTCCAATAACGCCCGATTCATAATCCATTCCGAGCTTGTTCCGGTCCGCATCCATAATTGAAAGCTGGTCCAGAATTAAGGACGGCTCAAGTTGATCGTCAGAAATTAGTGAACCCACAAATCGATTCGAGAAATCGGATGAAGTTGCTGTAATACCTCCGTATGCTCCTACCATGTTTCTTCCGGCATACTCTGACTGAAAAGACAATATTGGTTCCTGTGCGTATGTAGTAGCAGCATAACTCAGCATGACAAAAACAATGATATGCCGAATCATTGAGTTGCGACGTTTAGATCGGCCGTCAACTTATAGCCGATTTGACTATTTGACCGTATATGAATGCTATCGAGCCCCGTGGTATTCAATTGCACATTTGTCTTAAGAAAACTAGCCCCTTCCAAATTGGAAAACAGTTCTTGATCTACTGGGATTTCAACCACGCTTTTAACTGATTCTTCCACTATTCCGAGTTCATTTTCAAGCGCACCATCTAAGCTTGTTGGCACTAATAACAGACTGTCTAAAACGGTACCCAACGTATCCATTAGATAAAACTGAACCGTTGCACCGAATGGATAACCGTTTTCGAGAAAAAGGTTGAGTTGACCTGAGTTTATGCGCTTGGTAGTATTTGCAGATTGACCCGACTCAAAAGTAAACGCCGCTGTGTCTGTAAACTCCGCTCCTTTCACAGAGATCACGAGCGGCAAGTCAAGCTTCATAATGGCGCTCAGGTTATGTCCGTACCATGCAAAATCGTTTCCGAGAGAAACATTTCCCAATGGGTTTACCTCAATCGACAAATCGAACAGAAAACGATCAGGTCGGTTTTCGAGCAATTTATCCAGATTGCTATTCTCGTCGGTAAAGGAAAATGCTTTTTGCACGTGCCTAACTGGATCGTTTGCGTCATAAAGGTTAACAGCTCGAGTAAAAAACTCATCCGAACCGATAATTGAATGATCGAGCCCAACCTCTTTTGAGGTTGATCCATTAAATGCTGTCAGTTCATTAATGGAAAGCTTGAGGTCAGCCCCGATGCCGTTATCTATAAAGAGTTCCAGATCATATTCTGTAACGTTCACTGATTTAAAGGGCAGTTTTTCAAATACCTTGACACTCTCATCTTCGTCGAACTTTAAAGATTGATTGCCAAAGTATCCCTCAATGTACTCTGGGATAATATTCTTGACGGTATTTTTGATATTGAATTCATCCCCAGCATTGAATTTATGATTCTCCGTTTCGCTCGGGTGAATCATTGCCTGAATAAAAGTCACAACAGTGTTGTAACCCGTACCTGATTCGCCGCGAAGGTCTAAGTCGTATCCCTCGAGAGAATATCTTCTCGTCATGGTATCGTTCGCCTCAATTCGTTCTTCCACAAAAAACGTATCGCCGTTCAGCGTTGCACTGTATATGGCATACTGAAACAACACGGGCTTGTCTATGGTGTTTTCCAAAAAGACCTCAATCTCCGACTCGCGAATTACCCCATATGTTAGCTCAACATCCTTAACTTCTAGTCTGGTGTCTTCTTTCTGAACAAAGAAGGGAACGCCAGGAGGAAACGTAATGCTAATAGGAATAACAAAGCCAGTATCAATACTATAGTCTGGAATCCCAATAAGGGTATCTAACCCTAGGCTAACCAAGGTTTCGCTGGCAACAATGTGAATCAACTCCTCGTTATCCGCAATCAAATTATCGCTGGTTACGTAGTCAGAAAAGTTCAACTCCCCATAAGCAATCGGCGCTACGAGATCCACATTCCAACTGGCCAATTGTAAATCTCTTCGACACGATGTTGCGAAAAGAACGAAGGCAAAAAGAAATACAAGTGGGCGTGGAATAATTATCATATGCAGATGATCAAAGGTGCTAAAAATTGGATGGATTGCTCAACTTTCAATGAATAAGACGAGCGCGAACATCCATGCGAAAGCATCCAAGATTTACAGTTCATCGATCTAACAAGTTTTATATCGAAAACATATGAAAGTTAATAACCCTATCGTTAATTATGGCGTATAATTAAGAGATGGGAAATAGCTTTGCGATAGCATCATGAATCAGATAATTCCAAAACCAGACTTAAAGTTTTTTATCTCATGGCTGGCATGTTCGGCCTCCATGTTCCTTTTGTCCTATGGTTGGCATGGATTCATACTTAATGACTTCCTAAAGATCTCTTATCCGCTAGACATCTTTCTAATAATATCCGTGCTTGTTTATTTGGGAATAGGCCTTTTTATCACCACCCTGACTTACGTCGGCAAAAAAATCAAGGATTCCTTCAAGTATGGAATGTTAGTCGGGGCCATTGCTGGGGTGTTCATTTATGCTGTTGCCTTTCTTTTCGGAATAAGCTTTTATACGATCATCGACCTAAAATACATTGCCTTAGACCTAGGATGGCAGGCATTCGAACAATCGTTTGGTGGTCTGGTGTGCGGATGGCTCTACCGCTTCCAATACCTAAGAGAACGTCGCTTGCTTCACGCTAACTAGCGTCTTGCAGATTGTGTAGGTTTTTGTACACGCCATTTTCAATCTTCAAAAGCTCGTCATGTGTTCCGGACTCACGAACTATACCATGCTCCAGCACTACTATTTTATCGGCACTCCGAATTGTACTCAAACGATGCGCGATGATAAGGCTTGTTCTTCCCTTCATAAGTATCTCAAGTGCATCCTGCACATGGCGCTCATTTTCGGCGTCTAACGAAGAAGTTGCTTCATCCAATATTAACACCTTAGGATCCTTCAAAATTGCGCGCGCAATTGCCACACGCTGACGTTGTCCGCCACTCAATTGGATTCCACGCTCCCCAACTTTGGTCTCGAAACCTTCTGGAAATCCCCGAATAAACTCCATCGCGTTGGCCTTAAGGGCTGCAGCTTCAACTTCGACTCTGGTGGCTCCGGGTTTGCCGTATTGAATATTTTCAAAGATTGTCCCTCCAAAAAGCAAGATTTCTTGAGGCACGAGGGCCATCATTGATCGAGTCTCATTTATTGAAAGGTCATTGATCGGCATTCCGTCGATTTGAATTTCTCCCTGATCGATCGAGTAAAATCGAAGCAGCAAAGAGGCAATCGTAGACTTGCCAGCTCCACTGGCGCCGACGATAGCAACCTTTTCGCCCTGATTGACTTGAAAAGAAACATCTCTAAGCACAGGTTTGTCCGGCCTCGAAGGGTAACTAAAAGCAACCTGGCTAAATGAAAACTTGCCTGAGCGAGACCCACTACCATGCCTTTCTTCGATAGCCTCCTCCAATGGTTCTTCCAATAAGTCGAACAAATTCTCCGTTGATCCGATGGCCTTCTGAACTTTCCCGAAAATATCAGCTACTCCACCAATTGAACCTCCGACAAAAACGCTGTAAAGAATGAATGACATAAGGACGTCCATACCAATCTCTCCCGAGTTTTTTAAGCGCACGCCGTACCAAATCACCAAAACAATCGCCCCGAATAATCCAAGGATAATAAATGAAGCAAAGGCTCCCCTCCACTTTGCACCGAGCATTGCCACCTTACGCACATTTTCTGCAACCACGTTGTATCGAGCTGTCTCAAAGGGTTCGTTTGTGTATGACTTTACACTCTGAATTCCCTGAAGGGTTTCATCCACAATAACTTGAGAATCCGCCAATTCATCCTGTGTTTTCTTACTTAGCTTTCGAATGAACTTGCCAAAAAAGAAGGCTGCGAGCATCATGACTGGGAGGGAAATGAGCATCACCAGAGTCAACTCTACGCTGTAAAAAAACAAGAGTGAAATGCCAAATACAATGGTAATGGTCTGCCTAACCATCTCCGCCAAAGTGGTCATGAACGTATCCTGAAGCTGGCTTATATCGTTGCTGATTCGGCTATTCAATTCGCCAACCCTATGACTAGAGAAAAATGTCATAGGCAATCGAACTAAGTGCCGATATGTATCCTTTCGGATGCTGGCTATGGCACGTTCGGTAACATCAGCGAATAGATAAATCCGCATAAATGAAAAAAGCGCTTGTAAACTAAACGCACCGATTAAGAGCAAGGCAACCTGATCAATATTTTCCAAATTAAAGAAACGGTCAATCGGGCTATCACTCACTTCATCTCCACCCACCAATCTTCCGATTAAACCTGGGAAGGTCATAAATGTCACGGACGACAGCAGCAGAAACACCAAGCCAAGCGTGAACTTTGCTTTGTATGGCTTCACATACTCAAAAATTCGCAGTGCGCGTTTAAATCCGGCTTTGGTAATTGACTTCGGCGCTTCCTTTTTCATCGGCGCGAAAGTCGGGATTTAACCAGATAGAATTTCAAGAATTGCGGCTATCCTCTTACTGCGGTATGATAAATTCTATGGTTACTCGATTCCCTTTATTAAATTTGATACGTACTTACCTAACCAAATCAATAAAACTCTAATGCAGTTAAACCAAATTGACCGTATGAGTTCGTAACTAAATTTAATTTACATCATGATCAAATCGTATTGGGACGAGGAATGGAAAAAGGTGGATCTTAGCCAAGACAAGCTGAGGAATAAATATGATATCTCCAACTATGGACGAATCGTAAGCTATCGTGTCAAAAGAGAAGATGGAAAAGTATTAAAGGGTAGTCTGGTTGACGGATACCCGGTTTTCCGCTACAAACAATTCACAAGAGAAGACGGCAACGTTACTGTCAAAAACAAACAGATTTTCATTCACAAATTGGTCGCCGCATATTTTGCTGACCCGAAGCGTGAAGATGATCGATACGTGATTCACTTGGATTACAACAAGATGAATAATCACGTTACCAATCTAAAGTGGGCCACCAAGCGTGAGATGGAGCTGCATCAGCAGAAAAACCCAAACGTTTTAAAAGCGCGAGAGCTCAGAAAAGAGCGAAAGCCGTATAAGGGTCATAAGTTGAATGCTACCCAGGTAAAAAGACTGAAGCGTAAAATTTTCGATCCGAATAGAAAGACAAGATTGAAAATTCTGGCGAAACAGTTCAACATCTCTGAAATGCAACTGTATCGCATCAAGTCCGGAGAAAACTGGAGCCATGTAACCATAGACGACTAAGAATCTGCCCGCCTCGAATACATGAGACGGGCATTTTTTTTGACAATTTCGACGAGCATTGGAGGCGCCTGAGCGTTGGGTACTACATTTGTTAGCATGATGAAATATTCCCTTCTCACAATCCTTCCCCTATCCCTAATTATTTCAGCGAATGCCCAGACAACTGACACGGCCAACGTACCAGTTTGGGCAGAGATGATGCAAGATCCAGATGCGAATTTTTACGAGACGCAACATGCGTTTGAGATGTATTTCGAGGGTCGAGAACGCCAGCGAGGGGACGGATGGAAAGTATTTAAGCGATGGGAGAATTTAAAAAAGGATCAAATTAATCTAGATGGAACCTATTTAGATTTGACAGCTCAGGCAGAAGCATTTGAAGCTTGGCAGATTTGGAACAATCAAACCAACACACAGGGAATTGAGTCTGAAAATGGTGCGTGGGAAGAAGTTGGCCCAATTGCAAAACCAGTTAACGGGACAGGCCAACCGAATGGAAATGGCCGCTTAAATACCATCGGATTTCACCCAACCAACGAGAATATTTTTTGGGTTGGCGCACCGGCTGGTGGATTGTGGAAAACGACCGACGGTGGTATTACTTGGAGTTCTAACACAGATGAGCTGGCCACACTTGGGGTATCGAGCATTCTGATCGATCCAACAAACACCAATGTGATGTATATCGGAACTGGAGACCGAGACGCAGGAGATTCACCAAGCCGTGGTGTGTACAAATCAACCGATGGTGGAACAAATTGGACCCAATCAAATTCAGGAATGGGAAACAGAACGGTTGGCGCAATGATCATGCACCCTTCTAATTCCTCTTACATTCTTGCTGCTACAAGCGGTGGCGTATATCGCACGCAGAATGGCGGCTCAACATGGACACTTGAATCGACTTCAGCAAATTATAAAGACATTAAGTACAAACCAGGAAGCTCAACCGTGGTCTATGCCACCGAGACGAGTTCTGGAGCTGGTTTTTACAGAAGCACCAATGGTGGCGATACTTGGACTCAAGTGACAAGTGGTCTTCCAACCAGTCCGCAACGATATTCTATTGGAGTATCTGAAGATGACGCAAACGTTGTATATGTGCTATGCTCGGTTAGTTCAGCATTTGGTGGATTGTACAAGTCGAGCAACTCAGGTGTTAGTTTTTCAACTCAATCAACGACGCCAAACATTTTAGGATGGAATGAAAACGGGAGCTCCTCAGGCGGTCAGGGCTGGTACGATTTAACTGTAGCGGTTGATCCAGATGACGCATCGATTGTATATGTGGGTGGAGTGAACATCTTTAAATCAACAAACTCTGGAGTCACTTGGGATTGCTCTGCCCATTGGGTTGGAAGCTCAACTGCGGCATCCGTGCATGCTGATCAGCACTGGCTTTCATACTCACCTGTCAGCGGCAAATTATATATCTGTAATGACGGAGGCATATACTACACGGCCGATGATGGCGCAACTTGGCCGGAGTTAAGTTCTGGTCTTGGAATTGGTCAACTATACAAGATTGGCGTAAGCCAACAAACCCATGCGCACGTAATTAATGGATACCAGGATAACGGAACGGCCCTCTGGTCAGATACGCTTTTTAGAACGGTACGTGGAGGCGATGGCATGGAATGCATCATTGACTATTCGGATGACGCCGTGATGTATGCATCCGTCTATTACGGAAGAATTGCTCGCTCATTAAACAATGGTTACAACATGGGTGGATTTGCGGGGATCAACACAAACGGCATTACCGAAAGTGGGGCCTGGGTGACTCCATATATTTTGGATAAGGACAATCCGAACATCATGTTTATCGGATATAAGAACATTTGGAAAACGACATCGGCAAAATCCAGTTCGGTAAACTTCTCCCCAATATCAAACAGCCTTGCTGGGTCCAATTCAAGCAACATGCGGCAGATGAGGCAAAGCAAAGTTGATGGAAATCGAATGTTTGCCATCCGCAGTGACAACAAGTTTTTCAGAACAGATAATGTACATGCGACTACTCCATCTTGGACAGACCTTACCAGTTTACTACCCGGTTCGGGAACCCTTCGCGATGTTGAAACAGATCCATTCGATAAAGACATACTATGGATTTCGCGGGGGAATTTGATTTGGAAATCAGTTAATGGAGGAACGAGTTGGTCAAACTATACAGGGAACTTGCCAAACCTCAGCTACAACACCATTATCGCAGATCCACTAAGCAATGGCGGCCTTTATGTTGGCGGCTACGCAGGTATCTATTACCGAGATAATTCGCTATCCAATTGGACTTCATTTTTTGATGATTTCCCGACGAACGTTAGCAGTCGTGAACTAGAGATTTACCACCCACAAGGCAACTGGCAAGGAAGTCGAATTCGATCGGCTACTTATGGAAGAGGACTTTGGGAAAGCGACTTGTATGATCCTGGCACATTAGATCCTCTTGCCTTTATGGACCTTTCTGTCGACAGCACAGACGTTTGCTCGCTAGATACCATCGATTTATTCAACAACACCGCCTACGGAGTCACATCTACACTATGGGTTATTAGCCCGAGCAGCAATGTCACCTTTGTAAATGGCACAAGCGATACGAGTATGAATCCGAGCATAGTGCTATCAGACACAGGCTATTATTCGGTTAAACTAGTGGTCGCAAATGGTAACGGTTCAGATTCAATAATCCGTGACAGTGCCATTGTGGTTTCAAATGGATTGAGCTTTCCATGGTTTGATGATTTTGAAGGAAATAATGGATGCGCAACATCGAGCTGCGTCACAACATGTGATTTAAAAGACTGGAGAAATGTTCAAAATGGTGGGGAAGACGATATCGACTGGCGTGTAGATGCCGGAGGCACACCATCAGGAGGAACAGGGCCATCGGTTGATTTCAATCCAGGAACGGACTCAACGAATTACTTGTATTTAGAGGCTACTGGCTGCGCAAGCCAGCTCGCACTGCTCGAGAGTCCATGTATCTTAATTGACGAGGTAACGAGCCCAGAATTCAAATTTGCATTTCACATGTATGGATGGAATGCATGGATTGAGGACTTAGAAGTAGATATTCTCTCAAACGGATCTTGGACGAATCTGTGGAGCAACACAGGTTCCAACTTAGGTAATGTTTGGAATACAGACTCCATATCCTTAAGCTCCTACATAGGCGAGTCAGTTAAACTTCGTTTTGCTGGAACCAGTGGCAGTGGATGGCAGGCGGATATTGCCATTGACGACATTCACTTAACAGCTGCACCAATGGCCGATTTTAGCGTCAGCGACACAATGCCTTGCAAGAACACATCAATAAATATTTTCGACGAATCCACTCAGGATCCTACATCATGGTCCTGGACAATTTCACCTAACACGCACACATATGTAAGCGGCACAAATAGCTCAAGCCAAAATCCAGTCGTTGAATTCAATGCTGAAGGGGAATATGACATTACACTCTATGCATCGAACGAGTATGGGGCAGATTTCGAAGTAAAGTCTGATCACCTCATAATCGCTGACCCTGAAGCAACGCTAAGTTCAAATAGCAGCGCCAATTCATTCTGTTTGGAAGACTCGGCCTGGTTTGAGGTTCTAGAAACGGGCTTCACCAATTACACGTTTTACAATAACGGAACGCAGCTTGTCTCGTCCACATCCAATGAAGCAGTTTTAACGGGGCTTCAAAACGGAGATTCAATCGTAGCTGTGGTGACAGATACATTAGGTTGTATTGGAGAGAGTAACGTGATTCCTGTTTTAGTTTGGGAATCACCAACAACTGTGTTTGTATCCTCTGATCCAGACAATGAAATTTGCGATGGGGATACAGTGACGTTCACAAATCTGAATGTCAACCTTTCCAATTATAACTTTCAGTTAAACGGCACATCGGTGCAAAACGGAACCGCTAATAGTTGGGCTACTGGAAGTCTTATTAGTAATGATGAAGTATGGACTATACTCACTGACACGAATGGATGTGAGGGTCTAACAGACACCATCATTACAACGGTTCTTCCTTTACCTCCTACCCCAAGCATTGCCGTGATTTTAGACAGCTTAGAATGCAGCATACCAGCGGACATGTATCTGTGGAAGTTTGATGATAGCACTTCTACCACCACCAACCAGCGCGAAGCCAAGGAAGGGGACGGAACATACTTGGTGCGCATATTTGACGGCGGCTGTTGGAGTTTATGGTCCGAACCATTTGTAATAACCGGATTCCAGGGGGTTAACGATGTGAAGATGAAGGTCTATCCGTCGCCTAGTTCGGATATCGTACATATTGAGTTCATCAATGGTGCAACACCTACAGACGGAGATATTCGAGTAGTTGACCTGAATGGTAAGCTTGTAATCCAGGAAACCTTCGGGGCTGCACCTAGCGTCAACAGAACATCCCTGAACATTGCCAAGCTTCCTTCTGGGGTGTATACAATCGTAATGGAACTGGATGGAAAACAATACGCCATTCCAATTGTAAAAGAAAGGCGATAATTATTTGATACTTTATTAATTCAGATTACATTTGTGGCCCTTTAAAAGAAACAGGCAATGAAACGTACATTCCAACCATCAAGAAAGAAGCGAATCAACAAACATGGATTTCGCGAACGAATGGCATCTAAGAATGGCCGAAAGGTTTTAGCTCGAAGAAGAGCTGCAGGTCGCAAGAGGCTTACAGTTTCAGACGAAATGCCGTTTAAGAAATAAGACATTGCATCTAATGCAAAAAGGCGACTCATACGGGTCGCCTTTTTTTGTGCCTATTTTTTCAGCCTTCTGGATTCCTTGAGTTTCTGATGAAGCATCCACTCGATTTGACCGTTAACGGATCGAAATTCATCCGCAGCCCACTTCTCAATCGCCTTCATCATTTCTTCGTCCACCCGAAGTGCAAATGGTTTCTTTGCCATATCACTTTTGACGTTCTAATAAAACGATGACCCTACTATTGTCAGAGGAAATTGAGATGGCCTTCCATCCTGACAAAGAGAATTCGTTAATGCGACTTTCAAACGCGCCTAGCTTTTCGAAGACTCCCTTTTTCACAATCTTAAAATTTTCCATGATCGTCTATTGATGTAGTGTTCCAGTATTCACAACGGGGACAACCTCTTTGTCAGAGCAAAGCACGACCATAAGGTTGCTAATCATCGTGGCTTTTTTGTCGTCGTCAAACTCAACAATGTTCTTGGCAGAAATTTGATCCAATGCATTTTCCACCATTCCAACAGCGCCCTCAACTATTTTCTCCCTAGCGGCAATTATGGCTGTAGCCTGCTGACGCTTGAGCATCGCACTTGCAATCTCTTCTGCATATGCTAGGTAGCCTATACGCGCTTCCATCACTTCTATACCAGCCATTTCAAGCCGCTCAGCCAGTTCTTTTTCGAGCGCGTCGTTCACCTCTGACATCCCAGATCGCAACGTTATCTTATAGTCATCGCTGTCTTCCCAGTCATCGTATGGATATGAGCCGGCCATTTTCCTCACTGCAGCATCTGTCTGCACTCGAACAAAATGTTGGTAATCATCTACTTCAAAGGCAGCCTTAAACGTGTCCGAGACCTTCCAAACCAGAATCACGCTTATCATAATCGGGTTTCCTAGCTTATCATTCACCTTGACTCGATCTGAATCGAAGTTACGCGCTCTAAGAGACACTTTCTTCTTGGTGTAGAATGGGTTAGCCCAAAAGAAGCCTCGCCTTCACCGTGCCCTTATATGCCCCAAACAGCGTCAATACCACGGATCCATTTGGATTAATAAAGAAGAAGCCCGATGACGTCGCCACTCCAAGAATTAATAATGGTATTCCGAGAATGAGAAGCTTTTGGCTGAGCAGGATAACTCCCGTCGGAATTAATACGATCGCAAGCAGTAACATTATGTATCCGCTAGTCGGCTTTGTTATTTTTTCTTGATTCATCTGTTCTTGATTTATTTTTCTATCACAATGATATCATTTTAATATCACTTATGGGCAAAAAAATTTCAGACGGTGACAAGTGCGGATGAGTGGTTAGTAGTCATATTTCGATTTCCAAAGTGACTTCAACCACTCCTTGATGGAAGACTCTCGCTTGTTTTTACCAGGCTGATAAAACGTCGACCCGATTATTTCTTCTGGCAAAAACTCCTGTTCTACGAAGCCCTGATCATAACTATGGGCGTATTTATAATCCTTTCCATAGCCCAGCTCCTTCATCAGTTTTGTTGGAGCATTTCGGATATGCAAAGGCACGCTTAAATCGCCTGTTTCCCGCACCTTCGCTTGCGCATCGCCGATTGCCGCGTAGCTCGCGTTGCTTTTAGCAGAAGTCGCCAAATAGACCGTGCACTGAGCCAACGTAATTCTGCATTCAGGATACCCTATAGCATGCACAGCTTGATACGCGCTATTTGCCACCACGATTCCTTGCGGGTTAGCGTTGCCGATATCCTCACTAGCAAGTATTAACAAACGCCGAGCTATAAACATGGGATCTTCCCCTCCCTCGATCATACGCGCCAACCAATAAACAGCAGCATTCGGATCACTGCCACGAATACTTTTGATAAATGCTGAGATAATGTCGTAATGCTGCTCCCCAGTTTTATCATACTTGGCCATTTTGGTTTTCACCACGTTCAGAACCATCGCATCTGTTATGTTCTTTTCATCTCCGCGCGACTGGATGACCAACTCAAGCGTATTCAACAATTTACGCCCATCGCCTCCGCTAAGCTGAAAGAGTGATTTAGTTTCTTTCACCTTCACTTTTTGGCTTTTCAACCAACCGTCCAGCTTAAAGGCCCGATCAATTATACCTTGGAGCTCTGCCACCCCAAATTCTTCCAGCACATACACTTGACATCGTGACAATAATGCTGGAATCACTTCGAAGGATGGATTTTCGGTGGTAGCACCAATTAAGGTAACAACACCTTTTTCTACTGCACCCAATAAGCTGTCTTGCTGACTCTTACTAAAACGATGAATTTCATCGATAAACAGAATTGGTTTATCCTGATTTAAAAGATCTTTTCGTGCAGCTCTTTCAATAATCTCTCGAACATCCTTTACGCCGCTATTAATGGCGCTGAGCGAATAAAAGGGCCGCTTCATCTCGTCCGCAAGAATCTGAGCCAGCGTTGTTTTACCAACACCAGGTGGACCCCAAAGTATAATAGAAGGTAAAGATCCAGCACGCATGGCCAACCTTAACGGACCATCGGCTCCGACAATTTGCTTCTGACCCACATAATCATCCAATGATTTGGGGCGAAGTCTTTCAGCTAAAGGAATTTGAAGATCAACGTCTGCCATACACAGCAAACATACCTAGTCATCCTTTAACCCGAAGCGAGAAAAGCGCAGATATTGAAATATAGTATAAGAATGTAGCTCGGTGTCAGTTGAAGTCATCCGCGCCTCAAAGTAGTCCTCTATTCCATCGCCATGAGCTTCAAAGTGATTTCCAGTTCCTTCCGTAAAATCAGGAGAAAATGTCTTCCCATTAAGTTCGAAAACGGGCTTATCATTTTCAAAATGCAGCTTAAACAATCCGTCTGTTGTATCAAAAGGCACCAACGAAGCAATGACGGGTGCAAGGTTCAAATTCAGTTCTAGGCCTTTGTAATTTAAATCAATCCAATACTCTGTTGAAGGCTGTCCGCTATACTCTGAGTAGGTGAATTCAAAGTGAAGTTCATCCCATTCATGCGTAGAAAGCTCACCACTGTTGAACTTGGTTCGTAATCCCACCTCAACTTGACACGCACTATCGCTGGGAAGCAACTGAATCGAAGCAAAACCTCGAGTGTAATTCAATTCGTAGAAAGCCAAATTACTCACATGTAAATTTGGGTCGCAACCATCTGACAACTGCACGGCTTTCCAAAGCTCTTCTGTGGAAACAACACGTTCGGTTTCGGTAATCCAAGCTGGCTCCACTTCAATCGGGTCTTCGGGATATTCGAATGGCTCCGGCTCATTGCAGGATCCAAACAACAAAACAATCGATAGAATTGGGAATAGGATATAGTTACTGTGCATGCTTCCAAATTTAACGAATCGTGCAGTTTGATCTTGTTCTAAGTTCCTGAAATGAGAATATGGTGATAACTGACAATCTAGCGGTTCGGTGTGACCAATTAGATTGATAGATTTGCCGCCGTATGGGACAAAAAAACATCATTAAGGTCTACTCGACCCAAATTGCCGAGCAATGGGACAAAGAGACTTTTGATCGATTGATGAACGTGATTCCAAAGGATCTGCAAGAGCGGGTCTTGGCAGAAGAAGGCTGGGAAAATCAGCATGGCAGCCTTGCTCGCAAGCTAATGTTGTGGCACGCGATGAGCGAAATAGGCGCCAACATGAATGACCTATTTGAGTGCCTTGAATTCACAGAATCTGGCAAACCCTTTATTGTTGACGCACCTAATTTCAGTCTTGCAAATGATGGAGCTCTAGCGGTTTGCGCCATAAGTGAAACGAGTATTCTTGGGATTGACGTTGAACGATTAAAACCAATCAATCTAAGTGATTATCGAGAAGAGATGACCTACCTAGAATGGCGAGAAATCTATTCGCACATTATTCCATTGCGTCGCTTTTATGAGTTTTGGACAATCAAGGAGAGCGTACTTAAAGCCGATGGCGAAATGGTCGGAGGCGATATCAAGGAAATCTATATTCAGCCGGATGTAGCCTTTTTTAATGCCAAGAATTGGTATATCTATCCGGCCGAGCTTGAGTATTATGGTTATGTAAACTTCCTTGTTTCCTCAAATCCTCATGCAGATGTTGAGGTAATCGACGTAAATATTCCAGAACTAGTTTTTACGACGCATTAACTATAGTGCCTGACCGGCAGCGAACAGAATAGTTAGAACAAAGGTTGAAAGCGCTAATTGCTTCAAATAAGGGTCGAGACGCGCGGCTTCATTTGTGGTGTATACTTTCCATGCATTATATCCAATTAGCGGAAAGGCCAATAGTGGCAACCAGTGTATCCCTACTGAGAAGTTGAGCCAACCAAAGAGAGTCACGGAACCTAGGCCAACAAGAAGCAACAGCACATGATACTTTCGAGCCAACCTCTCCCCCATTCGCACTGCTAGCGTAATCTTACCGGCTGCCTGATCACTTCCCAAATCGCGGATGTTATTTACATTCAGTACCCCAGCGCTGAAACAGCCCATAGCAAGCGCACAAAGCCAAGGATCTATTTGTAATACACCAACTTGGATATAAAACGCCCCATAAACACCAAGTATTCCAAAGAAAAACAGCACCGACAAATCCCCAAGGCCTCGGTATCCATAAGGATTTGAACCTGCCGTATATCGAATACTAGCGAATATCGCAGCAATTCCAGCAATCAGAAAAATCACTTTTTCAACCAGAATTAGATCAGCGATCCAAATGAGCGCCAATCCTGCAATAAATGATAGTGCACTGAAAAGCATAATCGCTCTTTTCATTTCAGGCTCAGAAATATCGCCAGACTGCATTGCGCGCATCGGACCAATTCGACTTTCATCATCCGTGCCTTTTTCAAAGTCGCCATAATCGTTGGCGAGGTTGCTATTAATTTGAAGTAGAATGGTGGTCAATCCGGTCAATAAGGCTATGGACCAGTCGAATTTCCCACCCATCTCCGCGATGGTAGAACCCAGAATGGTTGATGCAATTGCCAGTGGAAGCGTTCTCAAGCGCATTGCACCTATCCAAGCGCCAACCTTCGATTTAGACTTAATATGTGTTTCTACATCCATTCGCTAAACATACATTTGCGCGCTGATGGCGCGACGATATTTTATCAAATTATCTTATGATGGAACCCCATTCCACGGGTGGCAAATTCAAAAGAACGCCAAATCTATTCAGCAGACGCTAAATGAGGCACTATCCACAATAATTCGCAAAGAAATTTACACCGTCGGATGCGGAAGGACAGACACAGGAGTTCACGCACTCACCTTCTACGCCCATTTCAACGTTGACGCCGAGATAACTGAGCTTGAATCGCTTGTGTTTCGTGCGAATTGCATCCTTCCCAAAGAAATTGCAATTGACTCCATCTTTCCTGTTGAGGACGACTGGCACACTCGATTTTCTGCCACTTCCAGGAGTTATATCTATCTCATTCACTCGGCCAAAGACCCATTTTCAGTGGGTCGCAGCTACGAGTTCAAGGATGCGTTGGATATTGAGACAATGCAAACCGGATGCGCATTACTTAAAGTCACGAAGGATTTCACAAGCTTTTCGAAACTACATTCTGACACAAAGAACAATCTCTGTGATGTCCAGTTCGCGGAATGGAGCAAGACCGAGGTTGGATATCAATTTAAAATTACGGCTAATCGATTTTTGAGAAATATGGTGCGTGCATTAGTAGGGACAACCCTGGAACTTGGCATACATAAGATCGATCTGGATCAATTCCAAAACATCATTGACGCTAAAGATAGGTCGGCCGCAGGCTATAGCGTTCCAGCGCACGGCCTCTATTTATCGGACATCACGTATCCGGCAGAACTATCAATGAATGGGTAAAAAGCAATCCACATCTGTTAGCGGTAAAGCTTTTGACCTGAGGCTACTTATCCGTGTGATGCGCTATGTGAAGCCGTATCGAGCCATGTTTTGGTTCACTACATCCATGGTGATCTTGTCCGCGTTACTGGCACCACTTCGCCCATTGCTCATTCAATACACGCTAGACGACACGATCATAATTCCTAATCCGGGGATGCTCCGCACAATGACAATCATCATTGTTGGACTTCTTGTATTAGAGGCAATCGTTCAATTTCTGCAAACATATTTGGCCAACTGGTTAGGCCAATCCGTTATTCGAGACTTACGTGTTGATGTCTATGAGCGAATATCAGGATTCCGGCTAAAATATTTCGACCAAACTCCGATAGGCACGCTTGTAACGCGCGCAATAAGCGATATTGAAACCATCGCCGACATTTTTTCGCAAGGAGTTTTGATCATTATTGGTGAGATCCTAAAACTCATCGTTATTCTCATTGTTATGTTTCTGATCAATTGGCGGTTGACATTGATTTGTGTTATCCCCATCCCGATTTTACTCTGGGCCACCAATGTCTTTAAGAATTATATCAAGGGAGCTTTTCAAGATGTTCGATCTGAAGTTTCCAAGTTGAACGCATTTGTACAGGAGCATATCACAGGAATGTTTATCGTCCAAATCTTTAATCGGGAGAAGCAGGAAATGGAGAAGTTCAAAAAGATAAATGCACGTCACCGAGATGCGCATTTACGGACTGTATTCGCCAACTCGGTATTCTTCCCAATCGTTGAGATTTTAAGCGCTTTGAGCGTAGCGCTCTTAATATGGTGGGGAAGCATGGAAGTGCTTGACCACAAAGTTGAATACGGAAAACTGGTTGCATTCCTTCTGTACATCTACATGATATTTAGACCTATCCGGCAGCTTGCCGATCGATTCAACACACTTCAAATGGGCATGGTGGCAAGCGAACGAGTCTTTAAGATTCTCGACCGTGACGACCACATTGAAAGCTCTGGGTTAAACAAGTCACCAAAAATTGAAGGTTCCATTGATTTTAAAAATGTTTGGTTTGCCTACAATGATGAAGACTGGGTGCTGCGCGATGTATCCTTCTCCGTAAAACCTGGACAAAAGGTTGCGATTGTTGGCGCAACGGGAGCAGGAAAAACAAGCATCATCAACTTGCTCAGTCGCTTCTACGAATTCAATAAGGGAAGCATCGAGATTGACGGAACTGATATTCGTGACTATGATCCTGCGTATTTAACCAGGCAAGTTGGGATTGTACTTCAGGATGTTTTCCTCTTTTCAGACACCATACTGAATAATATTTCGCTCAACAATCCAGACATAGATAAAGCGGCAGTAATTGAGGCTTCGAAAAAAGTCGGGGCCCATAAGTTCATTGATCGTTTACCTGAGGGCTATTATTTTGATGTGAAGGAGCGAGGCGGCATGTTGAGTGTTGGACAACGTCAGTTGCTCTCCTTTATACGTGCATACATATACAACCCGGCAATTCTGGTCTTAGACGAGGCGACGTCATCTGTTGACACAGAGAGTGAAATGATGATTCAAAGCGCCATTGATCAGATCACAAAAGGCCGAACGTCCATCATTATTGCTCATCGCCTAGCGACAGTGCAGCACGCAGACGTGATTATGGTAATGGACAATGGAAAAATCATCGAGACTGGAAATCATCAGGAATTACTCCAGGCAGACGGTGCTTATCGAAAGCTCTATGAGCTACAGTTTGTTTAGAGCTGGGGTTTAAGGTATTGCCCTGTGTATCCTTTCTTTTGATTGGCAAGCTCCTCAGGCGTGCCCTCAAAGACAATGTAACCTCCTTCATCACCGCCTTCAGGACCGAGGTCAATTACCCAGTCGGCTTGTTTAACCACCTCAAGATTGTGTTCGATAACAAGAATGGTATGACCTAATTCTATGAGCTTGTTAAAGCTCTTCACAAGCTTCTTAATGTCATGTGTGTGCAATCCTGTCGTTGGCTCATCAAACAAGAAAAATGTACCACCTTCGGAACTCTGGCCCTTACCAATAAACGAAGCCAGCTTTATTCGTTGAGCCTCTCCGCCACTCAATGTGTTTGAGCTCTGTCCTAAGGCCACATATCCCAAACCAACCTCTTGAAGTGGAGTTAGTTTTGCGATAATCTTCTTTTCGGCAGCAACGCGCGCATGCAATTCGAAGAAACCTAAGGCTTCATCGACAGACATGTCCAGCACATCTGTTATGTTCTTTTCGTGATAGCGCACCTCCAACACCTCTTCTTTGAATCGCTTTCCATCACATGATTCACATGTAAGATGAATATCCGGCATGAATTGCATTTCAACAGTGGTTTCGCCTTCGCCTTGACACATTTCGCACCTACCACCGTCAACGTTGAAAGAGAAGTGTGCCGGCTTCATACCACGTTGTCTTGCTAAAGGCTGTGAAGCGAATAAGGATCGAATATCATCAAATGCCTTTGTGAAAGTGACAGGGTTGCTTCTAGAAGAACGGCCAATCGGATTCTGATCGATAAACTCGACTGAATCAACCCTATTTAAATGGCCATCTATTGACTGAAATTGGCCGCTTTGAATGGAACTATGTCCGCCAATTCGCTTGACCAAGGCTGGATACAAAACCTTCTTAATGAGGGATGACTTACCCGAACCGCTCACTCCCGTAACTACGGTCAATATTCCAAGTGGAATTTTCACGTCTACGTTCTTAAGGTTGTTTTCACGTGCGCCAACAAGTTCTATATGATATTTCCAAGGCCTTCTGATGGCTGGAGTTTCAATTCGTTCACTTCTGTTTAAGTATCGCGTGGTGATACTCTCGTTGTTTGTTGCAATCGCATCTTGCCCACCTTGAAAAACGAGGTGCCCGCCTTCCACCCCAGCCTCGGGTCCTAAATCAATGAGTTCATCGGCTGCGCGCATTATCTCTTCATCATGCTCAACAACAATCAACGTGTTTCCTGCGTCCTTTAGTGATATGAGTACCTTGATTAGCCTCTCAGTGTCCCTTGAATGCAGCCCTATGCTTGGTTCATCGAGGATATACATCGACCCAACCAAGGCGCTACCTAATGAAGTAGCGAGCTGAATCCGTTGTGATTCACCGCCACTAAGTGAGTTAGAAAGCCTGTTTAACGTGAGGTATCCAAGCCCAACATCACATAGATAAATCAGGCGGTTGTTGATCTCGACCAACAATCGCTTAGCAACGCTTTGGTCGTGTTTGTTCAGTTTTATTTCAGCGAAACGATCTCGAAGTCGATCTACAGGCATCAACATGAACTCGGAGATGGACATACCATCAACCTTCACATAATTCGCATCCTTTCTGAGCCGCGTGCCATTGCAGTCGGGACAAATCGTTTTACCTCGATATCGACTTAACATGACTCGAAATTGAATCTTGTACGATTGTTCTTCTAGATATACAAAGAAGTCGTCCAGCCCACGAACACCTTTATTCCCTTTCCAGAGAAGTTCCTTTTCCTGCTCCGTTAGTTCGAAATAAGATCGATGTATTGGGAAATTGGAGTCCGCAGTTGCTTTAATAAAAGCGTTCTTCCATTCACGCATTTTCTCGCCTTTCCAGCATACCACAGCATCTTGGAAAACGCTAAGTGATTGATCTGGAATCACCAAATCGGCATCCACCCCAATAACGCTTCCAAAACCTTCGCACTTCTTGCACGCTCCTCTGGGATTATTAAAGCTTAGAAAATGAACATCTGGCTCTTCGAAGAGCATTCCATCCAATTCGAACAGATTGGAAAATTTGAGAAAGTTTTCTGGTGTTTCAAACGGTCGGACATCAACAATTCCGTGTCCCTCAAAAAATGCCAGTTCGATGGAATCCGCTAGTCTATTTTGAAAGCCTTCATCGTCCTGGGTAACTACGATCCGATCAATGATCAGCTCTAGCGACTTCACTTTAGCCGCCTCAACATCTGAAATTCGAACAACCTTGTTGTCCACCAGCACCCGAACAAATCCACTTTTTTCTAATAACTCCAGTCTCTTTTCTAAATCCTTCAGATCAGAAAATCCCAACCGAATCGTGATCAGCAGTTTGGTTCCATTTGGTTGTGATAGGATATGATTAAGAACGTCTTCAACACGATGCTTTTTCACCAATTTGCCAGATACGGGAGAATATGTTTTCCCAATTCGAGCAAATAAAAGCTTCATGTAATCGTAGATTTCGGTTGTAGTTCCAACCGTAGATCTCGGGTTTCGAGTGTTCACTTTTTGCTCAATGGCAATTGCCGGAGATATTCCCTTGATAAAGTCAACCTTCGGCTTTTCGATCTTACCAAGAAATTGCCTAGCGTAGGCCGATAGACTTTCAATATAACGTCGCTGCCCCTCTGCATATAGGGTGTCGAAGGCCAACGAAGACTTACCCGAACCCGACAATCCCGACACTACCGTAAAGCTATTTCGCTTAATGGCCACGTCAATATTTTTGAGGTTGTGCATCCGTGCACCTTTAATCACGATATACTCTTTCGCGTTTAAATCATCTATCCCTGCCATCCTGCTCACTGTTAAAATATTGAATTGAGTTGGCAAATGTAATTTTGTGTTGGTACATTCGTTTCTATAATAATTATTTAGCCTCTGATACAATATCTACTCAAACCATTCGTTAACACTCAAACCAATCGTTAAGTATTAACGTCTTAGTATCAAATTTCTTTTTTCTTAAATAATTAAATCCCATTTCCGCCTATAGTCAGATTTCTACCTTAAACACTTGTACCTGTAATTTTTTAAAAGGTGGATATTATGATGAATGAAATGGACGATGACCGCCAATTGGTGAGTCGATACTTAGCTGGTGAAGAAAGTGCGTTTGAAACACTTCTTACTAAACACAGAGACCGAGTTTACGGATACATTAGAATGATGGTGAAGGATCACCAATTAGCCGAAGACATTTTTCAAGATGTTTTTGTAAAGGCTGTTCTTACAATGAAAAAAGGTCAATACAACGAAGAAGGCAAGTTCCTTCCTTGGGTAATGCGTATTGCGCACAACTTAGTAATCGATACATTCAGAAGAAACAAGCGCTTCCCAACTGTAGATGGGGGACCTGAATTCGATATCTTCAATGTTATTAAGGATGAGGACAAGAACATCGATGAAGTCCTAATAGAGAGTCAGATTCACAGCGATCTTAGAAATGCCATTGAATTTTTACCTGAGGAACAAAAGCAAGTATTAAAGCTTCGACACTTCAACGGAATGAGTTTTAAAGAAATTGCTGAGGACACTGGTGTAAGCATAAATACCGCCTTAGGCAGAATGCGTTATGCGTTAATCAACCTTCGCAAGCTAATTGAAGAGCACAATATTGTCTTGACTCAATAATATATTTTGAGGTAACACAATATGTTTTGAGAATAGGCGTTCTAGCTGCATGACCAACCAATTTATACAGCATATATATGAAGAACGCTTACTCTCAAGACCTCTTTTCCGACTTCTTAAACTCCGAGGAAACTAAGCTCCAACAGGAGATTGAAATGACGAACGACAAAGTGGGACCATCCGAATGGACCATCCAAAAAATACTTGGGTTCTCCAAGTCATTACAAATACAGAAGTCTTCGCTTATTGGAGATTTCGAACAGTTTTCGAACTAAAAACAGGCTAAAGCCTGTTTTTTATTGCAATTTTTTGATCGATCGGACTATTCTCTAGTTTGAAACCTCGAGCCGGAGAGTACTCTCGTCCGTAGAAAATTATCTGCAGATGGAGCTTGTTCCATTTTTCTCTTGGGAAGAGTCTCTTCGCATCTCGTTCTGTTTGCACCACATTCTTTCCACTACTTAACCCCCAGCGATACATCAGCCTATGAATATGGGTATCGACTGGGAAGGCTGGCACACCAAATGCCTGACTCATTACTACAGAGGCCGTCTTATGCCCTACTCCGGGCAACGTTTCCAACTCTTCAAATGTTTGCGGCACCTCGCCATTAAACCTATCGAGGATGAGCTTACTCAAGTTCCAAATGGCTTTTGACTTGGCTGGCGACAATCCACAAGGTCGAATTATCTCTTTTATTTCTTCAACAGAAAGCTTGATCATATCCGTGGGATTATCAGCCCTACCAAACAGCGTTGGTGTGATTTGATTCACTCGCACATCTGTGCATTGCGCACTCAACAAAACAGCAATGGTCAATGTATACGCATCAGTATGATTCAGTGGAATTGGAACCTCAGGATAGAGGCTCTCGAGTGTTGCAATTACATACGCCGCCTTTTCAGTTTTTGTCATACGGTTCCAAAGTGTTTCCAATTACATAACATCCGATAATCCTGGTAGAGCATTATAATACCCATCAGACCTGGGTTCATCCCATTTGCCCGGCTCAATTTAATCTCTTTTTGCATAGTATTAAACAAAATGAGGGTAGGCTTTTTGATTCCTCGATATCGAAGCTTTTAACTTGAATACAATCATCAAAGGTTTGCTTTATCCGATTGATTTATTCGCGATTAAGAAGTCATCACACCTCACCTCTTTAGCCTCGTACACGGTAATATCATCAACTCTCGCTAGTTCCGGACCAACTTTACACCATTCCACAAACAGCTCTAGATCCATTTCTTCACCTTCGGCATGGATTTCCACGTTCCCATTTTCACAATTTCTAACCCAACCAACGATGGTGAGATCCGATGCTTTCCTTAGTGTTGACGAGCGAAACCACACACCTTGAACCTTCCCAGCTACAATTATGTTGAAAGATTTTCGCATTGTTTTTGACAATGTAAATAGATTACGTTGCTAAGTCTATTTCTTTGTTCCAGAATTTAAAAATGACCATCGCTAGATTTTCAAAAAACAAAGCATGATAAAAAAGTTAGAAGAAGGCAAAAAGGCACCTGAATTCATGGGTTTAGATCAATTTGGTAAACAAAGGAGTCTCAAAGACTATGCAGGCAAGAAATTGATCATTTTCTTCTATCCTCAGGACAATACGCCAACGTGCACCGTTGAGTCTTGCAATTTGCGCGACAACTATGACGTCCTTCGTGAGAAGGGTTTTGAGGTGCTCGGGATAAGCGGTGATTCACAAAAAAAACATCAAAATTTCATCACTAAATTCAACCTTCCTTACGATCTTATCGCCGATACTGATCTATCGATAATAAAGTCGTTTGGTGTTTGGGGAGAAAAAAACACTTTTGGCAAAACCTATGACGGTATTCATCGGACCACTTTTGTTATTGACGAGGCAGGTAATGTGATCAGGCGTATTGATAAGGTCAAATCAAAGGATCACACAAATCAGATAATCGAAGAATTAAACAACATTAAATAAGAAAGCAATGGCAGCAGAAGTATCAAAAGACAAAGTAAAAGCCCTTAACCTCACTCTTGAGCGACTCGAGAAAACATATGGAAAAGGAAGCATCATGCGCATGGGCGACAATGTTGTGGAAGCGATGGACGTCATCCCATCGGGTTCACTTTCGGTTGACCTAGCATTAGGTGTGGGCGGATACCCAAGAGGACGAATCATTGAGGTTTACGGACCCGAATCATCTGGAAAGACGACACTGGCGATTCACGCCATTGCTGAATTGCAAAAGCAAGGCGGTATCGCTGCCTTCATTGATGCAGAGCACGCATTTGATCGATATTATGCCGAAAATCTTGGTGTAGACACAGACAACCTGCTCATTGCCCAACCAGACAATGGAGAACAAGCGCTTGAAATTGCTGACAATTTGATTCGTTCAGGTGCTGTCGATTTAATCGTTGTGGATTCAGTGGCAGCCCTTACCCCAAGAGCGGAAATTGAAGGTGAAATGGGTGACAGCAAAGTTGGTTTGCACGCACGGCTTATGTCACAGGCAATGCGAAAGCTCACCGGATCGATAAGCAAGACAAGTTGCACCGTAATTTTCATCAATCAGTTAAGAGAGAAGATTGGTGTAATGTTCGGCAACCCGGAAACCACCACAGGTGGAAATGCTTTAAAATTCTACGCCTCGATAAGAATTGATATCCGAAGATCATCGCAAATTAAAAATGGAGATGAGGTTATCGGAAATAACATCAAACTGAAAGTGGTAAAGAACAAAGTTGCTCCTCCATTCCGACGTGCTGAATTTGACATCATGTATGGCACTGGAATATCTAAGTCTGGTGAAATTGTAGACCTGGGTGTATTGCAAGGTATTGTTAAGAAAAGCGGCTCGTGGTTCAGCTATGGCGAAACAAAGCTTGGCCAAGGTCGTGATGCAGTAAAACAACTTTTTGAAGACAACCCTGAACTAAGTCAAGAGATTGAGCAGAAAATTTTCGAATCCTTTTCAGCCACTACTGAAAAGGCAGCGAAGGCAAAAGCCTAACAATCCATATTCTAAATTGAGAAAGGCCGATGTATTGCATCGGCCTTTTCACATTAAGTTTGAAGCGTGAAATACTCTTGGATCATAATCGGCATTATCCTGCTCGCATCCTGCGAGCAAAATCCGTCAAAAAAACTCGTTACGTCAGACGTTCCAGCGGAAGAAACAAACGTTTTTGACAGTCTAAATTCTGAGATCAAATCGGATCCAGGAAACTCTCAGCTTTACTATCAAAGAGCTGTCAATCATTACGCACATCGAGATTTAGCATCTAGCCTTAGTGATGTTGGTCGGGCACTAAAATTAGATAGCAGCAATGTGGAATACTACATGTTATTGTCTAATCTTAAGATGCTCTCTAAACAGAGTCGAGAAGCAAGAAACGCACTCATTAGGGCCAACGAACTTGAACCAAAAAACATCGATGTACTGCTTAAACTCGGAGAATTGTATATGCTAGTAGAAGACTTCAAGAATTCCTTTGGTTATCTAAATCAAGTGCTTGAAGTAGACATCCACAATGCTACAGCCTATAGATTAAAGGGATTTAATTACAAGTATGCGGGCGATACCGTAAAGGCTGTATCTAGTTTTCAAACGGCTATTGAACAAGATCCGAATGATTACGATTCATATCTACAACTTGGCCTGTTGTATTCAATCTATCTGGATCCGTTGGCGATTGACTACTACAACAATGCCCTGAAGGTGAATCCGAACAGTTTAGAGGCGCTTTACGCTAAGGGATTGCATTTGCAACGCGAATTTAAATCGAGGGAAGCACTGGAGGTTTATGCGCGTATTGCAGAGTTGAATGCCGACTACTTCAATGCATATTACAATTCAGGCTACATATATCTTGAGCAACTTCAGGTGTATGACAGCGCTGCGCTTTTCTTCAGCCAAGCTATAGATCACGGTCCAGAAAGATACTTTCAGGCTATGTATAATCGAGGGCTGGCTTATGAACGACTCCAAGACTTCAAAAATGCGAAGCTTAATTACACGGAAGTATTGGGTATAAATCCACAATACGATTTAGCCGCCTTGGGCTTGAGTAGACTCGAAGAAATGGAGTAACCTCTATTCAGAGTCCTTTCCTACATAGAATTCAATCGTCTTTTCGCTTTGATTTCCGAGCTTATCGGAAGCCATAACCTTTACGGAATACTTCTTATTCTTTCGGAATCGACTCATCTCGGATGCATCTAGTGTTTGCGGTGAAGAGTAAAGAGCCATCGCCGCATCATCCATTGAGTAATATATCTTTTCTGTTCCTACCTTCTTATCTGTGGCTGCTACATACATACGCGTGTAGTTGGGATATAGAGGTAGGCCCTTCTTCGTACCGATAGATTCAATGCTAAACTTGATGAAAATTTCAGGTGGCGAATTGTCAATGTAACAGCTGCTTGACTTTTCAGATTCTTTGTTATTCACATTGTCTGTAGATCTGAACTGCATTGAGTGATAACCTTCTGAAGGAAGCGTGAATTGAGAATACGCTTTGAATGCACCTCCATCGATGTTGTATTCAACAGACTTAACCCCAGAGGCATCGTCACGTGTTTTTAAAGAAATATTACTCCTACTTGTGATAAAGAGTGTGTCTCTATCCATGAACTGTGGATTCGCGTATATAATGCCAGTCTCTGGAGCTTCATTATCCATGAACACATTGATCCATTTGTTTGAACTGAGGTTCTCCACTAAATCATTTGCGTCATACTTTACATTATGGACGCCTCTAACGTTGGTCATTTTAAACTCAGAACCATAAACGTTTCGTTCGCCGCCATCAATTCGATAGTAGATATTCTTCACACCAGCTTTGTTATCTGTAGCTGCCAAGGCTATTGTGGTTCTAGGTGAGATATAGTGGTAGCGACCTTTGTGTTGATCACCCTTTACTTCGTGCGTTGGAACCGGCGGGATTTTATCAAGATAGAATTTGAATGTTTTGGCGCTAACACCACCTTCTCCGCCTTCCATGTTCTTCACATTATCTACTGCGTAGTAGGTAAACACATGCTCTCCATCGCTAAGACCAGCGGTGCTTACTTGACCATAATATCCTTTAGAAGATCCGCCATCGAACTTGTAGTACGTAGTTCGAACACCACTTAAATTATCCGTACTCGTCAGTTTCAACTTCGCTGATGGAGCCAATATTGTTCCGTCCTTGTTGATTCCAACAACTTCATAGTTTGTTTTTGGCGCGGTAAGGTCAACGGTGAAGTTTGAGCTCTTCGTATTTTCGGAATTCCCAACAAAATCCGCTGAGTAGTAATAAAGTGTTTGAGCACCTTCCTTGTTTACGCTCACGTTTGTGCTATAATCAGAATAGCCTCCACCAAGTGCATATTGGGTAACCTTCACACCAGACACGGCATCTCTCGCGGTGAGGCCGAATGAAAGGTTCTTTCCAAAGTAAGTCGTTCCACCGGAGCGGTACTTAGGAGCGTTCTCAAATTTCAGCGATGTCACCGGCGCTAAACCATCCGCGTTCACTTCGTATAACACTTCTTGTTGAGGCTGCGCTGTTTTGCCAGTTTTAGGATCGACCGCCCACTTGCTTCGTATGTAGTTGGGTCCTTCAGTATCTAGATACATTGGCTCAGAGTACTCTGGCTTCTTTCCTTTTAAGTCATAGTTCGTGCCGTTCGGCTCAGTCGAAAACTTGAGATACATAGGCATCTGCTTCTGCACAAAAATATCTCCCTCTGAATCAAGATATACTTGCTTTTCGTAAGATGGCTTTGAAGGCTCTGATTGGCCGCTCACATTGAGGGCAAAAAAAGCGGTAACTGCAGTTAGTAAAAGGCTTAGTTTTTTCATGACAACACTGGTTAATAAGGAACTACAATGATATAAATAAAAAAGGGGAGCGTTTCGGCTCCCCTTCAGTAGATAATTGTTCTGTTAAGACTATTTTATTTTCTCGCAAATGGCAGTGAACGCCTCTGGATTATTCATTGCCAAATCAGCCAACACTTTTCTGTTCAATTCGATTCCAGATTTTGACATTTTACCCATGAATACGCTGTAGGACATCCCCTGAAGACGTGCAGCAGCGTTGATACGCTGAATCCACAATGCTCGGAAGTTTCGCTTTTTTAATTTACGACCTACGTAGCTATACTGTAGTCCTTTTTCAACCGCATTCTTTGATACGGTCCATACATTCTTACGACGGCCAAAGTATCCTTTGGCTCGTTTCATTATTTTCTTGCGTCTCTTTCGTGACGCTACACTATTGACTGATCTTGGCATTTCATTTTTGCTTTTTGATCGAAAGCGCCATTTTAATTATTGGTCTTAAAGCTCACGATCGGGTTAAACACGTTCCTACTAGGTGTAGGATAAACCATTTGTTTTTACTTAAGTCGGAGAAGCGCTTTTATGTTTGGAACATCTGCTGGATGTACAATAGCAGTTTTTCCAAGTCGCTTTTTCTGGACAGTCTCCTTCTTTGTAAGGATGTGTCTTTTGAAAGCGCGCTTTCGCTTAATTTTTCCAGATGCTGTCAGCCTGAATCGCTTCTTAGCGCTGGAATTCGTTTTCATTTTAGGCATTACTTCCTATATTTTGAACAATTAATCTACTTCTTCTTCTTTGGGGCCAGCATCATTATCATCCGCTTCCCCTCTAATTTCGGCATCTGCTCCACTATCCCAATTTCTTCAACTTCGGTAGCAAGCTTTAGAAGCAAAATCTCACCCTTATCCTTAAATAAGATTGAGCGGCCTCTAAAAAACACAAACGCCTTTATTTTGAACCCATCTTCCAAGAACTTCAGAGCATGCTTCTTTTTAAAAGCATAATCATGATCATCGGTGTTTGGACCAAATCGTATCTCCTTAACAACAACCTTTTGAGCCTTATTCTTGATCTCCTTCTGCTTCTTCTTTTGATCGTATAAGAACTTCTTATAGTCTAAGATTTTGGCAATCGGCGGATCTGCCTTTTCAGAAATAACAACCAAGTCAAGCCCAGCCTCTTTGGCCATGCTTAACGCGGCAACGGTGGTAAAAACTTTTGGTTCTTCACCCTCACCTACAACTCTTACTTGCGGAACTCGAATTCGATCATTGATCTTATGCTCGGGCTCTCGCTGAATCGGCTTTCTGTACGGTCTTCTAATTACTCTAAGATTTTATTAAACAGCTAATATTTTATTTACCTCTTGCTGAATAAATTCAGCAAACTCTTCAGTCTTCATCTTTCCTTGGTCTCCTTCACCTTGTTTTCGAATAGAAACAACGCCTTCATCAAGCTCGTTTCCTCCAATAATCAACATGTATGGAACTTTTGACATTTCCGCATCCCGGATTTTCCTGCCAATTTTCTCTCCCCTCTCGTCTAAAGAGGCGCGAATATCGTAATTTTCAAGGGATTGCAAAATGTTTTTGCACCCTTCATTGAACTTGTCAGAGATCGGCAAAATGCGCACTTGCTCTGGAGCTAACCAAAGCGGAAACTTACCTGCGTAGTGTTCAATCAAGAATCCGATAAATCGCTCGTGCGTACCAAGAGGAGCGCGGTGAATCACAATCGGATGCTCGCTCTCATTGTTGGCATTCGTGTAAGTCAAGTCGAAACTCAAAGGCTGCGCAAAATCGACCTGATTGGTAGCCAATGTAAATTCTCTTCCAATCACACTGTAAATCTGAACGTCAATCTTCGGCCCGTAAAAAGCTGCTTCATCTGGCACTTCCTTGTATGGAATTCCAGATTCTATGAGCACGTCACGCACCATGTCCTCTGTTTCCTTCCAGAGCTTTGCATTATCAACGTACTTCTTCCCGAGTTTCTCAGGAGAGTGGGTTGAAAATCGCATGATGTACTTATCAATTCCAAAGATCTTGAAGTACTTTAAGTACATATCGTTTACCGCTCGAAACTCGTCCGCAAACTGTTGTTTGGTGCAATAGATATGTGCATCGTTCATCTGAAGGGCGCGCACACGCATCAACCCGAACAACTCACCCGACTTCTCATATCGGTAGCAGGTTCCATATTCCGCAAACCGCACTGGCAGGTCCTTGTAGCTCTTTGGAAGCGCATCAAAAATTTTGTGGTGATGCGGACAATTCATCGACTTCAAGTAATACGTTGACCCGTCCAGTTCCATTGGAGGAAACATACTGTCTTTGTAATATGGAAGGTGCCCACTGGTTAAGTATAAATTCTCCTTTGCAATGTGCGGAGTTTTCACACGCTGATAGCCCGCCTTTTTCTCGGTCTTTTTTGCCAAATCCTCCAACTGCTCAATCATGAATGCACCTTTTGGAAGCCATAGTGGCAATCCTGGTCCGACGTCGTCATCAAAGGTGAATAGCTCGAGTTCCTTTCCAATTTTCCGATGGTCGCGCTTTTTCGCTTCTTCCAACATTTCCAAGTAGGTCTCTAGCTCCCCTTGTTTTGGGAAGGTAATACCATAGATCCGTGTCAGCATTGCATTCTTTTCGTCGCCGCGCCAGTATGCGCCAGCTATGCTGAGCAACTTAACCGCTTTGACAAACCCTGTATGTGGAATGTGCGGACCACGACATAAGTCGGTGAATCCTCCTTGCGTATAAAATGTGATCTGCCCATCCTCAAGGTCATTGATCAATTCTAACTTATACTGATCTTGCTTTTCTTCGTAATAGGCAAGCGCATCCTTTTTTGATACTTCTTTTCGAGCAAATTGATTCTTCTGGCGAGCCAATTCGATCATTTTCTTCTCAATTTTTGGGAGGTCGGCTTCCGTAACCTCATGCTCCATAAGATCGATATCGTAGTAGAAACCATTGTCAATGGGAGGGCCAATGGCGAGTTTAATTCCAGGATAAAGCGCCTCCATTGCCTCAGCCATGAGGTGCGCCGAGCTATGCCACATTGTTGACTTTCCTTCCTCATCCTTCCACGTTAGGAGACTTAGATCCGAGTCTCTGACAATAGGACGTGAAGCATCCCAAACTTCACCATTCACCTTTGACGCAAGTACGTTTCGAGCCAAACCTTCACTGATACTCATAGCGATATCCATGGATGAAACACCCGATTCGTATTCTCGCTTGGACCCGTCTGGCAGGGTTATATTAACTAATGACATGAATAACTAAATTGGATGCAAAAGTAAGATGTTCCGTGCGCAACTTTATGCTTTATTCCACACAAAAAATATCTAGCACAATACCATTCGCAAACTCAAAATGTCGATTCGCAAAGTTTTCTCGATTCTTTTCTTTTTCTTGTCTACTATTCGTCGGCTCTAATCTATGACCAACATTAAAAACCTCTTCATTGTATATCCGCATCAGTCATAGATTGAACCGGCGGCAATTTATAAACCAATAATATCAATCATAAGTCATGGCCTTCAGTTTCAGCGCTTTTTTTACCGCAGCACCTTTCTCAAAAAGGCTACGGAAAAATAGCCCATTAAGAAGACACCGATATAGCCTTCGATGCTGGCAAAAACGCGCATAATACCTACAGGATAAAACTCACCATAGCCAATGGTGAGGAAAGTAATAGCGCTGTAATAAAATGACTTTGCAATGGGGTTCATGTTTGCTAAGACCTCACCTCCAGCCGTATCTATGTATGTATCGGCCATTAACGGCAACACCAGATAAAGCAAACTAAACAGCGTATAAACGACGGTGACAGAGAATAAAACGCGCACGGGCTCGGTGGCATAAAGTCCAATTTTATCAAACAACAACCATTTGGAGAAGGTTGTAGGATAAGCCCAAATCGCATTATTCGGATCGCGTTCCAAGGCGTGCTTCAAATCCGCCTTTAACTCCAGTCGTTTATACCACACATAGGCCTTGTCTTCATCTGCATACCGCCCTGTGGCATTGTAGCTTTCCTTCAAAACCAAGAACTGTTCAGACTTCTGCCTTATGGTTGAATCGGCTTGCGACATTATCAGGCTCAAGACCTTATTTTCACGCCAGTCGATGTATAGGTTCCCGAGATTTCGCATCCCGCTAAAGTTCATCTCCTCCATTAATACAGGAGACTTTTCCGTGGGCATCATGTCAATGATATCACGCACAATGGTGTAGGAAAGATCAATCTTCCGCACCTTATTCACGCGCAGGTCCACGTAGTTATTGAACTGACACAACTGAAACGAAAGCTTGCTGGCTACCGCGCCAAAGAAGCTCAATTTTCCGGATCCAAACTCTGCATTATCAAAGATGAAATCAGATTCGCTTATTACTTGATCGAAGAGGACGTTCCCGTCTCCAAAAACGCTTGATCTGAAAATAATTTTTCCGCTTTTAAAATCCGCTTCTGAAAAGTCGATGTCTCCATTGCCAAAATGCACGCGCTTAAAATCAACCTTACCATGACCGAAATCTACCCGCTTAAATGAAACTGCGCCGCCTCCAAAAACTGCCTTATCAAAGGTTAGGTTGCCATCGCCAAATGTGGAGTAATGAAAATCGACCACGCCTTCCCCAAAGTTGGCTCCCCTGAAACTTACCTTGGACTTGCCAAACTTTGCACTGATGAATTGAACATCGCCTGTGTCAAAGTGAATTCCATCAAAGTTGGTGGATTGAGTCATAAACTCCGCGTACTGGAAATTGGCATCGCCAGATCCCATTCTACAGTTTTGAAAATCTGCTTTCCCAACCTCGAATTTGGCGTGATAAAAGGTCATGGGGCCATCCCCAAAAACGCAATTTGAAAACTGAGCGTGATCTCCAGTGAACTTCGCCAACCTGAAATTGGTGCCGTTTTCTGTTTCAAAATACGCCCCATCTGCGCTAAAGTCTTTCAGTTCGACGTGATCATCTAGGCTCAAGCCAGCATATTCTCGATACGCATCCAAAGAGAAATCAACAACGAACCTTCGATCCAGGTTTATCGACTCCCCAGCCTGCAGTTTTCTATAAACAGCCTCCGCTGCCACAACACCCAAAACCGTCTTCTCTTTCTTTCTTCCAAAGGGATCTACCAATACAAGTTCGACGCTGTGCAGGCAGTCCTCGAATGGTGTATCGAGCTTATTGATATGGGTAACTATTGACAAGGGTATTTAATTATGGGGCCAAAGTGCAAAAATTGCGTGGATCTTGAAACCCATTTTGTTGGATTTGCGCTTCGTTCACAATGGCAACATTTAGCTATTGTGGGTGGTTTCTTGCCTTTGCTTAACTCGCTTTTTTCTTGCTCTAATATTCAGAAACTCCACAAGTAAAGAGAAAAAGACTGCGAAGTATATATACTGCTTAGGCACTTCTATGTGGACACTTTCGAGGATCAACATAAATCCAATTAGGATCAAAAAGGAAAGGGCCAGCATTTGCAGCGTTGGATACTTATTGATGAATTTGCTTATTGGGGTAGCGAAAGCCATCATGACAAAAATGGAAATGACAACTGCCGACACCATAATGATCAAGTCTCCACTCATGCCCACCGCTGTCAAAATACTATCAAATGAGAAAATAATATCGAGCAGCACAATTTGCATAAGCACATTTTTAAATGAGATTGGCTTCGAATCTCCGGAGAGTTCCAGTTCATCTTTATCAACTTTGTCGTGGATTTCAGTAATGCTCTTAGCTACCAAGAATAGGCCGCCGACTGCTAGAATCAAATCCCGCCCCGAGACTGGGTGCTCAAAGACTTCAAATAATGGTTGCGTGAAACCTATGATGTAACTGATTCCACTTAACATCAGTATTCTAACAAAAAGTGCAAGCAACAAGCCAATGGATCTTGCCTTGGGTTGCTGCTCTTCCGGCAATCTATTTGAGACGATGGAAATGAATATGATATTGTCGATCCCTAAAACGATTTCTAAAAACGTCAAGGTCAAGAGGGCAATCCATGCCTCAGGTTGTAAAAAAATATCCATCATAATCTCTTAAAATTAAATCGTTCCCTCAAAGGAATCAATTGGAAAGGTAAGGACAAAAAAAAGCCTCTCCTTCCAGAAATTCCAGAAAGAAAGGCCATTGCTTTTTCCAGCTTAGCTTAGGCTTCTGCCCAAGTGCAAGCGTTTGCTTCGCAAATAACTTCTTGAGCTTCGGCGTCAATTTTTCCTAAATCACTATACTCAGTCACAGTCTCTCCTGAACCAAAATCACATGTACATGTGTAGTTCTTAGAACATGAAGTCATAGAAACGGCAAACGCACCAACAGCAGCAAATAATATTACTTTTTTCATCTTATATAAGGGTTAAAATTCGGTGGCTAAAACAAGGATTTAGACAATTCAGTAGAACTCCTAGGATTTGACAAAAAAAAACCTCGACCCAAAATTGGGTCGAGGTTTTCAAAAAATGCTTGTTCTTATTGCTCAGACCAAGTACAAATTCCGTTAGCAGTACAAGAAGCCTCAAGAGTTTCAGCTTCTGAGTTGTCAAGTCCGTTGTAATCAACAGATGAAGTTACTCCGAATGCTTCACAAGTACATGTGTAGTCTTTAGTGCAAGATGTCATTGACAATGCGAATGCACCAACAGCAGCAAATAATATTACTTTTTTCATTTTATAAAGGATTTAAATTAGAGGCGCTAAAGTAAAAGATTTCGACTTTCCGCTAACGTCTAGGCCGCAATTTTTGCTTTTTTGTTCTTCAGGCCTATTCAAGAGTAAACTCATAATGGCTACAAAATTCAGTTCGGTTTCGACTGACGATTAAAAAGGTTAGATAGAATGGCGATTGGGATAGGCCACCAAAAATATTGGGCAAAAAAAAACCTGCGCAAGGCAGGCTCTCTTTTTTTGGGTGGAAGATGGGTCTCGAACCCACGACCTCCTGAACCACAATCAGGCGCTCTAACCAACTGAGCTACAACCACCATAAAAGTCATCCCCAGTAATTTGGGGACGCGAAAATAAAAGTTCAAACGAACTTGTGCTTAACCAAATCATAATTGAGCGTATTTTCGAAAAAAAAACTTCCAAATGCCTGAAAATCATGTGTCGCTTCAACTAGAGGGAATGACGTGCACCCATTGTTCCGAAACAGTGAATGGCATTATTTGCCAGGAAGGCGGAGACAAGGTCCATGTTGATTATCTCATGGGAGAGGCAACGTTTGAGCTAAGCGATCAATCGAAACTCAAGATTATCGAAAAGCGCCTCGAGAGCGCGGGCTATGAGACGCTGGAAGAATCTATTCATAAAAAGACACGATTAAGTACGATTGAGAAGAAGTTTCTCTTCACCCTTCCATTTAGCTTGGTTCTGTTTTCACACATGTTCATGCCTTCAGATAGCTTTCTCAACATTCCGTTGGTTCAGCTCTTCCTTTGCCTTCCAGTTTTCGCTCTTGGTTTCTTTCACTTCGGTCAGAGCACAATTCAAGCCTTACGAGTTCGATCAATCAACATGGACATCCTCATCCTATTGGGGTCAACCAGCGCGTTTATATATAGCTTATTCGCCTTTAGGGTCGACGCGCATCACGCGCATGACTTCTTGTTTTTTGAGACCACATCTACGATAATTAGTTTGGTTCTACTTGGCTATGTCATTGAACACAGAGCGGTTAAGAAAACAACGGCCGCCCTAAAGTCTTTAATCAATCACCAGCCTTCAAAAGCAAAACGATTGGTTCAAAATGGACTTAACCAAGATCTCGAAGTTGTGAACGCGAGTTCGCTTTCAGTGGGAGACCAAGTCCTTATTAACATCGGCGACACCGTCCCTGTTGACGGTATTATCCGGCACGGCAATGTAGAAGTAGATCAATCCATGATGACCGGTGAATCAGACTCCGTTTTTGTTGGGATTGGAGAACGTGTACTATCTGGCAGCGTGGTCGTTAATGGAAGTGCTACATTAAAAACCAGCAGCGATCATGTAAACAGCACCTTAGGCCAAATCATCAATCTCGCAAAGGAAAGCAGGTTAGACAAACCCGATATTCAAAAGCTATCGGATCAAATAAGTAAGTGGTTTGTGCCCACGATTCTCATCCTTTCAGCACTCTCATTTCTTCTAAATAACCTCATACTAGGTGAATCCTTGACTGAATCTTTGCTGCGCTCCATTGCGGTGCTCGTTATTTCGTGTCCTTGCGCCATGGGCCTAGCAACACCTACAGCAGTGAGTGTTGGTCTAGGGGTTGCAAACAGGCTTGGGATAATAATAAAAAAGGCCTCATTTTTCGAAGTGATTAACGCCGTAGAAGCCTTTGCTTTCGACAAAACGGGTACGTTGACAACCGGGCAAATGAATTTCGAGTTGATTCGCACTTCAAACAATTTCACCAAAAATGATGTAGGCGCCATCATTAAATCGCTCGAATCGCGTTCTTCTCATCCAATAGCACAATCGTTGGTAAAACAATTTGATGCATTTGAGTCCGTTAATCTTGAAGATTTTGAGGAAATCATAGGTGAAGGGGTTCAAGCCAAGACCCAGTTTGGGAAAGTGACTTTAGGGAAATCGAAGAATCCCGATGCGGACTTGGAGTTGAGAATTGACGATGAGGAAGTTGCACACCTCATCAAATCAGAAGAGCTCAAAGAAGGTGCCGGATCATTCATAAATGGGCTTAAAAAGTCTGGGAAACGCGTCTATCTCCTGAGTGGTGATAGCGAATCAAAAACGTCAACTATTTCAAATGAATTGGGATTTGACACGTATCGCGCAAATATGTCTCCTAAAGAAAAATTAGATTTCCTTGATTCTCAAATGGCCACTGAAACTGTAGCGATGATTGGAGATGGAATAAATGATGCTCCTGCCCTTTCAAAGGCTACGATTGGTATCGCGATGGGACTCTCAAATGCAATCAGCTCCAAGGCCGCAGGAATTGTCCTTCTTAGCACAAACGTAAATCGGGTAGAACGGTTATTGCAGATAAGTAGCGCCGTAGTTAGAACCATCAAGCAAAATTTATTCTGGGCATTCAGTTACAATATCGTCGCCATTCCTCTAGCGGCATTGGGATACTTAGATCCTATGGTTGCGGCCCTTTCCATGGCATTTAGCGATGTCGTCGTAATTGGTAATTCCATAAGATTGCGCTACACTCTTTCAAAGAAATTTACTTGAAATACGCCGTTTTCATCACATCAGGCATAGGCAACGCCATATTCCTAATTCCGCTTATAAAGGAGCTTCGAAAAACGGGAACGGTCACGTTAATTTCCAGTTCGCCTTTTGGGTCAGAAAGAATATTCAAAAACCTCTCGCATACTGAGCTCGGCCACATCAAAATGGCCACTTCCATTGTAGACTATATCGGATTATCGCCATATGTTTTAATGAAGTTTGATCGCGTATTCATTGATTATTTCGGTGCTTCTCGAAAGAACTTAATCCTTGGACACCTAATCGGCAAACAGGTTATCACCTCTCAAATTCCGAGGAACCTCCACCCGTACTTCAAGGCAAAAATCAAACTTATTGCACCGATTTTGGGATTGCATGAAGGCTCTCAAATGCTTCGTTTCTTAGATTCTGAGCTGAACGACTCGGCTATCAATGCAACCAGTTTCCACCTTAATATCGGTGAGCAAAAAGAGTTAAATCAAAAACGATACATCACCATTCAACCAGGCGCAGGAAACGACAAAACACCTTGGAAAATATGGCCAGTAGGGCAATGGATCAAGTTGGTGCAAGAAATTCGAACCGCATTCCCTGAACTAATTGTTAAAGTGCTTGGCGATAATTCTGACCTAGCATATGCTGGATACTTTTCTCAAATGGGTTCGAATGTGGACGTACTAATTGACAAGACTAGTCTTGCCGAGCTTCCAAAAATATTAAGCGGAAGCGCCCTGCATATTGGCGCCGACAGCGGCCTGCTGCATGTTGCAGGGGCAGTAGGCACTCGCACGATAACCATATGCGGAGGATCAGATCCAGAACTCTTTGGCTGGCAAAAACTCGACGCAAAAAAGCACCTGATTGTGCAGCACAAAATGGATTGTCATCCATGCTACCGCTATTATTTACCAAATAGATCAAGGGTCGAGGCCGCAAATGACTGCCCAGATTTTAAGTGTATTCGAGGAATAGACCCGTCGGAGATCACGCCTCTTGTGAAAATTCAACTCTTCGCTGATGCTGAATAAGATAATCCACACCTTAGGTAGCCGGTTTATCATCGTCATCCTGAGCCTTGGTATGCTCATAATCACTACCAAAATACTCGGGGCGGAAGTAAAGGGTGAAATAAGCTTACTCATCCTTAATTTGAGCATTGTCTCTATTATTAGCGGTTTTCTAGGCGGCCCGGCATTGGTATATCTTGCATCGAGAGAGTCCGTTCGTAACATCCTTAGAATAAACTTGATTTGGAGCATCATTGCCTCTTCAGCGGCAACATTTCTTCTTTATGAATCAGAGATGCTGCAGTTCATCGAACCAATTCGCTTTTTTAGGATGGGCCTCATGGAAAGTTTGATTGCCACCAATCTCATGTTGCTTTTGGGGAAAGAGCGTGTTCAAAGACACAATGTGATCCAAGTGCTTAAGGTAATAGCAACCTTGCTTCCACTCATAATCCTGATCGAGTACGTTGGAAAAACATCCGCGGCATTCATCTATGCTTATGAGATATCGCTCGTCCTATCGCTGATTGCTTCAATTTGGTCCATTAAATCTTTCATCAAATCCGATCCATTCGGGGGCAGCATTTTGCAATCTATTCAAAGCTGTCTAAAATTTGGAGCTCTCGTACAACTGGGCAATGTGACGCAGTTATTCAACTATCGCTTAAGCTACTATTTCCTTGAAATCTTAATCTCTCCGCCACAGCTCGCATTGATTCGAATTGGGATTTACAGTGCCTCCATGCAAGTCGCAGAATCGCTGTGGCAGTTTACAAGAAGTGTAAACACAGTGCAGTATTCGAGCGTAGCGAACATAAAGGATAGAGCAGCCGGACTGAAACTCTCCTTGCAGCTTGTAAGACTAAATTATTCTGTGACTCTCATCGGTGTAATTCTCATTTTACTGGTCCCGATTTCTCTTTTCGAAATGGCCTTCGGAGCAGAGTTTGGTGAAATAAAAAACCACTTCTTGTATTTGAGTCCTGGAATTGTGGCGCTGGCATTTGGCGGTGCAATCAATCATTTTTTCGCCGGAGTCGGAGATCACAGATACAACACGATAAACTCAGTACTTGGCTTTCTAATTACGCTTTGCATCGTTTACCCACTCGTTAGTAGGCTCGGAACCATTGGCGCAGCGGTTGGCGCATCTGTTGTTTATCTTATTCAAGCCGCAATCCAAGTTTGGTTCTTAAAGAGAAGCGATGGGATTGAATTTTCCTCATTCTATCTCACGGCCAGTGATTTGTCTGCGCTATCAAACAAGCTGAAGGACGTTTGGAATCGAATATCCAGCAAATCTTAGTGCTGGATTTAGCCTTTTCAATTGATTACATTTGTTCAACTTTAAAACACATTCGTTTAATTAAACAGCAACAAATGAAAAAGATTCTACTTTCTTCAGCTTCAATGCTTATTGCATTCGCGGGTATATCCCAGCAATCAGTGAAGTTGACACCAGAGCAAAATGAGTTTAAGCTCGAAGCGCCAGCTCATTTTTTTGAGCAACAAAGCACAGACGCTAGTGCACTTCAAACTCCAATTAACACACAGCCCGTTCAACGGAGCCTTACAGAAACACAAATTGGTGAGTCATATTATGACTTACAGACAAACTCTTCCATTCAGCGAAGAATATTAAACCACACCAACGGTACCATCACTGCAACTTGGACATTTAGTACAGATGCAGCATGGACAGCTCGAGGAACTGGTTACAACTTCTACAACGGAAGTTCATGGGGATCTATTCCAACTGTAGAGTTGGAAACGGAACGAGTAGGATGGCCAAATCCATTGAAGACTGGATCAGGTAAGGAAATCGTTATTTCCCACAGTACTGCAAGTAGCATTTATCACCGCGTTCAGCGTAACTCGGTAGGTTCAGGAACATGGACACAAGGAAACCTTAGTAGTCAAAGCGGCCAGGTTTGGGGTCGATCTTCTACGGGTGGCACTAACAACAACTCCATACACATGGTTGGTATGACATTACCTGTTGCAAACAACGGGTCTACATATGCTGGCATGGATGGTGCGTTTCTTTATACGCGTTCTACTAACTCTGGAACGTCATTCGACATTGTCGATTATCAAATCCCTGGAACGAACGTCAACTATTTTGATGGTTTCGACGGTGATAGCTATGCTATCGACGCTCAAGGTGATAATGTAGCGGTAGTAGTTGGTGGCCTTGGAAGAGGTGTTCAACTTTTCAAGTCTACAAACGGAGGTGTTAACTGGACTAAGACAGACGTTATGACTTCTGCAGTTTGGTTTAACGAGGCTTCTACTGTAGTAGACACCACTCTAGAAGGTCGACTTTGGACTTCTGACGGATCCGTTACGGTTCTTCTTGACGAAAACAACATGGCACACGTATGGTTTGGCACAATGTTCATCGCTAATGCTGACATTACTGACGGAACTATCACGTATTACCCATATACAAATGGCATCGAGTATTGGACCGAAGATTTCCCAAGCGACAACAGCTTGAGAATGTTCGGAATGCTTGATTTGAATGCAAACGGACAGCTTGATATCGACAACCCAGGTGGACAATATCGTTTCTCTGGTTTGGTTTCTCATCCAGAAGCAGGAATTGATGAAGATGATTGCATCTACCTTTCTTACACAAGTGTTAGAGAAGATTTAACTAATGGAACTCAAAACTACCGACACACATACGTAACTAAGTCTTGCGACGGTGGGTGTTCATGGTCATTCCCTATCGACGTTACAGGTGGTGGAAACAACAACTTTGTTGAATGTGCCTACCCTTCTATAGCTCGACACGTTGACGATGATATTCACATCGTGTACATGGCCGACATTGAGCCAGGTATTGCCGTTTCTGGTGACATGGACGCTTCTGGTGTAAACAAGATCATTTACCTTAAAGAAGATGTTACTCGATTTGACACTGTTGATTTTTGTCCAACTGAAATTGCTGGTGACTCTATGTTATGTGGCGGAGGTTCCGTAGAGCTTGAAGCTCTAGGTTGTGCTTCTGTATACGCTTGGACAGGACCAAACTCTTTCACGAGCTCTAGTCAAGTTATTAGCGCTTCAGCTGTTGGTACATACACTTGTGTTATGACAACAACATGTGGTTCCCAAACAGAGACATTTAATGTTGTTGCTTACTCAGGAACAGGTGGACCTGTCGTGACAATTGGCGCATCTACGCTTGAGATTTGCTCAGGAGGTTCTGCTGTATTGACAGCAACTTCGAATATTGGAGGTGTTGGATATGTCTGGAGTACTGGAGCCACAACGGCTGCTACAACCGTTACAGCGGCAGGCACATATACCGTAACTGTTTCAGATTGTAACAGCGGAACAACTGTTCAGTCCATCACTGTTGGAACACCAGCGGCCCCACAAGCTATTGTTAGTGGAGACCTTACATTATGCCCTGGAGACAACAACGAGTTAACAGCTTTACCTTGGGCTGGAGCAACATATTTATGGAGCAACGGTCAGGCAACGGCAAACACAACGGTAACTGCTGCAGGAACATACACTGTAACTGTTACTAACTGTGCAGGAAATGCAACAGCGACAGCTACAGTAGTGATGGAATCACTTCCTGTTGCTGAAATTGTTGACAACGGAACGACAGGTTGCGAAGGAGATATCTTAACGGTTACTGCAGTAGGCGGATCAACTTTCGAGTGGTCAACTGGAAGCACTGATCCAAGTTTATCCATCACTGAGGTTAGCCAATCTGGAACATACACGGTAACAGTTATGAATGACTGTGGTGATGAGGATGAAACAACGGTTACGCTTACAATTTCTGCTGCTCCATCTGCCCCAGTATTGTCATTGAATGGCGCAAACTATTCATCATCTCAAACTGGAGCAGGAACGCACGAATGGTACATAGAAGGCACATTGGTTGCTGGTCAGTCTGGAAACACACTACCTAGCAGCGCTGTTGGCGAAAACAACAGTGTATACTGCATCTTTATTGATGAGAATGGTTGTGAGTCTGAGGCTTCCAATACAATCGTTGGATTGAACGAAGTGACAAACTTGAACAACAGCATTAGCATCTTCCCTAATCCAAACAACGGTCAATTTGAAATCCGATTTGGTGATGTTTCTGGAAAGATGGTATACACAGTAACAAATGCTTTAGGACAAGTAGTTGCTATGAACCAAATCAATGCTCAATCAGGAAGTATTGAATCAATAAATCTGAACGACGTTCAAGCTGGAGCTTACCAACTTAAGGTTGCGGGTGAGGCTGGAATTAGTATTCAGTCGATTATTATCGAATAATCAAACGAATGTGAAAGTGAAAAAGGGTCGCAATAGCGGCCCTTTTTTTTGACTAATAATTTGAAAACAATCCCTCTGCTCCAAGAGGTCTTTCACTGATAAACCCTTCACCCAGGGTAGCTCCTATGTATCGTCCCATTTGAAGTCCGCGACCTCTTTGCAGCTCGAGGAAAGCCTTAGACGATATTGCAGATTCAGGCTCATTGCTCTTTGGGTCGTAAAACTGAGATGAAAAGGCCTGGATGGCCTCCATTCGTTGATCCCAGAAATCTGTAACGTCAACCACTATGTTCGGGACTAAAAATCTATCTTGAATATAATGCAACACGACTTTTGGTCGCCAAGCGGATTGCTCTACTCCATCTATGCTGGTTTCGATGCGTCTAAGTCCGCTTAAAAAGCAAGCGACCTTCTCCAAATCAGAAGATCTACCATGATCAGGGTGTCGATCCTCGGGGGCATTGCAAATGACGACATCGGGTGTACACGCGCGTAGGACCTCAATAATTTTCAGCTGACTCGCTTTGTCGTTTTCGATAAACCCATCAGGCAAGCCAAGATTGACTCTAAAATCAGCTCCGATAATTTCACGAGCTGCTTCCGCTTCCTTTAACCGAAGAGCTCCTGAACCTCGCGTTCCCAACTCACCTTGAGTCAGATCACAAATGCCAACTTTTCTGCCGTTTTTGACTTCTTTGATAAGCGTGCCTCCACATCCCAACTCCACATCATCCGGATGTACACCGATTGCCAAAATATCCACTTTATTCATCTTATCTCTTTTTATGATAAACACGCACTTTCAAACATTACAACTAACATTGCCGAACGAAAATCAACTACTTGATCAGCAAGATTACAGCAATATTAGCCAAAGAGATCACGTCCGATCTTCGAAATCCATACACGTTAGCAGGGTCAGGCTTGTTTTTGCTTTCAAGTTTATTTGTCTGCTACATCGCTGCAAAGCGAATTAATGTTGTCGCTACTTGGGTTGCGCTTTTTTGGATCATCATTCTGTTCACAAGCTTTAATGCTGTAGCAAAAAGCTTTGTTTCAGAGACGCGTGAGCGCATGCTCTATTTTTACACGCTGCATCATCCGGGCCAATTTATCGCCTCGAAGATGATCTACAACGGACTGGTATTGATCGTGCTTTCATCCGTGGCTGCATTTGTTTATTCAACGCTTTTTAGCATGGAAATCAATGATTTAGCACTTTTCGCTTACGGGGTTGTTTTCGGCGCTAGCGGAATTTCATTTGTTCTTAGCATGCTCAGCACAATCGCATCCAAAGCTGGAAGAAATCTGACTCTTTTGGCCGTACTAGGCCTTCCCATTTTGCTACCGATAATCTTGGTGGCGATTACCTTAACTAAGAATGCCGTCGACGGAATTGATTGGTCGGTTCAATGGAAATATGCCTTTGTATTATTCGCATTGAATGTGGTTTGTTTGGCACTTTCCCTTGTCTTGTTTCCATACCTTTGGCGTGAATAATCCGGTGCCTTGAAACTTCACATTTCGTTCAAAATTTCCGCCGTCGTTTTAGTGCTTTTTGCCATTACCGTCGGCATGCTCGTTGACGTACCGCGTCTAGACATTTTAAATGAGTCGATCCGGAACCTATTCTATCATGTAACCTCCTGGTTTGCCATGGTATTCCTCTTCATTGCCTCCTTTGTTTATAGCATCCGTTATTTAAATTCTGGGAATGAACAGCACGACCTTCTTGCCAAAATATTTGTGCAGGTAGGAATGGTCTTTGGCGCTGCCGGACTGGTAACAGGGATGCTCTGGGCTAAATACACATGGGGTGCATATTGGGTTCCTGATCCGAAACTTAACGGAGCGGCCATCGCGCTTTTGGCATACCTAGCATACATGATCTTGCGAAACAGCTTGACCGATAGCTTAACCCGAGCTAAAATTTCCGCGGTATACAACATCTTCGCCTTCGTGATGATGGTGATTTTTGTCTTCATATTACCTAGAATGACCGATTCACTTCACCCTGGAAATGGTGGAAACCCAGCATTTAGTGGATACGACCTTGACAACACAATGCGATTTGTGTTTTATCCAGCAACGATTGGATGGATACTTTTGGGACTGTGGATTTCAGAGCTCCGATTCAGAGTGGATAGCCTTTCGCAAAAAATGAATGATGATTTGGATATTAAATCCGATCGATTAGACTCAATTCCTAGACTCGATGAAGAATAAACGATTCCTTCTCGCACTTTTCGCGATGATTATATCAGCCGCGGGGCAAGCCCAAACAACGGCTATGGCCGACACTATGCGCAGTAATGGAAAGATCTACGTAGTTGTAGGCGTAATCTTTTTGATTTTTTGCGTGTTGTTTACCTACCTCGTATTTCTAGATCGAAAAATTGGACGTTTAGAGAAACAGAATAACAAATGAAAAAATCGCACATAGCGCTAATAATCGTGATCGCAATTTTGATTGGCGCAATGGTCACTGCCATAAATGACTCAAGTTCCTACGCTGATTTCAGCGAGGCATTTAGTGAACCGTCTGGAGAATTTCATGTAGTCGGGAAACTCAATCGCGATCGGCAAATGATTTATGACCCCGTTTCAAATCCTGATGAGTTCATCTTTTACATGACGGATATTAAGAACGAGGAAAAGAAGGTGGTTTTGCATAAAAGCAAACCCCAAGACTTCGAACGTTCTGAGCAAATTGTTTTGATTGGAAGTGCCCAAGGAGATGAATTTCATGCGAATGACATACTGATGAAATGTCCTTCGAAATATCAAGATGGGGAAATTACGGCCAAAGACCAAAGCCAGATATAGATGACATACTCAGGAGAGCATTTACTCATTGGCCAGCTAGGCAACACATTCACCATTCTTGCTTTCGCATTTAGTTTCTTAAGCATGGTTGCCTATTTTTTGGCTGACCTTAAAAAAGACGACCAATATTTAAGAATCGGTCGCATCGCATATTTAGCGCATTCCATCTCAGTTATTGGTATGGTCGCAACGCTCTTCGCAATGATATTCAATCAGTATTTCGAGTATCACTATGTGTGGCAGCATAGCAATACGGAAATGCCCATGAAGTACATTTTCTCATGCTTCTGGGAGGGAATTGAAGGCAGCTTCATGATCTGGACGTTCTGGCATGTGATACTCGGTCTGATTTTATTTAAATCGGTGAAGTCGTGGGAAGCCCCTGTAATGTCTGTGATTAGTGCGGTGCAGTTTTTCATGCTCACTATGCTCCTTGGGGTTTATGTATTTGATTACAAATTTGGAAGCAATCCATTTATCATGCTACTGCGTGAGCATCCGGATTTCTTGGGATTGCCGTTATTCAATAATCCAGATTATACGGAGGTAATTGATGGAAGAGGGTTAAACCCGCTTCTCCAAAATTATTGGATGGTTATTCATCCTCCCTTTGTGCTATTTGGATACGCAACGGCTATTGTTCCTTTTGCATACGCCATTGCAGGGTTGCTGCGTGGAAAGTTTATTGAATGGGTCCGTCCCGCATTGCCTTGGACCTTCTTCGGCATTGGCGTTCTTGGAATAGGTGTCTTAATGGGAGGTGCTTGGGCGTATGAATCCCTCAGTTTTGGTGGGTTCTGGGCATGGGACCCAGTTGAAAACGCATCCTTAGTGCCTTGGTTAACTATGGTAGGCGCTGGACATTTAATGCTCATTCAACGAAAAAAGGGGGTATCTGTATTCTCGTTATTCCTAATGGTGACCATCACGTTTTGCCTTGTTCAATATGCTTCCTTTCTCACAAAGAGTGGCGTACTCGGGGAGACTAGTGTGCACTCGTTTACCGATCTGGGCATGACGGCTCAGCTGGCGATATCCTTACTCTTCTTCATCGGCCTATCCATTTTTCTAATCGTTAAAAATTTCAAGAAGTTCCCAAAACAGGACAGAGAAGAATCTTCCACTTCTAGAGAGTTTTGGATGTTCGTTTCAGCGCTGGTCCTTTTAATGTCGGCCTTCATAATAAGCTTTAGCACGTCTTTTCCAGTGATCAACCAAATCTTTGGAACGAACCTCGCTACATCAGGTGAACGCATCGATTACTACAATCAATGGCTGACACCCTTTGCCATTATTGTAAGCTTTCTCGTTGCTATCGGACAGTTTCTGAGTTACACTAAAACGGACATGCCTCGTTTTTGGAAAAGGCTTTCCATTAGTCTTGGACTCTCTGTAATTGTTACCGTGACCATGTCATACAGCATGTCAATCTACAATCCGATTTACGTGGTAATGCTGCTATCCACTTCGCTCGCAGCATTCGCAAACCTGGATTATTGGGCGCGAATTCTTAAGGGTAAAATCAAAGGAGCAGGTCCAAGCATTGCGCATTTCGGATTCGGCTTGCTCTTGCTTGGAATACTGGTGAGCACGAGTCAAAGCACGGTGATATCCTCAAATAGCAGTCTTTATGACATCAGTGTCCTAGGCGATGATTTTGACAACAATGAAAACATTTTGTTGATGCTCGATGACACCCTGATTATGGGCGATTTCTTCGTTGCATATCGTGGCAAAAGATCAGAGGACAATTTCATTCACTACCAAGTGGATTATATGACAATGAACGAAAAGGGAGTGTTGGAGTTAGACTTCTCACTTTACCCATTTCTGCAATTGAATCCGAGGATGGGCAACGTGGCCGAGCCTTATACAAAACACTATGCCCATAAGGATATCTACACACATATTTCATACGCAGAATTAGAGGATAAGGATGCAAAACCGACTTCAGAGGAGCATTCGATTGTAATAGGAGATACCATTTTTACTCGAACCAGTTTTATGGTGTTCGATAGTTTGGATCGAAATCCACAATCTTCCTTCAAGGGTTTATCCGAGAATGATTTAGCCATTGGCGCCCACTTCACCCTATTTGACGTGGACACAAAAGCACATCACTTGGAACCCCTGTTTGTCTTAAAGGATCGCCAATACTCTATGACCGTCCCTGATAGTTTGTCAGAACTCGGGATCAAGATTGGCTTTGAAGGTATTGACCCCGAAAAGGAAAATTTCAAATTTCGAGTTGTAGAGGACCAGCCAAAGTTCAATGACTTTATTGTTATGAAAGCCATTGTCTTTCCAGGTATAAATATTCTTTGGCTTGGCTGTTTAATCATGGGCCTCGGCACATTCTTTTCAGTGATTCAACGAATTCGAAGAAATTGAGCACCCTTCCATCCATATCAATGATCGGCCTCGGCAATTTAGGATGGAACTTAGCAAAAAAGCTCAGCGAAAAAGGGCTTCATATTGCTCGAATCATGGCTGAATCGAATGAAGAAAATCAGAATTTTGCAGAATCCATTAACACCCAACTTTGCTCAGACTATCACGATTTCACAAAGGAGGAATTGGTCTTTGTCTGCGTTAGAGACCATCAAGTTTCAGATGTATTAGACGAGTTAAGAGATCGAACATTGTGGAGTGTGCACACCTCAGGCAGCATTCCAATTGGCAGCGCCTCTGCGAAAAACATAGGAGTCTTCTACCCTTTTCAAACATTTAAAAAGTCTTACGATGCGCAATGGCATGATGTGCCAATCTTCATTGAGACACGCGATAGCGCGCTTGACAAAGTGCTTTATACCATTGGCTCAACTTTAGGTGCAAAGCCAATGCCTTTGAATAGTTCACAGCGCAAGCAAATTCATATTGCGGGAGTAGTTGGCTCAAATTTCACCAATCATCTTTTGCATCTAATTGATAAGGAAATCACAAGCAAGGATTTGCCGCTAGATTTGATCAAACCGCTTGTTTTTGAAACAATGCGGAAAGCATTCGACATCGGCCCCGAAGAAGCCCAAACAGGGCCTGCGGTGCGTGGCGATAACGATGTAATCGATGACCACCTCAACTACCTTGAATCTTCAAAGGATCTTCAAGAAGTCTACCGGCATTTATCAACTAGCATTCAAGCTTTACATTCATGAGCTACCTCGACCAATTTGGTAAAATAAAGGCCCTAGTATTTGACGTTGACGGCGTCCTGACAGATGGAAGAGTTTTGGTAATGCCAAACGGCGAACAAATTCGATATACTCATTCTAAGGATGCCTATGCCCTTCAACTCGCGGTAAAACAAGGATATCAACTTGGGGTAATCACAGGTGGAAACAGCATTCCCATCAAGGAACGGCTGATGGGACTGGGTATAACAGACATTTATTTAAAGTCTTCGGACAAAGAGGAGTCTATCACTGATTTTAAGTTCTCACATCACTTAGAGTTTGAGGAAATCATGTACATGGGCGACGACATTCCTGACCTATGTGCAATGCAGCATGTGGGCGTTGCTGCTTGCCCAAATGATGCGAGTTCCGAAGTGAAAAAAGTCAGCGATTTTATTAGTAAAAAAAATGGCGGCGAAGGCTGTGTCCGTGACATTATAGAGCTTATTATGCGAGCCCAAGGAAACTGGTACGATCAAGAAAACAACCCATCAAACTACGCAGATTTCGCATGGTAATATTCGCATACCTTAGACTCGTCCGTATTCATGTATTGGTGCTTATTGCCTTAATTCAATACGCCACTCGACACTTTCTGATCGAACCTATGCTCACTATAAATGGGTATAGTCTGCAAATGAGCGATCAGGCATTTGCCTATTTGGTTTTAGCCTCTGTACTTATCGCTGCAGGTGGATACACCATTAACGATTATTTCGACACCAAGGTCGATCGAATAAACAAACCGAAATCTGTATTACTCGACCGAATAATCAAACGCCGCATGGCCATGGCCTTGCATATCGCATTGACGGGCAGTGGTTTTTTGCTTGCGTGTTATTTGAGTTACGCCCTTGGTATGTGGAAAATGAGTGCCTTGTTCATTTTCGCGGTCTTCTCACTTTGGTTTTACTCAACGACCTTTAAACATCAACTCGTCATTGGCAATCTACTCATTGCCATCCTTGCCGCTAGTATTCCAATGATTGTGGGCCTTTTTGAAATCCCACTTCAAAACGCAGCCAATCCTGAAATAGTTGAAGAACTCGGTTATTCCATATTTAACATTCCCGCTTTTTGGACCATGGGCTTTGCAGTGCTATTAGGATTGATGGCCCTGGCAAGAGAAGTCTCTAAGGATGTGGTAGACATGAAGGGTGACAAAGTATTTGGCGGTAAAACGATTCCAATTGAACTCGGAATTCGCAAAACAAAATCCATAATTATTGGATTGTATGCAGGGGTTATCTTCTACTTATTATGGATACATCAATCAATTCTTGCTGATCATGGAATGATGGTGCAGGCGGCCTTTTGGATGGTGTTTGCCTTGATTCTTGTCCAGTTCTATTTAATATTCAAAGCAAAGACAAAGAAACAATTTGCCAAGTCAGTCATACTAAATGGTGTCACGGTTGTATTCGTCTTATTTGGTCTGTACGCCATCCAGTCCTCAATTCTATACTATTTTCAATAATGGAATTAATTGAACGTGCGGCAGGATACACCTTTGTATTGGCAAGTCAATCGCCAAGAAGAAGATCGATATTCAGTTCGCTCGATCTCACACACGAAGTGCGGGTATTGGAGGTGGATGAAAGCTATCCAAGCTCGCTAACGGAAACGGAAATCGCGCCGTTCATTGCAGAAAAAAAGAGTGTCCCACATTTATCTAGGCTACAAGGGAATGAGGTGCTAATTACCGCAGACACGATTGTTTGGATTAATGATCACATACTTGGTAAGCCTAAAGATCTTGATCATGCGAAACGGATGCTGCGCGAGTTAAGTGGATCAACCCATAGAGTGCATACCGGTGTTTGTATTGTGGTAAACGGAAAAAAGCACGCTTTTAATGAAACTACTTCTGTCACATTTCACCCACTTTCGGAATTAGAAATCACCCGATACGTAGATAAATACAGCCCGTTGGATAAAGCGGGAGCGTACGGAATTCAGGAGTTCATTGGTTACATTGGAATCAAGCACATTCAGGGCGATTTCTATAATGTGGTTGGCTTTCCAGTCCAAAGATTTTGGAAAGAATTGGAAGGATTAATTTGATGTGTCGTTAAAACTCCGTTAACAGATGGAATCCCACATTCCAACTGATTTAAGTTTGTATTAGAATGTCGAGGTCAACTATCCGTATCATTATCTTTCTTGCTGCAGCCATTTTCATTGGATTGGTGAGCACCCAAATAGTATGGGTAAAACGCGCTTATCAAATTGCCGATCAGCAAAAAAAGCACGAAATTGAGTTAGCACTGATCGATGTTGTTCAGAGCATTCAATTGCATAGTGGAGACTCCACGTTCCTTATCGACCCGGTAAAACTGGTCTCACAAAACTTTTATCGGGTTCAAATAAACGAAGAGCTGCAACCCTTCTACTTAGAAAACATGCTGCGCACAGAGTTTCTAAATCGGGAGATCAACCACGACTTTCAGTATAGCATATATAATTGTTTCAACGACTCTGTGGTTTTCACTAAAATCGTCTCAAACGAGGAGGACTTGGAAAGTCAGGTTAGCCAGGCACCGAGCGTGCAATGGGATGATGACGGCCATTATTTTAGCGTCTTCTTTCCAACCTTGCACTTCGAAGTATTGGGCGAAATGAAATTTTGGATTGCATCCAGCACTATTCTTTTGTGCGTATTAGGATTTTTTGTCTACGTCATCAACATTATCCTGAAACAAAAGCGTCTATCTGAAATCAAAACAGACTTCATCAATAACATGACCCACGAACTCAAGACCCCAATTTCAACTATTGGCCTATCGAGTGAGGTTCTATTGCAAAAGGATGTAGCACTCAATCCAGAGCGTATTAAAAACTATGCTCAAATTATTAAAAGTGAGAATCAGCGATTACAAACTCAGGTAGAGCGCGTGTTACAAATGGCAAGATTAGAGACCGAAGAAATTCAACTTTCAAAAAAGGATTGTGACATACATGAATTGATAGAAGTTGCCGTTCCATCCATTGAACTCAATTTTCGGGATGTTGCCCTAAGTATTGAAACCAGACTTTCTGCAGAGATGTCGACCATTTTTGGGGATGAAATGCATATCACAAACATCATTTACAATCTCTTAGACAACGCCGCTAAGTATTCGGGAGACGCCCCAAAGATTCTGATAGAAACAAGCTCTGACAAAACTGGAGTAACCATTGCTGTTGAAGACAATGGTAAGGGGATCCCAAAGGAGTATCGAAAAATGGTATTTGAGAAATTTTTCCGAATTCCCACTGGAAACGTGCACGATGTAAAAGGGTTTGGAATTGGTCTACACTATGTTAAATCCATAACCCGCGCCCACCGGGGTTCGGTAAAAATCACCAACGGTTCTGGAACCGGTGCACGATTCGAAGTGCGCATCCCTTACGGTACAGAATTTGATTAATGAAATCACTATGAAAAAGGACAGAACCAAAGTACTTCTAGTCGAGGACGATATGAATCTCGGATTCGTCATTCAAGATCATCTTAGAAATGAGGGTTACAGCGTAGATTTAGAGAAGGATGGATATGCTGGATTTCAAAAGTTCTACAATGCCGGCTACGACTTGTGTATACTAGATGTCATGCTGCCAAAAAAGGATGGCTTTACACTTGCAGAGGACATTCGCAAAATCAATTCTGATGTCCCAATTCTCTTCCTCACCGCGAAGAGCCTCACAGAAGACAAAATCAAAGGATTTAAGCTTGGTGCGGATGACTATATGACGAAGCCATTCAGTTTTGATGAGTTGAATCTTCGACTCAAGGCAATCCTGAAGCGCGCCAACCCAAAAGACGGTGAGCCAATAATAAAGCGTGATCAATTTACGCTTGGCGATTTCAACTTTGATTACCCGAACCTGACTTTATCTCATGAACAAGGCGAAAAATCCTTGACTAAAAAGGAAGCCGAACTGTTGCGCATGCTTTGCCTTCACAAAGATCAAGTGCTAACAAGAGAAATGGCACTAACAGTGGTTTGGGGAAGCGATGATTATTTTTTAGGCAGATCTATGGATGTGTTTATTACTAAGCTGCGCAAGTACCTAAAACTTGACGAACGTGTCAAGATCATGAATGTCCACGGCGTTGGGTTCAAATTAATCGTAGACGAATAGCGGCATGAGCGATCCTTATGAGGGGTTATTGAAATCCCTAAACGAGCAAAGCGAATGGCCAATGGTTTATCTATTTAAGTTCATTATCCCAAACGACAACCAAAAACTGGCACAGGCCCAAGCGCTTTTTGGTGAGGCAGCTCAAGTGAGTCTAAACCAGAGTAGGACAGGTAAATACATCAGTGTATCGGCACGGGAGTTAATGCTTAACCCAGATAAAGTGATCGAACGCTATAGGGAAGCAGCTAAAATAGAAGGGATAATATCCCTCTAGGCAGCGACTACCGATTTCTCAGTACGCATCGCCTCACGAATATCAGTCCGTTGTTGTTCTAAGCCTTTAAAAACAATGTTGAAGTAACTGCCTTTCTTGTCGACCCGTTCAATTGTACCATCCAACTGTTCTGTAAGTGTAACAACCAATTCCATTCCCAGTGTTTGTGCGCTATTAAAGGTGAAGTCCGCTGGAAGTCCGATACCGTCATCTCCTATGAATAACTCAAACATGTTTGATTCGGTTTTCTTTAAATTCACTGTGATCTCGCCAGACTCACGGCCTTCGAACGCGTGCTTCAAAGAGTTAGAAATCAATTCATTCAGTAATAGCCCCAAGGGGATCATAGAGTCTAAACTTAGATGCTCAATTTCAACATTGATAATTAATTCAACATGCTGATTAAGCCTGTAGCTTCGAAGTAAATTGCCGGCTAATTGGGTTATGTATTCTTCAATATTAATGTTGCTCAAATCATGCGCCTCGTACATTTTCTCATGGATGAGTGCCATTGAAATAATACGGTTTTGACATTCATCAAACAGGTCAAGTGCTTCTTTGTCTTCGGTATATGCGCATTGGAGACGAATTAAACTATTGATGACCTGCAAGTTGTTTTTCACCCTGTGATGAATTTCCTTTAAAAGGACCTCTTTCTCTTCCTTTTGCTTTATGATGTTTTCATTTTGCAATTGAAGTAGTTGCATGGCCTTCCTTTTCTCTCGATTAATTCTTGCGAAAATGAAGATCGAAATCAACGCAAGCACCAAACCAATTATGGCTGAGATAATCAGTATCCGATTCCTCCCCAATTCGAGCACTTGAATTTCATTCTCCTTCTTAAGAATCTCAATTTCCTTAGCTTTCTTTTCATTTTCAAACTTCGTCTCGATGCTAGAAGCTAATTCTACCGTCTGTTCTGAAAACACAGAATCTTTCATCTGAGAGTAGCTTGCTTTATATTCTAGGGCGCTTTTATAGTCACCCATATCTGTATATATGTTGCTAATGTCATTATAGGCGTCGCGCAATTCTCGTTTGGCTCCAATTTCTGAGGATAACTCCAACACATCCTCCATATACTTCAGCGCTTCCTCGCTATTTCCGGTTAAAGAATGAACCGTCCCAATTCCTTTCATGGAGCTAAGCATTCCTTTTTTATCGCCAAGTTCCTCCTGAATTTCAAGCGCCTTCTTTTGATATTCCAAAGCCTTTTCAAATGCCTCGGTGGCGGCGTACACATCACCAATATTCGTGTAAGAAGTTGCTTCGCCTCTATGGTTACCCACAGTTTTTCTCGTATCAAGTGAACTCATATGAAAGTCCAAGGAATTTTGATATTCTCCTTCTTCGTAAGCGATAATCCCCATGTTATTGAGAATATCAGAAATACGTGCCTGATCACCCCGTTTTCTGAAAATTTCGAGTGCCTTCTTGTAATATGCTTTCGATTCAGGATAGTTTCCTTGTAAGTAATAAACCAGACCGATGTTGTTAAACGCTTTTCCTTTGCCGGTTTCGTTCTCAAGGTCCTCCATTATTCGGAGGGAATTCAAATACTCTTCGATAGCCATGGAGTACTCACCCTGCTGAGTATACACTGCCCCTTTATTATTATGGGATCCGGCCATTCCTTTTCGATCGCCAATTTCTGTCATAAGCTCAAGCGAACGTTCGTGGTAACTCAGCGCTACGCCGTAGATAGCTTTGTAATAATTAATGATCCCCAAGTTATTGTAGGATAAGGCGATTCCCCGCTTATAACCCAGCTTCTGTGACAGAAACAACGCTCGATTCGAATACTTCTCTGAACCCACGATGTCGCTGTTAAAGAATTCACGGCTTAGGTCATATAACAAAAGCACCTTATTGGTATCCTGCTTTGAGGTCCTCAATACCTGAAACAGGCTATCAATTTTTGGTTGATCTTGTCCTAGCATCAACAGTGTTGATCCAAGAAAAAGAGCGATCGCCAGTATGTATTTATGAAATGCCATGCGCTGTCTGTGTCAACCAAAGTAACAAATTCGGATTGAGACAAATTCAGATAAATAAAAGCTTGGTTTTGGACGATCCTCGGTTATGCCTTGTTACTATATTCGCTAAACATGAAGCGCCTTGGAGTAATTATCATTTGCACATTGTTTTTTATCCTAAACACGAAGGCACAAACGCTTTTGCAAATTGCCCATTGCTCGGGCGATACGGCATTGAGTTCAGTCGATGTTTGGTTAGACAGCGTTCGCATTGCCAATGATATTGACTACAGGCATTCTACAAATTATCGATCGGTATCATTTAACAGCCTTGGATCTGTTTTAAGTATTACCCCGTCAAACTCCATTGACACAACTGGGGCGTTTTTTAGAGACACTGTGATGCTTATTGAAAATTCGAGGCATCAAATATTTTTGCATGGAAACGTTTCTGGGGGTTATAACCCAAGTGTTCCGTTGGACATTGATATGCATCTAAACTCGAGGGTTGCATCTGGCACAGTAGACAATTCAGACGTGGCCTTTTTCAATGGAATCACAGACATGGGCGCGATGACGCTTTTTGAATCATCCGTGGTTAATGATCTAATAATCTTGGGGCTAGACCACGGCCATCATTCAGCCTATACTTCGTTAGAAGGGTTAAACTATTTGATTCAACTTCAAGATTCCGCATCATCGGTTCTGCGAGAATTTAAAATGAGCCTTGCTGCGTTCGGATTAAGAGACAGCGCATTCACCATTGCGTTTACGGGTTTCGACTCTCCATCGTCTAACAACAATGGAGCTCCGATAAGAATGGAGCTTGTCCCGAACCAAGGTGGACCATTTGAATCATTTTCGATAGCCACGGCTAGCATTCAAGTCATCCATAACTCAATCGATCCTGGATTGTCCGCAATCGATATTTACTCACAAGAAAATCTCATAACAGACAATCTAAATTTTCGATCTGGCACTTCCTATTTAGAAATACCATCTGGAATTGAAACGGAAATTGGCATTGCACGAGGCAGTGCCACAGGTGTTCAAGACACATTAATTTCCAAGACCGTCTCACTGACTTTTGATGAGAGTTACATCCTAGTCATTCAGGGAATGGATGATTCTTCCTTGCCAAGTTTCAAGCCACTATCGACTCTTTTTTTTGAATCCAAATTACAAGCAGCCACCAGTTCAATCACAGATATCGTCGCAATTAACGGTTGCCCGGATCTGCTTCAAATCGACATTAAGGAAACTTCCATAATTGATGATTATATCTTCCAGTCCTTAGATTATGGAACATCCAGTGGCTATAATCCTCTTCCTTCTTCCATTTACCAAATTGAACTTCGAAATGCTGTCACCAATGCATTGATCAAGGCTTACTCGGTAGACCTTTCGGATCTTGGTGGAACATCAAAAACGTGGGTAATCTCTGGACTTTCAGACACGCTCATTTCTGATTCTACCAATAACGCAGGGATTTGGGTACACGGAAACACCTCAGGTAAATTGGTCGAAATGTCAAACTTTACTGGCATACAATCGATAAAGGGCAATGGGATAAGCGTCTTCCCTAATCCCACTTCAGAATTTGTATACATCAAGGGTAAATTCAATAATCACACATATCGCATCGTATCTTCCAGTGGCGTTTTAGTGAAAAGCGGAAGCTTGAACGGACTAAATCAAATCAGTCTTGAATCCCTGCCCAGTGGACAATACCACCTCCAATTGACCGACGGGAAATCCGCCAAAAGCGAGACAATTATTCTTGTGCGATAGGGGCTATCAGACGACATACGTTCATAATTTCCCACCCCTTGTATTGCTGCGAAGCTGTGCTATGCGTAGTATGCATATGTGAAAAAAACCATCATATTCTTACTTATTGCCTCGTTCGTTGGTATAGAACTATCCGGATGTAAATCGAGTCGCCGGGCTTCAGAAAAGGAAACCAACACAAAGGAGGTGGTGAATAAGGATCAGCGAATTAAGGATAAATACGCTGCATTGGTAGGAGTCAAGCCATCAGCCATTGTCAATATGAAATTATACCGATTCATTGATGCATGGTATAGCACACCATATCAATTTGGAGGAACCTCAACTTCCGGCGTGGATTGTTCTGGATTTGTACAATCCCTCTACCGTGAAGTTTACTCCAAATCAGTTCCGCGAACAACCGCAGACTTAAAAAACGCAACCAAAAACGTTTCGAAGAGTAAGCTGGCTGAAGGCAACCTTGTCTTTTTCAGCATCAATTCGAAGAAAAACTCCCATGTCGGCATATATCTGGATAACGGAAAATTCGTGCATGCAAGTAGCTCGAAGGGAGTGATAATTAGTGATTTAAACAACCCATATTACCTAAAGGTATTTAATCGCGGTGGCGTCATACAATAAACCATTTAAGTAGGAATGCTGCCGTCTAATATCTGATACTCACACTTAACTAAGTTCTGTTTTACGCGTGGTCTGTAATGCTATTTTTGGGCGCTAATTCCTCAGGACAATCTATGCGTTGGCTACTATTCATTTCGTTCTCAGTTTTTCAGCTTATTGCGCTAGGTCAATCTGGAACCATTCGGGGTTTCGTTTATGACAAAACATCTGGCGAGCCGGTTATTTTCACAAACGTTTTCCTAAAGGGGACACAGATCGGAGCATCTACAGATGTCAACGGATACTATTCCATTACCAAGATTCCACCTGGAGAATACACAATTAGTGTATCGGCCTTAGGCTATGGTGGAGGTGACGAGAAAATCAGCTTAGGAAAGGGACAAATACTCAATCAAAAGCTTTTCATTGAATCCAAGGTCGAAGAGCTTGGTGTTGTTGAGATTTCAGCAGAAAAAATTGAGGCACAGAGTGAGGTGAAAATGTCTGTGCAAAAGATAACTCCAAAAGAAATTGAAAAACTGCCAAGTATTGGTGGCGAAGCTGATATAGCGCAATACATGCAAGTACTTCCGGGGGTTATTTTTACCGGAGACCAGGGAGGTCAATTGTATATCCGCGGAGGATCTCCAGTTCAAAACAAGGTGTTGTTAGACGGAATGATCGTTTACAACCCCTTCCACTCCATTGGATTGTTTTCTGTATTTGATACCGATATTATTCGAAATGCCGACGTATACACTGGTGGGTTTGGGGCAAACTACGGTGGTCGAATATCGTCCATTATGGATATCACCACCATCGATGGGAATCACAATGAATTTCATGGAAACGCATCGCTTACAACGTTTGGCGCTAAATTCAATATTGAAGGGCCAATCGTAAAGCCAAAAACTATTGGAGGTAGCGGCATCTCATATATTGCTTCGGCCAAGCATAGCTACTTAAATCAAAGTTCGAAGCTTGTTTATAGTTACATAGACGAAGAGGGCTTACCGTTTCAATACACTGACCTGTACGGGAAGATCACGTTCAACGGCGAAAATGGCAGTAAGGCCAACATTTTTGGATTGTATTTCGATGATCGTGTTAAGTATAAGGCCATCTCCGATTTAAACTGGAACAATGCTGGTGTCGGAGGTAATTTCATATTAATCCCAGGGGGAAGCCCCGTATTAATTGATGGAAACTTCGCCTATTCAGCCTATAATATCAACCTCCTTGAAAATGGTGTAAACGCCGACCGTAGAAGTTCAATAAACGGATTTAATGGCGGACTTAACTTTACCTATTTCTTAGGCGAGGATGACGTTAAATACGGCCTGGAAGTGATTGGATTTTCGACCGACTACAAATTCACCAATGAGGTTAATCGTGTCATTGAGCAGCAACAAAGCACTACTGAACTGGCCTTTTACATTCGCTATAAAAAGAAACTAGGGAAACTGATTCTAGACCCAAGTATGCGGCTTCACTATTATGCATCCTTAAGCACGCTTTCTCCAGAACCAAGACTGGGAATCAAGATGAATGTAACAGACAACATTCGATTGAAAGGGGCAGCTGGAGTTTATAGCCAAAACCTCATTGCGGCGAACAGCGATCGTGATGTGGTGAACCTATTCAACGGTTACTTGGCGGGGCCAGACAATCTTCAAGAACAGCTCAACTTGGAAGACGGATCGCAGCGAGACATTACCCACGCCCTTCAGAAAGCAAACCACTTCATACTGGGAACGGAAATTGACATCACTCGAAAGATTAATTTGAACGTAGAAGGTTACTATAAGGTGTTCACTCAGGTTACAAATGTGAACCGCAACAAGATCTTTGACGAAGATGGTAATGACGACCAGCCCGATGAACTCAAAAAGGATTTCATTATTGAAACTGGCGATGCATTTGGCGTCGACCTTGTTTTGAAATATGACCTGAAGAACATCAATCTCTATGCAGTTTATTCCATTGGCAAGGTAAATCGATGGGACGGAATTCAAGCTTATTCACCAGTGTTTGATCGACGACACAATGTAAACTTTGTAGGTTCTTACGAATTTGGCAAAACCCGACTATGGGAGTTTAACGCTAGGTGGAATATGGGATCTGGATTTCCCTTCACCCAAACACTTGGATTCTACGAGCAATATGATTTCTCCAATGGCACAGGCACCAATTTGATCAATTCAAATGGAGGTATCGGGATTATCTACGATGACTTAAATGGAGGTAGACTTCCATACTATCATCGTCTCGATCTAACCTTGAAGCGTGAGTTCGTACTGAGTTTGAATTCGATTCTTGAGGCGAATGTTGGCGTTACAAACGCATACAATCGAGCGAACATATTCTATTTTGACCGTGTGAACTTTGAGCGTGTGAATCAACTGCCTCTCATGCCATCCGCAGGTGTGAAAATCAGTTTCTAGCTTATTGTTATTAATTGGTGAATAATTTCCCCAGTTTCCTTCGCCCAAGACGTCTTTGTTTCTACTTTTGATTCCCGTATCTAAACAACTGATAACGGGTGTCAACAAAGTATATTTTCGTCACAGGAGGAGTCACTTCTTCTTTAGGTAAAGGGATCATTTCTGCATCTCTCGCCAAGCTACTTCAAGCCAGAGGTTACTCTGTAACAATCCAAAAACTTGACCCCTACATTAATGTAGACCCAGGGACTCTAAACCCATACGAACATGGTGAATGCTATGTTACCGATGACGGTGCTGAGACCGATTTAGACCTTGGACATTACGAACGATTTTTAAACGTCCCCACGTCACAGGCCAATAATGTGACCACCGGTCGTATTTATCAAACTGTAATTGAAAAAGAGCGTCGTGGAGATTATCTCGGAAAAACGGTTCAAATAATTCCGCACATCACAGATGAAATTAAAAACTGTGTTTCTAAGCTCGGAAACAAAGGAATCTATGAGATCGTGATTACCGAACTAGGCGGCACTGTGGGTGACATTGAATCGCTTCCATATATTGAGGCGGTGAGACAGTTCCGATACGAACAAGGAACAAATAATGTCATGGTAATTCACTTGACATTGGTACCATACCTAAAGGCGGCGGGTGAGCTCAAGACAAAACCTACACAACATTCTGTCAAAACATTGCAATCTCAGGGTATTCAACCAGATATATTGGTCTGCAGAACAGAGCATGCGCTAGGCGAGGATCAGAAAAAGAAAATTGCGCTCTTTTGTAACATCCAAGACAATGCGGTCATTGAGTCAATCGATGCAAGCACGATATATGATGTTCCGATTCTTATGCAACAACAAGAGTTGGACAAAGTCGTCTTAAACAAGTTGGAACTTCCTCACAGAGAAGAGCCATCGCTGGATATGTGGAAGCAGTTTTTGACTGGTTTCAAGAACCCCAAGACAACAGTTAAGATTGGCCTCATCGGAAAGTATGTAGAACTTCAGGATGCTTACAAATCTATCCTCGAGGCGTTGGTTCATGCAGGCGTATCAAATGCAGCAAAAGTAAAAGTGGTGTCGATTCATTCTGAGGAATTAAATGATGAGAACGTACAAGAAACTCTAGGAGAACTTCAGGGATTAATAGTAGCTCCAGGATTTGGCAAGCGTGGATTAGATGGAAAAATTGCCGCGATTAAGTATGCACGCTCTAATGACCTTCCATTCTTAGGTATTTGTCTTGGCATGCAGTGTTCCGTCATTGAATACGCACGAAACATGGTAGGACTAGAAGGTGCGAACTCCGTTGAAATGGATATTGAAACGAATCATCCTGTTATTAGTTTGATGGAAGAGCAGAAGTCTGTGATTGACATGGGCGGCACAATGCGACTTGGAGCATACACGTGTAAGTTGGAGGAAGGCACCCTTGCTCATCGAATTTATGGTCGTACTGAAATTAGCGAGCGTCATCGTCACCGTTTCGAATTCAACAATGACTACAAGAGTCAGTTGGAAAAGGCAGGACTGAAAACTTCCGGTATCAACCCTAGCACAGGACTGGTAGAAATTGTTGAATTACCAGAACACCCGTTCTTTATTGGAGTTCAGTTCCACCCAGAATACAAGAGCACTGTGGCCAATCCACATCCACTATTTACACATTTGGTGAAGGCCGCGGTTCTTGCGAAGACTGCTGTTGCCGTCGATTAAGATTCAAGCATGATTGAGTTTATTGAACAAATTGATCATGCTCTTACTCTTGTAATCAACAGTCTTCATAGCGGTGGCTTAGATGTGGTAATGCAAGCAATCAGCGGTCGCCTCACTTGGATTCCGCTCTATCTGCTTTTGGTATTCCTCCTCTTTCGTTCTCTCAGTCTTAAATCCTTTCTATTCGTTCTTGGTGCGGTGGTGATCACAATTGTGCTCACAGATCAGGTTTCCGTATTCATGAAAAATTCAATCGGGCGTTATCGTCCATGTCATAATTTACTCATTCAAGGAAGTCTGCATTTAACGCATGGCTGTGGTGGGAAGTTTGGGTTCGTCTCTTCTCATGCGGCAAACACTATGGGCTTGGCTGTCCTAATCGGGCTCATATTGAAGAAGAATTGGGTTTCGACAGTGATGCTCACATTTGCCTTATTAAACGCCTATTCAAGAGTGTATTTAGGCAAACACTATCTCGGAGATGTGGTCGGCGGCATCATCCTCGGAGCGGCCATCGCAATGTTGGTTGTGGCTACATTAAAACGACTATTAACCTTGGAGTATAAATGACAAATCTACTGGCAGTCTTTGTTGGCGGTGGCATCGGCAGCATTCTTCGTTTTGGAATCAGTAGTTTGATTCAAAATGCGAGCGCCTCCACTCTACCGTGGGCAACACTCGTTTCAAACGGACTCAGCACTTTGGTGCTTGGCTGGTTAATATTCAAACTTGAACTTGACCAAAGCTCCTGGCTTTTCTACTTTCTGGTCGTTGGTTTCTGCGGTGGTTTTAGCACATTTTCCACATTCAGTAATGAAACCTTTATGCTTATAAAAAACAACCAAACACCTTGGGCTCTGCTTAATATTGCCATAAGCCTAGGCCTATGTTTGTCTATACTTTTTCTAGTCTCAAAACAACTGAAATGAAGAAATTCTTATTTGCCCTCATATTATTTCCACTCCTAGTTTCCGCTCAAGACAGCCCAAAACTTGTAGTTGGGATTGTTGTAGACCAAATGCGAACAGACTACATCTATCGATACTGGGATAAGTTTGAAGATGATGGTTTCAAGCGGTTGATAAACGAAGGATACTTCTGCCGAAACACCCACTTCAATTATATCCCCACTTACACTGGACCTGGACATGCATCGATATATACCGGAACCACACCAAGCGTGCATGGCATCATCGCAAACAACTGGTATGAGCGGGCCACGGGGGAATCGAGGTATTGTGTTCAAGATAAGGAAGTGATGAGTTTGGGCACCGCTAATGAAAACGGCATGATGTCGCCCAAATCATTGTTGACCCCGACACTTGGTGACGCCATTCGAGTTTCAAACTTGTATAAAGGCAAGTCTATTGGCATTTCAATTAAAGATCGCGGTGCTATACTCCCAGCCGGCCACTCTGCGAATGCAGCATATTGGCTTGACTACGAATCGGGTAAGATGATTTCGAGCACGTATTACTTCGATAATCTTCCAAAGTGGGTTAGTTCATTCAACTCAAAAAACCACGCCCAGGAATTAACTAAATTGAATTGGACGCTATCCTTGGCTCCTGAACTTTATACAGAAAGCACCGCTGATTTAACGGATTATGAAAAATCAATTGACCCAAATACGGATCCTGTTTTCCCCTATGACCTTAAGCCGGTCATAGAAGCGAAGGAATACTATGGTTTCGCCACGACGCCGCACGGAAACACACTTCTTAGGATGTTTGCAGAGCAATGTATCACAGAAGAGGATTTAGGTCAGGACGAACACCTGGACATGATTGCCATTTCATTTTCCTCACCAGACATGATTGGCCATATGTACGGTCCTCAATCCATGGAAGTGGAGGACACGTATATAAAGCTAGATCAGGAAATCGCACAACTTCTGGAGGCATTAGACCTGAGAGTTGGCAAAGGCAATTACCTATTGTTCTTAACCGCCGATCATGCCGCAGCGCATGTCCCGAGCTATACGGCGTCCCATGGCATGCCCGCCAATTACTTTGATAAAGAAGGTTTCAATGAAACCCTAATTGAGGCACTTAATAAAAACTTTCCGGAAACTGAACTATTTGCGAACTACTCGAATCAACAAATTTTTCTGGATCGAGCGGCGATGATGGAGCATAAAATTGATTTCAAAAAAGTAAGTGAGGTAGTCCGAAATGCGGTGTTGGATTTTCCTGGCGTAGCCAATCTTCAGGACGTTAAGCAGCTTCAACATCCCCTACCACAAAGCCACTTTTCGTCATTGGCCATCAATGGTTGGAACCCGCAGCGCTCGGGCGATATAGTGATTCAACTGCTTCCAGGATGGATGCAATATGGGCCAAAAGGGACAACCCATGGCACGTCATATTCTTATGACACACACGTACCACTCATATTCTTTGGATCTGGTGTAGACCATGGCGAGTCGATTGCTCCAGTTAACATTACTCAAATTGCCCCAACGGTTTCTCTTCTCAGCCGAATCGCATTTCCCGACGCTTCGAGTCACGAACCAATCGATTTCGACTAGGCAAGTTAATCCTGCTCAGCAAACACCTTTTCAAGTATAGCGGTTACGCGATGTGTAGGATCTTCACGAATCAAGGTTTCTTCAGCACCAACCTTTAGGAACAAGCCTTTCAGCGCGCGATTGGTGGTATGATCACTAAGTGAGTTCGAATTAATTTTATCGAAGAGAAGTCCATTAAGACTGGCCGTATTGTATAGACCAATGAGCTCGGAATACATAGATTCGGCCGAAATACCCAAAACCAACGGCTTTGCTAGTGACGTCTCAATTTTTGGTTTAAATGCATCGAACAACTTTTGATAGGTCTTTCCTCTCAGGTAGCTCGTCGCTGCAGTGTCGTCACCATTAAGGATGTCAAATCCATCCGTAATGGTCAGCTCCTTAATTGCATCTACAAAAATTGGACTTGCCTCAGTGGCCGCATCTTCAGCGGCTCGGTTGATTGCTAGAATGTTGTCTTCAATGACATTTCCCGGCAGCCTGTCGATGATGTCATAAACCGGTAAGGCCTCTTCCGGCAGAAGAATTTTAACCAATTCGTCTCCATAATACCCATCGCTTATGTTGAGATTCGTAACAGCTGTATCGGTTCCATGAACTAAGGCCTGGCGCAATCCGCCGATCACCTCTTCTTCGGTTAGTCCCACCTCTTCAGCCAAGAACCCAAGTTCCTCGCATGATGCTAAAAAGAGCGTCCCTACTATTGTTGCACTCAGTACTATTTTTCTGTGAAGTGTTGAAATTGTCATTTTATCCGGTTAAATGTTTTTTCGCAAGAGTCAATATCCTTGCCATCAATATCTAAATGAGTTACGAATCTAATCTTACCTGGCCCAAATCCCACGGCCAGAATCCCAAAGGATTCCAATTCGCGTAATATCCGTTCTTGTTCTGTGTCTTCGTGAAGATCAACCACCAGAATATTTGTGTCTGAAGGCATGACTGATTTCACCCAAGGACATTGGTTTAAAATCTCGCCCAAATTTCGAGCATTTGCATGATCTTCCTTTAAACGATTCACGTGATGATCAAGGGCATAAACACCCGCCGCCGCTAACATTCCAGCTTGACGCATTCCTCCGCCAAATACTTTTCTAATCCGCCGTGATCGCTTTATAAATTCCGCATCACCAATTAACAGTGAGCCAACTGGGCAGCCCAATCCTTTACTCAAGCAGATAGAAATCGAGTCAAACGATGAACCAATAACCGCTTCATTGTATTCTGATTCAACCAAGGCGTTGAATAGTCTTGCTCCATCGAGGTGAAACATCAGTCCTTTTTCTTGACACACCTTTCTTATGGAAGCAATCTCGGTCATATCCCAAATTGCCCCAGCGCCCTTATTGCAGGTATTTTCGATAGAGACCAACTTTGAAACTGGGAAGTGCGGATCGTCTGGATTAATTGCCTCCAATACATCTTTGGCATTAAAGCGTCCACGATCTCCTCTCATTAGTTTCATCGAGCACCCCGAATTAAACGCTATTCCGCCTCCTTCGTAGTTATAGATATGTGCCAGTTGATCGCAGATTACTTCATCGCCAGGCCGCGTATGCACGTTGATGGCAATTTGATTTGTCATGGTACCTGAAGGACAAAACAAGGAGGCTTCCTTGCCAAATAGAGCTGCCGCCTTCGACTCCAAAAGATTAACGGTCGGATCATCCCCAAACACGTCATCTCCCAGCTGAGCGCTATTCATAGCCTCGCGCATTAGGCCAGTAGGTTTTGTTACTGTATCGCTTCGAAAATCGATTTTGTTCATTTTTTTCGTGCTATCATTAAACCATCTCGTATTGGAAAGAGCACATTTTGAACTCTCTCATCCGATTGAATCATTTCCGAATAATCGTAAAGCGCACGTGTTTCCACATCCATTTCCTCCGGCTTACCCGTTACCTTTCCGCTCCAAAGCACATTGTCTGCAATGATGTACCCTCCGGGTTTTACTCTATCGATGACCTGATTGTAGTAATGGGCATAGTTTTCCTTATCCGCATCTATATAGACAACATCTATTTCTTCATGTATATCATTTAAAATATCTGCTGCCCGTCCAATATGGAGCTTAATTTGACTTTTATACGGCGAACGATCTACAAAACTCAATATCTTATTCTCTAGCTCATCGTTGATCTCAATGGTATGAACAGCGCCATCTTTACTCAAGCCCTCTGCCCAGCATAAAGCAGAGTATCCTGTGTAAGTGCCAATCTCAACAACTATTTTGGGGGATATCATATGGCTGAGCATGGACAAAACACGCCCCTGCAAATGTCCAGCAAGCATTCTTGGTTGAAGGACATTATTATGTGTAAATCGATTTAATTCTAGCAGCAATTCCGACTCATTCTCGGTGAAATCCTGACAGTATTGATCAATTTCTTCGGGTAAAAATTCCATAAGCAAGTTTACAAATCGAGATCTATTTTATGATCGGGAACATACTTTTCTTTCAGATTATAGACCTCTGCGCATTCTGTGTTTTCGCAGTTTTTCAGTAAGTAATACAACGCCTCAATACGCAATTGAACATGAAACGGGTTATTGTTCATGGCCGCATGTCTTATCACTTCAAAAGACCAAGATGGGGTATTATAAATCGCCTCGGTGGTTAGCCGCATTTTACGTTCGGAAAAACTTGGGAGCATAGACTTTATGCTGTCGCGCGCCAATATGGTTCCAATTTCGACATACCGATCAGTCACCAAGTAAGGATCTGCCGAGATAAATGAATCAAACGCCTTTGTTCCCTTTCCTTGGACCAGATATATAGCGGCCAGGTTTATCTGACCTGCTTGATATCTAGGTGTCCTCGCCACGGATTCAAGAAAGTAGTTTTCAGCCAATTCAAATTCACCGTTGGAAGCCCTAACTGAACCAAGCCCGTTTAATGTTTCAGGGTGAAAAGGATTTAAGTCCAGCGCCTCCTGAAACAACTCCCTTCCCTTATGAGGTTCGCCGGCATTGACGCGTCCATATCCTCTATGCCAATCTATTGGACGTCCTATATGATCGAATGGCAAAATCTCGTCATTGACCTGATCTAGATATTCTTTATGGAGGATCCACGATGCCAATTCCTGACTTTGCAGCGCCTTAGTGAAAAAGAATTCCGACTTCATTCTTAATGAAAACAAAGAGAACCCAACCAGGGCTAAAAGCATCGAAATCATCAATACGCCTTTTTTCGGCAAATGAACATCTATCTGACTAGGAGTAAGAGCGAGAAGTATCCCGAAGAAAACAGCAAACTCTGGTCGTTCCTTTGGAAAATTAGTAAGCCCAACAATCAGCAGACCACACCATAGCATAAAAACAATCACGGAAATCTGATCCTGCCTTTTCATGGCAGCCTTTAGGGACGAACCCAAACCCAAGACAAACACCACTGCATAGAAAACACCAGCAAGAATGCCAGATTCGGCAAACACTTGAGCAAAATCATTATGTGCTCTTTGATAATATACATCGCCATTTTCCGTCAACATTCCTGACTGATCAAAGCGCATAATCTGAATAGGCCAATCACCAATTCCTGTACCCAAAATAAGGCTGTCAAATCCCAATTTCAGACTACGTGACACAAGTAGAAAACGATCCATTGTAGTACCAGTATCATAGTTGATCAGGGTTAGGAAGTGATGCTCGAGGGTATATATATCATCCACGAGAACGACCAATAAAATCAGAATCAAGCTTGCCCCAACCAGCCAACCAATCTTAGGTTTTATGACCATCCCAATTCCGAACTTCCGAATTTCAAACCACAGCATTAGGCTGAAGCACACCACCGCGACCAGCCACGTACTTCTGGAAAGAAGCAATACAATAACGGTCGAAACCACCATCACCAATCCGAATGCTCCGAATCCGAATTTGCGTCCCAATCCTAAGAAGGAACCAACTAGTGCCAGCACTAAAAACTGTCCGTAGAGGTTTCGATGACCAAGTGAGGCCTGCACCAGATAAGTTGAATCATGCGTTAGCACAAATTCGTCTAAGGCCCCATACAACTCAATCAATCCCCAGGAGGCAAGTACCACAGAAACAATGGTAAACATGACGGGCACGAGACGAACTCCCTTCTCAGCAATAATTTGAACAACAATAATGGCTGAAACTAATACTTGAACGTCCCTAAAGACAGTCAGCAGGGCCATTTGCGGGAATGAAGAATGAATCAATCCTAGCAGGTTCATCAAAAGAAAAAGAGCATAGAAAACCATCACTAAATTGAATTTAAGCGGGCTTCGGTTTTTCCAAAAGAGATAAAAACAGGATATGGAATTCAGCAGGGCTAAAAGGCCAAACTTTGGATACAACCCTGGATCAAGGAAAACATATTGTGGCGGAAACAGGACTATTAAGACGATGGCCGCCATATAGAATTCGGCGAAACCAGACTTCAAGATAAGGTCGCTTATGCGCCTCATGGGATATACGCGAGTCGACTCATATTTGAGGGAGCAAATACAAATTCGGCCGTTTCACGGAGGCTTTCGGCAGTAATGGACATCACTTTTTCATCTAGCTGAGAATAAGCGTCAACTTTATTAAAATGAAGAAGGGATTTTGCAATGGAAATCATGAGACTTGAGCGTTGCTCTTGCCCAAGGGCTATCTGACCCAATAATTGTTTTTTAGAGGCATTTAATGCGCGATCGCTCATCTTTCCTGAGGACAGTTTATCCATTTCCTTCCGTACCAACTTCAAAATCTTTTGCTGGTGTTGAGGATCGGTTCCAAAATAGACTTGGAATAGTCCAATATCTGAGTAAGCTGTATATCCGCTTTCGATATAGTAACAGTATCCGAACCGCTCTCGGATGTTAAGATTAAGCTGGCTATTTAATGCTGGTCCTCCAAGGACATTGTTTAAGAGGGTCATTGACTTACTGTCATCGTGATTCATCCCAACAGTTGTCCCACCAATGATGGTGTGCGTCTGGTGGACAGTTTTTTTCAGTTCGACGTCAAATGAATCCGTGGAAGGAAGGCCTCTTGTGCTATTGAGTCGCTTTCGCATTGGAATCTTAGATAATGCGTTTTCACAAAAGGTTAGAAATCGCTTCTTACTGATGTTGCCCACACAGGCAAACACGATTTCATCGGTAGAGTACATCCGCTCCACAAAATTCAAAAGTTGATCACGTTGCAAATTGGAAACACCCTTTTCGGTTCCGAGAATATTTCTTCCTAAGGCATGGCCGGGAAATAATCTTTCCTCAAACTCGTCCATGAGCATCTCATCAGGCGCATCCTTGTATCCATTTATTTCATCTTTTATGACTCCAACCTCCTTGTTTAGCTCTTTTTGAGGAAAGCTTGCCGCAAAAACGATGTCCATGGTAAGTTCGGCAGCACGCAAAAAGTGTTCTTTTAATGCCGAGGCATAGATGCACGTCTCCTCTTTCGTGGTGTAGGCATTTATTTCTCCACCAACGGAGTCCAATCTCGAGAGCACATGAAAAGCTTTCCTCTTTTCAGTTCCCTTGAATAATCCGTGCTCAATAAGGTGAGCCAAACCATGTTCATCCTGTGTCTCATCGCGGGACCCAGCGTTGATCATAAAGCCACAATGTATGGTGTGAATACTGCGATCCTCGTGAAACGCGATTCGCAGGCCATTGTCAAGTCTAAATACTTCGCATTCCATTAAGAAGACAAAGTTAGTAAACCTCTAATCCGAGGCTTTCATTACAACGCAATATTGATATTTTTGAGCACCAACAATTGACTTGCTACATGCTACTGAACCTGAGATCAATTTTTTGCGCGAGCTTCGTACTAATTTCATGCGCTATCGTTGCCCAAGATAATGTCACGGGCCCTGCCAAGAAAAGGCTATATGACGCTGATATGCTATTTGAGCAAGGCGAATACTTGAGAGCCCTTTCTATCTACGATAGTCTCTGGGACGCGAAACCGAATGAGACTTACCTTCAGTACAAGACTGGGGCCTGTTACGTTTTTAAGTCGAATGGACGCGAGCAAGCCTATGATATTTTAAAAGACCTAAAAGGAAGCAGCGACTTCCCGCGCGCTACATTCTACATGGCCCGCTCTAAGCACTTTGACTATCGGTTTCAGGAGGCAATCAACCTGTATAATGATTACTTAAGCAATTCGAAGGCTAGTGGAGCTGAGCGCATTGAAACGCTCAAGTTGATCAACAATTGTGAGAACGGCATTGAACTAATGGAGCGTAAAATGGCGCTAACATTAGAGATCTTAACGCCTCCTAGTAATCCTCAAAATTCGCAGTACAGCCCAGTTATTGGTCCAGAAGGAAAGCATCTTTACTATACGAATCGAGGTCCGGATAGCGAAGGAGACTTGATGACTGATCAAACGAAGAAATCAGACGTTGGACTTTATTATGAGGATGTATTTGTTGCTGATCATTTAGGTGGTGATGATCAGTTCAACTTTGGTGAAGGCAAAGGCTTAAACGAAAAAATCAACACCGGACAGCGCCATGAGGCACCGATGAGTGTTTCTTACGACAACAAAATCATGTACATCTACCTTAGCGGAGACAAGGCCGAGGAGGATATTTACATTAGCTACAACGAAGGCGATACAGCTTGGTCTGGACCGAAGAAGTTACGTGGAAATGTCAATACTCCGCACTATGAAGGTCATGCCTTTTTAGCGCCAGACGGACGCACGCTTTACTTCTCAAGTGACAAACCAGGAGGTTATGGTGGTCGTGATCTTTATACGGCAATAATGAAAGAGGACAGCACTTATGGAAACATAACGAACCTTGGCCCAAAAATCAATACTGAATTCAACGAGGATTCCCCATTCATCTATAGCAATGGTTCCTCCCTTTATTTTGCCTCTGAGGCGCACGGATCGATGGGTGGATATGATATGTTCTACATCAAATTTGATAGCACCAAAAATGATTGGCAAGAAGCCATCAACCTTGGGTACCCTATCAACACTACGGATGATGATCGTTTCTATTATATAACCAAAGACGGAGATTGGGGATACTTCTCATCAGCGAGAGCGAGTGGCGAAAAACTTCATGATATTTACCGAATTCAGCCTGGAACTTTTGAACGACTTAATGCGCTTGTATTACTCGTTGGAACCGTTTATATAGATGACGTTGAAAGCTCTGCCCTTGCCAAAATTATGGATGACAAGACCGGTGATGTTCTTGCCACGTTAATCGCAGACAGTACAACGGGGGAATTTGTTTATTCGCTTCTACCTGACCATAAATATAAAATCAGCCTGCTTGCAGATGGATTCCCTCCAAAAGTGGAATATGTAAAGGTTCCTCCAATGAAAGAAGGTGTGCTTCGCATAGAGCATCGTTTCGATTTTTACACCGATGGATATGCCTCAGGTGGTGGAATACAAGATCAACTCGATACATTGGTGGACCCACTTGATCTTTTACCCGGCGTTTGTGATGTAGAACCAGATCGCGAGGAGCTAACGGAGGAGGAGATTGCTTCAGGGTGCTATTTCCGAGTTCAAGTTGGTGCATACCGCAATCCAGGACGATTCAAGTATGACTTCCTTCGATCTGTAGGTGAGGTTGAAATCAAGGGATATAGCGATGGGATTACACGCTTTTTAATGGGGCCAAAGTTCACCAAGCGGTCTGAGGCCGATAAGCTTCGAATAGAATGTGTTGCTGCTGGAGAGTGGGACTCTTGGATTACGGTTCGCCGATAAACTACCCGACTACCTTTTTAAGCTGATCTACATTCATGGGCTTCTGTATGAATCCTTCGACGTAAGAAAACCTATTGGCGGCTTCGATATCGCTTATGCGCGTTGATGAACTCATGATGTGTATCGATACTGAATCTTTTTTAAGTGCTAGGCTTGCGTCTTGATCGAAGGCGCTTAAAAACTCAAGACCACTCATTTCAGGCATATTCAAATCCAAAAAAATCATCAACGGTTTGGCTGGGTTATAATCTTTTCTCAAGAACTCGAGGCATTGAATTGCCGATTCAAACTCAAGCACATTAATACCCTTTCGAACACGACTTAGTATTCGTTTGCAGATCAAACGATCAAATTTGTTGTCATCGACAATAGCACATTCGTCCCACATTAACGGCTAATTATTAATTCGAAGGAACGGATTCAAAAAGACAATTCACCTAACCGAAGGCGTATTTATTCGCCTCAATATTTGCATCCGCAACCAATCTTCTTAAGTCCTTGATATTCAAGTTACTTGTTTTCGTAAATCGCTTAGCTCCCATGAGCATCATCCGCAATTCATCCCCTTCACCAAACGCGAGCAATGCCTCCTTCGCAGATCTATGAATACGATCTGCGGCATCATGCAAAAAGACTTGAGCCATCGCCTTAAAGACTTCTTGACCTTCTTCTCCATCGCGCAAAATTCGTTTGTGAACCCGCAACAAAATTGATTCGGCAGCATAAGCATCAATTGCCATGTCGGCAATATTCATCAACACCTCTTGCTCTTTGCTCATCTCCATCATTAATTTTTGAGCCCCGGCACCAGCAACCATTAACACGGCCTTCTTGAAGTTTTCTATCAACTTATATTCTGACGCGAACAACTCCTCCGATTCATTTCCAAAGTCAGGAATCCCCAAAAGTTCATCCTGCACAGTCTTGGCTGCGCCGAGTAAATCCAACTCACCTTTCATTGCCTTTTTTAGAAGCATATCCACCGTAAGCATTCGATTTATTTCATTTGTCCCCTCAAAAATTCGATTGATTCGGCTATCGCGATAGGCTTTCTCCACTCGGGTCTCAGCTGAGTATCCCATGCCGCCATGAATTTGGACACCTTCATCGGCGACATAATCTAAAACTTCAGAACCAAAGACTTTCATCATTGCACATTCTGCGGCGTACTCCTCTATCCCCTTTAACGTAGCCTTGCCTTTTTCCATGCCACCTGTTTCAAGAGCAGTTATTCGGTCTTGAATGTTCTGACTGATTCGATAAACGGCACTTTCCAAGGCGTAGGTGCGAATGGCCATTTCGCCAATCTTATATTTTATAGCACCATACTTTGAAATTGGCCTTCCAAATTGATTTCGTTCATTGGCATATTTGACGCTGAGGTTCACAATATCCTTTGCTGCTCCAAGAGTAGCGGCTGCCAGTTTAATTCTACCTACGTTTAAAATGTTCAGGGCAATTTTAAAGCCGTTTTCACGCTCACTTAATTGAGCATTGTCTGCAAGGGTGACATCATTAAAAAACACCTGTCGTGTTGATGACCCCTTAATACCCATCTTCTTTTCTTCTGGGTTAAGCGTTAGACCTTCAGCACCTTTATCCACGATGAATGCACTTAGGTTTTCGTCATCTTCAATTTTAGCAAAGACGGTGAAGACATCTGCAAAACCGCCATTCGTGATCCACATTTTTTGGCCATTTATCTTCCACGCGTCGGCATCTTTTGTGGCCTTGGTTTTACCCGAATTCGCATCTGATCCAGCGCTGGGCTCCGTAAGGCAATAACAACCTAACCATTCACCTGAGCCAAGCTTGGGTATGTATTTCTGTTTTTGTTCTTCGGTGCCATAATACAGTATTGGAAGAGTGCCTATACCTGTATGTGCTGATATGGCAACACTAAACGAATGCCCACCTCCTACAGCCTCTGCGGCAAGCATTGATGTTTTAAAGTCCATTCCCATACCACCATATTCGGTCGGTATTGATATGGAGAGAATCCCCAATTCACCCGCTTTTTTCAATAGGCTGGGCATAAGATTAAGGTCTTCCATGGAATCTATTTTATCCACCAAAGGCAAAACTTCTTGTGCTAAAAAATCGCGGCATGTTTGCGCAATCATTCTTTCCTCCTCACCCCATTCTTCAGGTGTGAAAATCTCTTCTGGCCTCGTCTGTCTTATGAGGAATTCTCCTCCTTTAATTGCTGTCATACTTTCTCTTTTTTCTCGTTTTTCTACATCATCTCAAAAACACCAGCCGCTCCTTGACCAGTTCCTACACACATCGTTACCATCCCGTATTTACCTTTCCGCCTTTTCAACTCATTAAACATCTGAACGCTGAGTTTCGCACCGGTGCAACCAAGAGGATGACCGATAGAGATTGCTCCTCCGTTCACATTTACAATGTCTTGATTTAAGCCAAGTTCTCTCATTACTGCAAGAGATTGCGATGCAAAGGCTTCATTTAATTCAATAAGGTCAATGTCGTTTTGTTTTAGACCCGCCATTTTTAATGCCTTTGGAATTGCCTCCACTGGTCCAATCCCCATAATTCGGGGTGGCACTCCAGCTACGGCATAAGATTTCAACTGAGCAATTGGTTCAACATTTAGCTCTTTCAGCATTTGTTCGGAAACGACCATTACAAAGGCCGCTCCGTCGCTGGTCTGAGAAGCGTTTCCGGCGGTTACAGAACCCTTGGCGTCAAATACCGGTCGAAGTCGAGCTAGTCGTTCTATTGTAGTGTCTGGCCGCGGACCTTCATCCGTATCGAACACATATGATTTTGATTGCTTCTTACCATCACGGACAAACGTTTCTGTGATATTGATCGGCACGATTTCATCTTTAAAAGCACCAGCATTAATAGCTGCGATGGCCTTCATATGACTGTTATAACCAAACTCATCTTGATCGGCACGGTTGATATTGAATTCCCTCGCAACAGCTTCTGCGGTTAGTCCCATACCCCAGTAATAATCATGATTAGCATGGGCTTGTGGAGCATTAGGCACGATGCGCCAGCCACCAAAAGGTATTGGGCTCATTGTTTCGACTCCACCTGCTATGATCATGTCGGATATCCCAGCATGAATCTTCGCGGAGGCTATTGCTATAGTCTCTAGCCCAGAGGAACAATAACGATTAACCGTCATTCCAGGAACTTTATCCGTGTCAAGGCTCATGAGCGAAATCATCCTTCCTACATTCAGACCTTGTTCCGCCTCTGGAGTCGCATTACCAACGATGACATCATCAATTAAATTTCGGTCGAATTCGGGAATAGACTGAACCATTCCTCGAATGACATCTGCGGCCAAATCATCTGGACGGGTGAATCTTAGTTTTCCGCGAGGCGCCTTTCCAACCGCTGATCTCTTTCCTGCTATTATATATGCGTTCATATTTCCTATTTCTAATTCCGTAAAACTTTCCCGTATTTAACCATGCTCTGAAGTCGCTCAAGTGTTGGCCTTGTTGCACACAACTCCAAGAACGCCTTTCGCTCTAGGTCGAGCAAATATTGTTCAGATACTTCCTGCGGATAACTCAAGTCACCCCCACAAAGAACCCAGCCTAATTTTTCGCTTATCAGTCGATCGTGTTCGCTCATATAGTTTCCAGATGTCATGGTTTCGGCACCAACATACACTAGCCCCAGTCCTTCATTTCCAAGAACACGTATATCGTTTCGAGGTTTAGGTTGGGTATACCCCTTTTCTGCCAAATCCATGGCTGCCCGCTTGGCTCGTGTAAGCTGCAATTCTCGACTCACTACTATTTCATCAATACCTGGCCTTAGATAACCAAGTTCCATGGCTTCGTATCCCGATGTCCCCACTTTTGCCTGAGCTATGGTCATCAGTCGGTTCCTGAATTGATTCGTGCGCATATCTCCTTCTCGAAGTTCATCGGATAGTCGCAACGCAAATTCCTTAGATCCACCGCCACCTGGAATAACTCCAACACTAAATTCAACAAGTCCCATATAGGTTTCGGCCGATGCAACCACTTTATCGGCATGCATGCTTAATTCACATGCTCCACCCAGGGCTAATTGATGGGGAGCACTAACAACAGGAATACTGGAATAACGCATGCGCATCATAGTCTGTTGAAACTGGCGAATCGCAAAATGCAATTCATCATATTCCTGCTCCGCTGCCATCATGAAAATGAGGCCCACATTCGCTCCAGCGCTAAAATTCCCACCTTCATTATATACAACAACGCCCTCATAATCTGCCTCGGCAATGTCAATCGCCTTGTTCAAGCCCTGCAATACGTCTCCTCCTATGGTATTCATTTTTGTGTGGAATTCCACGTTTATGATACCGTCGCCCAGGTCTGAAATTGTGGTTCCTGAATTTTTCCAAATCACATTCTGATGTCTGGCGATGGCCAAACTCACTACCGACTCTTGTCCTGGGATATCGGCATAAGCACCTTTTGATTGGTCCCAGAATTGTCGTTTCCCTTCGGAAATCCGATAGAAACTTTCAGCGCCAGCCTCACTCATTTTTTCAATCCAGTCAGATGCAACAGCCCCTTGACTTTGCAGGATTTCACGTCCTTTTTCAAACCCAATCGCGTCCCATGTTTCAAATGGCCCCATTTCGTAGCCAAATCCAGATCTCATAGCATCGTCAACACGATAGATTTCGTTTGACACTTCAGGCACTCGGTGACTCACGTATGCAAACAATGCCGAAAAGTGTGCTTTATAAAAAATGCCTGCCCTATCGTCTGATTGCACAAGTTGCATCACTCTTTTACCTAAATCATCGACGCCTTTTGCCGCCTCGACCGATGAGAACTTTGGCTTGACTCTAGGGCCATATTCAAGGGTATTCAAATCGAGTACTAGAATCTCTCTCTTGCCCTCGGCGTCCTTCGTTTTCTTAAAAAAGCCTTGCTTTGATTTATCCCCGAGCATATTGCCATCAACCATCTTTTGAATGTAATCCGGAATGGAGAAAAGAGCACCCATCTCATCGCTTGGAACATTCTGTTTTACACCATTGGCAACATGGACGAGCGTATCAAGACCTACAACGTCTGTAGTTCTGAATGTCGCCGATTTTGCCCGGCCAATTAGGGTTCCGGTCAACCGATCAATTTCATCCACGGTGTATCCGTTTTCCTTTACATAGTGAAACATCCAAAGGATGCTAAACACTCCTATTCGATTCGCAATAAAGGCGGGAGTATCCTTACACCAAACGGTCGTCTTACCGAGAAATCGTTTCCCATAATCCATCAAAAACTCCATTACGAGTGGATCTGTTTTAGGACCAGGAATTAGTTCTAATAATTTCAAATATCGTGGCGGGTTGAAAAAGTGGGTTCCCGCAAAGTGCTTTTGAAAATCTTCGCTCCTACCTTCCGACATCATTTTAATTGGTATCCCAGAAGTATTTGAAGTAATCAACGTTCCGGGTTTTCGATATTTTTCCACGCGCTCGAAGAGGCTTTGTTTTATATCGAGCCGCTCAATTATCACCTCAATTATCCAATCGCATTCTGCTATTCTTGGAAGATGGTCGTCAAAATTTCCAGTTTCAATGAAACGTGCACGGTCCTTAGTATAAACAGGTGATGGATTACTCTTTAAAGCCGTTGTAAGGCTTTCGTCCACTATTCTATTTCTAACGGTTGGGGATTCCAAGGTCAAACCTTTGGCAGACTCCTTATCCGTAAGGGCATTTGGAACAATATCCAATAAAAGCACGTCGACCCCAATATTTGCGAAATGACATGCAATTCGCGAACCCATGATACCCGAACCGAGCACCGCTACTTTCTTTATTCTTCGCTTTCCCATTAGTTCTTACTCGTATGTTTTTCAATTACTTCAATGACATGAATAAAATTTTCGAATGACGCCTTGTCCACTTCGGCGAGCACTTTCTTATTAAATCCTATAACGGTCGACTTTGATATCTCTCTCAAACGTTTCCCTTCTTCAGTCAAATGAACCGTGGTGACTCTACCGTCTGTCGCATCGGATTTGCGCTTTATCCATGAACGCTCCTCCATCGACTTTAACGTTCTACTCAAACTCGTGGGTTCCATCCCCATCATAGGCCCCAATTGGGTGGAAGGTGTACCTTTAACCGGATCAATACTTAAAAGCACGAATCCCGCACTCTGAGTGAGTCCGTGCTTGACTGCTTCTTGATTATACATCTTTGCGATTTTCAGCCACGCCCACCGAATGTGAAAATCTATTGTTTCATCTGACTTCATGTCAAACGAATATATACAAATATATTATGCGTGCATAATATATAAACCAATTCCTTGTTTGGTTGTTCTAATCTAGAAGCCGCTCACCGTTCCCCATAACATATCCCCCATTTATCCTTTTAGCATGTCCATTATGCACCTTAGAAGTACATTCGCACGCTCAAGACAAAATACGATGAAATCACTCCTATCCATTCTGTTTATTTTCAGTCTCATTTTATCCGGAACCGCCCAGGATAAGGTGACTCTTAGCGGATATGTCAAGGACAACGAAACGGGCGAAGGCATGATTGCTGCCACAGTTATGGTAAAGGAGTTAAACGCGGGCACCGTTACGAATGAATATGGCTTCTATTCCATTACTGTTGTACCCGGAACCTATACCGTTGAATACAGTTTCATTGGTTTTGAGTCATTTATTGAGACCGTAGACCTCACGAGCAACGTGACTAAAAATGCAGAGATCGGATTTTCTCAAACCATGCTCGACGAAGTTGTCATTACAGGTGAACGTGAGGACGAAAACATCACCAGCGTTGAAATGAGTGTTGAAAAACTTGACATTGCTCAAGTAAAAAAGATTCCACAGTTGTTGGGTGAAGCAGACATCATTCGATCCATTCAATTATTGCCAGGGGTGACGACCGTTGGCGAAGGTGCCACAGGTTTTAACGTTCGAGGTGGAAACATAGATCAGAACCTTATACTTCTTGACGAGAGCCCGGTCTTTAGCTCCAGTCATTTATTTGGTTTCTTCTCCGTTTTTAATGCGGACGCTATCAAGGATGCCAAGCTCTACAAGGGGGGCATCCCGTCAAAATATGGCGGAAGACTTTCCTCTGTTCTGGATATCCGACAAAAGGAGGGAAACCAAAAACGATTCAGTGCCACAGGAGGAATCGGCTTATTGTTTAGCCGCCTAACATTGGAAGGACCAATTGTAAAAAACAAGGCGTCGTTTATTGTTTCCGGTCGACGCTCCTATTTCGATATTTTTTTCCCATTTGCTCCTGACGAAACGATTAATAATAGCCGGCTATTTTTCTACGACTTAAATGGAAAAGTGAACTGGACCATTAATGACAAGAACCGAGTATTTCTAGCTGGTTATCTTGGAGATGATGTTTTCGATTTAAATGGCCTTTTTGCAACACGGTGGGGAAATAGAACAGCAACACTTCGCTGGAATCACCTTTTCTCAGATAAACTCTTTTCCAACTTTACCGCGATCTATAGTAACTATAGTTATGCCCTTGGTTTTGACCAAGAAAGCTTTGGACTTGACTGGAAGGCGAGCATTGAAAACATCAGCGGAAAAGCAGATTTCACATACTTCGCAAACCCAAATAATAAGATTGAATTCGGGTTCCATAATACATATTACTATTTCAGACCGGGAGGCGCCGAAGCTTATATTGAATCCAACGATGTTGTGGATACATTCAATTTCCAGGTGAGACCAATTCCAGCTTTTGAGTCTGCTATATACCTCAGCAATGAGCAAAAAATCGGCACTCGTTTAACCCTTGCTTATGGTATTCGATACAGCGGGTTCGCCCAGCTCGGCGCTGGCCAGGTATACAAATACCCCAACGATGAACCGATTGATCCAGAATTCCCTACATCCACGGTTTCTCCAATAGACACGGTTCATTACGATGAATTTGAAATTGTGAAGGGCTATCATGGCATTGAACCAAGGTTTGCCGCCAACTACCAACTAGATGAATTTTCATCTGTAAAGGGTAGTTATAATAGAATGCGGCAATACATTCATTTGATTTCAAACACCACAGCGGCAACACCGGTCGATATTTATATGCCTGCCGGTGAGTATATCAAGCCTGGATTGGTGGATCAAGTCGCCGTTGGATATTTCAGAAATTTTTACGCGAACACCTATGAATCGTCCGTTGAGCTTTATTACAAATATTTTCAGGATCTCGTAGATTATAAAGATGAGGCTGAGCTACTGTTAAACAACACACTCGAAACAGAACTATACACCGGTGATGGACAAGCTTACGGTCTTGAATTTCAATTCAAACGCAAAAGAGGAAAGCTTACGGGATGGGTTAGCTATACCCTGTCTAGAGTTGAGCGGTTTGTTGAAGAGATTAACAACGGCGATCCCTACCCTGCGAATTGGGACAAGACACACGATATTAGTTTGGTAGCCAGTTATGACATCACTAATAGAATAAATGTGGCCAGTAGCTTTGCGTACATGACGGGAAGACCAATTACATATCCAGAAGCGAGGATGACATTTGGTGGTGTTACTGCCCCCATTTACAACAACCGTAATGGAGCGCGAACCCCGGCCTACCATAGATTGGATGTTGCAGCAACCTTCAATTTGATTGATCCCGATGAACACGATTTCACAATCGACTTAGCAACAGGATGCTACAACGTGTATGGACGTAAAAATCCGTACTCAATCTACTTCCAACAAGACCCCGACATGCCAGAAATAACCAGAGCATTTAGACTATCGATTTACGCCATTCCTATCCCTTACCTCACTGTCAACTTCAAGTTTTAAAACAATGAGAAATTCATACATAATACTGATGGCCTTAGCCGCCATTACGCTTGCAGGGTGTCAAGAAGAAATTGATCTCGACCTGCCCGCCACTCAGCCAGAATTGGTCATTGAAGGCTATCTAACACAGCGAGATTATTATTTCCCGAACGGTGATTTGGATTGTTTTGGAACTACAGTTCCACTGGCTGACATAGTACTAGCCACCCAATTGGTTGACGCATTTATTAACATCGACTCCATTGAATCAGAGGCTGATTATTTTCCATTCAACAAGGTACAACTCACGCTTACAGGTGATTATTTTGCGAATGAGATTCCCCAAACTGTAAGCAACGCAAGCGTGATGCTATATGAAGATGGCAATGTGGTAGAGACTCTAATTGAGGACCCAAATATTCCGGGCACGTATAGAATTACGCACTATCCTAAAATCGGCTCGGAATATCACTTATGGATCCAGGCTCTAGGAAATATCTATGAGACGGAGAGAGAATTGTACGAAAGTGTGCCGCCCCTGATTGGATTAACGGCCAATTATGGCCCAAACTTCATTCAAGATTCATGTGCATACTATGTGAATATTGACACCTATGAAAAACCTGGTGCTGGTGATCACTACAGGTGGTTTTTCTACCTAAACAATGAGTACGATAAGCGACCGGGTTTCATCTCTATTACGAATGATGACAATTTTGATGGCTTTTGCCTTTTTGGCTTTGACGTATATGGTGATGAGTTGGAATTAGGAGACACGCTAACTGCATTTCAAATGAATGCAACTGAAGGCTACTTTAACTTTCTTTCCTCTTTGCAAAGCCAAACTGCCTTTGTTGGCGGCCCCTTCGACTCTCCTCCAGCTCCAATTAGAGGAAATTTGAACAATCTAACGACTGGCAAGCCAGCCTTTGGCTACTTCGCTGCTGGCGGCATCTCTGCCAACGCTACCGCCATCCCTGATACAATTCCTGACGTAGACTGCCCGTAATTGTTGACAATTATCAGGTAGAATACGCACATACTTTCAAGAAGGTCAATTATCTTTGTTTAGAATCTATCTAAATAAGCATTTAGCCTGTCTAAGCAACTTCCAAACCCGAGTGTATTAACTCAACTGCCGCCATGTATTGTTGGCCAGTTCATGGATGAATCCTATGCGATAGAATGCAAGAAAAAGTGTTGTAAGCGATTTAAGAAAAAGGGAAAGTCAGCTTGTAAGAGCTGCCCAAAGTAAAACCTACCTCGCGCAATCCCAGCCTCTAGCTTGATCAGAAATCAAACAGAATCTATTTCGTTCCTGAGAAAATGCAATAAACCGTAGAAGATCCTTGAGATCCGTAGTTATATGTTACGGCAAAGTTTACCGTCGAACTGGTAATATCACCACTTCCACTTACGTCAACACTACCTCCTAAGGGTTCATTTATTTCCTGGGAAGGAATGTCAAAAGACTCCTTATCATCAAATTCCGCATAGTATATGCGCCCAGACCCTTCTGTGATTACCATCTCGTCATCAAACTCACTAATTTCTTTGAAGTTTGCGGTACCGACCTGATATACACTATTGCATGTGTAGCTTCCGGAATACGTACCATCATATCGATCGAGCACCTTTTCGTCGCATGCCTCTCCGTCATACCATTCTCCACAATCACATTCTCCATTATCGCATGTCCCACCATTATTGCAGGATACAGCTCCCGAGAGGCATACATCTTCAATTTCGCATGATGTTCCACTGAATCCAGTTGGACATTCGCAAGCGCCAGAGATACAGGTTCCACTGTTTAAACAATTTACATCTGCACAATCGTCGCAAGAAGTAAAGGCAAAAAGACTTAGAAAAGCTAGCGGTAAGAGGTATTTCATGGTTGTAAAATCTAGGGTCTAAAATAACGGTTTATGGGCATCTACGATTAAAGACTCCTTTAGAATGAATTGGTTGGTTATCGCAACATCTTATAGTTGCGATCGGTGAATATTTTACGCCCACCAAGAACTCTTTTTTCAACCCAAGAAATAATTTTCGCCTTGGCTTTGTCATGACGCATGAACTCTACCGACTGACCATCCATTGGATCCCACCCCAAATCTTTGATCCTTTCCTCCATAACGCTTGGGTGCGTACCATTAAACTTAGGCAGCCCGCTGAGGTTTCCATATTGAAAAGGCTTTGACACTCGCTTTTCTGCATGAGAGTGAATTTCATCTAACGCATTGGTTTTGGCGGTCATCTTCTCCGGTGGTCGCACCCAGCCATAGTGATACACATGTCCATCTATTTGCTTCACGTTCAGTTTTCGTGTTCCTGCTCGATCCAAATACTTCTCTAAGCTGAAATCCTCATAATATCGAAAGGATTGGGCGCTTTTCCATGAATGAATGTTTGGGTGGTTTCGCACAATCCGAACTTCTTTTGAGTACCATGAATGTGAATCACGAATATGATGATAGTCGCCCCAGAAGTGATAGTAATTCAGCACAAAGCCCTCTACTTTTTTATTCGTCAACTCGGCTTCGCACTTTGCTACAATCTCTGCATGATCCTGCTCATGAATAACCTCATCTGCTTGAAGATAAAGAAGCCAATCGCCAGAGCAATGCTTCATGGCGACATCGGTCTGTTGGGCATGGACGCTGCCATGCTTGTATGTCTCCAGATCCCAGATGGTCTCAACTATCTTGATTTTTGGGCTATCAATGGATCGAACGAGTTCCAGCGTTTTATCTGAGGCATCGGACGCACCAATAGCGATCACAAATTCGTCTACGATTGGCAACGCAGAAAGGATACTCTCCTTAATTGGATAGTATAGAATATCAGCATTGCGACACATGCTAAAACCGCTGATCTTCATCTTATCTATCGATCTATTTCCTGAAGTTCGACTAATCTCAAATACAATCCGCCGTTTTTCATGAGCTCATCATGGGTGCCCATTTCCGCTATGCGGCCTTTCTCTATAACAACGATTCGATCTACCTGACTCACTGTGCTCAATCGATGCGCAATGACAAAAGATGTTCGACCCTTCATCACTTCGGACAAAGCTTCCTGCACAAGTCGTTCGCTTTCTGTGTCCAAGGCCGAAGTAGCCTCATCCATTATCAAAATAGGCGGGTTCTTCAATATGGCACGCGCAATACTCAGTCGCTGTTTTTGACCCCCACTAAGCTTGTTTCCCGACTCACCCACGAGTGTATCCATTCCTTCTGGAAGTGCCATTACAAAGCCGTGTGCATTGGCGGCATGTAAGGCATCAATCACTTCCTCATCCGTTGCATTTGGGTTGCCGACCAATAAATTATTTCGAACACTATCATTGAACAACACGCTTTGCTGACTTACAATACCGAACAAACCTCGCAACTCAGCTACCTTCAGCTTGTTTAGCTCAACTCCGTCTAATTGAATGGAGCCAGCCTGTATGTCATAAAACCGAGGCAAGAGGTCAACTAGTGTGGATTTACCCCCGCCCGATGGACCGACCAAGGCGATGGACTCGCCATGCTTAATGGTGAGGTTTATATCCTCCAGCACCCACTCGTCTTCATATTTAAATCCAACTTCTTTAAACTCAATCTCCGAAGTGAAAGCTGGAACCTCAACAGCATCCTTTAATTCCAAAACTTGCTCATCAGCATCTAGAATTTCATCGATGCGCTCGCTAGCAGAGATCCCACGCTGCACACGAGCAAATGCCTCAGTTAAAGACCTCGATGGTGATATCATTTGAGAAAAGATGGCGATGTACAGAATGAACATTTCACCATTCAGCATTCGTCCCTCAAGCACCAAGTTACCACCAAACCAAAGGATCATTGCTACGGTGAGAATAGACAGCGTCTCGCTGGTCGGAGAAGCTAGATATTGCTTTCGAAAAAGGCGAACCATAAGTCTGAAATGCTTATTGTTCATGACACTGAACTGCTCTTTGAATCGCTCTTCGGCGCCAAATCCTTTCACAATTCGAATGCCGCCAACCGTTTCTTCGACCATCGATACGACCTGACCTAATTCTTCCTGCCCCTTCTTAGCGGTTCGCTTCAATGACTTACCAATGCGACCTATAATTATGCCTGCAATTGGGAGTACCACAAGAACAAATATGGTGAGCTGCCAACTGATAAAGACTAGCGTTACGAGGTAAGAAAGGATCAGAACTGGTTGTTTAAAAAGGGCGTCCAATGCGCCCATAACCGACCACTCTATTTCAGCTACGTCATTGGTGAATCGTGAATAGATATGACCTTTGCGCTCGCTCGTATAAAAGGACATCGGTAGGCGGAGCAACTTAAAGAAAACACTTTCTCTTATGTCGCGCACGACTGCATTCCGGAGAAATGCCATCTGGTGTTGGGCCAAATACCTAAATACATTTCGCACTAAAAAGAGAACAACAACAGCAATGCAGAAGACAAAGAGTGCATCCCTTGTTCCTCGTTCGATAATGAAGATGTCAAACCATTGGTTAATCGTCGCCAACATGCCATCGCCCAGATCGTTGGCTTCGCTGTTCTTATTCTCGGCACGATCAAAAAGAATTTTCAGAAACGGAATGATGGCTGAAAAAGAAACAACAGAGAATAGCGCATTTAAAAGATTATAGAGAAGCGTAAGCGCCACTCTAGCCTTATATTTTCCTAGATAGGAAAGTATGTCTATCATTTTTTTCACCTACGAAAGATGCTCAACTCCTGTATAGTTGTGCGGGGTGATTGCTTTAAGCTCGATTTTTACTTGCTCAGAAACGTTGAGACCATCTATGAATTGCGACAAAGATTCGGGAGTCACCTTAGCATTGCCTCTCGTTAGCGCTTTCAATGCCTCATAAGGCTTCTCGTATCCTTCTCGGCGCAGCACCGTCTGAATCGCCTCCGCACAAACCTCCCAATGACTTTCTAGATCCGCCTTTAGCTTATCTTCATTTAGAATCAATTTTCCCAGACCTTTTTCAACGGAAGCCAAGGCGATAAGCGTATGCGCAAACGGCATTCCTATGTTTCGCAATACGGTTGAATCCGTTAAGTCTCGCTGTAGCCGACTTACGGGAAGCTTGGCCGATAAGTGCTCAAACATGGCGTTTGCAAAACCAAGGTTTCCTTCTGCGTTCTCAAAATCAATTGGGTTCACCTTATGCGGCATGGCTGATGAACCAACTTCGCCCTCTTTGATTTTTTGTTTGAAATAATCCATGGATATGTATGTCCAGATATCTCGGCTTAGATCAATTAAAATCGTATTGATTCGTTTCCAGCAATCAAGCAAAGAAGCTAGGTGGTCGTAATGCTCAATTTGAGTTGTTGTTTGAGATCTATACAACCCTAAAGTTCCATTTACAAATTCGTTGCTAAATGCAACCCAATCATGCTTTGGATAGGCGACATGATGCGCATTAAAGTTTCCTGTTGCGCCTCCGAACTTGGCTGCAAACGGGATGTGTTCAAACTGCAACATCTGCTGATCGATGCGCTCAACAAAAACCTGCAACTCCTTTCCAAGGCGGGTTGGCGAAGCAGGCTGTCCATGCGTTCGCGCCAGCATTGGGTGCTTATCCCATGTTTTGCTTTGCGCCCGGAGAATTTCCAGAACTGTCAACAATCTCGGAAGCATTGCCTCTAGCTGCGCTTCCTTAATGCTTAACGGCACAGCTGTGTTGTTGATGTCTTGGCTGGTAAGCCCAAAATGAACAAACTCCAAGAGGTCTTTCCTTCCGAGTTTTTCAAGCTGCTCCTTAACGAAATACTCCACAGCCTTTACGTCGTGATTGGTAACGCGTTCTATTTTTTTGATTTGCTCGGCGTCTTGCAATGTAAAGTCCATGTACAATCCTCGAAGCTTGTAACACTCATCTTCAGTGAGGGCCGTAATGTTCTGAAGACCCTGATTAGATAGCTGAATCAGGTATTCCACCTCGATACGAACCCGATACTTAAACAAGGCATATTCAGAAAAGAAATCAATCAAGGGTTCCGTATGGCGGGCATACCGACCATCAACAGGAGACACAGAAGCTAAAGCAGTGCGAGACATAGCGTGAATTTAAGGGTCGCAAAAGTAGAGTTTTACGGAGGATGGTCGATTGAATGGTTTAAGACACAAAAAGCGCCTACAAGAATGACTCTAACTGAAAATTTAGTTGGCATCAACGAATGGACAACCCTAAACTGAAACATGTTCCTTCTTCTCTGCAATATTTATCACAGAAACAATCGTTGGTAAAACGCATTTTTGCGGCATGCTTGAAATAATTGGATTTGCTTTAGCCTTGCTTATTGGTGTTTCACTTGGCCTGATAGGCGGAGGAGGCTCCACACTGGCCGTGCCAATTCTAGTTTATCTTATTGGTGTATCTCCAGTTATTGCAACGGGTTACTCGCTCTTCATTATCGGCAGTACCAGTTTAGTTGGTGGCATCCGCTACGCAAAAAAAGGACTGGTAGATTACAAAACGGCCGCACTGTTCGGCATTCCAAGCATCGTTTCTGTCTATTTCACGCGCAAGGTTATCGTGCCCGTAATCCCTGAAGAGATTTTCGAAATCGCTGGTTTTGCACTTTCCAAGGGTATGATGCTGATGATGCTTTTTGCCCTGCTAATGATTATTGCCGCATACGGAATGATCAAGCCAAGCACCCCCGCAGAAAGCAAGTCCTCCAGCTCAAATTCAAAGCTGGTGATGGTAGTTTTAGGTGAAGGCCTGATCGTCGGTTTTTTGACCGGACTTGTTGGCGCAGGGGGTGGCTTCCTTATTATTCCAGCGCTGGTTCTTTTTTCGGGCTTATCGATGAAGCGTGCCGTGGGAACTTCCCTACTCATCATTTCAGCCAAGTCGTTAATTGGATTTATAGGCGACGTTGGTAACTACAGCATCAACTGGCCCTTCCTACTCATATTCTCAGGGCTAGCCATAGTTGGTATTTTCATTGGTAGTTTCCTCTCTACCAAAGTGGATGGAGCTAAACTTAAAACGGGATTTGGATGGTTCGTCTTACTGATGGGCATAGCCATTCTCACTGCTGAATTGATCTAGCATCATACTGATCAAAATCACCGCATTCGTGTAACAGAAGTCACTGTGGAATCACCATCGCTTACCTTCCTTTGTAGAATAAACCAACCAATGAAAAACCCGGATGGCTTTCGTCGCTCTGGTTTTTGATTGGTTCAAAACAACTTAAAATGAATGTAGAACAACTGTACACGAGCTGCCTCGCTGAGGCTGCGTATTATATTGAATCGAATGGAGAAGCGGCCATTATTGACCCGCTAAGAGAGGTTGATCAATACATAGAAATGGCCGAATCACGCGGCGCAAAAATCAAATACGTTTTTGAAACGCACTTTCACGCCGACTTCGTTTCTGGTCATATCGACCTAGCAAAAAAAACGGGTGCGACCATCGTTTATGGCCCTACGGCTCAACCAAACTTTGAAGTACATGTTGCTAAGGATGGCGAACACATCAAACTGGGCAACGCAACAATAAAAGTACTCCACACTCCGGGCCATACGATGGAGTCTAGTTCTTTTTTACTCATGGACGAAACAGGTAAACCAACGAGTATATTCACCGGAGACACGTTATTCATCGGCGATGTTGGTCGACCCGATTTGGCCGTAAAAACCGATTTGACGCGTGAAGATCTAGCCGGACACTTATATGAATCACTTCACAACAAAATAATGCCGCTCAACGACGATCTTATTGTGTACCCAGGGCATGGCCAAGGGTCGGCATGCGGAAAGAACATGAGCTCTGAGACAACCGATACGTTGGGAAATCAGAAGAAAACGAACTACGCATTAGATCCGACACTTGACCGTGAAACGTTCATTACAGTTGTGACAGATGGACTTGTTCCTCCGCCTCAGTATTTCCCGAAAAACGCGGTAATGAATAAGCATGGATATAAAAGCTTTGATACCGTATTGGAAACAGGAATGACTGGCCTATCTGTAGAACAATTTGAATCGGAAATGAAGCGTGATGGCGTCATCATACTCGACACTCGGCACGAGAGTAAGTTTACCGAAGGATTTATTCCAAATTCAATATTTATTGGCATTGATGGAACATTCGCCCCTTGGGTTGGTGTATTAATCGAAGATTTAAACGCCCCCGTTCTCATTGTTGCCGATCCCGGCCGTGAAGAGGAAGTGATTACCCGGATATCTCGGGTCGGATACGACAATACTGTTGGCTTCTTAGAGGGTGGATTCGAAATGTGGCAAAATGCCCACAAGCCTGTTGAACGTATTTCCAATATGGATCCAAGCACCTTTGTGAGTGCTTATCCATCCATTTCATCCGCGATTCTCGATGTTAGAAAGTGCAGCGAATACGACTCTCAACATTTCACTGGCGTTCAAAACTTTCCACTTGACAAGATTCTAACGAGCATCGGGGAATTGGACCCAAAAACCAATTATTATGTGCACTGCGCAGGTGGGTATAGATCTGTGGCAGCGGCTTCCATAATGAAACGTGCAGGAGTGCACGAGGTTGTAAATATCTTGGGTGGATTCGATGCTATTGCCGAATTAAACACCCTCGAAACCACTCAATTTCACGAACCCGTGTCGATGCTTTAAAAAACATTGACAATTGGCTAAATCTTGGAGTCAAGAGCTAGCCAATTGTCATGTTCACTGTATCTTCAACTTTTATTGACTTAATCCAAACAAATGAAATCTCTCTTTTCGCTATTATTCACCGCACTATTAATCTCATGCTCGGCTCAAGAAAAGGCCGACTCTGACATTGTAATGGCTGATGTTTCAAATGAAGAGGCCAAGGAGCTCATGGCCCAACAATCTGACCTGCAAATAATCGACGTGAGGCAAAACGCTGAAGTGGCTCTAGGCATGATTGATGGAGCTGTGCAAATGGATATTTCCAAGCCAGCTTTTGATGCACAAATAGCTACACTTGATAAAGAAAAACCAGTATTGGTTTATTGCGCGGCTGGCGGTCGAAGCAAAACAGCTCAAGAAATCATGGAAGAAGCCGGGTTCAAGAAGGTATACAACCTTAAGAGAGGATATGAAAGATGGAAGTAAACAATGAGATAAGGGAGCTACTAACTGAGCAGTTCCCAATGTTTGAATCAGATTTGATTGACATTTTATCTGCGATTGGATCGCTAAAATCGTTTGAGGAGGGCGACGAGTTAATGCGCACTGGGCAGTATTTTAAATCGACCATGCTCATCGTTGACGGCTTGGTCAAACTCTATCGGGAAGGTGAAGACGGCGGCGAATTTTTCGTTTACTACATAGAAGCAGGCAATGCGTGTGCATTAAGCATGGTGTGCGCATCTCAGCAGAAGACTTCAGAAGTAATGGCAAAGGCAATGAGCGATGGAAAAGCGATCCTTATTCCCATTGACAAAATGGATGCGCTCATGACCGAGTATAAGTCTTGGTATTACTTTGTTTTAGAGACATACCGATCTCGATTTGAGGAAATCCTTACTGTGATTGATGCTATTGCCTTTAAAGCGATGGACGAGCGTCTGGAGTTTTACTTGAAGAAGCAAGCCAAGACGATTGACTCAAACACGTTATCTATAACACATCAAGAAATTGCACAAGACCTCAGCACCTCTCGGGAGGTAATCTCTAGGTTATTGAAGAAAATGGAACAAAAAGGAATGGTTCACCTTCATCGACACCAAATAGATGTGCAACCGCTGCTAGATTAATGCTCAAGTCTGTTCAGGCATATTTTGAATCAATCTCTTTTCTCAGGAAACACGGTCTAACCTGGCTTCTTTGGTTTCCATTTGCAATAACAATACTTGTATTTTATTTAGGCCTAGAAGCCACATCCGCCCTCACAGATTTTGTCAGCGCATTACTTCGATCATGGATCGCTGGAATGTCGTGGATTGATGGATGGGAACAGGGTGTTTCTGCGATTTTGTATTGGCTTTTCTGGATTTTATTCCGAGTCCTATTATACTTCGTCATGGCGTTTCTTGGAGGATCGATCATTCTACTTTTAATGACTCCACTTCTTACGTATTCAAGCGAATTAGTGGCCAGCAAATTAGGAGCCGAAGTTCCGTCTTTTAATTTGGGTCGATTTTTTCGCGACCTCGGAAGAGCCATATCATTGGCATTGAAAAACGGGTTCATTCAATTACTACTCACGATTGGGGCTCTGTTAATTGGCTTTATTCCAGTAATTGGTATTGTGGCACCATTTCTAGTTTTCGGAATCAACGCTTACTTCTATGGGTATAATTTCCTAGATTTCTCACTTGAACGAAACCAAATATCCGCTGCAGAAAGCAATCGGTATGTATGGAAACACCGCTTCACTTCTATTGGCTTAGGTTCTCCATATGCGCTTTGGCTGTTGGTTCCGTTCATTGGACCTCTCACCTCGGGGTTTGTGGCATTATTTGCCACGGTTGCGGCAACCTTGAGGTTAGAAAGAATTAACGCACAAGTGAAAACTGGCCGGTGAGTTCTTTTAAATCATCGTCAGAGGTCCGGTAAACGATATAGTAGGCATAGACACCAACCGGCGCTAATCGCCCATCTGCGAGCTTGCCATCCCATAAGTAATCCATATCGTCGGTTTCAATAATCAAATGTCCCCATCTATCCCATACCTTGATATTATAACGGTTTCCTTCGTTAAATCCTTTAACCCCCCAGAAGTCATTGTCTCCATCACCATTAGGCGTAAACGCCGCAGACACATATAGCATTGTAACTGGGTCAAGCACTAACAATTGATGCGTTGTGTCAACGCACTCATAGGCGTTCCAAACACTTAGGTCAACATCGTATTTACCGTGTCTTTCATAGTAGTGCTGAGGGGCGAAATCAGTGCTTGTCGTGCCGTCACCAAACGTCCATTTCCACCGCACACTATGCTCTGAAGTGTTATTGAAATTGATGCTTGGGTCGAACATAGAGTAATCTGTTTGTAAGAACTGAAATTTCGCCTTTGGCACAGGCAGAACCGTAACAGCATCACTTTGTTTGCTGCCAGCGACACACCCAAGCCCAGAAGTAGCAACCAATCGAACATCATAGGTTACAGGCTCCAGGGTATCGTTGGTTAACCAAATAAATGGGTTTGTTTCTCGGGTACGCAGCTTTCCATTGACATACCACTCATAGCTCATAGAACCATCATGCATGAAGGATTGATTCCTCATTGTCACCCTCAAAGGCGAGCAACCAATTACTGGCTCCACAGTAAACTTCACTTTCGGAGTTTCTGGAACTACAAGCGATCGAAATGTCGAATCAATGCATCCTTTGTTTGATGCAATATGCAGCTTAATTGTATACTCACCTGGATAATCATAGATATGATCAGGTTTCTCAGCATAAGAATTAGAACCATCGCCAAAGTCCCAAGTCCATTCGCTAACCAAACCCGTCGGCACCGTACTTGTACTCTCGAATACACTTGGGTAGTCTTGACAACTAGGGTCTTGAATAAATGAAGCCTTCGGTTTTGGAAAGATATGGGCCGTGTTTTCTACGAATGTGCTGCACCCATAATTTGAATATGTCGTGAGCTTGACATCAAATGATTGGTAGGATGTTGTTTGAAAAATGGGATCTGGATCCGTACGGAAATCTTTTCCATTTAACACCCATTTCCAGCTAACTATTTGATCTCCACCTGGAGTTGTTTGATCAATAATACTTTGATCGTAAAACGGGAGCGGATCGCCTTGGCAGACGTTATTGAGCCACCCAAATGCGGTTTGAGGTTTTGGGTAAATGCGAATGTTTTTCTGAATGGAGTCTCGGCATCCAAAATTGGAAACCACGGTATGCGTCACTGGAAATAAGCCCGGGCCAGCATAGTCGTGATTTGGATCTGCCACCACGGCTGTCGCGCCATCTCCAAAACTCCATAGGTATTGGCTCACAATCCCGCTCTGTGTTGCACTAAATTCATTAAAGTAGGCAGTAATATTTTCACAAACGGAATCCGTACTGAAGTTTGCGACTGGCAGATGATATACCTGGGTCGCAACGGATTTCGAATCTACACAACCACTGTCCGACGTAATAACCAAACTCACCGTTTTCGAGCCTGCCAAAGCGTATGTATGTGTTGGATGCTGAGCGGTGCTCGTCGACCCATCGCCAAAAGTCCAATTCCATTGCGCGATAGTGCCTTGATCTATTTCGGAACTATCAGAAAAAGCATGTTCAATATTGAGGCACTCGTTGTCCACAAAGAGATCTGCTTCCGGATTTGGATGAATAAAAACTTGCTTTACCAATGAATCAATACAACCCAATGCATCTTCCGCTCGATACTCGACAGAGTACATACCAAATGAAGTGTATTCATGACTTACGGAATCCGTAGCATAATCTGTGGTACCATCATTCTCAATGTCCCAGGCTCTGGCAACAATCGGTGCGCTTCCAACAATAAGCTGATCTAAAAGCTCAACAGCCTGTCCATCACACACATTACTAAATGAAAATTCTGGAATCGGATTTGGGTGTACTACAACCTCAATCGCGGTATCTATGATACAGCCTGTTTGGGTTTCAATTTCCAGCGATACAGTGAACGTGTCACCTGTACTATAAACATGAGGTGGAGTGGCCAATGTAGAGGTATTCCCATCTCCGAAATCCCATGCGTAGCTAATAATATTAGCCGCAGGCATTGATGTATTGTGAGTGAAGAATGTAGTATCCGATTCACAAACGGTGTTTGCGGATATTTCAACTTCATCCACAAATTGGAGATAGACCGAATCAGAGCTGGAGCAATCTCCATTCCCTATTGTACAGTAATACAAGCCCGCCGTATTTAGGTAAATGCTTGCGGTATTGGCTCCTGTATTCCAAAGAAAAGTATCTCCATTAACCTGCGTTGTGAACGTAGTGTCTTCACCCGGGCAAAGTGTGATCGTATCAGGTGTGACAGGGTGATATCCAATATCAACATGAAACGGATTTGGCAAACCCCACCTGCAGACACACGTTGAAGGACCTGGTATCGTTAAACCAGAAATTGCAAACGCGCAGGCCGTTCCCGCTGAATTCGGAGAAGCAATGACCCCTAAGTTCTTCTGACCATATTTTGAGATGTAAATCTTACCATCTGGAGCGAGCGCCAAGTAACTGAGGCCTGACCCACCTATATAGGTCTGTGTGGTATTTGAAAAATTGTACTGGTAAACACTCCCGCCAAAACCACTTGTGTAGTAGAGCTTGGTACCATCAGGGGAAAAGGCGGAACCGAACCCATTTGTGGTGTTTCCAATTTTCACCCAAGTGCTTGTCAAGCCGGTGAGAGCATCAAAATTAGCGACATACATTCCCTTGCTTTCAACACTCATTCCGATCTTGGTGAAGTCTTCAGAGAAAACAATGTTTCCTCGCGCGTTTCCACCACTTATGCCCGTTGAAGAAACCACTGGGGTAGATGCGATTCCATTTGTATCAATCAGGTAGGCAGCAACAGAGTCATTTCCGCTCTTGCTAATCATGAGCCAATATGCGGGGCAGTCCGAACCATGAGGCGCGGTTCCACAGCGTTCTGAGCCTGTAGCCTGTAAGAAATTGTTCTTAGAAATGACGGTACCATTCGTGCCCGTCCCCATGTCTGCTTCAGACCAATAGGTGTTGGTAATGTTATTATGAAAAATGTAGAATTCATCCATTGTCCCACCTGGTTTAGGCAAGATGAGTGCACTCTCAATAGATGAAGCGTTGGCTGTAAGCCCAGTTCCATTTGAAAGCACATTGTGGTTTTGACCATTGTAGACGACGTTCCCACTGGTATATGCGATAAAATCTCCGGTGACTGGATTACTCCAAACTGCGGCCGCTTCCGATGAATTGATCGAGGTATTGCAGGAAATACTTGGTGTTCCGGAGGTGAAATCGATGTGGACATTGGTTCCGAAGGCCCAGTGATCGTAATAATTCTGAGCAGACAATGTGCCGGCTAATGTCAAGCAAAGCACCAGTGTGCTTGTCACTAGCTTGATTCGCGAATTATGTATGGGTGAGGAATACATGAACATCTACCTAATAGAACGATTTTATGGCGCCATGGTTGTCCCAAACCCCACGAAATAAAGGTAGTACAGAATCTCAGCCTAGAAATGGAATTCCGGATTTACTCCGGCTGATCTCCGCCTTTCGACTTTCCTTCACTTTGGCCTTTTTTCCTCGGCGACCATTGCTTGTCTTTGATGATCGTTTCCATTTCCCTCTCAAATTTCCGCAGCTCGTCCGGTGCGTTCATTCTATTGTAGACCCACTGATGAATCTGTTCAGTTTGCAGAATGGTCGTTGTGGACGGCAAGTCCGTTACCGGCGCATCATAAACATGGTTCATTTTTGCATACCCGGATTCTATTGCCATTTTCTCAATTCGAATCAACTCGTCCTCGCTAAACTTGGTCGCAAAAAACCCTTCGTAATCAAAGAATTTCTTTCCTTCCATTTGAGCATGACCGCTTTGGTAAATGTTCACGGTATAGGTTGGGCATTGACCGAAGCATGGTGTTCTATCAATTCTGAAAAACAATGAATCTGCATAACGAGGTGCTGGCCTACTCGGACCTTCATTTTCCTGAACCACGGGTTCAGCATTTTCCTTTACTGGCTTCGCTTCTTTAACCGGTGCGGCAGCCTCCTTGGCATCCTCGATCTTGACACTTTCACTTGTTGCCTTCTTAGAGTTCTTGCAGGCTTGGGATCCTATAACCAGCAGGGCTATTGTTAAAAACTGAAATGCTTTTTTCATTATTTCTTAGGTGATTGAAGTCCTCGATCCTTAGCCATCTTTTCGAGGCGCTTTTGGAAACTTGATTTCTTTTTGGTTTTCTTTTTATTGTTCTGAATCTTAGCTCGAATTGCATCTTCATTTATGAAGAATCGCTTGATGACAAACTGTTGAAGCATTGAAACAACGTTCGCAGTCAGATAATAATAACTCAATCCTGCACTGAAATCATTAAACATGACCAATAGCATGAATGGCATGAAGTAAATCATCATTTTCATCTGAGGCATTTGCGCGTTGCCGCCACCGCCAGCCATATCCATGTTGTATTTGGAATAGAAAAATGTTGAAACAGCCATTAGCACCGTGAAAAGGCTAATGTGGTTTCCGTACCATTCGCTGATAATCGGAATTTGCGCAGTCCAAGTAACTATGGCATCGTACGTACTTAGGTCTTGCGCCCACAAAAAGCTTTCTTGCCTTAACTCGATACTCGCTGGGAAAAACCGGAACATAGCGTAAAGGATGGGCAGCTGCAATAGCATTGGTATACAACCAGCCATTGGATTCACCCCCGCTTGCCGATATAAGGTCATGGTCGCTTGTTGTTTTGCAACAGCGTCCTTATCCTTCATCCGCTCATTAATCTCATCAATCTCAGGCTTTAATGCCTTCATTCGAGCACTCGAGACATAGTTCTTCCAAGTTAATGGAAACAGAAGCAACTTAATTAAGAGCGTCAGCACAAGGATGATTATACCATAACTAAACCCGGTGTACTCATCAAGAAAGTTGAATACAGGGATAACCAACCATCTGTTAACCACCCCGAAAATTGTCCATCCAAGGTCGATCTGGTCCTCGAGGCCAATTTCTAAGCTGGCGAGTGTTTGGTAGTGATTTGGTCCCAAATAAAACTGAAACGGAAACGAGGGATCTCGTCCATTATCAAACTCCATGGTAAGCTGAGTGGCCATACCTTTTGTATAGCGCGGATCTTCTAATTCAATGGTCTCAGCTTGGGCATTATCCATACTGAACCCTGTTTCGGAAATTAAGACAGCCGAGAAGAATTGTTGTTTAAAAGCCACCCATTGAACCGCCGCTTCAAACTTCTCTACCTCGTAGTTTGATTCAGAAATGTAATCCGCCTTGTCGTCGAAATGTTTGTAAAAAACAGTGGTCTTTTGTTGCTCTTGCTTCCGGCTTCTTTCATGGAAAGGCGCTTGAATTGCCCAATCGAGCTCAAATTGGCCTTCGCTCGCATCAAGCACGTTGTCCATTCCAACAACAGCAACTTCGGCATCCACAAGATACGACTCGCCTGGTTGAACTTCATAGCGTAACTCGACATATTCATCATTACTATTTCCATACATGCGATACACCGCGCGTGTATCACTCATCTCCTCTGTAACTGGTTCAAAAAACAATTCGCGGCTATCAATTTCTTGTGACTTATTTACCCAGAAACTGTAGTTCATTTCGGAAGTCTCCTTATCAAACAGATAAAGCGGCATGGAATCGAAGGTTACGTAGTTTTTCAATTCTGCCATTACTGGCGCACCACCTTTATTGGACAAGGTTAGCCTTACGAAATCATTCTCTATGGTATGAAGGATTGTCTCGCCTACTGTCGCTTCTGCAAATGACCCAAAACGTTTTTGCTTTGTGATTTTCTCCAATGAATCGCGCAACGCCATTTCAACCGAGTCCATTTGAGGCACTGCGGCTTGAGGCTCATTATCCTCTGGCATAACTGCGGTATCTTCAGCTTGCTGTGCGGCTACGTTTGCCTCAACTACTGAAATGCTATCTTGAATTCGTTGCGTTTCGGCTTGTTCTTCTGCACTCGGCTGCATCCATAGGCTATAGCCAATGAGAATTACACCGATGAGCAACAAACCTGTTATCGTATTTCTATCCATTCCTTGATTCTTCCTATTACACCACCCAATTATTGGGCGTGCAAAGGTATTTTTTCGAAGTAATTAAATGCCTGCTAACCATTTATGCAGTGACTGAGCCCGCATCAAGCAAAGATGAAGCCAGCAGCGAAATTGCGCCAATTCAACGGTTGTGGCTATTTGATGTATCTGAAGTCCTGGTTGTTTTCTATGCTACAAACCGAATTGTAAATCAATCGGATTACATTTTGGACATCATCGCGATGCACCATTTCAACTGTTGTGTGCATATACCTCAACGGCAGTGATATCAGCGCTGAGGCAACACCTCCAGCACCGAAAGCAAATGCATCCGTGTCAGTCCCCGTGTAGCGTGAGGCCGCCATTCGTTGAAAAGGAATATCATTTCCTTCCGCCTGACCAATGATCAATTTGAGTAGATTGTTTTGGACCGCTGGAGCGTAGCTAAGAACTGGTCCGTCTCCCGATTTGAAATCTCCTTGCTCAAACTTGTTCATCATTGGTGTTGTTGTATCATGACAAACATCTGTCACTATGGCAACATTTGGCCGAATGCGTTCAACGATCATTTCCGCCCCTCTCAAACCAATCTCCTCCTGAACAGCGTTCACGATATAGAGACCAAACGGAAGAGACTTTTTGTTCTCTTTCAATAGGCGCGCAACCTCGGCGATCATAAATCCGCCCATTCTATTATCTAATGCACGGCCAACGAAATGATCCTTGTTTAGGATTGTAAACTCATCTGGATATGTAATAACGCAACCAACATGGATACCCATTTCTTCCACTTCCTTCTTGGATCTACCTCCGCAATCAAGAAAAATATTGGTCGAATTTGGAATCTTCTCATCCTTACCTGATTTACGCACATGAATTGCGGGCCAGCCAAAAACAGCGGGAACGAGTCCCTTGTCTGTGTGTATCAATACCCGTTTCGATGGGGCAATTTGATGGTCTGAGCCACCGTTTCGTTTGACGTAGATCATGCCATCGTCGGTGATGTAATGAACGAACCACGAAATCTCATCAGCGTGTGCTTCAATAACCACCTTATACTCCGCTTCTGGGTTTATTACTCCAACTGCGGTGCCGTATGTATCTACAAAGTATTCGTCGATATATGGCTTCAAATAATCTAACCAAATCTCTTGCCCAGGCGATTCAAAACCAGTCGGAGAAGCATTATTTAAATAGGCTTCGAGGAATTTCATTGATTTCGAATTCAACACATCCTTCTTAACTGGCTTTTTTGGCTTTTCCGACTTTGACATTTTTGAAAATTTAGACCCCGAATGTAACAAGGGACGGTGAGTCTATAATCGATTTTCCAAAGAATTCTTCGAAGCACAATCTGCACCCTTGATTCCGCATTACATTCGCATTATGTTTACAACAGGTCGAATCATATTTACGCTGCTCTTCATCGCCGCATTTGCCCTATTCCTCGTTTGGGCCTATTTAAAAGATGCGCGCCTTCAACGACAGTATTACAAGGGCGCCGGCTATATTTTGCTGATATTAATCGCCATTTGGCTCGTGTTTTTCGCCTTTGTAAAGTTGACCTAGCACCATTCAATTCCAATTGCTTATTCTAGTTGGGTGATTCGTCTTCTCCACATCATTCTCATTCTCCTTTGTTGTGCCTGTCAGCAGGAGGCACCCATAACTCATACATCAACGCCGAAGTTTTGCAAGGACTTGGACGAAATCCGCTCGGCCCGAAAAATTGTCGCTCTTTGTGATGCGAGCAGCACGAGTTACTTTGTTTATAAAGGAGTTGCGATGGGATTTGAGTATGAACTTCTCAGCCGGTTTGCAGACAATCTTGGAGTCGCTCTAGAAATGAAAGTGGTTGAGGACATGGACTGCATCACAGAAATGCTCGAAAACGGAGATGGCGACATTATCGCCGCGAATTACACCATCACCGAGCAACGCAAGCAAGACGTGGCCTTTTCCATTCCAATACTCAAGACGCGCTTGAGTCTTATTCAAAAACTTCCGGAGAATTGGCACCAACTCGGTCGACTTGCCTTGGATACATTAATGGTGCGCGACCTTCAGGACCTTGGAGGGAAGTCAATCCATGTTCGGGATCACAGCTCATTCTACGAACCATTGATAAAACTCAATGAAGACTATGGAGTGCCCCTAACAATCGAATCGGTGTTTCAAGAAACTACCGAAGAGCTCATTCAGCAGGTCATGAAAGGGGAAATAGCTTACACCGTTGCAGATGAGAACGTGGCAATTCTTAACAAAGCATATTACCCTTCTATCGATATTAAAACCACATTTCCGGATAGTCAACTTGTAGGTTGGGCCTGTCGTAAAAACGCTCCAGAATTGGTTGACACGTTAAATTTTTGGCTCGAATCATTTATGGAATCGAGGGCCTTTGCTGTAATCCACGCCAAGTATTACAAAGCACGCACACAGCACAAAAAGAAAGTTTTCAGCAAGTACAGTTCTCTTCAAGGAGCGCAGATTTCGGAATTTGATGCCTTCTTAAAAGTAGAGTCAGAACGCATTCAATGGGATTGGCGATTACTCGCGGCCATGATAAAAAAAGAGTCCAACTTCAACCCTCTTGCGGAGGCGAAAAGTGGCGCCAGCGGATTGATGCAACTAATTCCGTCTACCGCTGCACATTTCGGTGCGGATAGCATTTTCGATCCTGTCCAAAACATCCATGCAGGCGTTTCTTTTTTGGATGCGCTGAACGGACATTTAATAAAGGAGATACCTGATTCCAGCGAGCGGGTGAAGTTCATTCTTGCCGCATACAACGTTGGCTTGGGTCACATTCGGGACGCTCAGCGATTGGCTAAAAAATATGACCACAACCCACACCTATGGGCTCATGTATCACATTATCTTGAGGAAAAAGCGCATCCGGAATTTTATCGGGACCCTGTTGTGAAGCACGGCTATTGCAGGGGGTATGAGCCTGTTCAATATGTGGATCGTGTGCTGGACTATTACAACCACTACAAGAACAGCTATACCAATTAGTTGTTTCCCGATCGCATCCATGCCGGTAATTCCTCATCGGGAATCTTCCTTTTTTCCGGCTCTTCGTGGAAAAAGTATTTTAAATCCAGCGTTAGGTAATTCCCACTTAATTGCACCATAGCTTCTTCACTAACGCTATTTCGATCATAGATAAAAAATGAATTGTATGTAGGACGGAAGGGCAAATGATATGATGCACCCAAATAAAAATATCCCCGATTCTCAGTTCGATACTCAAAGCCCACATTGGCCATTAACCCAAGATTTAACCATGGCATAACCTCTGAGCTCTTTGACCATGAATTCCTATAACTTCTCTGGTAAAAACTCCCGTTTCGGCCATCGCTCTGAACATCTGACGGATACATGTCAAGCGCCAATCCAAAGGCTCCATCCATGTATACGTTTTCAGATAGCCGAACAAAAACCAGCGCTGAAACCGGAATCTCATAACCGATAATTCGGAATTTAGTGGAGTCTGCGAAATTTGAATTCGCACTTGCAAGGCGTGCCTCATAATTGCGCCTCACATAGCTGATACCTGTTTCCAAAGAAAGCCACTTCGTAAAGCCCTTGCGCACCACACCTCCAAAAGAATACCCTACTCGCTGTTGTACACTGTACAAGTTTTCGACTCCTTGCCCCTCGACCAAACCTGTTCCGAGAAGGGTGCTTGGCAACAACGGTTTTAATTGAACTCCAAATGTCGTCACGCGTTCTTGGGCACCCCCGAAGAGTGTAAAAACTAACAACGCTATGAAAATCACGGATTTCTTCACCAAACAAATGTCGCAAAAAGGCCTATAGTGATGTTGCATGATTTAGGATATGGTCATTGGCTCACCAGGGCGCCAAGAATTGCCAATGCGATCACAAACACACTAACAAATATGATAATCCAGCGCAATGCGACGGAGTCGATGAACTTTCGCCGGTTGAGACCGAGTGCAACGTAGTTGAGATGGTCCGATCTCTTCTCGTGTATTCGAGCCAACCCAAAATATATGGGCTTCTTAGGATCTTCTTCATCCACTTGAGTCTCGTAATCGATTCCTTCCTTTTCCAATAACTGGGCGAAGTATTGGCTTTGATCCGCTTTCAAATGTCGATAGACAATCTTTTTATAATTCGTAGGATGCTTGCGTTTGTTCGTGAAATTGAACTCTTCCTCGAGATCGATCATATCACGCGCAGCCTTTGTCCTACTGAGAGATAGCGGTTTCGCCGAATACCATTAAGCTCAGCCAACTTATATGTCGTTGTACCATAAGCTTTTGCAATATCATACAGTGTATCGCCCCTCTTTACAGTGTGAAAAATAATGCCCTTTGGATAGGCAGCAAACCCATTTTTGGTTCGTTTTAACACCAGTGTGTCATTTAATAGCGCCTTGTCATCAAACGAAATAAAGCTTAAGGGATTCAGCGGCACACCTTTAAAACGGACCTCAAAATGCAAGTGACTTCCCGTGCTATGTCCCGAGCTTCCTCCCAATCCAATTAGCTGACCTCCTTCGACACGTTCACCTTCCTTTACTTTAAAACGATGAAGGTGTGCATAAGTGGTTTCCAGTCCGTTATAATGCCTGATTATCACGACTCGACCATAACCTCCATGAACGCGCGCCATGCGCACAACTCCTGGAAACGCAGCAACTACTGTATCCCATACCTGCAAATCGATGTCAATTCCATTGTGCATTCGGCCGTCTCTCCAACCAAATTTTGAAGTCAAAACATCATCGTGAGGAATTTGAAATCCACCAAGCTCTTCATTTCCCGCCAATAGAATTGAAAGGGTCGTATCTGACTTCCATATGTCGGAAGAGTATGGATTCGGATTATCTGTTTTCCACTCTGGATAAAACTCAGTGGCTGGAATCGGAGCGCCTCTTGAGCCAATAAACAAATCTTTGGGCGCGATAAACTCAATCTTTTCTGGCTTATTGGCTAGAAAAATATTGATCTGGTTTATGAGCGCATATGGGATTTCTCCTTCAGATTCAAACAGCGAATCGATGTAGTGATTAAGTTCCTCTTCCGACTTATTCTTTAGTGATAGATAGAGACTTATATAGTTGGTTAGTTGATTGGCACCATGATATTTCATGACCGAATCGCGCAGATCACTTACCTGCTCATCGGTAAGACCAACCACGGCGTCAAAAAGAATTTCTTCACCATAAAGCACCACAGCTTGTACGGTATCGCGTTTTGATTCGTCTGTCTTTTCTGGATCACCGGCTTGCGCAACCAATGACAGAAATGACAACACCAGAAGTAAATAGATTCTCATTTTGGCCAGGCCGTCAAATTTAGATTAATTCATGCCTCAAGTAACCCACAGAATACGAGGTTTTAAGCCTATTTATTACAATTTTTGATCAATTCTATGTCAGCTTCGACCATTGCCATATTTAGTTCGATTATTCTACTCGTCGCCTTCATTATTGGATTGAAGGCGTACCAAGATGGACTCCCTTTCTGGCGCACTTTTGTTATGAGCATTCTCGGATTTACAGGGATTTCATTGCTCATTCTCAAACTATTCGTATGATCATTTCCACTTGATATTGCATCCCATACTCGGATGCTGGATCTTTGATTGAGGCTCCTTTCTTATGACCCGTTGTATCGCCTCCTCTAAATCCGCACCCGAAACCGGAACTCCATTCCCTGGGGTACTTCCGTCTAGCCTACCCCGATATACGCACCGTCGATTCTCGTCAAAAAGAGCGAAGTCTGGCGTGCAGGCAGCGTCGTAAGACTTCGCTACTTCTTGTGTTTCATCATATAAATATGGAAAGGGAAAAGCAAGTTCTTCGGCCTTATCTTTCATTTTACCAGGTCCATCATCAGGATAGTTCTCCGCATCATTCGAACTAATAGCAACCATGCCCACACCCTTTGTCGAATACTCACCCCCTAGCTCAATAAGCTTATGAATGACATGCACCACATAAGGGCAATGATTACAAATGAACATAACCAATGTCCCCTTTTCGCCAGCTACATCGTTAAGACCTAAATTCTTACCTGAGACTGTGTCCGGAAGATTAAAATTGGGAGCCTCAAATCCTAATTTGAGATCGGTGGTTTCAGCTAGTGCCATTGTTTAAATTTTAAACAAAATAAGCGGATTAGATTAAACTACTCTGACGAAAAATAAGGTTTCGTTAACACTTAAATCCATCGACATTATATGTTGATACATACATTTGCTTCAAATAAGCAACATGAACTCAAAAAACTTGATACTTACAGCAGCCCTAGGATCATTCCTATTTGCCTTCACCCCTATTACAGGCACAACCAAACTAAAGGTGAAACCTGAAGCCAGTAAAGTTGAATGGTATGCTGAAAAAGTTACCGGAAAACACAATGGAGACGTACAACTGAAGAGCGGCACATTAGAGGTTGAAAACGATCAAATCGTAGGTGGAAATTTTGTCATTGACATGACAACCATAAACACCACGGACATTTCCGGAGAATACAAGGACAAGCTTGATGGTCATTTGAAGTCAGCCGATTTCTTCGACGTAGACAACCATGAAGTAGCCACCTATACCATAACTGCAACAAAAGTGTTATCCGACCACCCAGTGTATAACACAGAAATCACTGGCGACTTAACATTGAAAGGAAAAACATTGGCGATCAGCTTCCCTGCCAAAGTGGAGGTGCGCGATGATAAGATTGCTGCATTTGGCGAAATGACAATTGACCGTACAAAATTCGATGTCAAATATGGGTCTGCAAGTTTTTTCGACAGTTTAGGAGACAAAGCCATTATGGACGAATTTGTGATGAAGATTAGCCTGGGGGCTAAAATGTAGAAGTTGGTTTTTGTTCGATGGTAAAAGCCTCTTCCACTTGGAAGGGGCTTTTTTGTACATAAATTCGTCGCATGTTATCAGCCCGAGTCAAATACATGAGACTAGAAGCCGGATGCGACGAGGTAGGCAGGGGTTGTTTGGCTGGTCCGGTAGTGGCCGCCGCTGTGATTTTACCTCCTCGCTTTAAGCATGCCGACATTATCGACTCAAAAAAACTGAGTGAGAAAAAACGTGTGCAGATGGTTCAACTGATCAAAAAGAAAGCGATTTCATGGGCGGTTTCTGAGGTATCACCTGAGGTAATAGATGACATCAACATATTAAACGCCTCATTTCTGGCGATGTCTAATGCGGTGAGTCAGTTGAATGTTCGGCCTGAATTCTTACTCATTGATGGAAATCGCTTTCGATCCAATTTGAACATCCCATTTGATTGTATCATCAAAGGAGATTCAAAAATTGGATCCATTGCGGCGGCCTCGATTCTAGCAAAGGACTATAGAGATAACTTGATGAAAGAGTTAGCAGTAGAACATCCCGATTATGGGTGGGAGACTAACGTTGGTTACCCAACAATCGCACACCGAAGAGCCATTGAAAAAGTGGGAATTACCAACTTTCATAGACGCACTTTTAACGTTAAAAAAGTTCAACTCGAATTGAAGTTCAATTCGAACAAAAGCTAAGCTTTAGGGCTTTAATTTCGCATCATGAAACAGGCACTCTTTTGGCTGGCAATAATTCCAATTATTGGAGGGGCTATCTTCTTTTGGTTTAACTCAAGCGATCCGACCGAGTCGGCCATAGATTTTGCCCCAGAAGGCACATGGATTGTTTTTCAGGCCAAGGATATTGCTGATTTTCATTCAGACATCGCCGACTCTAATTCATTTTATCGATCTATTCCAATCTTCACAGGAATGACGGACGATGTTATGTCATTTCTATCTCCTTTTAGCGACGCCCATTTAAACGGGTCGTTATTTATTTCCGGAATACCCGGTTCAATGAATTATGTGCTAGTCTTAAACACCGATGAAGGCAACCTAGGGATTGATGCCATTCAACCAATAAAGACAACCAATCAATACCAAATATTCGCCCATGACTCGGCCTACTCCGGCATGAACGAATCGCAACGCATGCAATTGACCCAAGCACTAACATCAAATGCCGACCTCAGCGTATCCATAGCGTCAACAGCGTTGAACCAGGTCCTTAGCGGGAGTTTCAGCACCGACATGTTTAATCAAATATCAAACGAATATGACGATGCGACATGGCTCCAATTTGACTTGAAGAGTGCCGAAAATATGTACGCCTCTGGAGTTACTAAGACAATCGAAGATGAGTCTGCGCGGTTGGATGCGACGCCCCTACTATCGTACCTTCCAACTGAGACTGAATCTGCACTTCTTTATGGAACAATCGATTATTCAATTGGAATAGCATCTTGTCCCTATGTTGCCATAGAGGGCGAGCCAGACCAAAACACATTCATTCTCTACCAGGATAGCGGAATTCAGGCACGAATATCGAACCCTGGCTTTATTGATCAGGGAGTTCTTCCAGATTTCGAAGGCGTGTATTTTCGGCCAAAATGGAGCGCTGAATGTGTGCGCCTAGAACTTGGGGATGTAGATGTTTATTGCAAAAACGATCAACAGGCCAAACGGTTTTACAATGACTATCTCGCTCATAACAGATTCACCGATGCGAATGCGTATACGTCGCTATCGGAGACAATTTCCAACGCATCGTTCACTCTATTGCTGCGAACACCAAACAGACATACGACTGAGGCATTCTTGAAAGACATTGACTCAAAAAACCAATTAAACGCTATAGTATTTCAAACCAATACCGAAATTCCCAAACGGAAACACTTTTCGTTTGCCGCGCTGCATCACAGAGAAATCAAGGAAGGGTTGAAGTCAATTTGGACGTGTGAGCTCGAAAAACCAATTTCGAATGGTCCTTGGCCGTTTGTCAATCACTATACTCAAAACCCAGAAATAGTGGTTCAGGATAAGCTGAACCAGCTATATCTGATAAACTCCGACGGCAAAATATTATGGAAAAGGCTGCTCGACTCTGATATTAATGGCTCAATTCAGCAATTAGACGCTTTCGAAAGTGGTAAAAACCAAATGCTCTTTTGCACAAATAAGCGGCTTTATTTAGTAGACCGAAACGGCAACGACGTTGACGGGTTCCCGGTAAAGTTTGACACGAAAATCAACTCGGCACCTTCCGCAATTCGCTATGAATCCGGTGCGGATCTCAGAATTTTAGTATCGTCTGGAAACGTCGTTAAAAACATTGACCAAAATGGAGAGATGGTTGACGGATGGAATGCAGTGGAAATTGGGCCAACTTCAACTCCCATTGAATGGCACAACATCTCTGGGAAAGACTACCTAATTGCAATTGTAAATAATCAAACCATTGAGGTATTGGATCGGGCTGGGAAGCGAAGACAGGATCCAAAGGTCATTGCTGGAGTAAGCTCCCATCTATTCATGGAGCCGAGTTCAACTCTGGAAAACTTCACTTTCATATATTCAGATTCCGTTGGCAACTTGACCCAAGAAAACTTGAAAGGTTCAAAATCCGAAGAGGCTTTGATTCCTCTAGACTCCAATGTGAATCTTCTATACAATTCGACATCAACGATACCTTTTGGGTTCACCACAAAGAATAGGATCGTGTTTTTCGATCGAGACTTAAATGTTGTAATGGACTATCTTTTTCCGTTTGAAATCGACTCCCGCTCGGGTTGGGCCAATCGAAAACTAAATTGGATGTCGGTATTTGACCGCAGCAAGAGCGAGTACTATCTCTTTGACACCGAAACCGGTGCGCTTGCTAAAATGCCCATATCTGGAGGGCAAGGCGCGATTGTAATTGACCTAGATAAAAACGGCGTATTCGAAGTGGTGGTAGGCAATAAGATAGGCGAATTCACAGCCTATCGGTTGTCATATTAACGACCAGTTAATTTCTCATTGACAACACTCATATCTCGAAGTTTGACCTTCTCTCCAACTTGGGGCGTATAGTTGGGTGTGTATTCATTGATTTTCATGAGCCTCTTGATCTTCACGCCATGTTGCTGTGAAATGGACCGTAAGCTTTCACCTGCAGCAACAGTGTGGAATTCCGAACTCGCGTAATTTCGTTTAGGTTGCAGGTAGACGATGTCACCCGACATGATAGGATCGTGCTTTTCCAGGTCGTTGTATTTCAATATTTGCCACAACCCCATATCGTTTTGTTTGGCGATGGAGGCAGGCGTGTCGCCTTGTTTTGCCACGACATACTTAATGTTGTTGTCGCTAACCTTAACCGATCGCACATTCAATATTGTCGGAACATCTGATTTAAATTCAGGTGTCTCTACCTCGGCAATAACCTCTGTGTCTGGGAGCTTTTTCAACTTATCGTATTTATCAAGCTCGTTCTCCTCAATTATCCGAATTATGAGATCTGCGTATTTTGGGTTGGTGGCATATCCGGCCTTTTTCAAACCTTTTGCCCAGCCTTTATAATCAGTTTGTTTTAAATCAAACAGCGAGGCGTATCGATCTCTGGTTCGAAGAAACTCGCTATGATCACGATATGAATCATACGCTTGATAGTATTTTCTAAAACATTCGTTACGCTCATCGTCGTCCTGAATAAAAGTTGGACCATCCCATCCCTTGTGACATTTAATTCCAAAATGATTGTTGGCATATTTCGCCAACGGACTATTTCCATAATCCGACTCTAGCATGCCTTGCGCGAGGGTGATGCTGGCAGGCACACCACTTGAATGCATCTCCCTAACTGCCTGATCTGCATACTGTTCTACATAGTCAACTTTTGACATCCGTGGTTCGGATGGTTGACCCTGCGCATGCGCTGAAATAAATATCAGCTGCGTCGAGATAAGAAGTGAAATCAGAATATTACTTTGCATTGTCGGACATTGTCTAATAACGAATGTATTGACTCTATCAACAAGTTATCAACAGCTTTCTGGGAGTTATTAATAGTCTAGTGATGAAAACAGGTAAGGAGGGATTGGTGGTGAAGAGCACTGGAAGTTGGTATCGGGTTCGATTAGATGACGGCGAACGAATCGACGCGCGAGTTCGTGGTAAGCTTCGGGTCCAAGGAATTCAAAGCACGAACCCCGTGGCAGTTGGAGACAGAGTTAAACTCAACACCAAAACAGAAGGAGATTGGACCATCGTTGAAGTTTGTGATCGGCAAAACTATATCGTAAGAAAGGCGACAAAACTGAGTAAGCAAACGCACATCATAGCTGCGAACATCGATTTAGCGATTGCCTTAGTAACCCTCACCCACCCTAAACTAAAACTCGGCTTCTTAGATCGAGTGCTGGTTTCCACTGAAGCCTATGGCATAGAAACAATCATTGTGTTTAACAAGATCGATCTGCTAAACACCGAGGAAAAGGAATATCTAAACCAACTTTGTAAAGCATACAACGATGTTGGGTATGAGACACGCCAAATTTCGGTTCAAGCCGAACAGGGTATAGATCAGATTCGCCAAATAGTTAAGAATAAGATATGCGCGATCTCAGGACACAGTGGTGTGGGGAAATCTTCGTTGCTCAATGTTTTAAGTCCTGAACACCGCGCCCAGGTCACTGATGTGAGCACATTTAATAGCAAAGGACAACACACCACCACCTTTGCAGAAATGTATGAAGTGGACGAAAGCACCTTTATTATTGACACCCCAGGAATTAAAAGCTTTGGATTATCGACGATGGATCGAGAAGAGTTAAAGGGTTTTTTCCCTGAGATGCATCGATTGAGCGTTAATTGTAAGTTTCATAATTGCTTACATATCAATGAGCCTGGTTGTGCGGTTAAACCGGCTTTTGAAAACAGTCAGCTTCCTTGGTTTCGATATGAGAATTACGTACACCTATTTGATGAACTTAAAGAGCAAAACCCCTTATGAGAGTGGCGCTTCAACGCGTTTCCCGCGCGAAGGTTTCGGTTGATGAGGTATGTATCGGATCTATCAATAATGGACTACTGGTCTTAGCAGGTTTCGAAAAGGAAGACACCGCAGACGATCTGACTTGGATGGCATCTAAAATATTGGGACTTAGAATTTTTTCAGATTCGGAGGGCAAAATGAATAACGACATCATCGAAGCAGGTGGCAACATCCTTATCATTAGTCAGTTTACCCTTTTCGCATCTTACAAAAAAGGAAATAGACCTAGCTTTATTCACGCGGCACCCCCAGGTGAATCTCTAAAAATGTATACTGATTTCTGTGCCGCCGTTTCATCACGGCTCGGAAAGAAAGTTGAAACCGGCCAATTTGGGGCCAACATGTCAATAGAACTCGTGAACGACGGACCCGTTACCATAAACATGGACAGTAAAACCAAGATGTAAATGGTATTCAATTCGCTCCCATTTCTGATCTTTTTCCCGATCGTGCTCCTGATGTATTACATCCTTCCACATCGGTTACGCTGGATTTTGCTATTAATAGCCAGCTACGTCTTTTATGGTTTTTGGAAATTAGAATACTTAGCGCTGATCGTCTTCAGTACGATCATTGACTATTTCGTTGCGCGATTTCTCCATACATCTGAGAATCGTTTTAATCGAAGAATTGCGCTTTTGGCTAGCCTTTCCGTGAACCTCGGACTTCTTTTCTTCTTTAAGTACTCAAACTTTTTCATTGAAGACGTGCTTCACCCAACTGGAATGATTTCCGAAAATGCGGTCAACGTTTGGACATCAAATTGGGACTTCTTACTGCCTGTAGGGATTTCATTTTACACGTTTCAAACAATGAGCTACAGTATTGATGTCTACTACAAAAAGGTGATCCCCGAAACAAATATTTTCAAACTCGCCTTGTTTGTGAGTTTCTTCCCGCAATTGGTGGCTGGACCAATTGAACGGTTTTCCCGGTTGCACCATCAACTATTTCAATCCGTAACGCTCTCAAGTGATCAGCTGGTAGCGGGTGGCCGCCTAATGCTGTATGGCCTATTCATCAAAATGTGCGTGGCCGATAATGTGGCGCCAATTGTTGATCAGATTTTTAATGATTTCGGCGATGCATCTACCCTCCAACTCTGGATTGGAATGGTCCTTTTTGGCATTCAAATTTTCGCTGATTTCAACGGCTATTCGCTTATTGCCATTGGTGCTGCACGTTGTTTGGGAATTCGACTCATAGATAATTTTGATTCGCCCTACTCGGCAATATCAATTCAAAGTTTCTGGAGTAAATGGCACATATCGCTCTCGACCTGGTTTCGCGATTACGTTTTCATCCCTATGGGTGGAAGCCGGGTCTCGGCCGTTCGGCTTGGCGCAAATATTTTGGTCGTTTTTATCGTCAGCGGAATATGGCACGGGGCAAACTGGACCTTTGTTGTTTGGGGTGCGATTCACGGCATCGCCTACTTAGCCGAGCGCTACTCTGGCATGGCTCACTCGCCAAACCCATTATTTCAACCCGTTCGGTGGCTAACAACAATGCTCGTGGTGTTTGTAGCATGGGTCTTTTTCAGGATTGACAGTGTTGGTCATGGATTCGATTATGTGCAAGGTTTGTTTTCTACAAATACAGGTGAACTGTCGTTAATATGGCATCCAATCACAATCAGCTTTGTTGGATTATTTTTATTGTCTGATACAATCTTCAGGGCAGGCAACATTCAAGATTGGTTGGCTGGCAAATCTCTGGTTACTCGCTGGACCGTATACAGCTTCATGATCTATGGAATACTGGCCCATGCAGGTACGGTAAACCACCCCTTTATCTATTTTCAATTTTGATGAAATGGATTTTTAAGATAGCGCTGTTCGTAGCCTTGGTCATTGCAATGAATTGGCAATATGAACAGTGGGCATATAAGGAATATGTGTTTCGCGAGGCAGACCAAGTGATGCAAATTGAAAAAGTGAAAAACGCGGATGTAATTTATCTTTCCGCGTCGAGCAATTTCTCGCCTCGACCACAAGAGGAGGACCCGAGAAAGCTCAGTCAATTCGTTGGCAACTACTTTCCATCCCTTCTATTTGAGGCAATTAATACTCCTGCCTCGCACGCTGGGTCGCATGTTGATCTTCTGCGGTTCATTCCAGAAAAAAACAAGATACAAACCGTTGTTTGTGTGATCAACTTGCGTTCGATGGGCCCAGATTGGCTTCACTCATCCCTAGAGACCGCTCTAAACAAACAGGGTGTCATGTATCAATCGCGGCCTCCGATTATAAATCGATTTCTCACAAGTTTGGGAGCTTATGACAACAAAACAATTGAGGAACGAGAGGATGAACGAGCTGATATGTGGGCGGCGCCTAACTTACCTTTCCCAAGCCCTCGAACAAACGTAAACGAGTGGTGCGCTTTGTATAAGTGGGGAGAATGGACCGATCCTAAGAGGCAGTTAGCAGATCAATATATAAAGCAGTACGCATATGTTGTGGACGAAAATAACCCACGGATAAAGGACCTGGATGAGATTGTTTCCGTTTCGAAGGAACGCGGCTGGAACCTCGTTTTCTCAATTTTATCTGAGAACATTGTCGACGCTGAATTACTTGCTGGCCCAGAACTAACGCAACTCATGACGATGAATGTAGAATGGATTAAATCTAGATATGAAATCGACGCAATGGTTGTTGACAATCTCAATCTACTCGAACCAGTAAATTTTCACGATAAAGACTTTCCGACAGAACACTACAATGAAGAGGGACGAAAGCGCATTGCATCCAACATAGCCCATCGTCTTAAACACTATCATAAAAATGCCTTTAGAAACGCCGTTTGGGAGGCAGAATTAAATCCAATCAAATGACAATAGAAGAAGCACAATCGCAAGTAGATGAATGGATTAAGACCGTTGGGGTGCGCTACTTCAGTGAGTTGACAAACATGGCTATGCTTACCGAAGAAGTTGGTGAGGTGGCTCGGATTATCGCCCGTCGATACGGCGAACAGAGCGAAAAGGAGAGTGATAAGGACAAAGACTTGGGGGATGAGATGGCCGATGTTCTCTGGGTCTTGATCTGTCTCGCAAATCAATGTGACGTGGACTTGACATCCGCACTCCGTAAAAACTTCGAGAAGAAAAATTTACGAGATAGCTCTCGGCATAAGGAGAACCCAAAATTGAGGTAAAAAAAAAGCTCCATGGCGAACCATGGAGCTTTTCACGTTAAATCCAAACTTATTCAGCGCTAGCGCTGAACGTAGCTACGGACTCTGATTGCGAAGTTTCAACAACTTCAATTTCAATTTTCTTGTCTTCTATTGCCGCCTCTTCCATTGGCACATCATCTAAAGCTATAGATGGGGCAATAACTAAAGCAACAACGGACATAAGCTTCAATAAAATGTTTAGAGAAGGACCAGACGTATCTTTGAATGGATCACCAACAGTATCTCCAACAACGGTTGCCTTATGCGCCTCGGAACCCTTGTAGTACATCTCGCCGTTAATTTCAACACCTTCTTCGAACATCTTCTTTGCGTTGTCCCACGCTCCACCAGCATTTGACTGGAAGATTGCCATAAGAACACCAGCTGAAGTAACTCCAGCCAGAAGACCTCCTAGCATTTGCGGACCTGCAATGAAACCTACAAGAACAGGAACTACAACTGCAAGTAATCCAGGAAACACCATTTCTTTAATAGATGCTTTCGTAGATATTTCAACACACTTATCGTACTCGGGCGTACCATCAGCGGCATCAAATATTGCCTGATCTTCTGTACTCCAGTCCTTTTGTTCTTTCCCGTCATTCTTTCGCATGACCTCTAAAGCTGCTCCTAATGCAGGAATTTCCTTAAATTGACGTCTTACTTCTTCGATCATTGCCATTGCTGCACGACCAACAGCATTCATACTTAATGCAGAGAAAACGAATGGAAGCATTGCCCCTATCAACAGACCGGCCATCACGATCGGCTCCGCGATATTGATCATACCCACATTGGCCTGCTGCATAAACGCAGCGAAAAGAGCTAGCGCAGTTAAGGCAGCGGAGCCAATGGCAAATCCTTTTCCAATTGCAGCGGTTGTATTACCAACAGCATCTAATTTATCTGTTCGCTGACGAACTTCTTTCGGAAGATCGGCCATTTCGGCGATTCCACCTGCGTTGTCAGATATTGGACCATAAGCATCAACTGCAAGCTGAATACCCGTGTTTGCCAACATTCCAACCGCGGCAATTGCAATACCATATAGTCCAGCAAAGTGGTGAGCAACAAGAATAGCAGCGGCAATTAAGATTACTGGAATAGCAGTACTCATCATTCCCACACCAAGTCCTGCGATTATGTTTGTTGCAGATCCTGTAAGAGATTGTCTTACGATGGACATAACTGGAGGTGTTCCAGTACCTGTATAGTATTCTGTGATTTTACCAATTCCTAAGCCAGCAATAAGACCTGCCAACGTTGCGAAAAACACTCCATTAGCTGAGTAATCCGTTCCATCAAAACTCCAAGCCTCAGGAAGGAAGTATGTTATGATGAAGTAAGAGATAACCACCATTACTCCAGCTGAACCGAATTCCCCAATATTCAAGGCTGTGTGTGGATTACCACCATCTTTAACTTTCACGAAGAAGGTTCCAAAAATGGAGACCAAAATTCCAACTGCGGCGAGGGCTAATGGAAGCATAACAGCTCCTAATCCCAACCAAGTTGACTCTGGATTCAATTCCATAAAACCAGGAACAAAAACTGCTCCCAAGACCATGGTACCTATTATCGAGCCTACATACGATTCAAAAAGGTCAGCTCCCATTCCAGCGACATCACCAACGTTGTCACCAACATTGTCTGCAATGGTTGCAGGATTCAATGGGTGATCTTCAGGAATTCCCGCTTCTACTTTACCAACTAGGTCGGCACCAACATCAGCAGCTTTAGTGTAAATACCACCTCCAACTCTGGCAAATAATGCAATGGAAGATGCTCCCAAAGAGAAGCCAGCCAATACATTAAGCACAGTGGCTACTTGATTTTCATCTTGAAGTCCAAACAAGTTAGCGTATAGAATAAAAAGAAGACTCAAACCAAGAACTCCTAATCCAACTACGCCGAGTCCCATTACAGATCCACCTCCAAAAGCAACCTCTAATGCTTTTCCAAGTGATGTGCGAGCTGCGTTGGTTGTACGAACGTTTGCCTTGGTTGCTACACGCATTCCAAGATATCCTGCTAACGCAGAACAAACAGCACCTACTACAAAAGACAATGCAACAAGAGGACTTGAATTTGCCTCGCTTGCTCCTTTAAACGCGAGTAATGCTGCTACTGCAACTACAAAAATTGCGAGCACTTTATACTCCGCTTTCAAGAAAGCCATTGCACCGACGGCAATGTTATCGGCGATTCTCGCCATTTTTTCTGTACCGACCTCTTGTTTAGAGACCCAAGCACTTTTCCATGCTACGTAAAGCAAAGCAACGATTCCCATAGCGGGCATTGCATAAATCAAATTGTCCATTTATCTACTGATTTTTAATAGGTTAAACGAGGACCACCCCCGTTTTTTAAAGCGCGCAAAGATAGCAGCCTCTTCAAATAATCAAGCCCATGGACTCTAAAAAATAAAGCTACCCGAAAGTGTGGCTGAACCAAAGAAGTATTGGCCTTCAATTAGAAACGTAGAATTTGGATTCTCGCGTAGTTCATACCACGTGGCATTGAATACTAATTTCCCGAGAAACCCCACTCCCAGCCCCGTATCTATAAACAAGCCAGGGCCCAATCGAACCTGCTTGATGGGAGAAAATTCAGCCTCGTATCCAACGGGAATTTCTGAAAATCCAATTTGATTTCTAAAGTTTAATCCGTTGACATATTGGAAATAGCTTATGTCAAATCCTGATTCAATAAATGGTTTTACGTAATCGTTTTGCCCAAACAATAGGCGTGCATTTCCATTCACTGTAAGCATGGAGTATCTGTAAAACTGCCATGAGGTTCCAACCCCAAGCTGAAAACGATTTCCAAAATTCCTCCACCCTGTCATTCGGAAACTCAACGCAAAGGGGTTTCCAAAGGTCAGCCCTGCACCAAGTTCGGTCATGAACTTCTTATTCATTGGCTGCAAGGCCATTTTAGGCCGATCTCGTTTTAGTTTGATTGAGTTTTTCGGAACCGTAATTAACTGGTATCGAACATCTTCTCTTCGAACTAGTCGAAATCCATTTTCAGTATCTACAGAAATATGAGAGGAACCAATTGCGAGAATTTGACCATGAACAATCTCACCAGATTGTACATGAATAGATGCTTGCTGTGCATGCAACGATTCAGTCATTACAAAACAGAGTCCGATCGTTAACATGAAGCACAGAAATCTGGTGTATTTACCCATCCCACGAAATAACTCAAAAACCATATAATAGACTTCACCAAAAGACGTTCTCCAAGCTCAATATGTTAAACTCCAAACTAAAGACGGAGCGTTTACGTCTATTCAACTTTCAAGTATTAAATTAGTAGCATACAATTCAACATCATGAGCACACCCCTAAAGACACTAGGCCTTGTAATGATTGCGTCCATCGCATTCACAGGTTGCAAAAAATTTACTCAAACCAAAGTATACACAGCCAACGAGCCCGTGTATTTATCATATGAAGATCTGCGATCTTCGGTGGAAAGCGATAATGATCGCGCTCTTGTAAGACCAGGTAAAATATTGGTAACGGATCGATACATCTTCATTAACGATTACGAAGCCGGAATTCATGTTTATAACAACACGAATCCATCTTCTCCTGAGCATGTAGGGTTTATAAACATCCCAGGTAATGTGGACATGGCCGTTAAGGATAACACACTATACGCGGACAGTTATATTGACATTGTATCCATTGACATTTCCGACCCATCTAACATTGCTGAAATAAGCAGAACGGATGACGCATTATCTTATACGATTCCATCTACAATGGATTATTCATATCCTGTATCAGATATTGATCGAAACAAAGGAGTAGTGACGGGCTACAAAGTTGGAGAGGTTGAAGAAAAATGTGCAAATGACGAATGTGGGTCTAGCTATTACAATGCGGTCACAGTTAACCAAGGTGCTTGGACAGGTAGCATGATGTCTGAAGATGGAACGGTCGTTGATTTCGCGGACAATAGCAATAACGTTCGATCGGTTGCTCAGTCAAGCACACAAGGTGCTGTATCGGGTTCCATGTCTAGATTCATGATGGTTGAGGACCACCTATATGTAATTTCCGATCAATCAACGGTGAAAGTTTATAGCGCATCGGACAACGGTTTATCGCTTGCTTCAGAATTCAGTCCATGGTCGGATGCTTCGGGTTGGGGTGAAATTGAAACACTTTTCAAACTAAACAACAACTTGTTTATTGGATCGACCACAGGTATGCTCATCTATAATGTAGAGAACCCTGGAAGCCCAGAGTATATCTCTGACTACGAGCACATGACATCTTGCGACCCCGTTGTTGCCAATGATGACTACGCATTTATCACACTACGGTCAGGTGTAGAATGTGGAAGAGTGGATATCGATCAACTCGACATTATCAACATCGAGGATATCATGAATCCTTACTTTATAAATAGCGTTAGCCTAAGCAATCCACATGGATTATCAATCGATGATGAGAATGATCTCTTATTCGTCTGTGACGGCCCTAATGGCATGAATGTCTATAACGTGACCGATCCTAATGGCGTGGTTGCCCTTGCCACTAGAAGTGGAGACGCCTATGATGCAATTGCAAATAACAATACGCTACAAGTAATAGGTGAAGGTGGTCTTGTTCAATATAGCTATGATGCAAGCGGAGCTCTTATTGAGCTAAGCAGAATAGACCTCGATTAATATTAACGTCCATTGTGAAATTATTGGCACAATGATTGAAATAAACTAGCCAGGTTAGCGTTTAATACGCACATAGGTTAGTAGGTTTAGTTTAGTAAAAGGTCCTTGCGATATCCAAAGCAAGGACCTTTTCTTTTTTACAACATATCATGAAACAAAAAAACGCCATCCCTAGGGACAGCGTTTTCATAAAGCTCTTATTTGTTATTCTGGGGCTAGACGAGATACATTGACTCTTTAATGGTGTGCATGACCTTGTCAACCGTTGGAATCGCAATTTCGATCAAGTTAGGAGTAAACGGAAACGGTGTATCACTTTGCATCACACGTAACACCGGAGCGTCCATATAGTCGAAGGCATCCTTTTGGATTCGGTAAGCGATTTCACTGGAAATAGATGCATACGGCCAGCTTTCTTCCACCACGACACAACGGTTCGTTTTCTTCACTGATTCAATAACAGTGGCCACATCAAATGGTCGTATTGTCCTTAAATCTATCACGTCACAGTGGATTCCTTCTTTCGCCAATTGATCCGCTGCTTCCAAAGCCACCTTCATTATTTTGCCAAAGGACACAATCGTGACATCATCTCCTTTACGCACAACATCTGCCTTACCAATTGGAATTATGTACTCGCCATCTGGCACTTCTCCTTTATCTCCATACATCTTTTCAGATTCAAGGAATACCACTGGATCGTTATCTCGAATTGCCGCTTTCAATAGCCCTTTCGCATCAGCAGGGTTTGAAGGAGTCAGCACCTTTAGGCCGGGCACATGCGCATAGAAAGCCTCGAAGCTTTGAGAATGGGTAGCAGCTAATTGACCTGCTTGACCATTACCACCCCTAAAAACGATAGGAACATTGTACTGCCCACCAGACATCTGCAACATTTTTGCGGCACTATTAATTATTTGATCCGCGGCAAGAATCGCGAAGTTCCAAGTCATGAATTCCACAATTGGTCGAAGCCCGTTCATTGCAGCACCTACACCGATACCGGCAAAACCTAGTTCCGCAATTGGAGTATCAATAACTCGTTCGGGCCCAAATTCATCCAGCATGCCCTGACTTACTTTATAGGCACCATTGTATTCAGCCACTTCTTCACCCATGAGAAAGACTCGCTGATCTCTTCTCATTTCTTCGTTCATGGCCTCTCGGAGCGCCTCTCGATATTGTATTGTTCGCATCTCTTGTCTTTATACTGAGGCGCAAAAATAACTCCCACAGGGGTTCTTCAGAATAGTTTTCTATAATTCCACGTATGGGTTGAATGAGATGTCACATTTTAAACCGAGAAATGTGATTCATTTCAAAAATTATGTAGGCCAATTCTAGCACACTTCATGGCCTAATCAATTTGTAAAAATTACTTTTGCCGCTCGCTTAATTGATCTAAAAAATAAAGACGGAATGGACATTCTAGTTTGCATAAGTAAGGCACCAGACACCACAAGTAAAATCAGCTTCACTGATAACAACACTGCTTTCAGCAATGATGGCGTTCAGTTCATTGTGAATCCTTACGACGAATGGTATTCGTTGGTTCGAGCGCTTGAGCTAAAAGAAGCCCAAGGTGGAAAAGTGACTATCCTAAGTGTGGGTGGAGCAGATTACGAACCAATCATGCGAAAGGCACTTGCGATTGGCGCTGACGAGGCTGTACGCGTCGATTCAGAAACAAACGACTCTTCCCAGGTTGCTGGTGAAATCGCTCACTACATTACTTCAAACCCATTTGATTTGATTTTATGTGGAAAGGAAACAATCGACTACAACGGCTCGAACGTCGGTGGTATTATCGCAGGTATTCTTGACATTCCATTCATTTCAAACGCAAGTAAACTGGATGTTTCAGGTTCAACAATATCTGCCCAGCGAGATAAGCAAGGCGGCATCGAAATACTAGAAGCTTCTTGCCCATCTGTTGTTTCTTGCGCAAAAGGAATGGCGGAGCAACGAATCCCAAATATGCGTGGGATTATGGCTGCCCGATCAAAACCGTTAACCGTAGTCGCAGCAAGTGGCGCTGGCACATTGACGGAAGTAGCCTCATTTGACTTACCACCAGCTAAAGGCGGTGTTAAATTAATCGATCCAGAGAATGCTGGTGAACTAATCAATCTTCTCCACACGGAGGCAAAAGTTATATAATGAACGTACTCGTATTTGCAGACAACAATCAAGGAAAGGTTGCGAAATCCGCCTTTGAAGCCTCTAGTTATGGTGCCAAGATTGCCGCCGAAAATGGAGGCACAGCTTCAATCGTCACCTATGGCAAGTTAGATGATTCCGAAATGGAGGAATTAGCCTCATATGGCATTTCTAACATCACTGTAGGCACTGGCATCACAGACATGGATCCGCAGCGTTTAAGCAGACTTTGTCAGGCTGTTTCGGAAACAAACAATGCTGAGCTTATCATTTTCTCTCATGACTATTCAGGGAAATCAATTGCTCCTATTGTATCCGGTCGAATGAAAGCCGGATTAGTAAGTGGGGCTATTGAATATCCAGTTCTTGCTGATGGATTTACCATAAGAAAGGCTGTTTTTTCTGGAAAGGCTTTCGCCAATGTGAAAATTACATCACCGACAAAAGTGATTAGCTTACTTCCTAATTCTGTTGGTAAAACAAAAACTCCTGCGAGCGCAAATATTACTGAAGTAACTGATTCGTTTGGATCGCCTTCAGTTCAAGTTAAAGACTTCGTGGTGGAAGGTGGAGATGGAATAAATCTAACCGAGGCAGAATTGGTAGTCTCTGCAGGTAGAGGACTCAAGGATCCTTCAAACTGGGGAATGATTGAAGAGCTAGCTTCTGAGCTTGGAGCTGCGACAGCGTGCTCGAGGCCAGTGGCCGATATCGGCTGGAGACCGCACCATGAACACGTGGGGCAGACAGGAATTGCAATTCGTCCTAACCTATACATCGCTGCTGGGATATCCGGTGCAATTCAGCATCTAGCAGGCGTGAATGGAAGTAAGGTCATTGTTGTGATAAACACTGACCCTGAAGCGCCATTTTTTAAAGCGGCAGATTATGGAATCGTTGGTGATGCATTTGTAGTTATCCCGAAATTGATCGAGGCAGTTCGACAGCTTAAATTGAGCGAAGCCTAACAACTTTCAGATGGACAAAACCAAGATCCAACTGGAGATATTAGGGCTCTCATATAGTCAAACTCAAACTGGGGCATATGCTCTGGTACTTGGAGAAGCCTCGGGTAAGCGGCGTTTACCAATAATTATTGGAAATTTCGAAGCTCAGGCAATCGCCATAGAACTTGAGAAGATGAAGCCAAGCCGACCACTTACGCACGATATCTTTAAAACGTTTGCCGACTCGTTCGGGATTAAGGTAACCGAGGTGCTCATTTACAAATTGGTGGAAGGCATCTTTTTCGCAAATCTAGTTTGCGTTCAAGCCGATGGGAAGAAAATTGAAATCGATACACGAACCAGCGATGCTATTGCCTTGGCTGTTCGGTTCAAGTGTCCCATACATACGTATGAAGAAATTCTATCATCTGCGGGTATAGTCTTGGAAGATGATGAAGAGTTTGGTGATGATCAGGATACGACTTCCACAGAGATCGAGGTGAAAGCAGCCGAAGACGACCTATTCGCCGCCTATTCGTTAGAGGACTTGGAAAAGGAAATTGAGAAGGCTATCGGCAATGAGGATTATGAGCGTGCTTCACTATTGCGGGACGAAATAAACAAACGCCAATAAGGCTCACTTTGGCTATTTTGCACCAATAATCTCAACAATTGATCATTTCTATTTTAAAGGGACTTCTTGGTATCGCTGTGCTCGTTGGGATTGCCTGGCTTGCGAGTAAAGATCGAAAGCGAATTAATTGGACTCTTGTTGGAAAGGGCATTGCATTCCAAATTCTACTCGCCGTTTTAATTATTGAAGTTGATTTTGTCGCTACTGGATTTGATTGGGTCGGTAAAATTTTCGCTAAGGTTATCTCTTTTACAAACGATGGCTCTGACTTTCTGATGCGCTCTTTCATAGATGGACAGGTCGCCCCAGGCATCATGAATTTCGCGTTTTACATCTTGCCCACGATTATTTTCTTTTCGGCACTGAGCGCCATCCTTTATTATCTAGGAATTCTTCAACGGGTCGTTTTTCTATTTGCATGGGTAATGAAACGATTGATGAATTTAAGCGGGGCGGAAAGCCTATCTGCGGCGGGTAATATTTTCTTGGGTCAAACTGAATCACCATTACTGGTTCGTCCCTATTTGGATAGCATGACAAGATCAGAGATCATGTGCCTAATGACTGGCGGCATGGCCACTATAGCAGGTGGCGTTCTCGCGGCATACATGCAATATTTAGGCGGCGATGATCCAGTTCAGCGGGCGCTCTTCGCAAAACACCTACTCACGGCGTCTGTTATGTCAGCACCAGCAGCCGTGGTTGCAGCAAAGATCCTCGTCCCAGAAACGGAGAATTTCGATCGCTCAATGAAAATTTCCGAAAATCGAATGGGAAGCAATTTACTTGAGGCCATTTCAAACGGAACGTCAGACGGACTCAGGTTGGCTGTAAACGTGGGGGCCATGCTACTTGTATTCACCGCCCTTATATATATGGGGAATTATATGCTACATGACCTAATTGGCAGCTGGACTGGTTTAAACGACCTGATTGTAGCGAACACAAATTATGATGGTCTATCCTTTCAATTTATAGTTGGATACGCCTTTGCACCTATTGCATGGTTGATGGGAATTCCGTCTGAAGACATCGTATTAGTAGGGCAATTGTTAGGAGAGAAAACCATCTTGAATGAGTTTTACGCATACTCCACGCTCGGAGAAATGAAGAATGCTGGTGTTTTCGCGCACGAAAAATCAATCATAATGGCAACCTATATCTTATGTGGATTCGCAAATTTCGCCTCTATAGGTATTCAAATCGGAGGCATTGGAGCACTCGCCCCAACGCGTAAGGGCATGCTAAGTAAACTGGGATTATATGCACTACTGGGCGGGACATTGGCTTGCTTGTTCACCGCGAGCATAGTTGGCATGTTTTATTGATTGTGGATAGAATCTTTATACTTTTTACAACAATGTATTGCACAGCTTCGCTCGTATAGAGACCTTTGAACTGATATGCAGCAATACCACGATCTACTTCGTCACATTCTTAAAAACGGAACCCAGAAGGGCGACCGAACTGGCGTAGGCACCATCAGTACATTTGGATACCAAATGCGCTTTGACTTATCCGAAGGCTTCCCTGTTTTAACTACCAAGAAGCTTCACCTGAAGTCGATCATTCATGAATTGTTGTGGTTCTTACAAGGAGACACGAATATTGCCTACTTAAAGGAAAATGGCGTACGCATTTGGGATGAATGGGCAGATGCGGATGGCAATCTAGGGCCCGTATATGGTCATCAATGGCGCTCTTGGCCAAACCACAATGGAGGGCAAATTGACCAAATCACCAAATTAGTAGATCAGTTAAAAACCAACCCAAATTCCAGAAGACACATTGTGAGTGCTTGGAATGTTGCAGACGTCGAACAAATGGCCTTACCTCCTTGCCATTGCCTCTTTCAATTTTACGTGGCAGACGGCAAGCTGAGTTGCCAATTGTACCAACGAAGCGCAGATGCGTTTCTCGGCGTACCATTTAATATTGCCTCGTATGCACTTCTGACGCAAATGCTTGCGCAAGTTTGCGAATTGGAAGCCGGTGAGTTCATTCACACATTTGGAGATGTACATCTTTATTCTAATCACCTTGAACAAACAGAGCTTCAGCTGTCTCGTTCGTTTAGATCAATCCCCACGATGCAGATTAATCCTTTGGTTAAGGACATTTTCAGCTTCAAGTTTGAAGACTTTGAACTCGTCAATTATGATCCCCATCCACATATTAAAGCAAGCGTAGCCGTATAATGATCATTTCCTTAATTGCGGCCATAGCCCAAAACAACGTAATCGGTCGAGACGGCGATTTGCCATGGCACCTACCTGTGGACCTTCGCTATTTTTCTCGAACAACGCGCGGTCATCATGTAGTAATGGGGCGAAAAAATTTTGATTCTATTCCAGAAAAGTATCGCCCCCTCCCTCATCGCCCAAATATCATTGTTACACGAAACACATCGTTTCATGCCAAGGATGTAATTATAAAACATGACATACAATCTGCGATAGACTACGCCCGATCTCAAGATGAGAGTGAGTTATTTATTATCGGTGGAGGAGATATCTATATGCAAACGATAGATCTAGCAGACAAACTGTATCTCACTCATGTGATGGCCCTACCCAGTGGTGACACACATTTCCCAACCTTCGACAAGAACGATTGGTCAACCAAAACTGTACTTGAACAAGCTGTAGATGATGTACACAATTGTGCATTCAAAACCTTGGAGTATACTCGAATCAAACGATAGCGACCATTCATTACATTTGTTCGATTCACGAATGTTAAAAACTACATCATATTTACGGCTGCTCTCATTGATTACAGTGTGTGTGCTTGGGATCGCGGGACTAAGCGGCTGCAACAATTCTGAACGTGACGAGGATCTTGAAACCCTTACTGCACGTGAGGTATCCTTGGCCTACCACATTTTTGATGATGCTTTCAGAGAAGTTCATCGCTTTGCAATGCGCGATTCGCTCATTAACGATACAGGAATTGACCAGTGGTTTAATTCATGTATTGAAAGAGCCACGGTTAGCGACACAGCAGCAATATTCCCATTGTATCTAGAGATTAACTATGGAGGCAAAGACAATCTATGCGACGATGGATTTGAGCGGTTTGGAATACTTGAAGCTTCATTTAGCGGTAAATACCTGAACAAGGGTACTGTTGTTGAAATAACATTTGACGAATACTACAAGGACGATTTCAATGTTAAAGGAACATCCCGAATCACAAATCTTGGCCTAAACTCAAATGGGTATATGACCTATTTATGGGAAGTTGAAGGAGGAAGAATCACAAGTACGAATACCGACTACACTTGGGAAGGAGTGCACAGAAAATATTGGGTTGCTGGCCGATCTAACAACAGCCAAGGCGAAGTGGACGATGATGTTTTCCTAATTAAAGGAATTGCAACTGGCAGAAATACGCGTGGAAACACGTTCGTGAATGAGATCACAGAAGCTTATACTTCGGACCTTTCTTGTCAATGGTTTACAAGTGGAAGGTCTGGAATTTCTGTACCTAACTTGGAATACAGAACATTGAATTACGGAGAGTCCGCTGATTGCGATAACAAGTTGATTGAACGTCGCAACAACACCTATTTCCATTTAGAAATACCCTACTAAGCTGCTCTTAGCTTTCTGAACCCTGATTGATCAAACTTCTTCTTGGCGTATTCTATTGTAATCTTGAAGGCCTCCGGCTTAGGATCCATGGATGGCATTTCATACATCGCATCCATCATTATTGCCTCGCATATGGACCGAAGACCTCTAGCACCTAGTTTGTAATCTAGCGCTTTATCCACGACATAATCTAGCACATGCTTATCAAACGTGAGCTTAATGTCTTCCATCTCGAAAAGTCGAACATATTGCTTTATCAATGCATTCTTTGGCTCCGTTAGAATCCTGCGAAGGGCAGACCTGTCTAAAGGATTCAAGAATGAAACCAATGGCAATCGTCCAATCAATTCAGGAATCAAACCATATTCACGTAAATCAGATGGGCTAATATATTGAAGAAGGTTCTCCTTCTCAATATCTTCCTCTTTTGCCTTGTTGCGGTATCCAATCGCACCTGTATTTAATCTTCTTGAGATGATTCTATCAATGCCGTCAAAAGCGCCTCCGCATATGAATAAAATATTCTTGGTGTCAACTTGAACTAATTTCTGCTCAGGATGCTTTCTACCACCCTGAGGGGGAACACCAACGGTTGAACCTTCTAGTAACTTAAGCAATCCCTGTTGCACGCCTTCACCGCTCACATCACGAGTTATTGACGGGTTATCGCTCTTACGACTAATTTTATCAAGTTCATCGATAAACACAATACCGCGTTCGGCGGCCTCTACATTGTACTCAGAAGCTTGAAGAAGACGACTTAGTATGCTTTCCACATCCTCCCCAACATAACCTGCTTCGGTAAGAACTGTTGCATCCGCAATGCAAAATGGCACATTTAAAACCTTTGCTATTGTTCGAGCGAGTAATGTTTTACCTGTTCCGGTTTGGCCAACAAAGATCATGTTGCTCTTTTCTATAGTCACACCTTCCTCGTCGGATACATCCTTTTGGGAAATGCGCTTATAGTGATTATAAACCGCCACCGAGAGACTTCGTTTTGCCTCATCCTGCCCAATTACATATTCATCAAGGTGCATTTTGACATCCGCAGGTTTTAATAAATTGACACTGCCCAGAACTGTCTCCCGAAGACGTGTACTCATTTCTTCGTCCACAATGCGCGCTGCTTGTTGAATGCATCGGTCGCAAATGTGACCCGTTATTCCAGCAATCATTACGGCCGTTTCTCGCTTGTCACGACCACAAAAAGAGCACTTGATTTGTTCTTCGGTTTGAGCTGCCATATCTTATTTCTTTCTGACCAAAACTTCGTCGATCATACCATAGGCTTGGGCTTCATCAGCCTTCATCCAATAGTCACGATCGCTATCTTCCCAAACCTTTTTCGGCTTTTGGCCCGAATGATTTGCGATAATATCGTAAAGTTCGTTTTTCAGTTTTTTAATTTCCTCTGCAGTAATTTCAATATCAGAGGCCTGTCCGCCAACACCACCCATTGGCTGATGAATCATGACACGAGCATGTCTTAAAGCTGTGCGCTTTTCCTTTTCACCGGCACAAAGAATAACTGCGGCCATAGAGGCCGCCATCCCTGTACATATTGTTGCTACATCGCAACCAATATATTGCATGGTGTCATAAATTCCCAATCCAGCATAGACTGATCCGCCGGGACTATTTATGTAAATCTGGATGTCTTTGCCCGAATCCGCAGACTCAAGAAAAAGAAGCTGTGCCTGAATTACATTGGCAATAAAATCATCTATTGGTAGTCCAAGAAATATGATTCTATCCATCATCAACCTCGAAAACACATCAACCTCTCGGAAGGGCATTGGCCGTTCCTCGATAACCGTGCGAGTCATATCTGAAGGTGTGTTTGCCTTCATATAATCATCAACAGAAAGTCCGCTCATGCCTAAATGATGCACCGCGTATTTTCTAAACTCCTTTTCGTCTGTCATTTTAGAATTTTAAAAGATTCGAAACTTGATCCATGAAATTCCCTTTCTCTTGTTTCGTGGAGGCTAATTTAACGAATTCATCAAACGAAACTTCCTTGTCAGTGATCTTGACTGTATCCTTATAGAAGGCCATAATTCGTTCGTCTAGAATTTGATCGTATATCTTTCGCACCTCTTCCTCCTTCTGAAGGAAGTTCTGAGCGAACTGATCCAGCATTTTATCGTCCATTTCTTGCTGACCAAAACTTGCAAATTGGGCCTTAATATTCTCCTTAACTCGGGCCTGAATTTCTGGAAACTCAACCTTTATCTCGTTGTCCTTGGCAATTTTAGATTCAATGATTTGCAATTGCAAATAGCGGCTATAGTCTACATACTCACGATCCAGGTCAGCTTCCGTAATTGGTTTTTCAGTATTTGCTGCGTTTTGAATCAACCATCTTTTTAGAAACTCATCGGGTAATTCAAGTTTTAGCTTATCGACCAAACGATCGGATACATCTCGTCTCAACTTCTTATCGGAATCCACCTCTAATTGTTTTTTCAAATCAGAGACAATACGCTCTCTAAATTCAGCCTCGGTTGAGACCGCATTTGGCCCTAAAACTTGATCAAACAATTCTTGGTTCAATGCATGTGGATCAATTCTATGAATAGAATCCACTCTCAATTCCCACTTCTTGGGGTATTCTGCTATTTCACCTAGCGAAATTCCGAGCATTGCGGTGAGGTCAGCGTCGCCCTTGGCTAACTTGCTTGGTTCAATTTCGAGGGTAGCCCCTACTTCTAAACCAATCATTTTTTTCTTCGCGTCTTTGTTATCTATATATTCAACAACGACTGTGCTATGATTGTGAAACCCACTTTCAGCCCTTCCACCCTCTTTATTGAGCGCGAAAAAGGTGCCGTAAACCATGTCCTTTTCGGTTGATTTGTCAACCTCCTCAGATTTACCAAACCTGCGTTGAAAGTCTCGTACATACTTTTCAACCAATTCATCGTCAATGTTGATTTGATATTTGCTGAACTTATCCTTCGCAGTTAGATCCACGGCAAACTGTGGAGCGAGGCCTAGATCATAACGAAACTCGTATTTCTGATTGAAGTTAAGGGAAAGATCTTCTAGGTCTTCTGGTAAGGGCTGACCGAGAATATCAATTTCATTTTCACGGATGTGCGTGTTTAACTGCTCTGAAAGTATCTTATTAAGCTCCTCAGCGAGGACAGCCTTTCCATACATTTTCTTTGCTACTCCAAAAGGCACCTTACCTGGTCTAAACCCTTGCAGTGTCATTTTCTTTCGATAGTCATTCAGCACTTTGGTCACCGGTGATTCGTAATCCTCCGGCCCAATTTCAATCTTGATACGAGCATTCAGTGTATCGATATTTTCTTGCGTAACGTTCATGTCTTTGATTCTAATCTAACATAAAAAAAGACCGTGTTTAGGCGGTCTTTTCATTCTCAGTTCAATAAATAAATTTTGCCAATATACTATTCGCACATTGTGCGGATGAAGGGACTCGAACCCCCACGCCTCGCGGCACTAGATCCTAAGTCTAGCGCGTCTACCAATTTCGCCACATCCGCGGTAAAAGAACTGCCTTTAAAAAAGGATCGCAAAGATATAATTATTCATCCATCTATATCCCTCAAAAATGTTTTCGAAAATTACCTTTGCGTAGGCTTCAAAAAAATGAAAATAGACCCCAAATCCACCCCGACTCCAAAGCTCCATGGCTATCTACTTGATTCAATCGGGCCAAGACCGATTGCCTTCGTAAGCACCGTGGATGCAGAAGGAAGATCAAACTTAAGTCCATTCAGCTTTTTCAATGTTTTTAGCGCCAATCCTCCTATTGCAATTTTCTCCCCTGCTCGACGAGGTCGGGACAATACGACCAAGCACACATTTGAAAATGTAAAGGCCACCAAGGAAGCCGTAATCAACGTGGTCAATTATTCAATTGTGGAGCAGATGTCCCTCTCGAGCACAGAATATGCCGCTGGCGTAGACGAATTTGTGAAAGCAGGTCTCACTCCAATTGATTCTGAATTTGTTTCCCCTAAAAGGGTAAAAGAGTCGCCTGTGCAACTAGAATGCAAGGTTAAGGAGGTTATCGAACTTGGAACAGAAGGTGGAGCAGGGAACCTCGTAATCTGTGAGGTAGTATTGATCCACGTTGATGAATCCATCCTCAATGAAAATGACAGAATTGACCAACATAAAATTGACTTAGTCGGCAGATTAGGCGGAAACTGGTATACTCGAGCCAGCGGTGACGCATTGTTTGAGATTACGAAGCCTTTAGCCAAACTGGGCATTGGTGTTGATCAAATCCCCGCAGACATCAAATTGAGCAAGGTGTTATCTGGCAACAATTTAGGTCAATTGGGCAATGTTGAAGAATTACCGAATGAGACGGATGTCAATGATTTTAGACTGACGGAATTGGCGGAAATCTTCTTAGAATTTGAAGATGATTCGATAAATCTCGAAACCGCTCTGCATGAAAAGGCAAAGAAATATTTAGAACAAGGGCAAGTGCCAGAGGCATGGATGACCCTATTAGCATTTAATAATTGATATGGAAATAGAAGGAAGCGTAAAGCTCATTTTTGAAACACAGACATTTAACTCAGGATTCCAGAAACGCGAATTCGTTATCACTACGAAAGAGCAATATCCACAGGACATTAAGTTTGAATTGGTCAAAGATCGTATCGACCTCGTGGACGCATACAATCCAGGAGATGACTTGAAAGTCCATTTTAACATCCGCGGAAACGAGTACAACGGAAAATACTTCGTAAACCTCCAAGCTTGGCGAATCGAAGCAATTGCACCTCAAGCTGCGGAGCCCGTTGACTTTGGCAGTGCGGGGCTTCCAGAGGAGCCACCAATGGCAGATGATGGAGCCGAGGATGACTTACCGTTTTAATCCGTTTTGCTTGAGGGCTACATACGGCTTGTAAGACGGGTTTTACCATCCCCTTTCAGTATTGCAATTGCCTTAACCGTCCTCAGCTTTTTAGCTGTTTTCATCTTAAACGTCAGCAATACCAACGATTTTCAGATAGTTGAAACGTTAGATTGGTGGGCAAGCGGTCTCTGGACACCGTCATTAATGGTATTTGCCATGCAAATGATGTTGATGCTTGTATTGGGCCATGCCCTTGCCTTGAGCCCTGTATTTGAATCTAAAATTGCTCAAATCACAGCGCGTTGCTATACATCTTCACAAGCTGCCGCCGTCGTATGTTTTTTTGCACTGACTGTTGGCCTCTTTAATTGGGGACTCGGGTTAATATTTGGCGCGATCCTCGCCCGAAAAATGGGAGAAAGCTTTACCTCAAGATCTCTCAAACTCAATTATCCGTTAATCGGCGCTGCTGGATACGCTGCCCTTATGATCTGGCATGGTGGCCTATCAGGATCATCACTAATAAAAGTCGCGGAGGCCGGGAATCTGCACGATTTAATGGCCGGATCACTAACATCCGCAGAACTCAAACTATTGCCAGATTCCATTGGAATCGACCTGACCGTATTCAGTTTTGGTAATATCTTGATTAATCTGTGCGTGCTTTCCATTCTTCCATTGGCTCTATTCCTGATTGGAAAAAAACAGATGACCACTTCCATTCGAGTGGAATCTCATAACGCCACACATGAATTAGAGCGTGAGGATCTTATTGGAGCTGAAAAATTTGACCATAGTCGTGTGGCTATTGTGGTAGTTGGAATACTTGCACTTAGTTATTGTGCCTATCTGATGTTCTTTTCTGGGAAATCAATTCTATCATTTTTCAATCCGAACAACATCAACTTTTTGCTCTTAGCGCTGTGTCTAGCTCTTCATAAAAACTTCCTCTCATTCTTATCGGCCATCAATGCCGCAATTGGAGGTGCGAGCGGAATCCTGATTCAATTCCCGCTATACTTTGGGATAATGGGATTATTTAAAGAGAGTGGCCTGATATTAACTTTTAGCGACTTCTTCGTATCAATTAGCAACTCCGCATCCTATCCAATCTTCACATATTTGAGCGCAGGATTGGTAAATATTTTTGTACCGAGTGGCGGCGGCCAATGGGTGGTTCAAGGACCAATAATAATTAAGGCCGCCTTAGAGCTAGGGGTCCCACTCGAAAAAAGCATTCTTGCCTTGGCATACGGCGATCAGATTACGAACATGCTTCAACCCTTTTGGGCACTACCCCTACTTGGCATCACAGGATTAAGCGCACGTCATATTTTACCCTATACTTTAATCATGTTTTTTGTCGGTTTTTTCATTTACATGATCGGCTTACTCCTCATGTAGGTCTACATCTTATATGTCCTACCTTTCCAATTGAATCCAATTCCAATTATTGATGCAGCGCCAATAATGGAAACATATAATGGATAGCAAATGGTGAGGATGATTGAGGATAGCGGGGAATGATGGAAGGCATATTTATGAAACCATTTTCTATGAAAAGAAAACTCAACCAACCACTTCCCAAAAAGAAACAGAAACAACCAGAAGTGGCCATCAATAAACGGCAGCAATAACCAGACACTGACAGAAACTAGATTCAATCCAAAAATCAAACCTGCAAACCCGCGATTTATAAACTTTGAATAGTTTGATGATTTTGACGCCCATCGAACACGTTGGGCAAAAAACATCGCGCTTGTCTTCGGAAATCTAGCGATTACAGCATGTTCGCGATAGTACCCTGACACATATTCGTTTTGAGACAAACTCTGAGCAAAAAAGACATCGTCGCCACTTGCCAACCTTGACTCTAGGGTTGCAGCAAACCTTCCTTTCATTGAACCCTGAATCATCATGTTAGCGCCATTTACCATTAACGCATTTCCATGATTTAAAAAGGCCTCGCTTACGAGTTGGGTATTGAGATTTTCTGCGGCAAGAACCTTAGTCAAAAGCCCTTCCTCTTCATAAACTACGGGGCCAAAAGCAACCGAACAGTTTGATTGCTGTAGGGTCCTAAACATGTTTATAATTGTCCCTTTTTGAAGGAGAACATCACCATCACAGAGATAAAGCAACTCCTCGCTAATACGGGAGAGGCCATGACGGATAGCGGCTTTCTTCCCAACTCCTTCCAATAGGGGCAGCACTTGAATACTCAACTTTGATGTTCGCGAAAAGTCTTCTATGACCTTTGCTGTCTCATCGGCAGAGTGGTCATCCACAATATAAACCGTTGTGTTTTTCGGCAGCCATTCTTGACCTTCAATCGAAGCAAGGCAAAATTGAATCAATTCTTCCTCATTGCGGACGGCAATCAGAATAGCAAATGATTCCGGCTCATCGGAGGGATCGGATGTTCCTACACGTTCGCTCGCTGACACGCCCTTGTCGATCCAAAAAAAAACAAGAGCCCAGATCAGCAATGCAAAAAAGTAGATCCAAATCATGCAGATTTAAAAATACGATACGAGAAAAGCACAATGGAACCTACAACAGCTGGCATGGCAACATTGATGAACCAAACAAGGAAAACACCGATTGAAACTTCTACTAGATTGAATCCAAAAAAACCGAAGTAGCTCAGTGAAAGGGCCTCCCGAAGCATTATGTCAGGAATCGGAACAAACGAAAGCACGGTAGAAGTGAAAAGAGTTACGGCCGCCAAACCACCAATTGCAATCCAATTAGGATCATCAATAATAAATCCGAATACCAAAAAGTACTGTCCTAAAAATGAAACAAAGCGAATCATGGACAGGATATAGAGTCTATTCAGCAGCCTGAAATCCAACGAATCAAATACAGAAAGGTATTTCTGAATACGATCAAACGCCTTTCGACTAGACTTCATTTTTGACAGGGCAGGCAATTTAAAATAGATAAATAGCGAAGTCGCCCAAAGCATTATTAGCAAGACCTGAATCATACGGCTTGCAAGCGAGCCCATTGCTTCTATTCCAAACTCCTCTATCAAGAACATGAAACCCACGATACCGAAGGTTAGGGTCGCCATGCTTTGAGCGCAACTGTTTACGAACGACAACAGCGCACCGGAAACCCTTTGGGATGGCCCTAGGGCCAGTATTCTACCTACAAACTCACCAATTCGATTGGGCGATAGGATACCGAACGTGGTTCCTGTTAAAACACCCTTTACTGATGTTCTCCAATGCGTTCCCAATTGAGGTTTAATCAACATATTCCATTTATACATTTCTAGCCCCCAATTAAGCGAGGCCAGCAATATGCTGAAGAGGGCAAGAGACGCAATCGAAATTTTGGAAGTTTCGCGAACAGCGTTGAATATAAAATCAACGGCAAGACCCTCGTTTAGAATTCTCGACACAATGTAATAGAGTGCAGCTACGGATACTCCAAACTTTATGGTCCAGGAAATAATCAGTCTACCAGCGGGTGCAATGATGTGTTCAGAACTTTCGTCGTTCGTACTGGCATTCAAAAAGGCAAGGAGTAAATTCGAAAGTCTATTAATCACTCTGATTTGTAATGAAGCCAAAGGTCGTGAAAGAAAAGGTAATACTCGGAATTGACCCGGGGACGAACGTAATGGGCTACGGTGTGCTGCATGTTATGGGCGATAAACTCTCAACCCCTGGTCTCGGAGTGGTTCAAATGAAGGAGCCCGATTATGGCTTAAAGCTTAAAATCATCTTCGAGCGAACGACAAAGCTCATTGAAGAGTATCAACCTGATGAGTTTGCAGTGGAGGCTCCCTTTTTTGGTAAGAATGTACAGTCAATGCTGAAACTTGGTAGAGCCCAAGGTGTAGCGATGGCAGCGGCCTTAGTGAAAAACATTCCCATTGCTGAGTATAGTCCAAGAAAAATAAAACAGAGTATAACTGGTAATGGTGCTGCATCCAAAGAACAAGTTGCAGCAATGATTAAAACCTTGGTTAATTTGGAAGAAACTCCGAAGTTTTTGGATGCAACTGATGGGTTGGCCGTAGCAATTTGCCACCATTTTCAAAGTTCAAATCCCATCAGTGGGTCAAGTAAAAAGGGCTGGGATTCTTTTCTGAAGAATAATCCTGATCGGATCAAATAATCGATGCTCGGAGTCTATCACCGATCTCCGCGAGGGCTTCATTGCTGGGTTGCAATTTGGGTTTACTAAAGTTGATGTCATCCATACTTTGCATGGGAACAAGGTGAATGTGTGCATGAGGAACTTCTAGCCCAATAACAGCAACACCTACGCGCTTACAATCGACTACAGCCTCGATACCTTTTGCCACCTGCTGAGCAAATTGAAAAAACCCGCCAAGCTCCGTTGGCTCTAAATCAAAAATGTAGTCGGTTTCCTTTTTCGGTATAACGAGAGCGTGCCCCATGGCAAGGGGATTAATATCCAAAATGGCAAAATACAACTCGTTCTGAGCGATAATTTGACCAGGTATCTCGCCGTTAAGTATCTTGGTGAAGATGGATGTCATTAACGCGTAATCTCAAGTATTTCCAATTCTAACGATCCTCGTGGAATTTCGATTACTGCAACCTCACCGACCTTTTTACCAAGTAATCCTTGCCCAATCGGAGATTCAACACTTATCCTATTCGCCTTAAGGTCTGCTTCATTCTCCGCCACCAGAGTATAAGTGAACTCCTTCTTCATCATCTTGTTCATCACCCGAACAGTAGAGAGGATTAGCGCTTTTTCGCTATCCAATTGGCTTTCATCCACTATTCGCGCATTAGCGACGAGATTCTTGAGCTTCGATATCTTCATTTCTAGCATGCCCTGCGCTTCCTTGGCAGCATCATACTCGGCATTTTCGCTTAGATCGCCCTTGTCCCTAGCTTCTCCGATCTGGGCAGAAATAGACGGCCTTTCAACTCGTTCCAAGTGTTGAAGTTCGTCTTTCAATCTTTTTAAACCCTCTTCTGTGTAATAAGTCAGTTGCGACATATCTAATGATTTACTCAATTCTATATAACAAGAAAGAACCGCCCTACAGAGCAGTTCTATCCTCAAATGTATATTTTTTATTTACTAGATGCTCAGTCTCAATCCAATACTGTGCGTGCCCCCTAGAGGATTTGAGAACCTGTAACCATAGTCAAAGCTAAAGCCAGTGTCTTCCTTTTTCTTAAAAGGTAACATCAAAGACATGCCTAACGAGGGACCCGTATTTGAATTCAATCTACCCCCCTCACCTAGTGCACTGAATACGCTTTCTTCATATACCAATCCACCTCTTACGGCGAAGTACTTTAAAAAGCCAAACTCGGCACCGATTCTAATCTGATCGGGTGAAAATGAATTAGATGTATATGTTCCAGCTAAAGTCAATCTATAATCAGAAGGTTTCGCATCGTCATCGACTTCCGTTGCTTCTTCACCTTCAGCAGGCTCTTTTGCCAATAGATATATATCATATGATGCTCCAATATTTAGTAGTGCAGGCATTTCAAATCCTTCCGCTCTCTGATTCACCGTAAACTCAGCATCTTGTAACAATACCGTAGTTGCCAAACCATCTCCTGAATAGCGCAATTTCGGCCCAACATTACGGAGGGCAATTCCGAATTTCGCTTTATCGTGCTCTCCTGTCACGTATCGAATACCTGCGTCCAGAGCGACTCCAGTTGCTCCTACATTATTTATGGATTCACTGACTATTCTGATTGCTCCCCCACCTTGAATACTATTGGAAAAGGTTCTAGCATAACCAATTGCCAAATTGAGAAACTGTGGACTAAAAGTACCTTGACCTCCATCTGGATTAGCCGTGGTGGTAATGGGTATATCACCAAAAGACATGGCATTTACAGAAATTCCTAAAACAGAGGATTCTCCAACGCGCTGACCGAATCCTAAACTGTTAATGGATATATCCGAACCTGAAAACAACATCACGTTGGAATAATAAAGCTCCGTTTTGTTGACCGCGCTCAATCCAGATATATTCCAATTGAAAGCTTCTGTTCCGTTTAGATATGCACTATTCGATCCGCCCATTCCAGCGCTGCTTGCCCATGGATTTATCAATAGTTGACTCGATCCTGCCTGACCAATCCGTTCCTTGTTTCCAGCCATGGAAACGGTCGTTGCTATTGTCAAGCTAATCGTTAGTATGTTTTTTAATATTCTCATGTCTCTTAATTCTATAGTAATTAGAATGAGTTAAGGTCAATTGGTCTAAGAACTCCAAACCATTTAATGACTTTCTCACCGAGCCCAGGGGCATTCACGTGAATGATATAAAGTCCACTCGCAATAGGAATTCCATCCTGATTTTTCAGATCCCAATCAATGCTTGAGGTCGTTGCATCATCCTTTTCAAATGATCTTACCAAGATTCCGTTTACGGTGAAAATATTTATTGTACAAGTCGTAGGCAGGTTGATCACCTTCATCAAATATTCTAGCCGGCCTGTTTCATATTCGCTATATGCATAGTATGGATTTGGAACAGCCTTTATCTCCTCTAACATTTCCGTACCAATCTCAGTATTAATAGTTGGAGCCAGAGCGTCTGTATTAAAGGTATAGAGTGGCAATCCACCATTTACTGTCGCTATAACATTAGCAGCGGCACCGCCCAATGTATATCCCTGTTCTTCGGCTGTAAATGCTTCACCGGCTCCGAATGTTGTCAATACCTCAACTCCAGCTTCGTCTGTTTGAATCACATTCACTTTTCCACTTTGCACATAATACCCAGTGCCTACAGACAATTTCGGGCCAGGTAAGTCAATTCCCTCGCCAACCGCATATGGTCGATATTGCTTAGTCGCTCTAAGACTAATCGTGATATCGTTTCCTGCCTCATCGCCATCACAGTCATCAGATGAAACATATCCATTTCCAAATAATGTTCCTCCATCAGCAAGAAGTGGATATCCAACCCATGCACCTGCGCGCATTACAGACATGTAGTTCTTATACTGATTCGAGTTTTGATCAATTACGTGAAGATTCTCCTTCGAGTCAAAACTGACAAGCTTATCATACGCAAATGTTCCCCCATCGCCATTATAACCAGGCATTAGGTATTGATCATCTATCGTAGCGCCATCTTCAGTATTGTGACGGAATATGTAAATCATTTGTTTCCCTCCGAATCTAAGCTCACCAAACAGAGGTTCTGCTATACGATCGGTTGGATTCCATTTCATATCAGCACCGTTCTCTTTGCCTAACCAAGAATCTTCTGAGAAGGCCATGTTTAGCCGCTCTCCCGTCTCAACGTCAACAGCATAACCTGGGAACCAGCCCATTCCGAATGAGACATCTTTGAACTCAGCTTCCTTAAATCCTAAGGCTATTAAGTGATCCTTATCAGATTGTCGTAGAAGTGCTGCTCGATCAGAGCCTAGAACCTGCGGTGATCCGCTCACTTCTGTTCCGAAACCTTCAGCGGCGACAAATCCAGCATCAAGTTGATTGCGGCCTGATTTATCAACGGACAATCCTCTTCTTAACTCACCTCTTACCGCACCGCCTTTTGTAAGTCCGCTATTATCGCCGGCCTCTAATACGGGGCATCGTGTCCACTTGCTGCAATCGGTGGTAATAATAACATCAACACTCGGCGTGTTTGCCATTCCAGCTAGTTCAATCACTTTCTCAGAAAAATTGTAGCTAGGCACTCCACTCAGGTTAAACAATGGTATCGGGTGTGCGGTATCATAACTTGCTAGGGCAAACGGTGACCATGTTCTACCACCAATATTCTCCCAAACCTGCTCCTCATCCAGTGGGGAGTCATTATCAGTTGGATCATTGGCTTCATAGTTATCGTAGTGATCGTCTTGCGCCCAATCCTTCGCTCCGCCCAACACAGCTGGCTGTAAGAAAGTTCCACTCTTTATCCAGTTATAACGAGCATCTGCATCAACATCAACAAGGCCCGCTAACCATTGGTCTGTTTCATCTTCATATTGAATATCGAATCCGATAAATCCAGCATTTGCTGAAGCATTTCCATCGGATGGATATGTCGGAGCAGGATATCCGTATGAAACAGATACAGAAAGACCTAGATCAAATATTACTTGCTCGTTAAGCAAAGTGATCGCTTGATCAGAAGTTACGGTTGTAATGTTCTCTCCTGAGAGCTCCCAAATCATATTCTCAAGATTATGATCGCTGGTCGTGTCTTTGAATGCGAGGGTAAATGTCCCTGGAGGAATAACTAATGGATCCACAACCTTAATTGCCACGGGACCAAATCCTGCCTCATACACTGGCTCTTCAAGGTACTTGCTATCCTGCGCTTCATCCAAATAATCCTCTTTAATAATCGCATAGTTACCGCCGTTTCCTCTACCCTCTACTCGAGTTAATTCAACACCGTCACCATATTCAGAGTTTAGCTCAACTCCATCCATTTCAAGATCAATTCTGTGTGGAATCGCTTCAAACACCTTTACAGGTCCATTCGCAGAAGTACGTGAAGCCAAGTAAGGAAGCTTTTGACCATCCAATCTTGGTGGGTCTGAAGAAGGATCATAAACTCCATCGATATGTGATAGGTTCCCTATTCCGTCGCCATATCGATTGTAAGCGTATGCCACTGCCATGTAGTAGTATGTCTTGTGATTAACCAAACGGGCGTCTCCGGTTGAAAAGACATCCTCAGTAAATTGAAATGAATGCTCAATCCCCTCATTTAATCCATCAACCTTTAAGCTAGGAACGTCTGCATCAATCTGAGAGTCATATTCGTAGTTTATCAATCTTTCAACTCCATTCGCAATATCAACTTGAGCAATAAGTCGAGCTTTATCAGGGTCTGTAAGGTCGTTTGTACCTACAGAACCGTCAGCAAGCTGATAGATCTGATATCCTTCAAACACATAAGTTGAGTAGGCCTCTTTCTCAGCGGCGGTTAAAGGTGTATCCGTTGACCCGTCATCATCTGTATCAACAGAATCGGGAGCTGGCAAGAATGGATCAACCGTAGCATAAGCTTCTTGATAGTTATTTGAATTCAAAGGATTGGAAAGCATCAGAATTACTTCACGATCCAATTCTTGAATTGTAACGTCTGGTGCATTTGGACCATCAAGAATTTCAAAACAAGAGTCAAACAACGCCTGTGTTTTATCGTCGGCCTTTCGCATATCCTCTACAGACTGCAATCGCCCACCTGATGAAGCCTGCATCCAAGCAACTCCAACGGTAATATTATTAACGGCACCAGGACCTAATTCAAATGGTCCAGAGGATTGCACGAAACGTCTATCACCTGGAGGGTTTCCAGCGGAAACTTCAGTCCAGGCACCTACTCCAGGATCAACACCCTCGGTACCCCAATTAAGCGGATCCGTATCGCCTGGAAACATGTAATTGGCTGGGATTGCGTTTGCGTTTGAAGGGTCGTAACCATTGCCTCCAAAAGTCATTGGCGTTCCATCTCTCCATACACCACGAAGCATGTTGTAATAATCGGTGGCAATATTTGGATCCCCTGTAGGGCCAGGCTGATTGTTGTGATATAGGAACTTACGCATTCCATATCGCTCATTATCTACAATACCATCGCCATATCCAGCACCTTGTCCGGAGTATACAATTCCATCTTCCGCTTGTGCAGCAGCAATATCATTTACACAAAGACAATTGTCTCGATTATCATTTGCCTGAAACGGGCCTTGGAAAAAGTCAATTCCAACCGCAGGAGGGTTAGATCCATAACCGATATTTCCACCGGCATCTTGATCTTCATCATCGCCATTATAGAAGTATCCTAAGCCTCTTCGAACATCGCAACCAACAAAATCGTCTTGCGCGTTTCCAAGGTCACCATCAGCCCATTGACCGAAATAAGTGTCTGTTAAGTTGAACGTTGATCTATTAATCAATTCATAGTTGTAAAAGGTCATATTGTTGACCTCGTCAGTGGTTGCGAATGCAAAAGCTTGAGCACGTATTTCCATGCCGATAGATTGACCACCAGACTCAGAGTGGATATTCCCCTTATCGTTGAACACCCACCATATGTTTTGGTCACCGTATATATCTCGAACTCTTCTACTACAATCACTCTTACCACTTAATACATAACCAGGATAGTCTCCATCTGTAGGGTTGTAATCGCCATCTCCATTATAGTCAAAGAATGGAGCCAAATAATAGTCCTCGTTATATGGCTCAAAGTTTCTACCGTGAGCAGGCCAATCTGTAATTACACTCGGCGTAAGGTATCCAGGATATAACTCCTCTTGAGTGTTGGTTGCATCTTCTGAATCTGCAACTCCAGCAGCATACCAACCAGCAAACTCAGAGACCATAGACCTTGTGGTTTCATAGTGCCGATCATAGTCCTTACAAGTAGCTGGGTTGATCTCAGCATCCACAGTACTTAATGGCCCAGTCCAATAGTCATTTCCAACTTGACGAAATCTAAGAGCAGCCACTTTAAATTGACCAGAAACGTCTTGACCTGCTAGCCATAATGAGCCAGCAAAAAGACTTGTTTTCTCAGATCCTTGTGGAATCTCATATCTGGAACGGTTAAAATCCCACCACATATCACCGCCACTTTGAATTAACGCTTTCACGTTATTGATATTCAATTCTGTGGCCGCTGTTGCTGGGGTACAATTCGCGGCAGTTCCAGGAGGTGCATCATTACCTTTTCGAGCATTCTCATACTTATATCGTTCGGCCTGCATAGTACCTGCGGCGAATACGATTAACGAAACGGCTACAATTATTTTCTTGCTATTCATACTTCGGTCTTTTTAGAAGCTCATTCGAACTCCAATTCTAAATCTTCGTGGTAATTGCCAGTTTGTTGGGTTCCACAATTTCATTGTGTAATACTCTTGAAACGCTGCAGTGCTATTTTGCTCGCCAGCAAATTGCAACCCGAAGGCAGAGTTTAGATATCCATCATCGTCAGGATTTCCAGTTGCTCTATAAACTCCATTCACGTTTCTAGTATTAAGTAAGTTTCGTACTTGTAGGAATACATTGAAATAATATTCATGCTTCCCTCCTTCTTTGGCATAAGTGAAATCTCGATCCAAGTTCAGGTCGAACCTAAATGACCATGGAAGACTAGCACTATTAATTGCTCCTTTCTGCAAAGGAGAAGGGCTATTGCTAAACAGTCTTGTCGACGTGAAGTTACTTTGTGGATTATAAGGAATTCCAGAACCACCTCGAATTTGAAGGTTAGCACCGGTGTTCTTGAATATTTGACGATCCCCTAAAACCGGACCATCATAATCTTTACCAGAACCGTATCGGTAATCCACATTACCAACTATCTGATGTCTCTGATCATAAGATAATCGAATCGGTGCACGCAAATTTGGTTGACCCGATCGTGCAAGATTCAATCCCGTAGTTGCATTCGACCCTGTTCCCTCAGCAAACTGCAACGTATACGAAGCCCGAACCGTCAGATTCTTGGTTTGGCGCAAATCATATGAAACCGTCATTCCTTTAACCGTGGCAAAGTCCAAATTATCATATGACACATATTCAATTGGGTATGCGTCAAAAACACGCGTTGCAGAAACTAAATCACGAGACTCTCTATAAAAGGCTGAAATCGTTAAGGCCATTGATGTCGTGAGGGCCTGCTGAAATCCAATTTCATAATCGATTGTCTTCTCTGGTTGTAGAGATGGATTGTTCAATGTTGCAGAACTTGCCCGACTCTCTAAGAAATAGTAATCTGATGGGTCAAGACGACTACCTGTAGTTGGTCGCTTTGTTAGGATATCATAGTGAGCAAAGAACTTAGCAACGTCAGAGATCGGAAAGTTGAATGCAATCCGGGGCATGAAATTGGTCTTTGGAGAGTAATCTTCAAAGGACTCAGAAGTTATATCTACACTATTTGTGTTGTCTTTATCAACGAGCAGAGGAGCAGGGAGTCCGTTGGAAACACGGAGCGCTGACGCATCACTAAGCTCAGTTCCTTGAGCGTTATACCAAACGTTGCCATTTCGGTATCCTAATATATCTGTTGGACTCTGGACATTATCTACATATACCACATAATCATCGCCGATGGTACTTGGTCTTTCCGTTCCTTCTTCTAGCAACTCCATTGCCTCTTGCTCGCCGGCTTTAACTGTCGGAAACAATACGAATGGATCTTTAAGCACTTGTTGATTCGCGTCGTATCTATCGACACGTAATCCAATGTTGAAAATCAAATCTTCGAATTCAAACTTGTCCTCGATATAACCAGCAACATAGATTGGCTGAAACGCAGCAATTGGACGCGTATAGTTTCCAAAGTCGTCTCTTGCGGTAAAGAAATCATCAAACGTTGGGTTATCTGTAATTCGGTTTCCGTAAGGATCGTATCCGTAATAAGACACATACGAACTTCCTCCGTTATACAATTCATCGGCAGAGAAATATTCTATCTTATATAGATCAGGATCAATCGCATTCACATCTAAGAAATCAACGCCATCAGGATCAAGACCAATTGCCTTTCTTAGATTGTAATCAATAAAACCTTGAGCTTCATTGGGGTTTGAACCGTCATACTCACCCGGAGAAGCATTTAACCTAGGATAGGAAATATATGGCCCTGGATATTCAATTTGTGGGTTTTCAAAATCAAGCTCACTGACGTGTGTATTTGCTCTAAGCCTTGCCACTTGCCAAAGTCCACGCGGACTAACAGCATATGCTCTATCCACCCGTTGCTCGTATTCAAATCCCAACATGAAAGCGTGGTTCTTAATATCCGCAGATCCTTGGGCCGTTACCCTAACTTGATTGGTAATGTTTTCTTGGAATCTATCGGTGTTTCCGCCACGTGCATTGGTGACATCGCTATTGTATACCCACATTCCATACACTGATCTGGATCTGCCATCGAGGTTGTCACCATTGATTAAACCACCACCACTCTGAATGTTGTTTGTATTGGATAGTGCTGCAACACGCGCTGGATCAAAAATTGGATTTCCTTCTGCATCGAATCCCTCCCAGCCGTTAAGTTCATAGTACCTCTGAGTAAAGGTAGCAAGCTCTGGATTCGAAGTTCCAGGAACGAAAGTGATCAGCGTATCACGATTGGTTTGTTGAATTTGACCAAAAAGACCAGTGGTACTATCCTGACCGATTGCGTAATCTTTTGTTTGGAATGTCTCGAACTTTCCAATGTGACCATACTTAAATAGATCATCCTTTAAGATTGGGTTTTGACGCTTGAAATATTCTTGAGAGTAGTCTACTTGAATTGAATAGAATGCATTTTTTATAAGCGAAGAGGACGAACCATCTTCAACTTGACCATTATCAAATCGCTGAGTGAATCGTCCATACACTCTCCAGTCTAAGTTTGTCACTTCTGGGTAGCTCTCGTAGTCAAATAAGGAATGATCGTAATCATAGGTCTTTCCTTGGCTATAATTCAAACTACCACCAAATGTTAAGTCTGTATTATCTGTTGTCGCTACGGTAACCTTACCAGCAATGTTTCCACCACGATTGTTCGTATTTGGTCTTACATTGACTCTTTCAAAGTTATCCAGCCGGTAGTAATCCGTATTTGGAATTACCGAATTGTCCGTAAATCCTTGTCTCAAAGGATCTGATTTAAGTATATCTAATTGGTCGTCTTTAATTTTCCAAGAACCAACGGCAGATGGTCTTGGATCAAGGTTACTCGTAACGTTTCCTGAAAGGAAGAATCCTAGTAATGGCTTTTTGATATTGTTAGAATCCGTTTTTGACAAAAACGGACCTGAGATACTCATCTCCAAAAGGTTGTAACCGTAAGGATCAGTTCCTATATATGTATTCTCACCAAGCTTAACACCCGATGTTAGGTACTCAATACCTCCGTGATACTCACTCGAAACACCTCTTGTTGTAATACTCACCACTCCACCGGTAACATCGCCATAGCGAGCTGGAAGACCGCCAGTAATAACCGTGATCTGACTAATTGACGCTCTTGGAATTGCTGAACTTCCTCTAACTTTCACACCATCAATGAAGTAGTAATTCGCATCTGATCGACTACCCCGAATATTAAGTGCGCTACTTCCATTATCTGATGAGTATGTACCTCCGGCTGTGGCAGCAAGCTCTGAAGGACTTCGGGCAGTCATCTTCTTAATATCATCGGCCGTTATTGTCTCCTGCTTGGAACTTCCTTTTTCAAACAGTGGCACCTTGTAATCTACTACCTCAACCATACCCAACATCTCCACAGCAGTAGACATTTGCGTTTGATTTTTAGGCAATTGAGTGGTGACACCCGTTGTAACCCGCACTCCAGAAATTTGCTTCGTACCAAAACCAAGCGACGAGATTTCAACGTCGTATGTTCCTGGAGTAATTGGCTTAATGCTGACCTTGCCATCAAAATCAGATTGACCACCCGTTACTTGAGAACCGTTTTGTTTTACAATGATGTTCGCAAATGGAAGTGGCTCACCAGAATCGTCGGTTATTGTGGCCTTAATTCCTCCCTGACCAACCTGGGCCTGGGCGCCAAACGAGGCAAGAACTGAAACAAAAGCGACTAGTAATAGTTTTCTCATAACTGCTGTCTTTAGATAGGTTAGCTCGGACACAACATGCCCTAGCAAAATGGCGGGTAAAGATAAAAAAGTAATGACACGATTAACATTTTTTTAAACTCTCCCAATGCCTTGATACCACTACGAAATATCCAATTATTAGGTCAAATAATAGGATAAATATCATTTTCTTTTTCAAGTAAAACTTGCGTCATTTAGAAAACGGCGTCCTTTCACTCGAATTCGGCAAAAGCCATACTCTATTGATATTGAAAGAGTTGCAAAAACGATTCTTTTCTCCTCCGTGAAACCGGAATTCGAGCCCCTTGTTTTAAGACAACATAACCTCCTTCACCCTTAACATATTTATCAATGAATGAAAGATTGATGATGTTTGATCGATGAACTCGAAAAAATTTGGAAGAATCCAGAACCTCTTCGTAATATTTTATGGTCTTAGAGACCATGATCTTGGAACCATCAACCAGAAAGAACTGGGTGTAATTATCCTGTGATTCACAGTAAACAATTTCACTGAGGTCTACGAACTGAAGCCCCTCCATAGACGCTAGTGCGATTTTATTAATTCCAGAACTCTTACTATTCATATTCTCAATAAGAGCCTGAATATTTTCTTGCGGCTCTAGCGCCCCTCCTGGAGAGATTTTTCCAATGGCGGCCTCTAAATCTTCCGGATTTATAGGCTTGAGCAAGTAATCTACTGCACTGAATTTGAAGGCTTTCAATGCATATTCATGGTAGGCTGTTATAAAGATGATCTTGAAATCTATCTCCCCCTGCAGGGACTCTAACAACTCAAAGCCAGACCCATTTGGCATTTCAATGTCCAATAACAACAGATCAATATTGTTGGTTTTCAAGAACCGAACCGCCTCTTTGGCACTGGACGCTGTCCCTTCAACCTGAACGTTTGGGCAATAATCTGCGAGAAGAAATTTCAAATTTTCTCTGGCTAATTCTTCATCGTCAACGATGAGTGCTCTTATCTTTTTCATAGGTGCGGGGGATTTAAGATTTCACTATAAATAACTGCTTTTCGGGCATCAAATTCATCCGTGATGTCGAATAAAGGATGGCCCGAATAGGCCTCTTCTTCCTCAACTTCAATTATTTGTTTCGTTCGGGTTCTTTTGAAGTCATGTCGTTTGCTTTTAGCCTTTTTTACACTGAGCTCCTGAAGTTTGGCAATAGCCTCTTTCTGAGCCACGCGCTCTAAGTCAATCATCTGACTGATCTCTACGGCACTCGGCGCACTATCCGAGTCTTCTTGTCCAACGCCTTCCAATGCATCTTGAGCCGCACGCTTCTTTTTTTGACTATTTATAAAACCTGCGATGATGCTGATAGCAAGGAATGCTACATATATTAGTGATCCTGGATCGTCCATTTTTATCGTCTATTCCGTTTTCTAAAAAGCGGCTTTCTATTCTTATTGTAGTTCTTATTCATTTTCTTGTACCGTTTCATTTCCTTTCGAGTCCGCTTAGACTGAATGCTCATATGACGCGCCTTCCCCTCCTCTCCTGCATCTTCCTTTTCGGCCTCTTGTGACTCTCCGACTTTTTCTAATTCTCTGAGTCTTTTTCTAGATTGCGCTTCTGCATTTGATGGTAGAGAAAGTAGTCCTATCAAAATAAACAGTACGCCTGTAAGTTTTAGGTTTGTCATTAATCTTGTTTCTATATTAAGCAAATGCCTCGATATCTAATCATCCCAATTATTATATGCACACTTTCATTGAGTGAGTGTCGGAATAACAGCAATGAACACACAATTCCAGATGTTCGTGTAAATATCGACATTGATGTAAACCTCCCTCAATATAACAACCTAAATTTTATTGGTGGTTGGGTGTATTTGAAAGGCGGTTACAACGGAATAATCGTTCATAGATCCACGGTTGACGTGCTCGCGGCTTATGAACGACAGGCCCCCTATCTCGTAGAGGAAGGTTGCAGAATTGATGTTGATTCGAACGGGGTCACCTGTAGGGACCACTGCTCAGGATCTGAGTGGCTGCTGTTTGATGGCCAATTGGTAAAAGGTCCGGCCCCCTACCCATTGAAACAGTATCGCAGTTCATTTGACGGGGTGCGACTAAGTATTAGAAACTAAAAAAGGGGACCTAAGCCCCCTTTTTCCTTCAATAAATATTGAACCTAGTATCTGTAATTTTCTGGCTTATATGGGCCATCAACGGTAACTCCAATATATTCAGCCTGCTCTGTATTTAGCTCGTCAAGGATAACACCGATTTTAGCTAAATGCAATCGCGCCACCTTCTCATCCAGATGCTTTGGCAACACATATACTTCGTTGCCATAGGCATCGGTATTATTCCAAAGTTCGAGTTGAGCGAGTGTTTGATTTGTAAATGAATTTGACATCACAAATGAAGGGTGTCCTGTTGCACATCCTAAGTTCACCAATCGACCTTCAGCCAATAGAATGATTTGATTTCCATTTGAGCCAGTATAAATATCTACTTGAGGCTTAATTTCAATCTTCTCAAAATTTTCATTTAACCACGCTACGTCAATTTCGTTATCGAAGTGCCCGATGTTGCAGACGATTGCTTTATCCTTCATTGAAAGAAAATGCTCACCCTTTATAATGTCCTTATTTCCTGTTGCCGTTACGATAAGATCGGCCTCTTTCACTGCGTCGATCATTTTCTTCACCTCAAACCCATCCATTGCAGCTTGCAATGCACAAATCGGATCAATTTCAGTAACAATTACTCGAGCTCCAGCTCCACGTAGAGATGCTGCAGAACCTTTTCCGACATCACCATAGCCACCAACAACAGCAACTTTTCCTGCCATCATAACATCAGTTGCACGTCGAATCGCGTCAACTAATGACTCCTTACAACCGTACTTGTTATCGAACTTTGATTTTGTAACGCTGTCATTCACGTTGATAGCCGGCATTACAAGCGTACCATTCTTCATACGCTCATATAATCTATGCACACCAGTTGTAGTCTCTTCAGAGAGTCCTTTTATTCCTTCGCAGAGTTCAGGATACTTATCGAAAACCATGTTTGTAAGGTCGCCGCCGTCATCCAAAATCATGTTTAAGGGTTGTCCACCTTCAAAGGCAAATAGAGTCTGCTCGATACACCAGTCAAATTCCTCATCAGACATGCCTTTCCATGCATAAACTGGAACACCAGATTTAGCAATCGCTGCGGCTGCATGATCCTGTGTCGAGAATATATTACAACTCGACCAGGAAACTTCCGCTCCTAGATCAACTAGTGTTTCAATCAAAACCGCCGTTTGAATGGTCATGTGAAGACATCCAGCAATTCGAGCACCTTTAAGTGGCTTTGACTCGCCGTATTCTTCTCTGAGAGACATTAATCCTGGCATTTCAGCCTCGGCTAATAGAATTTCTTTTCGTCCCCAATCCGCTTGGGCAATATCTTTTACTTTGTAAGAGAGTGTCGTTTTAACTTCGCTCATTAATCATTTATTTAGGCGGCAAAGGTAAATCTTGCCATTAATCTATGGACCAAAACCATAAGTATCTAAAAAAGTTCACTACTCGACATGGGGCAGTAATTGGAATTGGCAATATCGAAACCCTTGCATCCTTCGAAAATGCGACGGATCAGGATCCATCCAAAATTCTTAGTGAGCATCGAAAAAAACAATTGCAGGCAAGTCAAAATCTGTGTCGATCTATCGTTGACGATTCAGATCGAATACTCCGAGATGAACTTGGCAAACCTCGTCTGGAAAAAACAGGCAAGCACATTTCCATTTCGCACAGTAGCACCGAAATTTCATTGATCGCCGGACCTGTGCCAGTTGCAATAGATATCGAAGACCAAAGAAGGCAGGTCGACAAGGTGAAATCAAAATTCACCAACGATGATGAGATGAAGTTAGCCGAGCGCGGCTTTGCTGAGAATCCAGCCATTTTTATATGGAGCTGTAAAGAATGTCTATTTAAAACACTTGGACTTTCGGCTGTACACTTTAAAGAAAACCTTCAGTTAACTGAGATTTCAAAAAGCGGATTGATTCAATCAACATGGAAAGTATCTCATCCAGAGTTCGAAGGTCAGTATTCAATTGATTCTTTCATATTTGAGCACCTAATTGTGTCATACATTGATTCACTACCACGATGAACAAACTGAATCTTAACAAATCGGATAAAAAGTTGGCGGTCCTTATAGACCCTGATAAACATGATTTTGATTCGCTGATTGACCTCTTAAATCAAATTGAAAACGTACACCCCGATTACATATTGATTGGAGGAAGCTTAGTCGTGAATTCAAGCACAGAGGAGGCCGCAAAACAAATTCGATCTTACTCGTCTGTACCATTAGTCTTATTTCCTGGGCATTTCACACAATTAACTTCTCAAGTTGATCACATACTTCTACTGTCCTTAATTTCAGGTAGAAATGCGGATTTATTGATTGGTCAACACGTGCTCGCGGCACCAAAACTTAAGGAATTGAAAGACAAAATTTCACCCACGGGCTATATGCTTATCGACGGTGGAAAACCAACATCGGTGAGTTACATAAGCAATACTTCCCCTATTCCAGCAGATAAAATTGACATTGGAATTTGCACAGCCATAGCGGGTGAAGCATTGGGCATGAATCAAATTTATCTCGACGCCGGATCTGGAGCAATGAATCGGATTCCCGCCGAAATGATTCAAGGAGTTTCGAAATCAATCGACATCCCGGTTGTTGTAGGCGGTGGCATTCGCAAAGTTTCGCACATTGAAGCATGTTGGGACGCAGGCGCCAATTTGGTGGTAATAGGCAACGGAATCGAGGACGGTGCGGAGATCATAGCTCCACTGGTAAAATTTCGATCGCGCAATAATTAATGGGTTTTTAACACCCGCGCCAATCTTGTTGGCTTCTTCTTCTTGAATGTTTTCGTGTTAATCACTACCTATGTTCAACCATGGAGGTACTTGCCATTACGTCATCTACGCATTTAGCCAACGAAGCAGATCGCTGTAACCTTCTATTTGACAATGGCCTAAAGACCCTACACCTAAGAAAGCCAAAGTTTTCACCAGAAGAAATGGAGGGTTTCATCCACGACATCTCAAAACAGTTTCGCAACAGAATTGTGATACACGGACACTACGATCTTGCTGTAAAATTCAAACTGAAGGGAGTCCACATGCGTCGCAAGCATCGGTCAGATACATTTAGAAACAATCTGAAGCGCTGGAAATTGAAATTCCGGAATCGAAAGCTAATATTCTCTGCCACCTTCCACAGCCTGCAAAGCCTAAAAGAGAATAAGGTAGGGTATGACTACGTTCTGCTAAACAACGTTTTTAATGAAGGTTCAAAATTCAATTTCGAAGACTCCGGATTAAAGTTAATACACACCATTATAGAAACAAGCAATCCTTTGGTGTATGCTATTGGAGGCATTGAACGATCCGATATCGACGTAATAAAAAACGCGCGGTTTGCCGGAGCTGGCCTTTCATCATCACTCATACGCTCGGAACAATCTGCCGCTATTAAAGAACTCCAAGTTTTTTTGGGTGCCTAGAACCGCCATTTCACTGACGCCATCCAGTTGACTCCGGCCTGGGGATAGTAAAAATTTTCTGTAATCAAATCACCATAGATATACCCATATGTGTACCCATTGGATACATACTGGTGATCCAATATGTTATTCACCATTACACTCAACTCCAAGTCCTTCCAATGATTAGAGGGAATCGAATAGCTTAACACAACATCATTCGTCCAATACGGATCAATAGCCCTCGCATCGTTTGATGTGTTGTCAAGATATTGCTTACCCACGATTTTTGTACGCAACGCAACGCGGACCCCAACCTTGCTGCTATATCCGATTTCGGAACCAGCCACTAACCAAGGGCTGAAAGCGATATCCGTGTTTTGATGGTTCACATAAATCACATCGTATCCATTTGTATAATCAATGACTGTTTCGTTAAACTCAGATATTTTATTTGTACTCAACGCCAGATTCGGACTCCAATACAGCCCATGTCCGAGATCGAGTTTGGCGATTAACTCAAGGCCTGCTCTATAACTCTCATCCACGTTTGTTCGTATCGGTGCGCCAACATCATTTACTTCGCCGGTCAAGACAAGCTGATCTTTATAAAGCATGTAGTAGCCATTCGCCTTAAATGTGAAGCGTTGTTGTCGATACTGCCAGCCAACCTCCAAATTTGTCAAATACTCTGGTTGAGGAATTACACCAGGAGACGCGTCGGTAAAGTCGCTTCTTACGGGCTCCCGGCTCGCTCGCGCCGCAGAGAAATACGCAAACTGGCTTTGGTTTATTCTCCAGCTCGCTCCAATTTTTGGATTGATAAAATTATAGTGTCTATTTATCGCAATTGGGCGCTGGTCATTGTCTATGCCTTGACTATTATATTCAATATATCGATACTGCATATCCGCATAAAATTGAACATTACCGAGTCGATATTGGGCCTTTAAATAGTTTGAAATGTCAGATTTTTTTGACTCACTGAAATAGTATTGTTCTCCAATTTCTGTATTGAGCGCGACTTCAGACCAAATGATTTCTCCGTAATGTTCTCCTATGTATTCATTGTATGACCCGCCCAATGTAATATTCAATTTACCCGGGGTGTACTGCAGTGAATATACGCCGCCATAAAAGTGATTATCTAACCAACGACGTACTATAACATCCGTATTCCGTAAGGTATCGACACCAATCACGGGGTAATCCAACCCATAATCTGCATAGTCCTCATCTGACTTTGATTGCTCGAAGTAACCGAGTCCGCGCGTATAATGACCGGTTACATTCATGTGCAAATCAGTCGTAAGTTGATACCCAGATATAAGCTGATAGTGGCTCTGCGCGTAATTATCGACCTCGTTGGCATAGGTGTAGTAGTTGTAAGTCCTACCACTTCGCAAAAGATTCTCTGTTTGATCGGGATCAAGGCCATTATTTGCCGCATGAATCAACATAGCCGGGTCATCGTTCTTTAATCTAGATTCTGGTGTTCCCCACCAGGCCTGCTGGGTTAATTCTTTTCCATGAAAAATTACGCCCTTTATCATCATTTTCTTTCGGTAATATCCACCTGAAACATAGTACGACCGCAAACTCGAGGCAGATCGATCTATATATCCATCACTGCCGATGTAGGAAAGACGGCCTTCAAAATTTAAGTGTTTACTCACAAGACCAGAATTGTAAACGATATTGTGTCTGTGTGTATTGAAGGATCCATAGCTATTGTTAATCTCAACAAACGTGGATGAGTCAAATCCCGTTGTCTGAAGATTTACCGACGCCCCAAATGAGGCCGCGCCATTTGACGAAGTGCCCACGCCTCGCTGAATTTGAATATTATCTGTCGTACTTGAAAAATCGGGCATATTTACCCAAAACACACCATGCGATTCTGCGTCGTTTAATGGCACTCCATTAACAGTTACGTTGATTCGAGTTGCGTCGCTTCCTCGAATCCTCATGCCTGTATAGCCTACACCAGCACCTGCGTCAGAAGTGGTTACCATAGAAACCGATTGGTTAAGAAGGATAGGTAGGTCTTGTCCAAAATTCACGGCCTCCAATTGCTGCTTTTTTACGTTTTCATGGGTAAATGGTGCATTGAGGCCAACTCGAGTTGCTTCCACAACGAATTCGTCTGTCAAGAATGGGCTTATCTCTAACCTGTAGTTGATCGAGAGATCGCTCGAAACCTGAACGGTATCTATTGTTTCTTTATAACCTATATAGTCAACAACCAGGGTATATGTGCCTTCCTTCAGCTCCAACTTGTAAACGCCCGAAGCGTTTGAAGAGGTACCTAAATTGGTATTGGCGACATAGACATATGCTCCCGGAAGTGGATTATCATCTTCACCCGTAACGGTCCCAAGGATCGTGAATTGGGCGAAACTAATCTGAGAATAAAACAGAACGGCAAGGAGTAGAGCGGTGCGCTTCATAGCTAATGGTTTTGGGCCAACTAGCGCGAATGAAAGCAGTCTTTCGATTTCCCTTATCGGCATTACCCGATCAGGTTCATTGGGTATAATCTCAGTCTCGATTACGAAACACCCCAGTAGGCAGATGCGAATGTAAGTAAGTTTATTGCAAAAAAAAAAGCCCCAAAAAAAATGAGGCCTTTATTAATGTTTTAGGTGCTAAGCAGCAGTTTCCTTCGGTAGCAATCGCTGCCGCTTTAATGCTTTCTTTATTCGAACGAGACGTTCCTCCGTTGTTCCTTCAACTTCCAAAAATCGTTTTCCAGCACGTACCAGTGCTTTTCGATAATGATCATAGAGTTCTTCTCTATCGTCAGGATTTTCTCTCATATCATCATACTCCCATTCGATGCCTTTATGGCCGCAGAGAATGTAAAGCTGATATGGTTTTTCAAGAAATTGTCTTTCAATCCAGTTTTGGGCTCTTCCAAATCGGACCTCAGCCCAAACTTTGGAAACCAGAGTATTTGTATCGCAAATCAGGAAATGGTTGCATTCTTCAGCCACTTCGTATTCACGCTCCAATTGTCCCTTGGCTATGTCCAAAATATCATCTTGGTTATAATTACGACCAAGGTTATCCAAATATTCTCTTGAATATTCGGCGACATATGGCTCATTCCATTGTTCAGACAATGCTTGAGCAAGTGTGGTTTTTCCAGAACATTCTGGGCCTACCACTGCAAGCTTTACAAGCTTTTTGTCGCCGCCTCCATTTCTGGAAAGCTGAACATCTTGATCTTCTGCTGTGTTATCCATTGATCGACCTTTATTACGAATACCACATTTTCATGTGACTATCCTCAATTTTTTGGAGTTGCAAAAGTATAATAAACAATTCAGAATTTTACCACCAATTGTGTATGATTTAGAGGTTTAACCTCGCCAATGACTCTTTTAAATTGCCATTCAGCACTTTCATCACCACTACGCATTTTTTATGCTTTTCAAACGAATTCTTGATCTCCGCATTTAACACAGCCATGACCGTATCGTATTCGCCATAAATATGCGTCGCTGTAGGATTAACTTCAATCTCGACTCCCGCATGGGATTTCACCTTCTGAATGAACTCAATTATTATCGGTTTATAGTCCTCCTGCAGCGGATACATCGATATTTCTACTGTAATTTCCATAACCCTAAATTTTATCTAGTATTTCATCGTCGACCATGCTCGGAAGTGTCACGCTGAGATTCGGCTCCTGCTCCATCGCACGTTTAATGGCAAAAACAGCCTCTTCATTTCTCGCCCAACTTCTACGCGCAATACCATTATTAACATCCCAGTGCAACATCATCTTCAATCTGCGGTCCGCCTCAGGAGTTCCATCTAGTAGCATTCCAAAGCCGCCGTTTATAACCTCGCCCCAGCCTACGCCTCCTCCATTGTGAATGCTAATCCAGGTGGCTCCACGAAATCCGTCCCCAACAAAATTTTGGACCGCCATATCTGCTGTGAACTTTGAGCCATCATAGATATTACTCGTTTCTCTGAATGGCGAATCAGTTCCCGATACATCGTGATGATCTCGTCCGAGAACCACAGGACCAATCTTACCTTCGGCAATGGCATTGTTGAAAGCTTCCGCAATTCGCATTCGACCTTCCGCATCAGCATAAAGAATTCTGGCCTGAGACCCAACCACCATTTTATTTTGACCAGCTTCCTTTATCCATTGAATATTATCCGCCATCTGCTGTTGAATCTCCACTGGAGACACCTTGCGCATTTCTTCTAAAACCGAGCACGCGATTGTATCGGTTGCTTCCAAATCTGCTCCATCTCCAGATGTGCAGACCCATCTAAACGGCCCAAAGCCATAATCGAAACACATTGGACCAAGTATATCTTGGACATACGATGGGTATTTAAAATCAATCCCATTTTCGGCCATGACATCAGCACCAGCGCGACTGGCTTCCAACAGAAATGCATTGCCATAATCGAAAAAATACATTCCCCTGGCAGAAAGACTATTCACCGCCTTGGCATGACGCCGAAGCGATTCCTCAACCAACTTCTTGAATTGAGCAGGATCTTCAGCCATCATTTCATTGGCCTCTTCAAAGCTTAGTTGCACCGGGTAGTAACCGCCGGCCCAAGGATTATGCAAGGACGTTTGATCTGACCCCAAGTCCACTTCAAGATTTGAATCCGCAAGTCGTTCCCACAACTCGACCACATTACCAAGGTAGGCGATGGAATGTGGCACTCGTTTTTCCACCCAAATACGCGCCGCTTCAATGACTTGATCGACGTCTTCAATAACTTCATCAACCCAACCTTGCTCCAGTCTTTTGTATGCGGCATCTGGGTTGACTTCTGCGCTAATGCTTACAACACCAGCTATATTACCAGCCTTAGGTTGAGCCCCACTCATTCCACCCAAGCCAGCAGTAACAAAAAGGCGTCCCGCAGCTCCTCCTCCTATTTTTCGACAGGCATTTAAAACGGTGATTGTAGTTCCGTGCACAATTCCCTGCGGTCCGATATACATAAAGCTTCCAGCTGTCATTTGACCATATTGAGAAACTCCAAGAGCATTGAATTTCTCCCAGTCATCGGGTTTGCTATAGTTGGGAATCGTCATTCCATTGGTAACAACCACGCGAGGTGCTTCCGAGTGTGAGGGGAAGAGTCCCATCGGATGACCGCTATACATCGCCAACGTCTGTTCGTCGTTCATCTCGCTCAAATACTTCATCGTGAGCAGGTATTGAGCCCAATTTTGAAATACTGCTCCATTCCCGCCGTAGGTAATTAGCTCATGAGGATGTTGCGCCACTTTCGGATCCAGATTATTCTGAATCATGAGTTGAATCGCTTTGGCCTGAAGGCTATTACCTGGATATTGGTCTATAGGCCTTGCATGCATCTCATAGTTTGGCCTAAATCGGTGCATATAAATGCGACCATAGGCTATCAATTCTTCTTTAAATTCCTGTGCTAACTCCGCATGCCATTCTTTTGGAAAGTAGCGCAATGCATTCCTAATTGCGAGTTTGAATTCATCACGGCTTAAAATTTCTTTGCGCTTTGGAGCATGACTGACTTCGGGGTCCAAAACTAATTTCGAAGGTAATTCTTCGGGAAGACCAGCTCTAATTTGGTTTTTAAAAGCACTCTGTGACATTCGATTATTTTTTTTCAAAGATGTAGGTCGAAAAGGAAATAAGTGAAAGAATCACCGATAAAAAAACGCTACTGCCTTTTCTTGATTTGACCTGTGCGTTTGTCGTAGCCATATGGACAATGCTTACAACCACTCTTGCAGCAATAACCACGTTTTTGATGATACTTTTCAGTAAACACCAAATACCCTTCCCCACTTGTGTAGTAGTCTTCAGGATCTAATTTCGATCTTGCACTTAATCCACTCATTGTGTCAAACATAGTGCTCTTTTCTTCTCTTTGTGAATAATTTCAAAATGCTTCTACAGTCTAACAGCCCGACAAATCAAATTGTTCTAAAAGAATTGGAACATTCTGAAATCGAGCTTTGGATTAAGCGTGATGACCAGATAAATCCGCTGGTCAGTGGAAACAAATTATTCAAGCTTATTCGAAATATTGAGGAAGCCCTAGACAAGGGGAAGGAAACCATTCTCACGTTTGGTGGAGCTTATTCGAATCATATTGCCGCCACTGCGCTGTATTGTAAAATCAATGGACTAAAGTCTATTGGTGTAATTCGAGGGGAGGAAACACTTCCTTTAAATCCAACGCTTAATATGGCGGTGAAAAACGGTATGCAATTAGAATATATAAGCCGCACTGCCTATCGGCAAAAGGAGGATCCTTCCTTTTTGGCCGCATTGTCTGAAGAACACTGCGCACCCTTCATTATACCCGAAGGTGGCGCAAATTGGTTGGGAATACTAGGCGCCAAATCAATATTAAACGAGGACACTACCTCATTTGATACGATAGTTTGCCCAGTGGGAACAGGAACAACGATGGCCGGCCTCATGCTTTCAAAGGAAAAGAACCAAAAAATCGTCGGGATTAATATTCACAAACACGCAGACGTACTCAACGAATTGATCGGCATTCATACGGAGCTTAAGAGGCTCCACGCCCAAGATTATCGTTTGGAGAACGAATATCACCTTGGCGGATATGCAAAGTGGAATCCTGCGCTGATTCGATTCATCCAAGAGTTTCACAGGCAAACCAATATCAAACTCGATCCGATTTACACCGGTAAGGCCATGGCGGCAGTTGTCGATTTAATTCAAGCTAAAACATTCACCAAAGGCAGTAAAGTCTTGTTCATTCACACAGGAGGCCTGCAAGGAATAAACGGTTTTGAACTTCGCCATAATCTAAAATTGTTTCCATCATAAGTCCTACAATGGTAAATTCGCCCACATGTCGATAGCTGTATCAGGAGTCTCAAAATTATATGGTCAACAAAAGGCCCTAGACGATGTGTCGTTTCAAATTGACAAGGGAAATATTGTAGGATTCTTAGGTCCAAATGGTGCTGGAAAATCAACCATGATGAAGATTATTTCCTGCTACATTCCACAAACTGAAGGCACAGTTAAAGTCTGCGGTTATGATGTGATGGACCAATCAATGGAAGTGCGTTCGAGGCTTGGGTATCTGCCTGAAAACAATCCGTTATACCCTGAAATGTATGTGCGAGAGTATCTTGAATTCATGGGAGGAATTCATAAAATCCCATCTATCAAATCGCGTGTGGATGAGATGCTAGAACAAGTCGGACTCACCCTAGAGCGCAAGAAGAAAATCGGAGCTTTAAGTAAAGGTTATAAGCAGCGTGTTGGTTTAGCTCAGGCTATGCTTCACGACCCAGAGGTGCTTATTCTTGATGAGCCAACAACCGGCCTGGATCCTAATCAGATTGTAGAAATTCGAAATTTGATAAAATCAATCGGCGCGGAAAAAACCGTGATGCTAAGCACGCATATTATGCAAGAAGTTGAGGCAATCTGCGATCGTGTTATCATCATAAACAAGGGCGGAATCGTGGCTGACGACGAGTCGAAAAATCTCACATCCAACAATCACGCTCAGGTTATTCGCGTTGAATTCGATCATCAAATTGAAGTGAATAAAATCAATTCCATTCAGTATGTAAATGAGGTGAAGCGCGTGGATGACAATACTTGGCTAATTGGGAGCGATTCTGAAAAGGATATTAGACCATTCATTTTTGAGTTTGCCGTGGCCAACAACCTCAACGTACTCACCGTTCAAAAGGAGGAACAGCGACTTGAAGATGTCTTTAAGAAACTCACTTCTTCCTAGCTTCTGGGTCAACTTTTCTATCCGCAAGTTCCATTCAAAAATTACTTTTGGCGCCTGAGTAAAGAATTAAAGACAAAACATGCCATACCTTTTTACATCTGAGTCAGTTTCTGAAGGCCATCCCGACAAAGTTTCGGACGCTATTTCTGACGCTTTAGTTGACCACTTTTTAGCCTTCGACCCTGAGTCAAAAGTTGCCTGTGAAACACTTGTCACCACTGGCCAGGTTGTGTTAGCCGGTGAAGTCAAAACCAAAACATATCTAGACGTACAAAGCATTGCTCGTGATGTAATCGCTAAAATCGGTTACACGAAAAGCGAATATATGTTCGACGCAAGTTCATGCGGAGTCCTATCCGCAATTCACGAACAAAGTCCTGACATTAATCAGGGTGTTGACAGAGCCAATAAAGAAGAACAAGGTGCGGGCGACCAAGGAATGATGTTTGGCTATGCCACCAACGAAACAGAGAATTTCATGCCCTTGGCGGCGGACTTAAGCCACAAACTTTTGATCGAGTTGGCCGCATTAAGAAAAGGCGGTACGGAAATGACCTATCTCCGTCCTGATAGTAAAAGCCAAGTGACTATTGAATATGGCGACGACAATCAACCTAGAAAAATTGTTGCGATAGTATTGTCTACGCAGCATGATGATTGGGCCGATGAGCAAACTATGTTGAGTAAGATAAAAGAGGACGTAATCAACATTCTTGTTCCAAGAGTGAAGGCTCAATTACCTGAAAAACTACAGGCACTTTTTACAAGTGACATTACCTATCACGTTAATCCAACTGGCATTTTCGTGATTGGCGGACCGCATGGCGACACAGGACTTACCGGACGTAAAATCATAGTGGACACCTACGGCGGAAAGGGAGCACATGGAGGTGGCGCCTTTAGTGGTAAAGACCCAAGCAAAGTTGATCGTTCAGCCGCATACGCCACACGGCATATCGCCAAGAATGTTGTTGCAGCAGGTGTTTGCGATGAAGTCTTAGTACAAGTGGCATACGCCATTGGAGTTGCCGATCCTGTTGGTCTTTACGTAAACACATATGGCACATCCAAGGTGGGTGTTTCAGATGGCGAGATTGCAGAAAAATTGTCGGGGATATTTAATATGCGCCCATACTCAATCGAGCAACGATTCAACCTTCGAAGCCCGATTTACAGCGAAACTTCTTCCTATGGTCACATGGGCCGAAAAACGGAGATGGTCACAAAATCATTCACGAATGGAAGTGGTGAGGTGATTGAGCATACCGTGAAGCTTTTCCCTTGGGAAGAGTTGAATATGGTGAATGACGTTAAAGCAGCGTTTGCGCTATAACAGTGTCGACCGAAAAGAAGTCACTCTTATTTATTACTACGGAGTTACCCTACCCTGCAAACAGCGGAGGTAGGATAAAGTCATCGCGACTCATTCAATTTTTATCCGAATATTTTGATGTCCGCCTTGTTTGCGCACACAGCTTAGAGTCGAAACCTGATCTCGGAAAAATCCGGGAAACTCTTGGCGTTAGTAGCGTTCAAGTGTTTGATACATTCAAACCGAGAACCCCTTTTAACTGGTTCATGGCTTTGATGCAATTCCCCAGCTTTGGCACTTTTCGAGTCTATTCTAAGAAACTCGAATCCATGATGAAGTGGGGCATCGATGGTGCCGATGTTGTAATTATTGATCATCTCGATATGATGGAAATGATCAACCAGAAACAGATAGGCAAGGTCTATTATCACAGCCACAATACCGAGCACAAACTTTGGGAAGACTTTGCGCTTCTCGAGGCGAACCCGATAAAAAAGTGGATAATCGAACTTGAAGCGAATCGTGTTAAGCGATTTGAATCTTGGGTAATTCGGAAATCAAAAAAAACCTTTGCAGCCCCTAACGATATTGAGAATCTAAAAGATGCGGCTGGTGTTGATTCAGACAAATTCCATCTCACTTATCATCTTGGTGATGAATCGTTTTTAGATCAACCAGATTTAGCACTTGAGGAGAATGGGCATAAGATATTTTATGCCGGGACGCTGAATTGGATGCCAAATAAGGACGGTTTGATTTGGTTTCTTGAAAACTGCTGGGGCCATATTCGATCGCACGTTTCTGATGCTGAGTTGAATATATGCGGTAGTGGCGCCGATTCAGATTTACTCCGACTAATTGAAACTCAAACTGGAGTCAATTACATGGGCTACGTTGAAGACTTGAAGCCTCTTATGGCCGCTTCGTCCGCCGCCATTGTTCCCTTAAGATTTGGAAGCGGAATGAAAATCAAAACTTTTGACGCGCTTTATCGCGGAATACCCTTGATCACAACAAGTGTGGGCGTTGAAGGTGCTGCCCTTGAATCCGGAGTTCATTGCCTGATTGCAGATGACCCTTCTGCGTTTTCAAATTCGGTCGTAGAAATGTTAAATGACAGGACAAAAGCGAGCGGACTTGCAACAGCCGGGCGTACGCTGGTCCGCACCTCGTATACCTACCCCATCATTTTTAAACAAATGCTTACCAATTTAAGTTAATAGTGACAGGAAAGTGAAATCACTCCGTCAACATCTTAAGATGAACTTAAAATATATGTACATAATCGCTTTGGCGCTCGCGCCAATGGCAGGTTGCGCCCAAGCACCGGAAACCGCAAAAGATGGTATGAACGAAACAAAAAAAGACAACCCTTATTATTCAAGAACCGATAAAACCAAACTAGACCTATCGGATGAATTCTGGCAGAGCGTTTTAAGCGAGGACGTTTATTACATCGCTCGGAAAAAGGGGACGGAACGCGCCTTCACAGGAAAGTACTGGGACCACGAAGGATTGGGAGATTACTACTGTGGCGCTTGCGGCAACCATCTCTTTGTATCGGATTCTAAATTTGCGAGTCAATGCGGATGGCCAAGCTTTTTTGAAGCAATTAGCGAAACCAGCGTTGAATATGTTCGCGACAGTTCACACGGAATGATCAGAACCGAGGTAGTTTGCGGCAGGTGTGACGGACACTTAGGACATATTTTTGACGACGGACCTCCTCCTACACATAAGCGTTTTTGTATGAACTCGGTTGTATTAGATTTCGAGCCAAAAGACTAGGCGCACCAGACCAATTCTTACTTTCACGAGGTGCAATCTAAGGCAGCATTCACCCAACCCCGGTTCCAGATATTGCTATATCTGCTTTTAGGCCTCATTACTAGAATAATCTATGGCGTCTGGCACGAACCGTGGCTCAACGCTCCTGATCAACTAGCATGGGACATCTTGCTGAACGAAGCAATTCTAAGCGGATCGCTGCGATATGATCAACTCATCCATTATCCCCATGAGGGCGGAACGATCCTTATTTCGTTCATGGCTCTGATTATCAAAAAAAAGTGGACTCACAAACGCCCTAACGATAGGCGCATTAATTATTGATCTTGCTTCACGGTCAGTTCAGGTATTCATTGTAAGCAAAATCTCAAATCGGACGGTGTTTCACGCCTTCGCAATCTGGACCGTTTTTTCATTGCCTTCCATCCTCCCCTGGTCAACCGTAAACTTTGGGATGCACTCGCTTTTCAGTTTTGTACCGTTTCTAGTAATCCTCCTTGCGGAATCACGTGAACGAACGTCTAAGCAAATTGCAATTACGGGCATTTTGGCGGGTCTCGCAATTTGGCTGAGCTACGTCAACATTGTGATTATCCCAATAATGGCCTTGGCTCTCTTTCTTCGAAATGCCAAATGGCAAGACTACGGCCTACTTTATGCGACATGCACGGGAGTTTTACTCATCCATATTTGGGTGCGAAGTACGTTTGATCCCGGATTCCATTTAGCGGAATTTAGTGGAACGGAAGTGAGAGGCCTAGATTACAGTCATCTGAGGGATTTGGAAACATATAAACGGCTTTACCTGGTATTTATCGAGGCATTACCTGGCTCTTCAATGCTCCCTGAAATGTTTGGATTCGACGCCTCCACCATGCGATCAATCTGGAATTGGTTTATCTGCGTTGGAGTTGGAGCCACCCTCATTACATTCCTTAGAAATAGGAACCAATCCATATTACTCGCGCTGGCCATCTCCCTAATCTTTGTGCTCCTATACGCTGTGAGCCCATTCTATGACGGGCATATTGATCGTGACAATTATGTCTATAGCCGTCATCTAACATACATTCTACCGTTACTTGTTTTTCTCACCATTTATGGATTGAATAAACTCCGGCTCAATGTCATTTGGCTCTCGCTATTCATCGGTCTAGCATCAATCGGATCAATGCGATTCATGCTTCAGAATTCGGAGGCTAACCCAAAATACCGAGAAGCTGGCTGGGTTTTAGGAACCAAATTAGGCCACGATCCAGAACGACTCGGGAAAATCGCTGATCAACAGCCTGAAAGATCAGAGGCATTAATGGAAGGAATGGGTTGGTCAATTACTGCCTCAATTCTAGGGACCAATCTAACTGAGGAAGAGAGACTAGCGAAATTTGAAAAGATTCGCTCTGGGATTCGCGATGAACATCTCGAATCTTTCAACAATGGCGTTCAGATTGCTTTTGAAAAGGGCATGCAACCAAAATTGGAGGTTAAATTAAGACCATTGATCTTGAATCAAGAAGTGGCAAAATGAATATGCCCTGACTCTTGCTTTAACGAAAGCACAAGGCCAGAAACCAGCCAAATTAGACATTGGCCATGTCTTTTCTAGAGCATTTTATAGTCATTCCATAGTGCGGTTCGCAGACCAAAACCGAAAATGAACGCACCTAACATGTGCGAAGAACTGCGTTCGACTCTATAATGCAACGAGGACTCGACACGTAAATTCCATCGTTCAACCAAAGTATAGGCGGCGTCCACCCTAACATTAGCCACGTCCACGATTTTCCCTTGAAGCAAGTAGTATCCATGCTTTTCAGGGGAATTAATTAAAAAGCTACTGCTTATCATGGGTTCTTCTCCCATGTTTCTGGTCGAGGTCGTGTAGCCCTTTCGTGAATATGTCGATCTTAAAGAAAAATGCCATACATCCTTTGGTTGCCAAGCCGCCACCGCCACCCATTCAATGGCGTTTGCCCCGAGTGGATGCGCTAAGGGCTGAGTCATGTGCGTATAGCTCTGGTTGGAATTTCCGTGACTGTAGATGTATGGACGAAGCACATTAAATTCAGCCAGTATCGTACTGTGCTTCCAACCAAAAGGTTCATGCACCTTAATTCCCAATTGTACGGCTTGCTTATTTCCATACCAGGCGGTTTTGATCGTTGAGTCCGAACTGATCTTCGCGTTGATCGGTGCAAACACTTCTTTCACGATAAATTCATCAATCATTACTTGACCGTAGAGTGTTAGACCCTTCGCAGGCCTAATGGTGGAAGAGAAGCCAAGCAAACTGTTGTCAGAGGAACCTAGGCTGTATTCTACTGGTCTAAAGAATATGATCGGGTTTAAGTAGTTGATATCGACTTGTCGAATTTGCGCGGAATCTTCGGACTCCCACACCACCGCCTCAAAAGCGCCAACAGACCACCATTTTGTAATGTTAAGACTCAAGTAGTGCATAGTGGCATACTTGTTTTGAACGCCGTAAAACTTATCAGGAAAGCCTAATGAAGACCTCATCTGCGTGTACAACACCATGTACTTAATGCGCCACGCCGTAATGTCGGCACGCAAGAAATTGTAATTCGGTGCATAATCGCTTAAAAACAAACTGCGATACCCCTCGCCGATAAAGTGCTTTCCCCGGCCCGCATTCAGTTCAACAACCTTGCTCGGACGCCACGCAAGGTTTATTGTACTCTGGTGATAACCAAACCCACCTTGCCTATTTGCATAACTATACCCTGGAACAGCATGCAGGCTATCGGTAATAACAGACATATAGGAAACGGGCTCATTATAACCAGCAATGACATCCGCACTGAACTTGACCTTGTTCGCATAATCGGCAAAAACCGCGGCCCCAACGCTTGATTCAACGGCCGTACCGTTCGCATCACCTACTTCGTAGTATCCGGTTGTGTTTATTCTAGGCGCCAGTTCAATTTCAAAATAGTTCTCTTTTCTTTCCTTCGCTTTTGTTCGAATTCGCTTTGCGGATCCATTTAGAAACATTCCATTATTGTCTTGAACAACCCAAGCGCTGTACGGTCTAATTTCTGGGTGAAGAGACTGCACGGAATCAACCATACTGCGCTCTGCTCGCATTGTGGAATAGAAGTCCAATGGTAAAAAAGCATTCTGACCAACAGCAGTCAGAGCAGTGGTCACAAGCAACGATATTCCAAGGAGATACTTCAATTTACGCCTTGACTTTTTTTCTGTTTTTGATTAATACAAGTACTCCCGGAATTTGAGATATAACCAATGCTACAAGAGCGGTAACAATCAAAACAATCCCCGGTGCCTCATGAATGCTTGTACTTAATAGCACGATAAAAATGGAGGATACGTACACGAGCAATACTGCCTTTCTATGTCCAAATCCCAATTCTAGTAACCTGTGATGAATGTGGTTTTTATCTGCCGCAAACGGCGATGTACCCCGAATAATTCGATAAACAAAAATGCGTAGGGTATCTATTAATGGGTAAGCCAAAGCCGCCATAGCAAAAACGGGCTTTGATATTCCGAGCAGCTCATTTGGAACGTTTTCAGTGGGGTACTCAATAAGCTTAATTGCCAGCACCGAAAGAACAAGGCCAATTGTAAGAGAGCCGCTATCTCCCATAAAAATCTTGGCCGGGGAGAAATTATAAATGAGGAACCCGAGTAAAGACCCAGCCAGTGCAAAGGCAAGTACAGCGTGCTCATCGGCGCCAGCTAAAAAGAACCATGACCCCATCGCTCCAGCGGCAATAACCCCAATACCCGCTGCTAATCCATCTATACCATCAATTAGATTGATCGCATTCACGATCACGGTGTAGCTCAATATTGACAAGAAAATTCCGCCCCATTCTGGTAGATCATAAACACCAAATATTCCGTGCATGCTCGTAATTCTGATATCGCCCATGATGACGAGAATAAAGGCAACAATGAGGTGTCCGGCCAGCTTTTTAACCGGTGCTGTACCAATGATGTCATCCTTAATTCCAATGAAGAATAGAATGATCATGGTGGCGCCGATGTATTGAAAGTCTTTCAGTGCTCGCCCCATTTGGGTTACATCAGTCATCTCTTCAAAAGGGTACCAAAGCAGATAAGCGAAAAGCGTTCCCGCAAAAATGATTATGCCACCAATAGTCGGGATTCGTCTAAAGTGAAGTTTTCGAGCCTCACCAGGTTCATCAATAAGGCGCTTCAGATACGCCACCTTGATAAGTGCTGGAAATGAAAGGATTGATACCAGAAGAGCTGTGCCGAATGCAAGTAAAATGTGGATCATACTTAAAAGTCTTGGTATCGATTAAACAAGTTGGTACGTATGGCAATAAACGGATAGACAGTCTTCATTCCTGAATTATTCAAGCTTTTTTCGTCTCGATATAGAATGCCCGCAGCGATTTGAGCATTCGATTTTGGGTTGACAACATATCCGCCTTCTACCATGAGAAACAGAATGTCTTTTGGGTTTGAAACTGAATTTTGATTTACAATGTTTAGAGACCCATTACCAAAGAAATCACGCAGGCGATACGATCCCTTAATGAGAATTTCGTCAAGAGCCACGCCCATTGGGTGCCCAAGAACCATGTCGTTGTTTTGGTAATAATCAATTGCCTGCGTTCCGGTTTGAATTGGCTCATCGATCAGCACCGTACCATTCGCCCCTTGAGCATAGTAATAGTAGTTCTGACCAACTTTGTTGTACTCTAATTGGAGCACCATATTATCGACTGGACCAAAGACCTTTACACCAGCCTGGGCGGCCATTCCCCTGCCCTTTGTGTTCAGCGCAAATTGACCATAGGTTCTTACCATTTTGAACAACGTGGCTTGTCCATTGAAACCTACTATATGGTTCCTAATTCCATTTCCAGTATAGAGAAACCCATGCGGAGAATAGTACTCGATACTTCCTGGACTACTGTTTCTGCGCCAAGTCCATGTAGTTCCATCAAACAGTCCAAAACTGAACCATGGAGCCGGCTGAACACTTAGGTAATTGAACCTCGCTCCCAAACGTCGATTCATTACTTCCTTATTCCCATAGGATACGTCCACAATTGGATCCAACGACTGCAAGACCGCCCATGTCGAATTGTAGGTAACTCTACCCTCCCAAAAGCTGATTTGAGCTCTTAGAAAGGGATAAGGTGAAGATGCGTCAGAGAGAAGGTGAGAACGATATCCATACCCTACAAACTGCTTATCGTGGCCAAATTGAACAAAACTATTCTCGTTTATCGCAACGCCAAAAGATCCTGTGGCAAGGGTGTAATCGTAGTCATAACTCGATTTATATCTGGTGAATGGTTTCCATCTGCCATATCCAGGAACCGCACCTCGATCGTTGTAAAGATTCCCGCCGGTCTCGTTAAAATCACCCTTTGTTGAAACAACGCTGTCCATGTAGTTGGTAAAAATCGACTGGGTCTCAAAAAAGGTCGTTTGAAAGAAAATGCGTTTCCCAACCGTGCCCTTTAATGAATATCCTCGAGTATTGGTGTATGCCCTTCGGCCAATCGCGTCAACATAATCTCCCGTTTCTAAGTTGAATGCCGCATCGCCTTCTAAATGAAAATCCTGCTTATCAACCTCAAAAAGGTGCTCATTTTTTAATTTCCGAAGTATCCAGTTACTATAGTTCTTTCGCTCCCAATTTCTTGTGTTCGCATCAAAGATTGAATCCTGCTTAACCGTGGAAATTAAGTATGGTGCATAACCAGTAGGTTTCAGGTGTTCGGAACGCGCCTCATAAGCCTGAAGCAGGTTTGTCTGCTCCGGATTTAAGGCAGATGTTATCAACTGGGCAGTTGCCGAGATCCCGTATACCAAGAAGATTAAAATGAGTGTACTCCGCAGCATCCCGCTAAATTAGGCTGAAATAGTAAAGGGTGGTAAGTCTTTTACCCCCGCATAAACCGATTCAATCCCTGAACGTAAGTTGTACTGATGTGACCATCCCAATCGGTGAAGTCTGCCTACATCCATCAGCTTTCGCGGTGTGCCATCCGGCTTAGAATGATCAAATTCTAACTTTCCACGAAATCCAGTGACTTCCGCAATGAGCTCGGCAAGCTCGCGAATTGAGACATCAGAATCAGTTCCGACATTCACAAACCCTCTGTCGTCGTAAGACTTCATAAGAAACAAACAAGCGTCGGCCAGATCATCGACATGCATAAACTCCCGTCTTGGGTTTCCCGACCCCCAGATTTCGACCTCTTTGGCCCCAGACTGAACCGCCGAATGAAATTTACGTAAGAGTGCCGGTAGCACGTGCGAATTTTGGAGATCATAATTATCATTTGGCCCGTACAAATTCGTGGGCATAGCAGAAATGAAATTACATCCGTATTGATCTCGGTACGATTCCGCCAACTTAATCCCCGCAATTTTGGCCAATGCATAGGGTTCATTTGTGGGTTCCAGATACCCAGCAAGCAGATATTCCTCCTTTAGCGGCTGAGGTGCTAATTTTGGATAGATACAACTCGAGCCAAGGAAAAGCATTTTTTCCACCTTATACAGATGGCATGCATGAACCACGTTGGCCTCTATCATAATGTTGTTATACAGAAACTCAGCCCGATATGTATTGTTCGCTACAATACCGCCCACTTTCGCGGCGGCCATGAAAACAAATTTTGGTTTCTCAGATTCAAAAAATTCGTTGACCTGAGCCTGATTACTAAGGTCCAATTCAGAGGACGTCCGAGTGATGAGATTTGAGTGCCCAGCTTTTTTCAAAGCTCGAACCAAGGCAGAGCCCACCATACCGCGGTGGCCCGCTACGAAAATCTTATCTTCAAGAAGCATTACTCGTGTGACTGAATTATGTCGTGGCCTGCATCCATGAGATGTTTATCTCGTGTGAAACGTTCTAAATCTGCAGCTACCATGTCATGGCATAATTGCTCCACGGTGTGCGTTGCCACCCATCCAAGTTGTTCTTTTGCCTTGGTAGGATCACCGATTAATAAGTCCACCTCGGTCGGTCTGAAATACTTTGGATCAACTTCAACAATTACTTTTCCTGTAGCCTTGTTTATACCCTTCTCCTCAATGCCGGCTCCTTCCCACTCAAGATCAACTCCTACCTCTTTAAACGATAGCTCAACAAACTCACGGACCGGGATTGTTTTGCCAGTGGCAAGCACAAAATCCTCAGGCTTATCTTGCTGCAACATGCGCCACATGCCCTCAACATAATCTTTTGCATGTCCCCAATCTCGTTTGGCATCGAGGTTACCTAGGTATATTTTATCCTGTAATCCTAATTTATACTTAGCAGCGGCTCGGGTGATTTTTCTTGTAACGAAAGTCTCTCCCCTTAGCGGAGATTCGTGGTTAAATAGAATCCCATTACACGCAAAAATGTCATAGGCTTCTCTATAATTCGTGCATATCCAGAATGCATACAATTTAGCCACCGCATACGGGCTCCTTGGATAAAATGGCGTCGTCTCGGACTGCGGCACTTCTTGAACTAATCCGTAGAGTTCAGACGTCGAAGCTTGGTAAAACTTTGTTTTTTTCTCAAGCTTTAAGATTCGAATCGCTTCCAGCAATCGCAGAGTACCCAGTGCGTCAGCGTTGGCAGTATATTCTGGTGAGTCAAAGGAGACTTTTACGTGGCTCTGAGCCGCTAGGTTGTAGATCTCGTCAGGCTGAGTTTCTTGAACGATTCGGATGAGGTTTGTGCTATCCGTTAAATCGCCATAGTGAAGGTGGAATTTTCGATCCTTCTCATGTGGATCTTGATATAGATGATCGATCCGAGCAGTATTAAATAAACTACTTCTGCGTTTGACGCCATGAACGATGTATCCTTTTTCAAGAAGAAGTTCAGCGAGATATGCGCCATCCTGACCCGTGACGCCCGTAATTAAAGCTACTTTAGACATGGGCGCGAAGTTAATATCTTGAGGGGTAGATAGAACGAAGAAAGTGACCAAATCTCATGCGGCAAATCAACTTGAATTAAATCGTTTTGAAATGGCCGCCGAACACATGTTGGCTTCTATCATGTTAAGGACTGCGAATCGCTCAAATTTCATTGAATTCCTGCCAATAATTCATAATATCAGGCAACTTTGTGTTGGGGCGCAAGTCGTTGAAAATATATTCGACAATCATTACCGACCATAGCTTGTTATGAATCGCAAATATTTATTAGCCGCAGGTATACTTGCTGCCATCACCATTCTGTATTTCAGTCTCCAAACTGGGGACGAATCCATCGAAGCCACGGCCAAGGTTGTCCGGGGAAATCTTTCAGTTTCAGTTAAGACAACTGGAGAGCTCAGAGCCAAGGAATCGGAAAAAATTCTAGGCCCTCCTGGAATGCGAAAAGCCAACATTTG